>JBATAW010000067.1:0-52983 GCA_049662045.1 Methylophilaceae bacterium | reverse complement strand
ATATAAGGCCGTGAGCCTACGGCTTGCCTAAATTTATCGCATACGGCATCTTTAATGCGCAAGGTGGCAAATTCTAAACTTTTGAGTGGGCATTTAACGCCTGTCACCTTCACCATAAAATCATGTTTTACATCAAATAAATTAGGCCAATTCAGCTTATAAGCGGCTTGATATAAGTCATCTTCGCTGGCATATTGACCACGCCCTACTTGCACTAATATACGTGTGGCTATTCTTGAGTGTAAATTGGCACGGTAACACACGGCTAAATCGCCCATAAAGCTCACCCCACCATCGGTGATTTGCACATTGCGGGCTTGCTGGGCTTTAAGCTCATCGCTTAAAAGCGCCTCTAAGCCGCGTGGGCAAGTGGCAAAATATTGGAGTTCCATGCGGTTTTATCCTGTTGTTAATTAAAACAAGGCTAGTTTTTGCTAAAAGTGTCTATCGTATTTAATAAGTTACTAGGCTTTTCCATTTCAAGCGCTAACTGCTCGGCCTTTGCAATATCTGCTTTTTGCATGGTTTTAGCGATATCTTTTAAATTAATTTTTGCTTTTCCATCATTTGATACATCTTTATTGGCCGAAACGCGATATAAGGCATAAGCCATTATGGAGGATTCTTTCAAGCCTTCACCATTTTGATATTTGTAACCTAGGTTATTTTGCGCGTCAACATTACCTTGCGCTGCAGATAATCGATAATACTGAATGGCTTTTTGGTGATTAACAGTAAAACCTTGACCACTTTCGTAGCGATTGCCTAAATTGTATTGCGCATCAGCATCTTTTTGAGCAGCCGCAAGCATATACCACAAGTTGGCTTTTAAATCATCTTGCTTCACACCCGTGCCATTAGCATAGGCTAAAGCCAAGTTATATTGCCCTGTTACATTTTTACCGATAGCTGCATTACGATACCAATAGACCGCTTTTTTGTCATTTTTCTCAACACCTCTACCCTGCTCATACATCCAGCCTAAGTAAGCTTGCGCCTCTTTTGATGTCCCCTGCATGGCGGCACGCGCTATCCATGCAAAAGCTTTTTTACTATTTTCTGGCACAGTGACGCCATTATCATAAAACCAACCAACTTTATATTCTCCGTCGGCATCACCTTGCTGAGCGGCTTTTTGATACCACGCCCAGGCTTGTTTATCATCTTGCGGCACGCCATGCGCATATTCATAAAACCAACCAATTTGATATTGCCCATAAGCATCACCTTTGGCGGCAGATTTTCTGTATCGCTCCAGTGCTACGGCATAGTCTTGCGTTACGCCTTTACCTTCTTGATACAACCAAGCCACATTATTAATCGCTTCTGCATCGCCTAAGGCCTCAGCTTTAAGATACCAATCCATGGCTTGCTGATAATCTTGCGCAACAACATAACCATCTCGGTACATGTGGCCCAAATTTGTTTTATCCGCTAGCACGCCATTTTCAGCCCACTTGCTAAACCACTCGCTCGCCATTTTGTTATCTTTGGGTACGCCATTGCCATTCGCATAAAGCTCGCCAATGCTATATTTTGCTTGGTTATCACCTTTTTTATCTGCGCGTAAATACCAATCCATGGCTTTTTTATAGTCTTGCGGCACATCATAACCATCGGCAAACAAAGCGCCTACAATAGCTAAGTTTTTTGCATCACTCTTGCCATATTGGTTAAACCATTGCGTTGCTAGCGTTTCATTTTTAGCAAGCCCTTTACCTTTGGTGTATAAAATGCCTAAAATATACGCTGCATTAACATCATTTTTTGCCGCTGCTTTTTCATACCATTCCGCAGATTTTGTGTAATCTTCTTGGCTGTAATATAAACCACCTAACCTACTTTGTGCTTCCACATCGCCAGCATTGGCAGCCTTACTATACCAGGTCACAGCTTGTTTAGTGTCGCCATCACTCACACAAACACTGTCAGCGTAGAGATCGCCTAATTGAACTTGAGCTTCAACATCACCGCTTTCTGCTTTCTTTTTTAAAACTTCAACGGCCGATTTAATCTTACTTGCTTCAACATCACCGTCATCTTGGCATTGCGCAATCACGTCCATGGCGGCTTTATAGCTTATTTCTGCATGGGCTACACTTTGCCCCAGTAGTTGCCAAAGCATGACGCTCACAATAGAAACACTAAACCTTTTTTTATACATGTTGAATATCCTTATCATTGCATTTTAATGACTTTAAATTTTATTGGGCAAACGATAATGCCCGGTGATTTTATAAGTAAATAAACTGGCTTCTTCTCGCGTGCCTCGCCCAATGTTATGAATCACCAACGGATTTTGGTTTCTATTCATTTCAATTGGCAACTTTTCTTTAGCATCACTCACCAACATAATATGCGGTAAATTGCCTGGTAGCATTACGGTCACAACATCCCCCGCTTGATAATCACCACGCATATCAAACGGTGGCGCAAAGCTTTGCCAATGTCGCTTAAAGTAAACTCGTAAATTAGGTACGCGCCGATGGTCAATATTACTGTCTGGTTTTTTCAAACCCCACATTTTTGGGTATAGCGAAAAATTTTTAGCCATATCTTGATGCACTAATTGTTGTAAATCTAGGTGGTGTGCAACACGCAGTGCGCGTATCACCACATCTGTACAAACGCCTTTTACCATCGCTACATCGCCATTTGGGTAAGCTAACTTTGTATATTGCGGGTCATATTGTTGCGTCACGCCAATTTGGCTACGTGCAGCAGCGACCAATTTTACATCTTCAGCCACGGCCGTTTGCATGGCTAATATCAATAACACTAAGGCTATCAAATGTTTAGTCAATTTTTTCATTTTTAAATATCAATTTATTTTGCTGCGTTGGGTTGTCATCGATTAAGCGTCCAACAAAATGATTAAACTCTATTTTATGCGTAATTTCTAATGTATTTGCACGCTCACGTAAACTAGTGAGCGTTAAGTTACTAGGCGTTTTATTGAAGCCAAATACCACGGTATTACCTGGGTTAGCTGTGCGCAACACCAACACTTTTTGTTTAAAGCTTTGCTCAATGCGTTGCAAATAAATATCAAAGTTTTTATCGCTACCCCATAAATTAATAGCAAAAATACCGTTCAGTGTTAAGCAGCTGGCACAAAGATCAAAAAAGTCTTGGCTACAAAAATCTGACGGAATACCATGGCTATCAAAAGCATCAATTAATAAAACTTCTTCGCTTTCTGGGTGCTCAGTCAAATATTGTAAGCCATCGCCTTCAATCACCGTTAAGCGGTCATCATTTTCAGGCAAGTAAAATTGGCTGCGCGCGACTTGTATCACTTTTGGGTTAAGCTCAATGACAGTACTTATTATTTCTGGGCAGTAAGCATGGGTATACTTAGCAATAGAGCCACCACCCAAGCCGATAGAAAGTACATTTTTAACCTGTGTATTAAACAATAAAAAACACATCATGCCACGCGTGTAAGTGAGCTCTAAAGCATTGGGATTGCGAACACGCATGGCACTTTGAATGGTCTCTGACCCTAAATGTAGAGATCGCACGCCATCTACTTCGCTCACATCAATAGCATCACTTTTCATCACTTTCATTAAGTGTTTTGCAAAACGAAACATTAACCTACCGCCGCTTGGTTGACTTCAGCCGTTGGTGTATCTCCTATCTTTAATGCTTCATCTTTTGGTGCTTCAGCTACTGGCAATGCTTCAACAAACACTTCTTCTTCATCTACGGCTAGCACTGCGGGGGCTTCGTCAAGTACGCTCATAAATTTGGTGCGCAGCTCTATCATTAAGGTATCAATCTCTTGAACTTTTAAGCCGACACGTGTGCCAGCTTTAAGCTCTGGTAAACCATAAACTTTAGTCATATAAGGTGGAAAATCAATTTTTACAATATTTTCGCGCCAAACTGTTGCATGTACCTCTTCAATGTTTTCTTGAATTAAATACTGTAAACTCCAATAACGCTCCATACGCGCTTGAAAATCACTATAGCTTTTATAAGTGAGCTCAAAGTTGCGCATGTGAGTGGTCAAGGCATCACTTTTTGGCGGGTAAACTGGCGCAGTGCCTTGCACCACACTGATAATTTGCCGCTGGTTAATTAAATCAACCGCACGGCGTAATGGTGAAGTACTCCACGTATATTGCGCCACACCCAAGCCTTGGTGCGGCTCGGCTTTTGTAGTCATATACACTTTACCGCCCATTTGCGCACGGTATAACCCTGGCACTTCATGCGTGGCTAACAAAGCACCCCACTGTTGGTTGGCTTCTATCATTAGCTCGGCGACCAACTTATCTATCGGCGAGCCACGACGGCGGCCGATAATGCTCACTACACCATTATTGACATAAAAGTTATAGTCCGTTTGTGGCGGTTTAGTCGGGTCGTATTTGCCGCGTGCTTTCTCAAGTGACTCACTTAAGTTAAACAAAAAATGTAACTGTGCCCAATACGGGTGCCCACTATCGGCGTCTAAAGTTTCTTCATTAAAATAGGGTTCTAGCGTATCGTGGCGCAAATTATCTTTCACTTTGATGCGCTCTACTTTACTTTCACGTCGCACAATCGAAAAATCATTCGCCACCTCTAAATATAGCGATAACACGGGTTTAATTTCGCCTGCATCTAAGCTGAAAGGCCGTATAGCGGCCTCTGGCAACATGGTGATTTTATCGCCTGGCAAATACACGGTGGATAAACGCTGCATCACCTCAACATCTAAGGCAGAGTCTGGCAAAATACCCAATGCTGGCGCGGCAATATGGATGCCAACGCGGGTAATACCATCCGCCAAAGTTTGTATTGAAAAAGCATCGTCAATTTCGGTGGTGGTACTATCGTCAATACTAAACGCTTCGGCGGGCGCTAAAGCTAAATCTTCTGGAATTGTCGCAATTTCTTCACTATTAAAGCCTGTACCCTTGGCAAAATACTCTCGCAAAAACGCGCCACAATGGTAATCAGGCACCGATGGAATCGCCCCGCAGGCTTGTAGCAGCTTAATATGGTTGACTTTTAAGTCATTGGCGGCAGCATCTAAGGTTTTGTACTCAAAGCTATTTTTATCGGGTGCGTAAAGCAGCATGTCGAGCTTTTGCATCAGTTCATCTGGCATCGTGTGTGCTTTAAGTTGCGCAACATAGCCCGCCATTTTTTCGACCAACAAACGTTTTTTCTCAAGCCCAGCCAGTGCTGCTTTTAAAATTTCGGCTGGTGCGGCCTTATAGCGGCCTTTACCTTTGCGGTTAAAATACACAGGTGCGCTGTGCAGCTTAATGGCAATGGCTGCAGTTTCGGTAGGACTAGGTTTGCGGCCATAATACTCAGTGGCAAACTCATTAGAACCAAACTCGACTTCACCGCAGCATTCCCACAAAAAGTCTAAATCTAAGCCTTGCGCCTCAAGGTTAGCGGCTTCCATAAAGCCTGCTAGCGGCGCTTCAAAACGTAATAGCACCGTATTGGCTTTAATTTTGCTACGTTTACCACTGGCAGATTCCACCTGTAGCGCACTATCAGTCTCGCTCATGATATTGGCGACTTTAAAACTACCATCTTCTTCAAAAAATACGTTCATATCTCTAACTCATAGCTAATTACCGCCATGATACATGAGTCACCTAAAGTTTTTGTGCTGCACACGCAACTTAAATAACATTCATAGAAAATATTGGCGCTTTTAATGTAATGGTTGATTTAGGTGATTGACAAGCTATAACAAAGGCATAACATAATATAACAAGAGATAAATTAAGGAACGAACATGGCAACAAAAACCAACACAGACTCAACGCTCAATAGCACCACAGCTAAGCGCTCAAATCGCGTTGCAAAGCCCCCTGTCATCACGCCCAGTAATGTTGCTGACATCACCGTTAATAAAGAAGTTGCGGCTGCGCGCGAGGCAAAAGCAGCGGCTGTATCAAACATTGTTGAGCGTATGTCAGACATGAACCCTGCGCAAATTTCAGCCGCTTTACAAACTATACTTGATGGTGCATCTCCCGACGATGCAGCCGCACTCAAAAACATGCTGGCAGGCACTGTTGTTGGCAATACGCAAACCATTAAAACTGCTGATAATGCATTAGCCAGCGACTGGCGCGAAGGTGCCTACCCTTATAAAAACTTGCTTTCACGCCGCAGTTACGAAAATCAAAAATACAAACTACAAGTTGAGCTGCTTAAATTACAAGCTTGGGTAAAAGAAACGGGCCAACGCGTGGTGATTATTTTTGAAGGCCGCGACGCAGCGGGCAAAGGCGGCACTATAAAACGCTTTATGGAACACCTCAACCCACGTGGCGCACGCGTAATAGCGCTTGAAAAGCCGAGTGAAGTTGAGCGCGGCCAATGGTATTTTCAACGTTATGTTTCAGAGTTACCCACCGCGGGTGAAATTGTGTTATTTGACCGCTCTTGGTACAACCGCGCAGGCGTTGAGCGCGTGATGGGCTTTTGCACCAATGAAGAGTATTTAGAGTTTATGCGTGAAGCCCCAGAATTTGAAAAACACTTAGTCCGTAGCGGCATTCACCTGATTAAGTTTTGGTTCTCTGTTAGCCGCAAAGAGCAACGCCGCCGTTTTAAAGAACGCGAAGTGCACCCACTTAAACAATGGAAACTCAGCCCGATTGATCTCGCCTCGCTTGAAAAATGGGACGACTACACCAAAGCCAAAGAAGCGATGTTTTTTCATGCCGACACCGCAGAAAGCCCTTGGACGGTAGTGAAGTCAGATTGCAAAAAACGCGCACGCCTCAACGCCATGCGCTACGTGTTGCACAAACTGCCCTACAAAAATAAAGATTTAGAAGCCATAGGCGCTGTTGACCCATTATTGGTTGGCCGTGCGCAAGTGGTGTACGAGCGTGGTGAAAATGACATCAATAATTTGGGCGCGGCAGTGCTTTAGCTTAACAAAGACCTTTGCGTAAATAGATTTTAGGGTGGAGCGCAATTGATTGCGCGATTATCTACTCAAAATACAAAATGTTTTGTTGAGTTCTTTAGCAATTTTGTTTGAAATTTGGAAAATTATTCTAACCTTAAAGGCATTCTCGCAATCAATTGCGCTCCTACAATACCTTTAAGTTTTAGGGCATATATCGTCAACAGTTAGCTTAACGAAAACACGCTTAAAAACACCTCATCTTATTTCGCACCTCTGTAAGCCGCATACAGACTGGCTTGCAGAGGCACAAAAATCTCTCGGGGGATTTTTATGCTTCGAAATAGTTAAAATTAAGTAAAAAATTCGAGAAACTCTGTACGTTTAACAAACATCTTTAAGCTTGCGTTTTTGTATTTATCAAGCCCGCATAAACCCAAGCGCAAACACTTGTGGGCGCAATTTATCGCCCAATATTTCATAAGCGGTTTTAAAGGCTTCAAAGCTGATAGGTTGGCTAAAACCATTGCTATTGCGCGCTTCTAACGCTTTACGAATTTGATACCAGCCAACATCAGCACGGTTAAGTTTTAAGCTTTCACGCACGCCATGTTCATCTGTTTGGCTAAAATAGGCTTGCCATAAAACACGACCAGCCTTTAAGACTGCATTGGCTTCTGCTGATAATCCGCAATAATCGCTATGGTCATTCTCGCGAAAGCGGGAATCCATTTTTTTATCGGTTTTAATTTGGATTTCCGCTTTCGCGGAAATGACAGGCAAAGAGGCTTTAAGCGGTGGTAGATTTTTTAAATATTGCACCATAAAATCGCTCTCAAAGCGTTCTGGTGCGCCCACTTCCGCCTCGATAAACGGGATAAAATGGTTCACGATTGACCATTTTTTGCCGTTCCATTCTAAATCGTTCGCGCTGGCGGTTAGGTTGCTACCGTTAAACAGCATCCAAATTAAGCAATCGGTTTTAAATGCATCGGTGAGTGGTTCTGTGGGCTGTAAAAATTGGTCGCGGTCGTTTAGCCACGTGGGTTTAATGAGGCGGCGCACTGAGAAAACGATGGCGGCTTGCCATAAATTATCAGGGTTTAAATAAAAGCCATGACCATCACTATAAGCAGATGAGAATAAAGCTGTGTGTTGATTTGCATGTTGAATATCATTAGCTGATGAGCGCATGTATCCAATTGCATTATCTGACCATAAACTCAATGATGATTTTGATAGTCCAGCAGGTGATACGGTATTTTTGATAGGAATTATTTGTGTTTTATTTGATTTTGGTCGGTCAACCCAAACATTCATAAATGCTTCATTTGGCAAGTTGTAAAAAGATTTTTCACCAATCGGCTGAGCATTTTTATCCAGAACCTGCGTTACGATTTGTGTAATTGGTCGCTTTTTATTGCTAGCTTGGTTGGTTTCCCATACTAAGAATCCAATTGGGAAGTTGCCACTTAACCCATCAAATGCCTTACTTGCAACAACAAAACCGCCCAAATATTTAGCATTCCAACTCTCTCTGAATTTTTCAAAATTTGGCGCATTCACATATTTAAGCTTACTAAACATTGCTACAGTGGCAGTTGGCATTTCTTGTGCAACTCGAGCGACAAACTGTGTAAACAACTCGTTAGTGGCTTTGCCGTACTTACTCATAGCAATTTCTGCAAATTTAGTTTTAGAAACATTTGCTTTTTCACTGCTACTTACATCAGTTCCAGCCTCCGCATAAGGCGGGTTAATCAACACCAGTATCTTCTTACCCTCCGCAATGGCTTGCCGTAATTCTGGCGGCACTTTATTGGTAAGGCTGTAATCAATTTTGCCGTCATCAGCAATGTCGTCATTCAAATAATCATACTGAAAGCGCGTGGCGGCTACGCAAGTTTTACTGGCTTTCATTACATCCACATCGGCTTGGTCTAAGGTACTCATAAACACATTACGTGGGTTGCTGTGTTTCACTTCTAGGTTGCCCACGCCACAGCACATATCCCACACTACGTAATTTTTTTGCCAATTATTGCCTAGGGTTTCGGCTAACAAGTCATAAGCTTTATCGACCACGGCAAGTGGCGTGTAATACGCGCCTTTAAAACTGCGTTCATCGAGCGGGATTAAGCTGTCGCGCCGCTCTAGTAAATAATTGCGGTATTCTGGCTGTGGCGGTTTGTGATAAATCATCCAAAATTGGCGGTAGCCTTCGTAATTGCCAAGGTTATAAGTTTTGTTATTAAGCAAAAAAACAGGTTTTTCACCATCGTGCAGTAGCCTTGCGGGCAGGTTTTCATGCGTGGCGGTTTTGCCATCGTGCATAATGTCGGCAAAAAATAGTAAGGCGTAATCGGTTTCATCTACACCTGAAAGCTCTTTGCCGATGAGCGCCACCCATTTATCAAATACTTGTTTTAGGTTATCTGGCGTAATTTGCGTGCGGATAATCTCGCCCGATTTAATGGCGAGTTTAACGGTGTTGATAAATTCTTGCTCGTGCGTTTCAATTTTAAACGAGACAAAATGCGTGCCAATGTAAGTAGAAACTTGCTCTAAAGTTTGTTGCTCAAACTGGCTGGCCGATTTGCCCCATTTAATGGTTTTGTCTTTAAACAGCGGCATCACATCGGTGGTTTTCATCAAGGCGGCTTTGGCGGTATCGATCACCGCTAAAAATGGCGGTACGCTTTCACCTTTTTTAAGGGCTGCATCGACATAGTGCAGCAACTGCGTAAACATGGCGTAAGTAGAGCTGGGTTTATCTTTGGCCTCAAACCAAATTTCTTTAGTTTGAATATCAATGAGGTTTTTAGACAGATTTTTTAAGCCCAGTGCTTTGATGTAAGCGTCTTTAACGTCTTCTTCACTTTTGGCGGTTTTTAGGGTTTCTAAAAGGTTCATGCTTTACCTTTGTTATTTGGTGTTATAAGTAATCATCTTCACGCTGGTGTCGCACCGCTAAAATCGTGACCATATTATCTTCTTCAATTTCAAAAAGTGCCACATAGCCATTGGCGCCAAAGCTAATCAGTAGCTCGCGCATAAATGGGTTATCTGCTTGCGCTTTTCGGCAAGTGAATGGAAAAAATTTTAACAGTTCAAAGGCTTGCTCAATAGTGGTTAATGCTCGCGCTGCGGCTGGCTTATCTTGCACTAATAAAAAGCCATAAAGCCGCTTTAAATCTTCTCGCGCGGCTTTGGTTAACCTAACTTGGTAGGCCAAAGCTAAGCCTTTTTAAGCATGTCTGCTAGTTCGCCCAGCACAATTTTTGCTGAGTAATATTCTTGCGTTTGCTTGGCTTCATCACGCGCCGCTATGCCTCTCTCAATAAAAGCCTGATTGTGCAAACGGCGCTCAATATTAGCTTTGAGCGATTCTTCTAAAAAGCTTGAAAGGGTTTCGCCCTCTACCAGCACGCTCTGCGCGGCTTCTCTTAATTGTGGCTCTACACGTAATGCTGGGATGGTGGCAGTTTTCATACTAATACTCCATATGGTTTTAATACATAAATCAAAAGTTCATGTAATTCATTTGCACTACAATAACACAATTCAGCATCAATACGCTTAAGTATAAAACCATACAAAAACGTTACAATGTTACTTTTTAAATATTAACATTTAATTATGGACAATCGCATCCCCGTCACCCTGCTCACTGGCTTTTTAGGCAGCGGCAAAACCACCTTGCTGAATAAATTGCTGAGCAATCCGCAAATGAAAGATAGTGCAGTGATTATTAACGAGCTTGGCAACACGGGGCTAGACCACATTTTAGCCACGCAGGTAGAGAGCGAGCAAATTGCCGATAACACGGTGTTGCTACAAAGTGGTTGCGTATGTTGCACGCTCAAAAATGAGCTGGCTGATACCATGCGTGATTTATTTTTTAAGCGCGCGCTGCAAGCGATTCCGCAATTTAACCGCTTGGTGATAGAAACCACGGGCATGGCAGACCCTGGCCCGATTTTGGGCAATTTATTGAACGAGCCTGTGATAGAAAGCGTGTTTAGACTTGATGCGGTAGTGGTAACAATTGATTGCGTTTATGGCTTAAAACAGCTAGCAGAGCACGCCGAAGCACGCAAACAAGCGGCGGTGGCGGATGTGTTGGTGCTCACCAAAACTGACCTTGCCAGCCCCGAACAAATCAACGCGCTTAAAGAAAAACTCATTGAAATCAACCCAGGGGCTACGCAGCATAAAATAGCCCATGGCGAAATTGACCCAGATTATATTATTGATGTTGGCTTGTTTGACCCCACTGGTAAACGCGCTGAACCGCAACGCTGGTTGCGTGCGCCGCTCAATAGCGCACTTAAACCTAAAGGCACATTGCCGCAAGCGAGCCAGCACGATGACATTAGCAGTTTTACCGTGACTTTACCTAGCCCGTTGAATTGGCGCGATTTAAAGCCAGTGATTTTGCGCTTATGCCAAGTGCATGGGGATAAACTTTTGCGCTTAAAAGGCATTATTCACGCGGCAGACCAGCCTGCACCATTGGCAATTCACGCGGTACATTTTACTCCCTATCCGCCAACGCTATTGGAGGGTTGGACTGAGGATGAACCCGAAAACCGCATGGTGCTGATAGGCAAAGGCTTAGATGAAGCGGCAATGAGAAAAATGCTCACGCAGTTTTAAGTTAATATAAGGCTTTTGCACAAACCGAATTTTTAGTAGGAGCGCTATTGATTGCGCGATAAGCTTTATAAAAACCCCCTACCATTTGTCATTCTCGCGCAAGCGGGAATCCAATTTGACTTTATAAACCACGCTAAAGTTAACCAAGCTAAAATAGATTCCCGCTTGCGCGAGAATGACGAAATAAGAAATATTGAGCAGAAAACACCTTTTCTGCAAAGGTCTCAACGAATAGGTATTCGCCCTAAAGCTTCTACTAGCACGCTACGTGGAGATGCAATATTAAGCCGCATAAACCCACTGCCAGCTTTGCCAAAAGACCTGCCAGCGTTTAACCCAAGTTTAGCTTCTTGCACAAAAAATGCCTCAAGTTGTGCATCCGTCATGTTTAAACCTCGGCAATCTAACCACAAAAGATACGTGCCTTGTGGCTGAATAAGGCGAATGTTAGGCAGATATTTGTTGAGATAATCACGCACAAAATCGCGGTTATCGCGCAGATAAATTAGTAGTGCATTTAGCCAAGCCTCACCATCTCGATAAGCGGCTTCAAAAGCCGTAATGCTAAACGGGTTAGTGTTTCCCATATGCAGGCTTTCAAAGACTACTTTTAGTTTTTTTCGCTGCTCAAAATTAGGCACAATCAGCGCAGACAACCCAAGCCCTGCAATATTAAAAGCCTTGCTAGGTGCAATGGCAGTGATGATTTTATCGCTCTCATTCGCTAACGTGGCTAAGCTAATATGCTTCTCATCTGGGTAAACCAAATCACCGTGAATTTCGTCTGATAATATCGTGATGTCATAGCGGCGCGTAATGCTTAAAAGCTGCTCTAACTCCACTTGGCTCCATACGCGACCAACTGGGTTGTGTGGTGAGCAAAATAGTAACATTTTTGCACCTTCCGCCGCACATTGCTCTAGGTGCTCAAAATCAATCGTGTAAATACCGTCTTTTAAAACCAGTGGATTTTCAATTAAACGACGGCCATTGGTGGTGACTGCCGAAAAAAATGGCGGGTAAATAGGTGGCTGAATGATGACACCTTCACTTGGTGCTGTGAACGCCATCACACTGGCAAATAACGAGGGAACAACACCCGGTGCCATCACTACCCATTCACGTTGCACCGCCCAGTTGTTACGTTTTTGTAGCCAAGCAATCAGCGCGTCATATAGGCTATCTGGGTAAAAAGTATAGCCATAAATGGGGTGCTCAGCGCGTTTGGCTAGTGCTTTTGTCACCACTTCTGGCGCGGCAAAGTCCATATCAGCCACCCATAGTGGCAACACATCAGCGGTACCAAAGTAGTCAGCGCGCCCGTCTTGCTTAACAGCATTCGTGCCGTCTCGCGTGATGATTTTATCAAAATCAACACTCAAGCAATGCGCTCCCAAAGGGTGACTTCAGATAGAGAATGCTGAAATTTGCGCTTTGTTTCTCGTATCACAAAAGGCACATCCACAGGTGTTGTCATTAAGCGAAAATGCGGGCTAAGTTGCTCTTTCAAGCCATCGAGCGTAGTGTAATTTTCTGCGTTTTTCTTAAACCCCCCTACCCATTCCTCGCGTTTAGTATGCTCTTCTAACCAAGTATAGGGCGAGGCAATCAGTAATATGCCACCAATATTTAGTCGCTCATATACTTGCGATAGAAATTTTTGAGGACTGTATAAACGATCTATCAAATTAACAGCGAATATCAAGTCGAAGTTAGTCAATATTGGTTTGAGATTACAGGCATCGCCTTGCAAAAACTCTACCTTACCTTTTAAATTATCTAAACCCAAGCTTGCCAAGGTGCGCGTTTTATAGCTCACTAATTGGCCTTCATCCACCAAGGTGTAGTGCAGTTCGCCTGTTTCAGCCATCTGCACACCAGACTCTATCAGGCGCACTGAAAAATCAATCCCCGTAACATGGTCAAAATGTCGCGCTAATTCAAAAGTTGCGCGACCTGATGCGCAACCTAAATCTAAGGCTTTACGTGCTGGCTTGCCTTGCATGGCATTAATAGCAATATTGGCCAGCGTTTGCATAAAGTTTGTAACACCAAAAAAGCTATCCCCATAGTGAAACTCAGCATATTCTGAGATGAGCTTATCGGTTTCGTAATGCGAGGCTGGCAAACTACTAAGCGCATCGCCAACCACATAACGGAATCCTGCATGCTGAAAGAAGTGACGCCTAAAAGCATAACGCGCACTGTGTAAAGACTCATTACCGCATGAAATCCATGAGCCGCCTTTCATCAAATTGTGCCGCCCATCAAAGGTTGGTGTGGTGAAATCGTCATACAATGGATGCACTTTAAACCCGCTAAATGGGTAGATGGGAGTCTCAGTCCACTGCCAAACATTACCTGTTACATCATATATTTCGCCGTGACAAAACATATCAACAGGGCAAGGCGATGCGCTGTGATCTAAATGGATATTTGATGCCGCTACTTGCTCGCTGGGCACTTCAGCCATGCCTGCAAACGTATACAGGCGATACCATTCATCTTCACTTGGTAGCCGCACTTTCAGCCCAGTTGTTTGCGTTTTCCAATTACAAAATGCCTTAGCTTCGTGGTAATTCACCTCCGCTGGCCAGCTCCATGGCATGGCGACCTCTTCAGTCATTAAACGTAGCTGCCAATCATCCCCCTGACGTACCCAAAATGTTGGGTGCCTTGCCTGCGCATAGCTTTTCCACTTCAAGCCCTCCTCCGCCCAAAATGCATCTTGTGCATAACCACCAGCCGAAACAAACGCTAAAAACTCCTCATTACTCACCAAATAGCGGCTCGCCAAAAATGTAGCAACATGCGCCTCATGCAAGCCATATTCATTATCCCAAGCATAGTAAGCAGCCTGTTCTTTTTTATCTAAATGCAAGTCACCCGCAGGAATGTTGACTAAATCATTCTGTGGGGCTTCACCATAATGTTTACAAGCTTGCCAAGCTGGGTGTGGCTTTACTAGATCTAAGCTTTGCTGACGAATCAACACCGAAGATGTTTCAAGATGAATACGCTCATGCTCTATGCCCATAATAATCACCCACCACGGGTGGTTCCAATCAATCGGCAAAGTTAGCGGCATTGTTTGGATAAGATTTTCTACCGCCGCACGTACTTGATCACGATATTGCTTCACCTCGGCAGCGCTTGGCCAGTCATAATTCGCTTCGTCTAAGTCATCCCAACTCATTTCATCCACCCCTACTGCAAACATGGATTCAAATTTTGGGTTAATACGCTCAGTCAACAAGCCAGCCAACAGCAGTTTATTAACAAAAAAAGTCGCGGTATGGCCAAAATAAAAAATTAATGGGTGTCGTAAGCTGATCGATTTTTGCTGATAAGCCTGCTCATTCACGAGCGTTTCAAACAATTGCTCGTAGCGGTTGAATGTGGCATTCAGATAAGCTTTCATGGTCTTACGCGTTGCCGCTTCATCGCTACCATTGAGTATTGGTGTTCTAGGAAATAAGTGTTGGTTCATGTTTTAATTGAAGTGGAATATTTTGAGGTGAGAATTGTCATAATTAGAACAAGATTAAGGGCATATTTCCTTAAGCTTTATTTATCTGTATTTCTAATACAAAATTATGACACTTTAAACTTCAAAAGTTCAAGAAACTTCAAAAGTTCAAGCTATTGCAAATAGTTAAAAAATCAGTCCTTTTTAGCCTCAAAACTCAATGACGCAGAATTAATGCAGTAACGTAGACCAGTCGGCGGCGGGCCATCATTAAACACATGGCCAAGATGTGCATCACATACATTGCAGATGACTTCAGTGCGTACCATGCCATGTGATGAATCTTTCAACTCACGCACGTTTGCTGGGTTCAGTGCCCTAAAATAACTCGGCCAACCGCAGCCTGAGTCAAATTTAGTGTCAGATTCAAAAAGTGGTGTATTGCAACATACACAAGTATAAATACCTGCTTCTTTGTGATTTTCATACTGACCCGTAAAAGGCCGCTCAGTCTCCGCAAGGCGTGTGACTTCATATTGCAGTGGTGTGAGCTGCTTTTGCCACTCAGATTTAGTTTTGATGATTTTTTTCATAGTTGCCCAATCTTAAAGTAACTTAATTAAATTAAAGCGCCATTTGCATGCCCACATACGGTGTTACCCACTGACCTTGAAGTGTATCGCAACTATGAATAAACGTTAAATAAATTTGGCTATGTTAAAAAGCCTTAATCAAAAATTTATTTACAGATCAGCCAAACATTTAACATGCGTCATAACGCTGCGGCCAAGCGCATGCAAAGCATAGCCCCCTTCAAGTGCTGATACGATACGGTGATTGGCATGTTTTTTTGCTACCACTTTTAACGCTTGTGTTACCCACAAATAGTCTTTTTCATGTAGTAGAACATCCCCCATGTCGTCTTCCCAGTGTGCATCAAAACCAGCGGAAATAAAAATCATCTCTGGCGCAAATTGTTCAAGTGCGGGTAGCCAATGCTCAGTGACCGCAGTACGAAACTGCTCACCATTGCAACCCGCCGCGAGCGGCACGTTAATGATATGATCATTGCCACTATCTGGGCTGCTATAAGGGTAATAAGGGTGCTGAAAGGTTGAACACACCATCACGCGCGGATCATCATGAAAAATATCTTCAGTGCCATCGCAATGGTGCACATCGAAATCTGCAATAGCAATGCGTTGCAAACCATAATGTTTAAGTGCATAAGCGGCGGCAACAGCGACATTATTAAATATGCAAAAACCTGCTGCACTACTACGTTTAGCATGGTGGCCAGGCGGGCGAATACTACAAAAAGCGTTATTAACTTCACCTGCCATGACTAAATCAACCGCTTTTACCACAGCGCCTGTTGCGAGTAACGCAGCATCGAGCGTATATGGATTCATTAAGGTATCGCCATCTAAATCAATTAAGTCAGCCGCTGGTGAGTTTTCAAAAACCCAGTCAATATATGTTGTGCTATGTGCTAGCGCTAATATCTGCTTACTCACTTTTGGCGCTTCGACATGACTTAAATAGTCAAACAAGCCAGAAGCCATCAGTTGATCTGTAATGGCATGCATGCGCGCTGGGCATTCTGGATGGTCTGGCCCCATGTCATGCTTTAAAAACTCTGGATGAGAAATATAAGCTGTTTGCATACAACACTTTTACAAATGGATAGTCACACTTTTAATGCTGCTATCTTCAATACTGGTTTTGACGGTAAAACCCAAATGCTTCATTAACTTTAGCATGCTGGCGTTATCTTTTAGTACTTCACCTTCTATCCGTTTTAACCCTCTATTTCTGGCAACATCTATTAATGTGGTCATCAGTTTGTGCCCTAGGCCTGTGCCTCGCATGCTGTCCGCAACAACTAAGGCAAACTCGCCACTTTCCCCATCTGGATTAATGGCATAACGTGTCACGCCTAACTCAACCTCTTGGTCATTTTCATTGCGAACGGCAATTAAGGCCATTTCACGGCTATAATCAATTTGTGTAAAGCGTACTAATATGGATTCACTCAGCTGCTCTACACTTTGCATAAATCGGAAATAACGGGCTTCTTCAGATAAATTTTTAACGAAATCTTGTACTAAACATGCATCTTCAGGCCGAATTGGTCGAATGGTCACATCAGTGCCATCTGCTAATTGCCAATTGCTCACCAAATGCGTTGGGTAAGGATAAATCGCCATGTGTTCATAACGCTCAGTGCTTCGGCTGACATCCACGATAATACGCGCATCAGCCGCTAATACCCCCTCTTCATCTATGATTAATGGGTTAATGTCCATTTCTTTTAACATCGGTAATTCGCATACCATTTCAGACACTCGCAACAATACACTTTCAAGTGCTTGCATATTGACAGGGGGCATATTGCGAAAATGACCAAGCATTTTGGCGATACGTGTGCCATTAATGAGATTTTTAACTAAAAAGCTATTTAAAGGCGGCAGTGCGACTGAACGATCGCCCATAATCTCAACCGCTGTACCCCCTGCACCAAAGGTAATAATCGGGCCAAAAACAGCGTCATTGGTCACACCAATCATAAGCTCACGACCATTGCGCTTAACAATCATCGGTTGGATAGAAATGCCATTAATATGCGCATTAGGGCTTTGACTTGCCACGTTATCAATAATAGTTTGATAAGCTGAGCGGACCTCTTGCGCGTTTGTAAGATTAAGCATCACGCCGCCTACATCAGATTTGTGCGTAATATCTGGTGAGTTAATTTTCATGGCAACAGGAAAACCGAGCTGTTGCGCAATGAGCAATGCTTCATTTGGCGAACGTGCCACCATGGTATGTGCAATAGGAATATGAAATGCTGACAGCAAGGCTTTAGATTCCATTTCACTTAAAATGACACGTTTTTCTTGCAGCGCACTCTCTATAATGATGCGAGCACTTTCAATATCGGGCTTAAGTTGATGTGACAGCGGACCAGGCATTTGCATCAACAACTTTTGGTTTTGATGGTAAGCCGATAAAAAGGAAAAAACATCAACGGCAGACTCTGGGTTTCTAAAACTCGGTTTTTTGGCGAGATTAAAGGCTTTGCGAGACTCATGAACCTGCGCTTCGCCCATCCAAGAAGCCAATAGTGGCTTTTTATACTGATTGCTTAACGCAATCACTGCATTTGCCACTTCCAATGGCTTAGTCATGGCCTGCGGCGTTAATATGGTCAGCACGCCGTCCACATTAGGGTCTTCCAGGCAAGCCTTAACCGCATGCTGATAGCGGTCTACTTGCGCATCACCAATGACATCAACTGGGTTACCATGTGACCATGTCGCGGGTAATACTGCATTCAAAGTGGCCATTGTATGCTCTGATAATTCTGCAATTTTTAAACCTAGATCAATAGCATAATCAGTAGCGATAACCCCTGGCCCGCCACCGTTAGTGACGATGGCTAAGCGATTCCCCGTTGGGTCAAACCCGCACGAAAGTGCTTTTGCCGCAGAAAATAACTGGGTAATGGTTTGCACCCGCACCGCACCTGCACGACGAATCGCAGCATCAAAAGCATCATCTGAACCCACAATAGAGGCGGTGTGCGATATCACCGCTTTTGATGAGGCAACATGCCGTCCTACTTTGACCAATATGACTGGTTTAATCCGTGCTGCAGCACGGATTGCACTCATAAATCCGCGGGCATCATGAATACCTTCGATGTATAACAAAATACTTTTAGTCTGGGTATCTGAGACTAAGTAATCGAGTACTTCACCGAAATCAATATCAATAGAAGCGCCCATTGATACCACACTTGAAAACCCAACATCATTCGCATTAGCCCAATCTAAAATAGCCGTGCAAAGCGCACCAGACTGCGACACAAAAGCAATATTGCCGCTAATGGCATTGCCCTTATTAAAAGTGGCATTCAAACCAATATCAGGGCGAATGACACCCAAACAATTTGGCCCAATTAAGCGAATACCATAGCGATGAGCACTCACTAAAACCGCATCTTCTAACGCTTTACCCGCAGCATCTCCCGTTTCTGAAAAACCTGCCGTAATAATTATGGCAGCTTTAACCTGGTGCGCCCCACATTGCTCAATGATACTTGGCACCCTTACTGCGGGCGTAGCAATTACGGCTAAATCTACTGGTTCGGCAAGATGGGCGATAGATGGAAAAGCTGGGTAACCTTGTACCATGGTATGTTTAGGATTAATGGGGTAAAGCTTACCTTTGTAACCGCTTTGCAGCATGTTTTGAAATACAATTTGACCAATAGAGTCAACACGGTCACTTGCCCCAAATACGGCGACAGATTTGGGTGCAAATAGAGATTTTAGATGATGTTGGCTCATAATTTATGATTGACCTAATGAAGTAAATACAATGCTAGCTTATTACATTAAAAAATATGATGATATAGCGCAATTAAAGCTAAAGTTTTAACGTATTCTTATTTTACTACTCTCATGTATTTTTGTAGCGCGCACCAAAAAACTCCATCATCAAAAAGTCTTCAAGCTCTGCATTGTCTTCAACTCTGGCAGATTTAACGATGGTGCGGTTTAGTCGCTGAGACTCCCAATTAAAATCTCCTTTGTAATGACTGCGAATTAAACGAATCATTTTTTTAACCATTAATAAGCGCACATCTTCGCCCGTGCTAGCTTCCACTTCAAAATATTCTCGCCGTGCATTGCTATAGTCATTGGTCCAGCCTTTAAATGTAAACGCCGCATGACGACCACTTAAGGTCGTAATTTCAAAAATACCATTGGTACCCACTTTTAAATTTTCTTTAATGCGTGCATCGCGTTTTTCATCTTCTGTCGGCCCTTGCTCACGGGCAATGGCTTCAGCATTTTGACTTGCGGCATCAGACTCACCCATGTTACGTTTGGCCTGCTGCGATTTGACATAAGAAGCCATGTCAGTTGGCTCGTTAACTTGTGGCGTTTTTTCTTGCGGTGTTTTTACTTCAGGCTCGGCTGCTGGCGGTGTGTGCTTTGCCGTTTCAGCCGCTAATTCTTTTGGGACAGTAAATACGGGTTTTTGTTTATCTTTAGCTGGCTTAGTCATCACTTTTGGCAGTGGCTTGATGCGTTTAATCACTTTTTTAATTATCGGCTTATTTTCAGTTGGTGGTATTGGCACAGTTTCTGGCACAACAGGCGTTGGCAAGGTTTCTGGCACATCATTAGGCTGTGCAAGGCTAACTTCTAAAGTGGTTGGTGCTGATGTTGCTTGGTTTAATGGTAGTTTTGGTAATACTATCAGCAACACAAGCGCATGTAAAAATAGCGACAAAATAATCGCAATGAGCGTATTTCGGCTAATATTAATGCGGATAAACTTATCACCCCGTGGTTTAAGCAACAAACTATCAAATTGTGAACGTTGTATTTTCATGTTCACTTAAAAACGCATTTCACTCCAATTTTTTTCAAGCCGTTTAATCGAAACTGGGTAAGGGGTGCGTAATTCTTGCGCAAAAAGTGAAACTCTTAACTCTTCAATTTGCCATCTAAATAACTGCAACTCTAGTGAAATATCTAGGCTTGCGCTATTCAGTGCATTGGTTTTAGCCTGCCATTTATCCCAAATTTGCCCCACACTTGCGGCATTTTTGCCATCACGGTCTGGGTTTGCTGGGTGTTTTTCAATACGTAAGCGCAATGCTTTTAAATAACGCGGCACGTGTTGCAATTGCTCCCACGGCGTTTGGCTAAAACAGCCTTTAAATACCAGCGCACTCACCTGCTGCTCACAATCACGTTTTAAGCGGTTTACCGTCGCGGGCATTTTGCTTTGTTGGGCAATCAGTAGTTGATACTCTGTTGCAATCACTTGCGCTATCCGCGCTATGGCTTCGGTGACGGCTGGTAGGCGTGTTCTAGCACGTTGTTTTAATTTCATAAAGTCGGCATTGGTGCGCGGCAAGTCATCGTCGCCTATAAATGCGCGGTCGGCAATGGCGGCCACCATGTCTTCTCGCAAATCTTCGGGTGAAATAGCATTTCTAAACGTCAGAGCAATCTGGTTAAAATTGGGCAGGCTTTTTTCAAGCTGTTTAACTTGTTCTTTTAGCTCAAAGCGCATTAAACGGCAAGCGCCTTTACGTAGATTTACAATAGCGTCACGTTCGGTTTCAAATAATTTGACTGAAACCGTTTCTATATCATCTTCAAGCGCTGGGTAACCCATCACTTTTAAGCCATCACGTTCAAAGCTCAGCGTTTGTGGTAAATCTCCAAAATCCCATTGTTTTAAGCCTGTTTTTTCAATATCTGGTGAAGTGTTTCTAAAGGTCAGCTGTGCAGCAGAGCCCAGTTGTTTTTTAAGGGCATGCCAATCGCGCCCCATGGCTAGCTCGCGCCCTGCATCATCAATCACACTAAAATTCATTAAATGGTGCGGTAAAATTTCACTCGCAGCCCAATCTTCTTTCGTGATTTTCAGTGTGGTTTTGTGCTGTATATAACTGGCTAACGTTTCTAGCAACGGCTTGTTGTATTGATGATTAGTCAATTCTAAAAAACCTGTCACAAAATCAGGCACAGGCACACATACACGACGAAATGTTTTAGGTAAGGCTTTAATCAAATAGGTGAGCTTTTCGCGCAACATGCCTGGCACTAGCCATTCAGTTTGCACAGGGTTCAATTGGTTGAGCAGCGCTAGCGGCACGGTAGCCGTCACGCCATCCAACACGTGGTTGGGTTCAAAACGGTATTTTAAATTCGTTTCTAGCCCATCGAGCATGATTTTTTCAGGAAATTGCACCTCAGTAATTGCATCAGCGCCATGACGCATTAAATCATCACGCGTGAGATACAATAATTTTGGGCTTACTTTTTCTGCGTCAGCTCGCCATTTTTCAAAACTTGCCGCATTAAAAATATCCGCAGGAATTTTTGCATCGTAAAACGCAAATAATTGATGCTCGTCGATTAACACATCTTGACGGCGCGCTTTATGCTCTAACGCTTCAACTTCAGCGATTAATTGATTATTTGTAACGAAAAAGCTGGCTTTTGTATCAAACTCACCATTAGCTAACGCTTCTCGTATAAAAATCTCACGTGATGCTTGCGGGTTAATGGGCCCATAATGCACGCGACGTTTTGGAATTATCGTAAGGCCATACAGTGCTACGCGTTCCCACGCATTCACCATGCCCAAGCGCCTATCCCATCTTGGGTCTGAGTAATGGCTATCGGTTAAGTTTCTTGCTAGCGGCTCTATCCAATCTGGCTCAATGTTAGCCACACAGCGCGCATAGAGCTTAGTAGTGTCAATTAACTCTGCCGCCATCACCCATTTTGGGCGCGTTTTTTTCAACGTGGAGCCTGGTGCCACATGAAAACGAATACCGCGCGCACCTGCGTAAGACTCACTCTCACCGTCTTTAAAGCCAATATTACCCAACAGCCCCGCTAATAAAGCTTTATGAATTTGCTCATAATTGGCCGCTTTTTCATTCAGTTTAAAGTCCATTTCAAGGGCAATGTCTAACAACTGTGCGTGCAACTCACGCCACTCTTTTAAGCGCAAAAAAGAGAGGAAATTAGCATGACACTGGTTGAGCAAGTCTTTATTTGACTTTTTTGTCTTTAGTGCATGGCCATACCAATCCCAAAGCTTGAGATAGCTCATAAAATCTGAGCCTTCTCCTGCAAACTTAGCATGTGCATTAGTTGCAGCTTCCCGCTTATCCATGGGGCGTTCACGTGGGTCTTGAATACTCAGCACGCTGGCTATGATTAATATTTCATTTAAACAAGCCTCACGTTTAGCCGCTAGAATCATGCGCCCTACACGCGGATCAAGCGGTAAGCGCGCCATTTGACGACCCACTTCAGTAATTTCGCGCTGATCATTCACCGCGCCTAACTCTTGTAGTAGCAAATAGCCATCGGCGATGAGTCTTGAACTGGGTGCCTCAATAAACGGAAACGCGGCCACATCGCCTAAGCGCAAATCTGCCATGCGCAATATCACACTAGCGAGCGAGCTACGCAATATTTCAGGCTCGGTAAAAGCTGGGCGCGCGTTAAAGTCTTCTTCTGCGTACAGGCGAATACAAACCCCACTTGAAACACGGCCACAACGTCCTGCACGCTGCTTAGCCGCTGCCTGACTAATCTTTTCAATCTGTAACTGCTCCACTTTAGCCCGCGAGCTGTAGCGGTTAACACGTGCCAAACCCGCATCAATCACATACTTAATGCCAGGCACAGTAAGTGAAGTTTCTGCGACGTTTGTGGATAACACAATTCTTCTTATGCCTGTGGTACGGAATATTTTTTGCTGATCTTCAATACTTAAGCGCGCAAATAATGGTAATACTTCAACATGCTTAAGCTTAGATGAGCGCCCTTGGTATTTGCGCAAATGTTCTGCTGTTTCGCGAATTTCACGCTCACCAGGTAAAAACACTAAAATATCGCCATCACCTAGTCTTAATAAATCTTCGGCCGCATCTAAAATAGCTTCTTCTATCGCCTCTTCTTCATCATCTTCGGCTAGCCATCGCGCTTCTGTTTTGGGGTTGCGTTTAATGCCTAAAATATTACTAGGCAGCACTTTTGATGTGGCATCCACTTCATCAGTGTCATCTTCTATGGCATCATCTGAATTGATATCATGGGAGATAAACCCAGCTTTACCCAATGGGCGATAACGTACCTCCACTGGGTAAGTTCGCCCACTCACCTCAATAATTGGCGCACCGACAAAATGATTTGAAAAACGCGCTGCATCAATGGTGGCGGAGGTCACAATCACTTTTAAATCAGGGCGTTTAGGTAGCAGCTGCTTTAAATAGCCTAACAAAAAATCAATATTTAAACTGCGCTCGTGTGCCTCATCAATAATAATGGTGTCATAAGCATTTAAAAATTTATCGCCTTGCGTTTCCGCCAGCAAAATACCATCTGTCATCAGTTTAATATAACTAGACTCACTCAATTTATCGTTAAAGCGCACCTTGTAACCCACCACTTCACCTAATGGCGAATTCAGCTCTTGCGCAATGCGTGCAGCCACCGAGCGCGCCGCAATGCGCCGCGGTTGCGTGTGGCCAATTAGACCTGCCACACCACGGCCGAGTTCTAAACATATTTTGGGAATTTGTGTGGTTTTACCTGAGCCAGTTTCACCACAGATAATCACCACTTGATGGCGATTAATCGCTTGGGCAATTTCTGCTTTTTTACCGCTCACTGGTAATTCAAGCGGATAGTTTGGTTTTGGCAAATTCGCTAGCCGTAAGGCAAATTTGGCTTGAGATACCTTTATTTTTTGCGTGATTTCAACCACTAAACGCTGAGATTTTTTGGTGGATTGCTCATCATTGCGTTTTTGCAAATCTTGCACATTACGCAGTTTGCGGCGCAGCATAAAGCGGTCAGCTAACATACAGCTAGACATGGCGGCAGATAAATTTGAAATATTATTTGAAAAATTGTTTAATTGGCTACTCATGGCTTGCGCATTTTATCATGCTACAGGGCAACTTTAAGGCTAATCTCGCTCTGCTAATTGGGGTTTTAGAACTGCGATTAAGCCGCTTGCGCTAGTAAAAGGCCAACTTCTATCAGCACTTATTCAACTCGCTCTCGCAAAAAGCTGGCAAATTTAGGTTTGCCATTTTTGGTGATATCTCGATAAGTGTAAGTGACCAAACTGCCAATGTTGGGTGGTTTTTCGCGCTGCGCATCCGTAAAACCAGTGCCTAATTTAAATCGTACTCCTTCTGCCGTTTCAACCACCAGCGCGCCTAATTTTCCTTGATATTTGCCTTTTCCCGCGCTGTACCCGATAACCGTCGCTTCAGCATCTAACACTAACTTTAACTTCAGCAACACATCACTGCGCCCCGTCACATATTGCGCATCTGCGCGATGCAACATCAAGCCCTCGCCCCCTGCCGCCACTACTTGCCTGAGGTTTTGGTTCAGCGCCGCTTCATCTTTAACGCGATACTGTTTTACTGCTTTTAAATGCGCCAATTTGGCTTGCTTAACAATGGCCTCAATACGCTTAGCACGCATTTCAAACGTGTCTGCGCCATTGGGCAACTCAAATACCATATATTGAATATTGCGCCATTCAGCATCAACAGGCTTCGCTTTACGCACAGCGCCAGATAGCACATCAAACTGCCCGTGCGCCAGCCATAACTCACCATCTAACGGTGTATTGGGTAAATTTTTGGTAAACCAAATTGGCGCAGCAATGGTATTGCCTTGCCGCGTCGTTAAATTTTTTCCATCCCAAATGGCACGCACACCATCATATTTTTCACTCACCAAATATTGCTGCACATCTACGCCACGCTGGTAAATTTGTGCGAGTAAAATATTGGGGGACTTTTGTTTAGTTCGGCCTGCTTCATCGGCAAAAATTTGAGATGAAAACAGCAAACTCAATACCATCATCAACGCCCAAAATGGCCAGTAATTTTTGCGGTATTTTTGATTAAAAAATAGCTTCAATTTTCCCCCGAGAGATTTTTATGCCTCTGCAAGCCGCTCTGCAGGCGGCTTACAGAGGTGGTCAAACAAAGATAGCCTAATTTAGGCTAAAAATTGTGTTTTAAATGCGTTATTTTTTGTCATGATTTTAAGCCAATTTTAATCACAAATCGCAAAGCGATTTTGCAACTCTTGCAAATTAAATTCAGTCAAAATGGCCTGCATTCTTTCCAGCGCATTTTTACGTGGCTGACCTGTATATTTGGCAATAATCAACTCATTTTTCATCGAATGTTCCCAGCCCACTAGCTCTGTGACGGTAACGCTATAGCCCGCTGCTTCAAGCTGCAAACAGCGCAATACATTGGTGATTTGGCTGCCAAATTCACGGGTGTGAATTGGGTGCCGCCAAATTTCACTCAACGGCGTTTTGCCAAAGCTGGCATTTTTATGTTTGCGCAACACTTCGGCCACTTCAGCTTGGCAGCACGGCACTAGCGCCATATATTGCGACTGTTTTTTTAAGCCAAACTGTATGGCATCATCAGTAGCGGTATTGCAGGCATGTAAGGCCGTCACGATGTCTATTTTTTCAGGAATATTCACTGAGGTAATCGATTCTTCAACAGTTAAATGCTCAAAGTGCATGCGCTCAAAACCGCATTCAAGCGCTAATTGGCGCGATTTTTCCACCAAATCTGCCCGCGTTTCGATACCAATCACCTGCCCTGCGGTATGCTGCTTAATGAGTAAATCATACAAAATAAAGCCTAAATACGACTTACCCGCCCCGTGGTCAACTAGTGTGGGGTTAGGATTTTGTGCCAAAACAGCATTAAACAGTGGCTCAATAAAGTTAACAAGGTGATATACCTGTTTAAGTTTTCGGCGGCTATCTTGATTTAATTGACCATCACGCGTCAAAATATGCAGCGCTTTAAGTAGCGCAATAGATTGGTTTGGTTTTAATACTAATTTTAGGTTTTCAGGCAATTTATTCATCTATATATTCTATATGTAAAACCTAAGGCAAAACGCGTTTGAAGCCTTACTATTTAGCTTTACCATTTATCAAGTGACTTGATAAAACTCTAATTAACATAGTCAAAAATATTCATCTAGTTTAAACAAATCACTTCAACTGCTCATTTTTATGTTGCAAAAATGCAAAAAAAGTCAATATTTAAAGCCAACATTCACCCGAACGGGTCACAAAACGCTTGTATTGTAAAAAGTTGTGTAACATACAAAGCTGTAAAAATTAATTTTAATTAAATTTGTGGAAAGTAAAATGAAAAATAAATTATTAGCTAGCGTTGCGCTGGCTTTTTTAGTGCCCGCCATTGCTCATGCAGCACCCATTAACTGGTCATCAGAAAGCTATAACATACTAGGCCTGAATGATATTGATACACCTAGGAATTATACCTTTCAGGTTAATACGACTGTTCCTAGCTTAATTGGCACTTTAGATGGCGCTAACGCTATCTCTACCGCCAATGCTACTGCCTCTACCTATACGGCTATTACCAACTTATCTAATTCGAGCGCTAATATTTATCAATTAACGGCCAATGGCGTTACGAGCTATAGCGGTGGCGTTAACCCTGCTGCTAATTTCGCTTACTCTGTTCTTGGCGCGAGTCTTAATAACTCTTTCATAGCGAGTGATACGGCATTAAATATTGGTTATAACTATAGTGCTATTACTAACTTAAGCGCTTCAGCAACAAGTAATCTAGCAAGCTACCAAGGCCTAGAAATGAGAGTGGAAATGGTGCAAGCAAGTAACCCTTTTAACATTCAAACTTTAAATTTCAATACTTTAACAGAGAGTTCCATTTATCCTTCAGGGGTGTCATTCACCAATAGCAACAGCGGTACATCATTATTTAATACTATTATTGGTGAAGCCTATACGCTTTATTTTACCGTTGCTCCTGACATTTATACCACTGGCACAGTCAGTGATAACAGTGCTAATGTGACCGCAACCTTTAGTTTTTCAGACAACACCAATATTGCCGCAGTGCCTGAGCCAGAAACGTATGCCATGCTACTGGCTGGTTTGGCTTTAGTCGGCTTTACTGCTAAGCGTCGTCAGCAAGCTTAAACTTTGTTTTAAATGTAGAACAAAAAAAGCATCTCTTGAGGTGCTTTTTTACTTGGTAGACGGTTTAATGCACCCGCCAGCTAGGAAAATTTAAGTGAAGTATTAGCAAAGCACGCTAAGTATTTAATATATTTACAAAAGCTTACATTTCTGGCATTAATTATGCTTTAATTAAAAAACAATATTATTGACATAGGTTTTATGATGCACACACTGAATAATAAACTTAAAGTTTCTAAGCATAATTTAAATCAGTATGTTAATCAGGGCTTTACTTTGGTTGAGCTGATGATAGCGATTGCCATCATAGGCATTTTAATAGGCATTGCCATTCCAGCTTATCAAGCTTATACAGAACGTGCGCGCGTTTATCAATCGGTAACTGATATTGCCGCCATGAGCGTAGTGATAGAACATTATTTTCAAGATAATCGCGAATACCCCGACACCTTAACGGCTGTTAACTTGAATACCAAACTTGACCCATGGGGTAGGCCATATCGTTATTTAAATTTAAATAAGTATGGGTTCGTTAACGCTAGACGAGATGTAAATTTAAAACCTTTAAACACAGATTTTGATTTGTACTCGATAGGAAAAGATAACAATACAGCCTTTTTAATCATTAAGCCATTTAGTCTTGATGACGTGATTAGAGCTTATGATGGCAAAAAAATAGATCTCGCTAGTAAGTTTTAAATATGGCGTTAATTTCTGGTCTCTTTTTAAAAAATAAAGTCGCGCAACGCATTACCGTGATGCTGCTGTTGGCGGCTATTTTGCCCGCACTACTCACTTCGAGTTTAACTTTTCGCAATATGAGCAGGTTAATAGAGAATATTGAACAGCAAGACCTGAAAAAAGAAACCAAAAACTATGGGTTGACGGTGATGGGCAACCTGCTTTTTGCTAAAACCTTGGCTCGCCATTTTACCGAAATTAATAGGGACAATAACTATCATATCAACATACTTTGGGATGCGCTTGAAGAAAAAACGGTTGGCACGCCGATGTTTAATTCCGTTGTTGAAGTATCAACGCAGGGCGAAGTAATTGCGCAACAAGGCCATGCTAAAAATTTAGTCATTGCTATTCAACAATTAAACGGTGCAGGCTTATCTAACCTCAAGGCTAACAAATTAAAGCCTAGCCTATTGGTTATCCCTCAAAAAAATCAACAGCCGCCATTAATTAACCTAATATTGCCGCAGGTGAATGGTCAAAATTCTACATTCATTACCGAACTTAACCCAGATTTTATTTGGGGGCTCAAAGCGGATTACCCCAATAATATTAAAATGTGCGTATATAAAACAATAAATCACACTAAAACTGAGTTGTTTTGCTCACAAAGTATTCAAGAAGTTAAAAGTAGTATTAATGCAAATAAACCTAAGCCCGTAGGCCAGTGGGATTTATTTTTAAAGGCCGAGTTTCAAGAGGATGATTGGCAATTTGAAACCACCCGATTAAAACCAAGTGCAACAAACCAGCTATGGGATTTTTATAGTGACTATGGTTTTATTTGGGTCATTATTTTAAGTTTGCTTATTATTGGGCTTTTAAGCATCAACCAAATTAGAAAAACCATGGTGCCATTAGAGAAGTTAATTGAGGGCACAAGAAGCATCTCTCAAGGTAAATTTGAAAACGTCGTGGTTAATGATCATTCAGAGTTCAGTGAGTTAGCCGATGCGTTTAACAATATGTCATCTGATATTCAACGCCAACTTAATACACTACAGGTGTTTTCTGAGGTTGATCAGAAAATGGTTGCCAAATTAGATGTTGATGATTTAATTGTGCAAATATTATCCAGAATTCAGCAGTTAAAACCTGGCACCTCTGCGCAAATATTTCGACTAAGTGAAAAAAATAGCACTGAAGCCCTAGGCGTCGTGAACTTGATTGATCACAATGTGCAATCTAACTTTCCACTTTCAATCCCAATCCAAGAAATCAACAGTTTAGCGGCATATACGCACGGCGAATTTATAAATCACGATATTAAGGTTCAATTTCAACATACACTTATTCAACTGGGCGCAAAATTCTTATGGGTATTGCCAGTTTTCTGGCAAGGCAATATCTGCGCATTTTTAACCATCGGCAGCCCTATTGCTTTTGAACCTAAAAATAATGCCGATTGGAATGAAATCCGTGACCTTTCTAACCGTATTGGTATGGCCATTTCCGCACAAAAGCGTGAAGAACAGTTATTAAAACAAGCCCATTATGATTTGCTAACAGGCTTACCAAACCGCGTTTTATTAGATGACCGTTTACAGCAAGCCATAGAACGCAGTAACCGTTCAAAATGGCCAACATGGGTTGTTTTTTTAGATCTAGACCGCTTTAAATACATTAATGACAGTATGGGTCATCATACCGGCGACCAAGTGCTGGTTGAAATATCTAAACGACTTCAGCATGTGGTTAGAGAAACTGATACCGTGGCCCGATTTGGCGGAGATGAGTTTATTATTATTTTAGAAGGTCAAAACAGCGAAGAGTTGATGATGCCTGCACTAAACCGTATTGTAGAAAATGTAGCCACCCCTTTAATCATTAACCATATCGAATTAAATATGACCTGTAGTGCAGGCGTTGCTATTTACCCAAATGATGGAGATAACCCTAACGTATTGATACAACATGCTGACATCGCGATGTATCGAGCAAAAGAGCTAGGTAAAAACAACATCCAGTTTTACACAGAAGAACTTAACAAAAAAGTGGCCGACCATATTTACATAGAAAATTTGCTTCGACATGCTATCGAAAAAAATGAACTTGTTTTGCATTACCAGCCTAAAGTAAATATTAAAACCATGCAAATTGTTGGCATGGAGGCGCTCATACGTTGGAATAGCAAAGAGTTAGGATTTATCTCGCCCGTAAGATTTATTCCCATTGCCGAAGAAACTGGCTTGATCGTTGCCATCGGCCAATGGGTCATTAAGACCGCTTGCGAACAAGCGATTGCTTGGCAGAAAGCGGGTTATAGTCCGCTATTAATGTCAGTAAATTTATCAACAAGACAATTTAACCAGACCAATTTAGTGGATTCTATTAAAGCCACACTTGCTGAAACAGGGCTAAAAGCACAATATTTTGAACTTGAGCTTACCGAAAGTATTTTGATGATGGAAGTAGAGAAGTCAATGATAATATTAAATAAAATAAAATCATTGGGTGTGAAAATTTCAGTAGATGACTTTGGCACAGGTTACTCTAGCCTGGCGTACTTAAAAAATTTACCAGTAGATACCTTAAAAATCGATAAATCATTTACCGATGATATTGTAAAGCAAACTGATAATGTGCCCATTGTACAAACTATTATTGCCCTTGCGAAAAACCTCAATTTAAAAATAGTGGCCGAAGGTGTAGAGACTCACGAACAAGTGCTGTATCTAAAAGCACATCAGTGTGACGAGATACAGGGCTATTATTTCAGCAAGCCAAAACTACCCGCTGAATTAGAACCCCTGCTACAAAATCCTGTTTTTTCAGCCAAATAAAATTGAACGAGCCGTTTCAAACCTGCTTATTATGATCTGCTTTTAATATAACCTAGCGAAATATCTAAACAAAACACCTAAGCAAAATAATTTAAATTTATTTTCAAATGGTTGTCGTCAAAGTTCAAATGCGTGCGTTTTGATAGGTAAGAGCGCAGTGTTAGCTGCGTGCTAATTTAATTACTAAAAGGAAATTATCATGAAAAATACAATAATGATTGCGGGTACTTTGTTAGCATTAACTGTTTCACTTAACGCCCTGGCCGATACGGCAACGCAACTTGATCAACGTGGCGACCGCATTGAAAATCGTTTGGATAATAAAGGTGATCGTATTGAAAACCGCTTAGATAACCGTGGTGATCGCGCTGAAAATCGTTTAGACAATAAAGGCGACCGTATTGAACAGCACTTGGATAAAAAAGCAGATATTGCGCGTGAAAATGGCCATGAAGAGCGTGCGGAAAATCTTGAGAGAAAAGGCGATCGTATCGATCAGCATCTTGATAACAAAGGTGATCGCATTGACCAACGTTTAGACAAACGTGGAGAACGCATTAACAATCACCTTGATAGAAAAGGCGAGCGTATTAATCATCGCCTAGATAAACGCGCAGCGCATCATAAAAAATAAACTAGCGTTTCAGACGAATGCTATTTTCAGGGGTTTAATATGCCTATAGGCACAGTCAATACTTAATGGAGTTTTTTCTAAGTAGTATAGAAGGCCGTGCGTTTCGCATTGCGCAAATTGCCACGGGTAATCGTGATGATGCGTTAGATATTGTGCAAGATACCATGGCAAAAATGGTTCAAAATTACAGTACTTATGCCAAAGACGAGTGGAGGCCATTGTTTTACCGCGTTTTGCAAACACGCATTCTTGACTGGCACAGACGGCAAAAAGTGCGAAATCGCTTTAGAAGCTGGTTTCACTGGAACAATGATGACCACGATGAAGATGGTCATGAAGACTTCATTTCACAGCAACCTGCACGTCGAAATAGTGACCCTGATGTCATACTGCAAGATGCGCAATTTATGGGTGATTTAAATAGTGCGTTATCAGCCCTGCCCTTACGTCAGCAGCAAGTGTTTCTAATGCGCGTGTGGGAGGGGCTGGATATTGCTGAAACGGCTATCGCAATGCAGTGCTCAGAAAGTAGCGTTAAAACGCATTATGCGCGAGCCTTAGGTAAACTACGCGCGCAATTACAACAGCATACGTAGCTAACTCTAAATATAGGTAAATAGATGATGAACGATACTGACTTTGAACATAGGGTGAAAGCCACGCTAGACGATAGCGTTAACGCTTTAGATGCTGACACACGTCATCGGCTAGCAGAGTTGCGAAGAAAATCGTTACAACCGCAAAGTTTTTCAGCTGCACGCTGGTTAACACTTAGTTTTTGGGGTCAACACTTTTGGTTGCCAGCAATGGCAATGGGGCTGTGTGCAATTTATATTGCCATGCAATTTAACGCACCGTCACATCCATCAGCCAGCCAAGATCAAGTCGCCTTGTTAGAGCTACTTAATAATACAGATGATTTAGACACCATGAGTGACCCTGATTTTTATTTATGGGCAGAAGAGACAAGCTCAGATGAAACTAGCCATGCGATTTAGGTGGCTATTATTGAGCTTATTCATATTGCCAGTAGCACATGCAGCTTCACCTCCGCGCATGCCGATAGACCTGATTGAATTACTAGGCGAGTTTGACGATGCAGAAACGGAGCTATTAGAAAATGCACTCGACACTATAAAAAGTGCGAAAACTCCTGCCGTGAACAACAAAGAAAATAGCAGCAGCGACGTGCAAGAAGTGCAAGAAGTGCAAGAAGTGCAAGAAATGCAAAGTAAACCATTGTCTCAGGAGACAAAAAAATGATATTCACTAGGTTTTACCACAGCGCACTACACCGTGCTGCAATATTGACCCTGTGTGTTGGTTTGTGTTTTACGCTAGGTTTGGCAGCCGTTAATGCACAGGCTGAGATTAGCAACAATGCAGGCGTGGCTTGGGAAAGCTTAAGTGCGCAGCAACAAGAAACACTGGCTATAGTTAAAGATCAATGGACTAGCCTATCCGCTGAACGCCAGCAACGCTTAAGTCAAGGCGCTCAAAAATGGGCCACCATGAGTCCTGAGCAACGCGAGCGCATCCAAAGCCGTTTGCAACGCTTTAAAAACCTAAGCCCTGAAGAAAAATCAGAAGTGAAAGCGCAAATGCGCGCATTTAAAAACATGCCGCCTGAAGAACGCAAAATGCTACGTGAACGCTGGAAAAATTTATCACCCGAGCAAAAAGCACAGTTTCGCCAACGCATTCAAAATATGACGCCAGAACAACGGCAAGCGCTGCGTGAAAAAAGAAAACAAAAACGTCAAGAGCGCCTAGAAAGAAAGGCTCTTAAAGAAAGATAAAATTTAGGGTTAAGAAAACAAACTTATTGCCTTACCAAGATAAGTAAAGCTAAATAATGATAAATAAAAGAGCACATTCAACATGAATATGTCACCGATTGCAATTGCTGTGAATCGCTTTGGAATAGGCATGCGACTAAATGATCAGGCGCAATTTTCAGATGTAAAAAAATGGCTATTTTCTCAATTTGACTCTTATCAATCTCTGCCTTTGGCTTGGCAAAATCAAACTAAAACAGATGCAATTATTGCCGAGCAGCTTGATAATAAATTACAAATGCGTAACTTAGCCGATGACGACAAACAAGCCGCGCGAAAATCGATGCGACTGGAAGCGCGTGACCATTATTTAAGCGCTATTCAGGCACGTGCTGAGTCTGCATTAAATACCCAAACCCCATTTATTGAGCGAATGGTGCATTTTTGGTCTAACCATTTTGCACTTTCAGTACAAAATCCCTTAGTCACTAACCTAGCTGGCGCATTTGAGCTTGAGGCGATTCGCCCACATGTGTTAGGCAATTTTAAAGACCTACTGTTTGCAGTAGAAAAACACCCTGCCATATTAATTTACTTAGACCAAGTTAAATCGATAGGTCCCAACAGCACCGCCGCTCTGCGAAGCAACGCGCGACACCCTGAAAAAAATCGAGGCTTAAATGAAAACTTAGCCCGCGAAATAATGGAGCTACATACGCTAGGTGTGCGTAGCGGCTACACCCAGTCGGACGTGACTGAGTTTGCTAAAGTGCTCACAGGCTGGAGCATCACAGATGACAACCAGCCAAAAAATATCAAAAATCACAAAAACCAAATGATAGAAGGTGAAAATAGCTTTGTATTTCGCCCACAAATTCACGAGCCAGGGCAACGCAATATCATGGGTAAATACTATGAAGATGCAGGATTAGCGCAGGGTGAAGCGGTATTAAATGATTTCGCCATATCTACTGCAACGGCTAAGCATATCGCCAGTAAATTAGCACGGCATTTTGTCAGTGATACCCCACCAAATAGCTTGATTGACAAGCTAACCCATAGCTTTTTAAGTAGCCATGGTGATTTAAAGCAGTTATATCGCACCTTAATTGAAGCGCCTGAATCTTGGCAGCGTGAAGCGAACAAATTCAAAACACCTTGGGAATGGTTTGTTTCAAGTATGCGCGGTTTGGGGCGGCGTGATTTTAATGGATTAAATGTGCCGCAAATCCTCAATGCTTTAGGACAACCAACCTGGAAACCTGGCTCACCAGCTGGTTATGATGACATTGCTAGCGCTTGGGCCGCTCCAAACGCACTGTTACGCCGAGTAGAAATGGCGCAACGATTCGTTGCGCCATTTGGGGATAAGCTAGACGCTAGAACACTGGCCAATCAACTTTTACTAGGTGCAGCCAGCACAGCCACGCTCACGGCCATTAGCCGTGCTGAAAGTGCCAGCACAGGCTTGGCTTTGTTGCTGGTGAGCCCAGAGTTTTTAAGGAGATAATATGAATCGCCGTAACTTCTTGCGTTTAAGCGCCCTCAGCGGGTCTGCGCTTTTTGCTTGGCCGTGCATTAGCTTTGCCACTGCCAATACTGATAGGCGTTTTATTTTTATCATCCAGCGCGGCGCGGCCGATGGGCTGAACACTGTGATTCCCTATGCTGACCCTAACTATGCAAAATTACGCGGTGCTTTGGCCATTGACGTTTCGCAAGCCCATCAATTAGATAGCATGTTTGCTTTGCACCCCGCTTTAAAGCAAACCGCGCAATTGTATGATGACCACCAAGCACTTTTTGTGCATGCTGTTGCCTCACCATACCGCGAACGCTCGCACTTTGATGGGCAAAATGTATTAGAAACTGGTGGTAAAACGGCTTACCAGTTCCAAGATGGCTGGATGAATCGTTTGCTGACTTTACTACCAATCACCCAAAATGAAGCCATTGCCTTTGCAGCCACCATTCCCATGGCTTTGCGTGGCAATCGGCAAGTGAGTTCGTATGCGCCTACACATTTACCACAAGCGCCCGATGATTTACTCATGCGCGTCAGCCAACTTTATGCTGAAGATGCACAGTTAAACCCTTTATGGACCGCTGCAATGGCGGCCAATAATATGGCTGAAGATGCAACTGCCAAGCAAGATCCCGCAAGTTTAGGTAATTTGGTTGCTTCATTTCTCATCAAGCCACAAGGACCGCGCATCGCTATGATAGAAACAGGTGGCTGGGATACCCATAGCGGCCAAGAAGGACGATTGGCTAGACAACTTAGTGCACTTGATAGCATGATTTCGTCATTAAAAATAGGCTTAGGCGAAACTTGGCAAAAAACCACTGTGGTGATTGCCACTGAATTTGGACGCACAGCGGCAGCCAATGGTACGGGCGGCACAGATCATGGTACGGCATCAGTCTGCATGGTGCTAGGGGGCGATGTTAAAGGTGGTCGCGTACTAGCCGATTGGCCAAGCTTAAGCCAAAACCAATTATATGAAGGCCGCGACTTAAAACCTACCACGCAGTTAAACCACTTATTCACTTCTATTATTAGCGAAAGTTTTGCCATCGACCCCAATGTAGTCGCTAAAGCACTTTGGATGGAAACTAGCCAAAATAAAGCCATGACAGGGCTGATAAAAATATAAATCTACCCTATTAAAAAGCCTTAGTTTTTGCTTTATTTACGCCGCTTTTTTGCCATCTTCATTTGACCACCTCTGTAAGCGTCTTAGAATGCGGCTTGTAGAGGCATAAAATTTTCTCGTAGATTTCAAAGTCTTTATTTTCATTAATAATTTAACAAATTTCAGCGCAATAACTAAAGCCATCAAGTCACCCGCAAAATGTTAAAATATGCCTTTAACTCAATTAATGGTTTATCAACATGGCAATTCAGTGGTATCCAGGGCATATGACGCAAGCCCGCAAAAAAGCGGAAGAAACCATGGAATTCACCGACATGGTGATTGAAGTGCTCGATGCACGCGTGCCAGCGGCAAGCCACAACCCGATGATTGATGAAATGCGTCTTTTTAGGCAACGCCCACAACTCAAGATTTTAAATAAGTCTGACTTAGCGGACCCAAAAGCCACCGAAGCGTGGCTTAATTATTTTAATCGACAACCCAATACTAAAGCGGTGGCACTTTCTTGTAAAAAAGCAGGCGAAGCTAATAAAATCTTAAAGCACTGCTTAGCCCTCAGCCCGCATCGCGGCACACATTTAAAGCCCTTACGTATGTTGATTATGGGGATTCCAAATGTGGGTAAATCTACATTAATGAACGCCCTGCTTAACCGCCGTGTGGCCAAAGTGGGCGATGAACCTGCGGTGACCAAATCACAGCAACGCTTTGATTTATCTGAAACCATGAGCATTACCGACACACCTGGCATGATGTGGCCAAAAATTGAATATGAAAGCGATGGCTATATGCTGGCCGCCAGCCACGCCATTGGCCGCAATGCGGTGATTGATGAAGATGTCGCGCTTTTTTTAGCCGATAACTTGCTTGAAACTTACCCAGCTCTGCTCAATGTACGTTATAAATTAGATGCGATGAAGCTTGATTTGACCAAAATTGACGGTGTAGATTTGCTTGAAGCGATTGCCAAACGCCGCTCATATAAACGTCATGACGGTTTTTATGATATGGAAAAAACCGCCATGGCTTTTTTAACAGACTATCGTAGTGGTGCCATTGGTCGCGTTAGCTTAGAAACGCCTACCAGCCGCGATGCTATGATGACTGCTAGCAAAAAAATTCCAACGCCTCCTCAAGCTGAATCTGAGGTCAATGTGGCTAGCGATGAAATATAAAGTTTGCGTAAAAAGTGAATTACGCAAATTTTATCGCTATTTTTACCGCAGTCTAAATTACCTACTTTTTTCTAAAACTCGTATTCCACTTGCATTCTCAACGTACTGTTAGGTGCAGCATCACTCACGCCTAACAACCAGGCAGCGTTGTATTTAATGGCTTGCTTATTACCCAAGGCAAATTTACCAAACACCGCGGGGCCTAAGCGGTGATTTTGTGCGCTTGAGTTATCCCAATGATCCCACTCACCCACTTCGCCAAAGCCTTGTGCGCCAAATTCAAAAGTGGGTTGCAACCGATATTTTGCTTGCCATTGGTAACCCAATTGGGTAGTGTGGTTGCTACTATTATCGCCACCAATTTTGCGCTCAAAAAGTATGTTGCCATTCAGTTGCAGCTTACCGAACTCAGTTTGAAATAAAGGGCCAACTTTTACTTCCCAAGGCTCACTACTGCGGTTTATCGGAGCTTCTATTTCCGTAATCAAGCCAACATCTACTGGATACTTGCCAGTTTCAGTCAGTTGAAATTTATTTTCCCACTCAGCTAGGGTAAGTCCATCGCCGCCTGCACTTTCGCGCTTGAAATAAAACTCAGTAAACCAATAATCGGTTGCGCCATAACCAAAACCCAGCGATGCCACATTTTTGCGGGTGCCATCTTGTTGCTTGGCAGTACCATATTTAAAGTCTATTTCTTTTTCACCCTGTTCTACTGTGGGCACGTAAACGTAATCTGCAGGACCAGCCGTTACGTTGCCAATATAAAGTACACCTATGCAGGCAATAAGTTTACGAATGTTCAATTAAATACTCCTAATGTTTAGCTAATGATGTTTGATGTGTTTTTGGCTAGCCATAAATTTCATGCCTAAGCCTATTGTTAAAATAACGGCGATGTAAAAAATGACTTGCATACCCGCTGGACGTGCGTCATAGCCTATTAAACTATGCAATAACATGCCAACTACACTACCTTCTGGGACGGTAGCAGAGGTATTCCACAGCGGCGTAGCTAAAGCAGGCAATAAATCTGCTTGAATTAAAAATTTTGCTGCTGTTGATGCCATGCCTGCGGCCAATAACAACACCAAAATACTGGTAACATTAAAAAACCAGCGCATGGGGATACGCAACAAGCCTGCGTAAAGCGTATATCCTACCACTACACCTGCCAGCGCCCCTGCCAAGCCACCTAATAGCATCGCGTTTGCACTGCTATTGGCTGAGGTAGAAATACCATACAAAAATAATACGGTTTCTGAGCCTTCGCGCAACACCGCCAAACCAACTACTAGCATTAAAATAGAACTCTCGCTACGGCCTTCACGAATATTTATACCAACGTTTTTGGCATGGCTGGCAAGTTCTGCGCCATGAGATGTCATCCAAATGTTATGCCAAGCCAGCATCAACACGGCAATGCCTAAAACAATGGCGTTAAACAGCTCTTGACCCACACCACTGGCAAAATTTGCAATAGCATCAGTTGAAGCCGCTACAATAGCTGAACCGATTAACCCAGCCACCAGCCCTGCTATTAGCCAACGATGACGCCCTGGTACCTCGCGTGTAGCCGCTGCAACAATGCCAATAATAATGGCGGCTTCAAGCACTTCTCTGAAAACAATAATGGCGGTTTCAAACATATGTTTCTCCTGTGCTAAGCGTGATTTTGATTATTTTGCAATAATCACACCTTTAGCGGTGGCTTCATTAAACTCACCAATAAACGGGTAGTTGCCTGCCTCAAGTGGGCCAATATAAATGGTCGCGGTGCTATTACCCGCAATGACTTTCTCACGGTTTAAAGTATGGCTTTCAAACTCTTCGGGTGTTGCATCTTGATTAATCACCTTGAGTTTTATTTTTTGACCTGCAGGTACCTTGAGTTCTGCTGGCTCAAATTTGTGGTCTTTTATGGTTAACGTGTAATCTGCCGCCATCGCCACCAATGGCGACATCAATAAAATCAAAAACGCTTTTTTCATATGTAATCCTTAAGTAACCGTCATGCTTTAAAAATGTTTCAAATGATAATAGTTATCATTAATAAATAATAACTGATAATAATTCTCATTGCAATATCTAAATGGAGTATTTTTAACACTACTGGTAAAATAAACACATGAACTTACACAATGACCAACTACAACGCTTTATTTTTGACAACACAGTGGTACGTGGCAACCACGTTAACCTAACGCAAACAATAGAACAGGCCTTACTGCATCACAGTTATCCTGATGTATTAAAAAATGCATTAAGTGAGCTAATGGTCGCCAGCGCACTGCTCGCCGCTACCCTTAAAATGCAAGGCGCAATTGTGTTGCAAATACAAGGTCAAGGTGCATTAAAGTTATTAGTCGTAGAATGCACTTCACTATTAGAGATTCGTGCCACCGCTAAGTGGAAAGGCGATATTGAACATGTGCAGTTTTTAGATTTACTCTCCCAAGGTCAATTTGTGATCACCTTAGACCCCAAAGACGGCGGACAAACTTATCAAGGCATCGTGCCGCTTGAAGGCCAGTCGATTGCTGAAATATTGCAAAACTACATGCATCGTTCTGAGCAAATTGAAACACGAATTTGGCTTAGTAGTGATAAAAATCAAGCCGCTGGCATGTTGCTGCAAAAATTACCTGAGCAACTCGACTTAGATACTGATGCTTGGAATAGAATTTGTCATTTAGCCGATACCGTCACCAATGAAGAGCTGCTAACACTAGATGCGACATCACTTTTACATCGCTTATTTCATGAAGAAAATGTACGCGTTTTTACCGCCCAAGTGACGCAATTTAAATGCAGCTGCTCACGCCAAAAAGTGGGCAATATGTTGCGCATGCTCGGGATTGAAGAAGTGAATAGCGTGCTTGCAGAACAAAATAACATTCAACAAAATATCCAAAAAAATATAGAAGTACATTGCGACTTTTGTAACCTAGCCTATGAATTTGACGCGATTGATGTCGCGCAACTATTTGCCTCTGATGCAAGCTTGATTGCCCCAGAAAAAGCACAATAATCACTTTTAATTAACGCTGTCAATGTAGACTAACTTAACTAAAGTTCACTGATAATTTTACCAACATGGTCTAGCACAAACTGACGAAAAACATCAACCGCTAGTGAGGCTTCGCGCTTGTTAGGAATGACGACATGCCACTCACGCATTACGGGGGTATCTTCCACCTCTAAAATGGTTAATTGCTTATTTGCTAACTCTTGAACAATGGTATGGCTTGATACAAATGAAACGCCTAAATTGGCGATGACGGCTTGTTTAATTGTTTCATTTCCCGTAATTTCAATGCGCACCTTGGGCGATAAATTGTGCGTTGAGAAGAATTTTTCCATCACATAACGCGTGCCTGAGCCTTGCTCTCTGGTAATGACTTCTGCCCGATTTAACACTTCGGATGACAAGCCTTTTTGAAATGCTAATGGATGCTGAGTACTGGCAATAAATACATGCGGATGTTGAGCAAAAATTTCCGTCTGCACATTTAAAGTGGCAGGCGGCTTACCCATAATAGCAATATCAATGTCTCCTTGATGTAACAGCAGTGTTAACTGCTCTCTATTTTTAACATCCACTTTAAGCTCTACATTGGGGTGAATTTTCTGGAACTCAGCCAAAACGGTTGGAAAAAAATAACGCGTTGTGCTAACCAAACCAATCCGCAATGGTTTCATATGTTTGCCACGTAAATTATCCATAGCATCTTTGGCTTGGTCTAATGTACTCATGACTTTAATGGCATAAATTAAAAAATGCTCGCCCGCAATTGTTAGTCTAAGCATTTTATTTTGTCGGCTAAATAATTGTGTATCTAAATCTTTTTCCATTTCTTTCATTTGTAATGAAACCGCAGCGGGGGTAACATTAAGTGCATCTGCCGCATTAGAAAAACTAAGATGCTTTGCCGCACAAATAAAAATTTTAATCTGACGTAACGTTAAATTTTTCATAATTGCATTTAACTACCACAGTGATGATTAAGCAAAACTTAATTATCACATAAAAATATATCGTTTTACTTAATCATCATTAATTTATATAGTGGCTATAACAACAAGCAAAAATATGAGAGCGGTTTAAAAGAAAAATGAAAAATGAAGATTTAGATAGTTTTCTAACCAAAGCGACTGTCGTATTTTCATACGGAGAAGCGTTAAAGACATTAATTTTAACCACTGCAAAAGCCAGTATTGAATTGGCGCAGTTGTTAAGCAATGCTAACTTAACGGGCGAAACAGCCAAGCTTGACAACACCAACGTGCAAGGCGAGCAACAAATGCAGTTAGATGTCGTCAGCAACGATATTTATATTAAAGCGTTTAAAGCATCAAATGTGGTTGCTGGTTTTGTTTCAGAAGAGTTGGCGGATGCCGTAATACTTAACCAACCCCTGAATCAAAGTAGTGGTCAAGGCAATCATCAAAACAAAGCGGAAAATCAATTTTTAATTAGTTTTGATCCACTAGATGGCTCATCAAATATTGCTATTAATGGAATTGTTGGGTCTATATTCTCTATTTTACCCGTGCCAAAAAATAGCTTACTCGATAACAAGGCATTTTTACAAGCGGGTAAAAATCAACTAGCCGCGCTGTATGTCATTTATGGGCCTGCAACTATGTTAGTCATTTCTGTTGGCAATGGCACCCACGCTTTTACTCTAAATAATCAATTAAATAACTTTCAATTAACGCATGCGGATATGAATATTAAAGCTGAAACGAGCGAATATGCCATCAATGCCAGCAATGAGCGCTATTGGGAAACCCCCATACAACGCTATATTGCTGAATGTAAAGCAGGTAGCGCAGGCGTTAGAGGGCGTGATTTTAATATGCGCTGGATGGCCTGTATGGTGACCGATGTGCACCGCATTTTAATGCGAGGTGGGGTGTTTTTATACCCAAAAGATAGTAAGCAACCTATAAAAAAGGGACGGTTACGTTTGCTTTATGAAGCTAACCCCATCAGCATGCTAGTTGAGCAAGCGCAGGGTAAAAGCATTACTGGCCGCACGCGCATCATGGATATTCAACCCACCGATATTCACGAGCGCGTACCCGTTATTTTAGGCTCAGCTGAAGAAGTTAATTTATTAGCACATTACCATCAACAATATGATGAAAGTAAAGGATAGTTACCAATGGCACTCATTTCACTTAAACAATTACTTGATCATGCAGCAGAGCATCACTACGGGCTTCCAGCTTTTAATGTGAATAATATGGAACAAATACAGGCCATTATGCAAGCGGCAGATCAGGTAAGTAGCCCTGTGATTATGCAGGCTTCGGCGGGTGCTAGAAAGTATGCAGGCGAAGCATTTTTACGCAAAATGATAGAAGCCGCTATTGAGCAGTATCCGCATATTCCCGTTTGCATGCATCAAGACCATGGCGCCTCGCCCGCCGTGTGCCAAACCGCTATTCGCAGTGGCTTTTCAAGCGTGATGATGGATGGCTCACTCATGGAAGATAGCAAAACGCCTTCAAGCTACGCTTATAATGTAGAGGTGACACGTCGCGTTGTTGAGTTTGCACATGATGTTGGCGTATCTGTTGAGGGCGAATTAGGTTGTTTGGGCTCACTTGAAACGGGTCAAGCGGGCAAAGAAGATGGTGTTGGTGCAGTAGGTGTTTTAGCGCATTCTCAATTATTGACAGACCCAGAAGAAGCCGCCGCCTTTGTGATAGCCACTCAAGTTGACGCTTTAGCAATAGCCATTGGCACGAGCCATGGGGCTTATAAGTTTAGCCGCCCGCCCACTGGCGATATATTATCTATTGATAGACTCAAAGCCATTCATCAGCGCATCCCTAATACCCATTTGGTGTTGCATGGCTCGTCAAGTGTTTCGCAAGAAACCTTAGCCACTATTCGCCAATATGGCGGGAAAATCAAAGAAACCTATGGCGTACCGATTTCAGAAATTGTTGAAGGCATTAAAAATGGCGTTCGCAAGGTCAATATCGATACTGATATTCGTTTAGCCATGACCGCTGCAATACGTAAAACCATGGCTGAAAAACCTGAAGAATTTGACCCAAGAGCTTTGTTTAAGCAAGCAATTATTGAGGCTAAAAAAGTTTGTATCGACCGTTTTGAAGCCTTTGGAAGTGCGGGTCATGCTAGCCAAATTAAAGTAGTAACTTTAGAGGCCATGGCCATGCGCTATGCTAAAAAACAGTGACTTAAAGGTTGAACAAATGCCTGAAAGTTATCAACGAACCTTAATCAATCCAAATTTAGGCGAATACCATATTTGTGTGAGTACTATATTTAGGTGAGTGCTATGATTCATAAAAATGAGGCGTGAAAATGAGACGTAAATTAGTTGTTGGTAACTGGAAACTTAATGGTAGCCTTAAAACAAATGAGCTACTCATTGCTGGCTTAATCGCCAAGCTTAAGCCATACCATGCGGCAGACTTTGCAGTTTGTGCCCCTTTTACCTATTTATTTCAAGCGCAAGCGTTGCTGACCGGGTCAAATATTGCGTGGGGCGCACAAAACGCGAGTCAGTTTGAATCTGGCGCCCACACCTCATCTATTTCAGCCAGCATGATTGCCGAATTTGGCTGTCAATATGTCATTATTGGCCATTCTGAACGGCGCACATTAAGTAATGAAAGTAACCAAAAGGCCGCTAGAAGAATCGCTAGAGTGGTCGAAGCAAGCTTAACGCCTATTTATTGTGTTGGCGGCACCTTAGAAGAGCTTAATGATGGACTTTCAGAGAACGTCGTTAAAAATCAGATACTTGCCATTACCCATGGCTTAGATGATGCGGTTTTTGAGCAAGCCAAAAAAGTGAATATGGTCATTGCTTATGAGCCCGTTTGGGCCATCGGCAAAAACCAAGCAGCAACACCAAGCCAAGTGCAGGATATGCACCTGTTTATTCGAAATTTAATCGCTAAAGTCGATACGAATTATGCCAAAAAAATTAGAATTATTTACGGTGGCAGCCTAACACCCGCCAATGCGGGCGACCTTTTTTCTATGCCAGATGTGGATGGTGGGCTTGTTGGCCGCTGCGCTCTCTCAGCGGATGAATTTAGCAAAATTTGCATTGAAGCATGCAAAGTCAATCAAGCATGTTTAGTTGATTAACCATGCCTAAAATTACGAGTTAATTTAGCGGGTTGAACCAAACAAAAATGCTACGAGAGAATTTTACACCTCTGAGAGCCTCATGCAGACTGGCTGGCAGAAGTGGTCAAATAAAGACGGGTTAATTTAACAAAAATATTACCGACAAATAAGCGGTAAATACTCCTCAGGCACATTGGTTTTATTGACCCCTCTAACGGTCATTTTATCTGGTGCTTTGGCATTGCCACACACCCATTCCATCGGCACAATTTGTGCATCATCTATCACCGCTGGGCGAAATGAAATGATTTTATCTTTTAATTTTGGGTGCGCTTTATTGCCTAACGTCATGTGAATAGCGCCATCTTCTACCAGCACAGACGTGGCAAAATTACTTACAATTTTATCGGCTTGCGGCAAACCTGCTTCAGCATTGTCTTTTGGTAACAACTTAGTGGCTTTCCAAGCGGCGGCGATAGGCTGCTTGGCCACGTCGACCAGCGGCAATGCGGCTTTCACTTGCTCAGTAACAATGCGCCCAAGACTAGATGGAATAGCCACCATCGCTAAAATCCCAATAATGGCGACCACCACCATCATTTCAACTAGCGTAAAACCTTTTAAACGTTGTATATTAACATTCATTCTTTTTCCTTTTTATTGGCTATTTGTCTTGTACGCTCAAATAAGCAAATGGCTGTGGCAGCCCCAGCATTGAGCGATTCAACTGAATTTATCTGCATGGGGATGCTAATTTTCTTGTTAGCTGTTGCGATGGTTTGTTTGCGTAATCCTAAGCCTTCATTACCCATCACAAAGGCCGACGCTTGAGTTAAATCTTGCGTGTATAAAGACTCACCCTCTAACACTGTTGCGTAACTCACGCCTTTAAATTTTTGCAGTTGTTCAGTGATATTAGAACGCTCTACAATAGGCAATACAAACTGCGCGCCCTGCCCGCCCCGCAAAGCTTTGGGTGACCATACGTCAGTGCATGCCTCAGACAAATATACCACCTCAACCCCTGCCGCAGCGGCTGTGCGTAGCATGCTGCCCATATTACCTGGGTCTTGAATATCTTCTAACATCAAGACAAAATTTGGCGCGTCTGGTGCAGATAATTTAGGTATTTCCACCAAAGCTAACACGCCAGTGCTGGTGGCAACTGGCGTAATTTCGGCAAACATCAGTGTGGGCAACATCACAGTGGCGATATGCTCTAGCGATTGAATTAAGTGACTGGCTTCAACGCTACTTTGCCCTTCAGGAATAATTAATACTTTCGGCTCGCCAAATTTGAGGATATATGATTCAATCAAATGCACGCCATCAAGCAAGGTATTGCCCTCTGCACGCCGCTCTTTAGCGCTTTCGGATAACTTTTTATAGTACTTAAAAACGGGGTTATCACGCGATGTAATATGTTTAAAACTCATCAATAACCTAATCAAACTTTACAAAATAAGATGCAAGTTTAACCTAAAGTACGTTATGCCATGGCATGCTTTGTAAGAATTTAGCGTTGGTGTACCTCAACAAAAAATAACTGATTGGAAAGCTTTAGTAGGATTAAGATCATGTTAGCTTATTGCATGGGCGTTATAATTGTAGCTATGACTAAAAAATTCGACTCTACAAAAGCATTAGGCTTAGAACACCCCTTAACTTCTGGTAAGAAATTAAGTTTAGAAAAAATAATTAAAAACCAAGGCTTTGGCTCGCGCAAGCTTTGTCGCATCATGATTTTAAATGGAGAAATCACGGTGAATGGCGAACTATGCGACGATCTAGACGCAGAATTTGAACTAGAAAACTTAAGCTACACCGTTAAGGGCGAGGCATGGCATTACCAAGAAAAATCATACCTTATGATGCATAAACCGAGCCATTATGAATGTTCACACAAAACCCAACACCATCCTACTATTTATAGCTTGCTGCCCTACCCGTTAGTCATGCGCGACGTACAATGCATCGGCCGGCTAGATGAAGACACCACAGGTTTAATACTCATTTCAGATGACGGCCAATTTATACACCGCATGAGTTCTCCCAAACACAAAGTGCCTAAAATTTACGAAGTGCTATGCAAACACCCCGTGAGCGATGAGCAAATCGCCCACATTCTTAGAGGCGTGCAATTGGTAGATGAAGATGCGCCCATTGCCGCGCTGGCCTGCGAACGCATTTCAGACAATGTGATTACCATGACATTGGCCGAAGGCAAATACCACCAAGTAAAACGCATGGTGGCGGCGATTAGTAACCGTGTGGAAGGCTTAAAACGTATTCAAATTGGTGAACTAAAACTACCAGAGGATTTAAAAGTGGGTGAATGGCGGTGGTTGAGTGAGGGTGATATTGTAAAACTTAATGCATATAAATGATTTTTTCGAATTGTGTTGAAGGCTTTTTAATCAGCATTGCCTAAGTGTAATAACAATAAATAATCACTTGATATTATGATAAATCTAAATTTTTATAACGGTTTAGACACCAGTCAGCCTAAAGTTTTAGGGTTGTTTTGGGGGTATACTTTACGTTAGGCCGTGCTGAATTGACAGCGCAATAATCAACCATAGGAGAATGAAGATATGAAAGTTACTGTAACTGTTGATGTACCCTCGATTGAAGATGGGCTAAAATTTTTCGGCGAAGTCTTTGGCTTTGTCGAGTCTTCACGCCCTCACCCTGGCTATGCAATGCTCACTGCTGGTGATTCAACTATTGGCCTAATCGCAAAACCGGCGGGGTCGTCACCCGCAGAAGGTAGCAGTGATGTGCGCAAGTACGAGCGCCATTGGACACCAGTTCATATTGATTTTCGTGTTGAAGATTTCGAGGCGACTCTTAAGAGAGCATTAGAAGCTGGCGCTAAATCGGAGCAAGTACACCGTGTGCCTGGTTATCCTCCAGTCGCCTTTTGCAGTGATCCATTTGGGCATGGTTTCTGCGTCGTTGGCCTCACGAAATTATAGGATGCTATGTTTTGTGCCAAGCCTATTAATATATCTTAATACATCGTGACACTACCTTTAATTTTACAGCTAAAAGCAATTTCATCGCTAGAAGATGAAAATCAATTAAAACAATTGCAAAGTATTCTTGATGCTATAAAACCTGAAGAATGTAATAGCTATATTTTTACTGCGCTGTTTGATATATTTGAACGATTTCCTGAATCCGATGGGTATGGGTTGTGTTGGTCTATTTTACATCTACTGGAAGCTTGCAAAGGTTACGAACCGTTTTTAATTGCTTCTGTGCTAAGAAAACCTGTCGAATTTAATGTGCTGATGATAAATCGCCAAATAAATGGAGGCATTAAAGACATTGACGGTCAAAATCTTTTTGAGTTGCTACAATCGGTGGCTTCAAATGATAAAGCTACTTCAGATGCAAAAGACTGGGCTAACCATTTTATTAATTTTCAACTAAAAGGCGGCATTAATGCTTAACCTATCTACCATGACATACACTAGACATCGAACATGACCCGCGCCACCCAAAGTTCGTGGAAGCATTTGCCCGCACCACTGCGAAAGGAGCCTCTCGAATTCGAGGCGCTCTTCAATGATGCTGAAGCCGAAAGACTGATGGATGGCTTAGTTCCCGGTGCGATGGAAGACAAGTGGTTTATCTACTACGCTGATGGATGGCTTCACTTTCACCGAAGTTGGACAGGTGCGCTAATCTATAACCTGCGCCTTGACGGCTCTGCCGCTGGTGTTCGAGTCGTCGATTCATGGGTAAATAGAGAGCCAGAGCAATACCAAGGGGTCGACACCGAATACGATAGAAAACTGGTGCGCTTTCTCATCGATGCCTTTTTACTACGAAAAGATGCTGTCTTTCCCATGCCTCCAAGTTCCGATGGCTCCGTGCAGGGGGGTGTAGTTCAACATGCATACGTCGGCCGCGCGTACCCTGAAAGTGCGCCCCATGAAGGCGACAAAGAGTGCGATGCCTAATCCACCCACCATGGGAGACGCGCTAACGCACTCCCCTTTAGTCAAAATAAAGGTATTAAGATAACGCTATGGGCAAACTATACGAAAACATCAGTGCCGAACTCGCCGCATGGATTTCGCAACAACAAATGTTTTTTGTTGCTACAGCACCCCTGTCTGCTAGTGGTCATGTCAATGTTTCACCTAAAGGTGGCGAAGCGTTTAGGGTTCTTGGGCCACTTGAGGCTGTTTATCACGATTACACAGGCAGTGGCGTAGAGACTGCTGCGCATATTCAAGAAAATGGGCGCATTGTTATTATGTTTTGCGCGTTTGTTGGGCCGCCTAAAATTATCCGGCTGCATGGTCAAGGCAGCTTAATCACTTCAAAGCATCAACGTTACAGCGAGTTTGTCAATTCTTTTCCAGTGAATCCTGGCACACGATCTTTCGTTCATGTCGCAATCACCCGTGTTTCTGATTCTTGCGGCTTTTCAGTTCCTTTTTATGAGTTTCAAGCACCTAGAGACACGCTTGACAAATTGGCGCTCAGTAAAGGTCCTGAAAAGATGAAAGAATATCGACTCAATAGAAACCAGCAAAGCATTGATGGCTTGCCTGCATTTAATCCAAATGTCTAATAAATGCGTTGCGCTAGAAAAACCCGCCAACGTTACGCTGTGCTGTACTACGGCGTTTTTTATGGTGAACCTTAGCGTTAGACCTAACAAGGATAAATCATGAGCATCTCCCTAAAGCGAGCCTACGAAACGACGGCAGAGACGGATGGAGTGAGAGTCCTTGTGGATCGACTCTGGCCACGCGGTGTAACAAAATCTAAGGCTAACATCAATCTTTGGGCTAAGGATTTGGCACCATCCACGGAGCTACGGAAGTGGTTTGGACACGATCCTGAAAAGTGGTCGGAGTTTCAAAAGCGTTATCGTGCGGAGCTCGTGGGCAATCCAGCCTTGTCAGAAATCAGAGCGCTATCTCGTCAAGGAAATATAACCTTGGTTTACGCTGCTAAAGACGAGTTACACAACCAAGCGCTGGTACTCAAACAAGCTCTTGACAGTGATGCTTAATAATTTATTCAAGCTAGACTGGCCTACAGCCAGCCTCTTTACCCAAACGTAATAGATTAGTATAAATTCTCTGTGGGTTTTATTGTTGCGCTATTAGGCTTTCATTGCTTGTTTGATTTGTGATTTTAAGTCACAATTTGTTTACGCCATGCTTTGCTTTATTGCTGTCATTTGAATGTTTAGTTCAGTACGGCGTAAGTCGAAAAGTTCATGGCTGATTCTAGCACGGTGGTCTTTTCACCGCTTTTTATTGGAAAGGTTGGTGTATGCTGCTTAGTGGCGTTACTCTAGCCCGTCGTTCAAGTGAGACTGGTTTACGGCCAGCCTCTTAACTCTAACGTTTAATCGCTGCGCGCATCATAATCGCTACGAAAATAAGGAGAACTGCATCATGCCAATCTACAAAATAAAATTAGAGAAAAAACAGGAAATCGCCGCTGGAACAATGGCGTTCTATTTTAAAAAGCCGAATGACTTTGTTTACAAAGCAGGTCAATTCGGTGACCTCACCCTGATTAACCCTGCTGAAACTGACGCTGGGGGCAACGTAAGAGGATTTTCTCTAGCAAGTGCGCCTCATGAAGACTTTCTTATGTTTGCAACCCGAATGCGCGATACCGCATTCAAGCGTGTGTTAAAAGCCATGGAGCCTGGCACGGAGATTACATTAGACGCTCCTTACGGCTCGTTTACGCTTCACACCAATGCGAGTGTTCCTGCCGTTTTCCTCACGGGCGGCATCGGCGTTACGCCAGTCAGAGGCATTATTCTTCAAGCCGCTCACGACAAGCTCCTCCACAAAATTTTCGTGTTCGATTCAAATAACAGCCCTGAGGACGCGGCGTTCTTGGACGAGTTGATGGAAGCCCAGCAGAAAAATCCGAATTACACCTTTATTGGCACGATGACACAGATGGAAAAGTCAAATCAAGCATGGCATGGAGAGACTGGATACATTACCCAAGCCATGCTCCAGAAATCCATCGGCGACCTGACGCTCCCTATTTATTATGTCGCTGGTCCTCGAGCGATGGTAAAAGCGATGCGCGAAACACTTAGTAAAGCGGGCGTCAACGATGACAACATCCGTACAGAGGAGTTTTCTGGCTACTGATGCCGAACCAGCAGTGCCGCATGAACATCAAAATAGGCACATCTTTACTTAATCTGCGCTGTACCAGTTTATGGCATCCCCATTCTCACTAAGTGCTAAAGCACTAAGTCTGATTAGACAAGCCTTATTCTATGCGCCTCTCAGAGCATCATTTTTTGCTCGGTACATTATAGCCTTTATTGCAGCCCTTTATTTTGCGTAATGTGTCATCATTACTTTTATGCGAGAGCACTTAAAACGCGTACAAATGGATGATTTTTTCGAGGTGTGCTTGTTATATTTAACCTAGACTACCTAGTTATAATAAAAGCTAGGTGTGGTAAATACTTATTGTGACAAATACTAGGTGTGATAAAAAACAATAAGCAATTGATATTATGATGAATTTATGTTTTTTTAAACAGTGAAGACCACCTGCCTTACTAAGAACTTTGAGACGTTTTTGTTGTCTATTTTACGCTAGACTTATTAAGGTAATGTCTATACCTTATAGCGTTAAGAGGTGCTTTGTTTATATAATTTATACCCGTATAACTTAACTGAACAACAACTGAGGATTAATTTCATGACTATTCGAATCAATGATATTGCGCCAAATTTTACGGTGGACTCCACTGCAGGTAAGCTTACTCTCCACGACTGGATTGGCGACAGTTATGCTATTCTATTTTCGCATCCGAAAGATTTTACGCCAGTGTGTACGACTGAGTTCGGGGCTGTTGCTCAGCTTGTACCTGAATTTTCCAAGCGCAACACAAAGGTGATGGGTGTATCTGTGGATAACGTTGAAGAGCATAAAAAATGGAAGCGTGATATTGAAGCCTTTGCTGGCGCTCCTGCCGACTTTCCGATTATCGACGACACTTCACTGCTCGTCTCCAAAATGTACGAAATGCTACCAGCCGATGCCTATCTGGCCGACGGCCGTACGCCTGCCGACAGCGCAACAGTACGAACCGTTTTCATTATTGGTCCAGACAAAAAAGTCCGCCTTACCATGTCTTATCCTATGTCTGTGGGTCGAAACTTCGCAGAGATTTTGCGTGCACTAGATGCTATCCAAATCACTGACGGAGCACCAATTGCAACCCCTGCTAACTGGGTGCCTGGGCAGGACGTGATTGTGGGGCTGAGCCTGAACAACGAGCAGGCAAAGGAGAAGTTCGGCGAGATCAATATTAAATTGCCTTATTTGCGCTTTGCGAAGGCACCGAAAAAGTAAGGAATTCACTAGATTTATATCGTATTTAACAATGGTATCAAAAACAATGGCATCACAGGAGACAACTAACATGCATATCCAAATAAATACTGACAAAAATATCACTGGACACGAAGCCTTGGCTCAAGGCGTCAAGGAAACGCTTGATCGTGCTCTAGCGCGCTTCGCTGGTCAAATTACTAGACTTGAAGTGCATCTTAGTGACGAGAACAGCGCCTCGAAGTCAGGCGTCATTGACAAGCGATGCTTGCTTGAGGCACGGCCTGCAGGGCGAGAACCAGTGTCAGTAAGCGACTTAGCGCACAGCATTGATCAAGCGGTAAGTGGTGCTGCTCATAAGATGGTGAGCCTGCTGGAAAGTGAGCTAGGCAAACTCAGTAAGCACTAGCGTGCAACAAGTTGTGCCCCCAACCCACCCATTAATCGGAACGTACTAATGCGCGTCCCCCTTAACTTTAGATTAGGCATATAAATGGCTGAACCCTTTGTTGAACCATTTTTTTCAGACTTACACAAGGCTCACCTTAAAAGCCTTGGTTATAAAAAAATTCGTCATACTTTTTCTCGCGAATTACCCGATTATATTGAGCGGGTTCAGCTTCAAGGAAGTGCATGGAATAGCTCAGGTAAGTCTTGGCTGTTTTATATCAATATTGGTATTCAGTTTAGCGATCTACCACGCAGTGAGCTAGATCGAGATTTTCCTAACACGCATGCACACGGTCGCATTGGGAGTATTGTTAAATCAGAGACGAGTTTTTTTGAGCTGACAGAAAAAAACAGCAATGAGATGCTTATAATAATTGCTGGTCTTTTAGTTGAAGCAAGCGCAGCCCTAAAAAATATGGCATTAGATCAACGTTTGAAATATTTGGAAGGTCATGTTGTCAGGTTTTAAAACACCTAATCTTGCACTCAAGCGTAGCCTTGTATTAGCGCAGCCCGTTTACTTTACGTTAGGATTTTCAAACAACACCAATTTATAAGGAGCTATATATGTCAAATGAAGGTTATCACGAACCAATAAACGAGTTATCTGATAAAACAAGAGATATGCACCGGGCAATTACCTCGCTTATGGAGGAGTTGGAGGCGGTAGATTGGTATAACCAAAGAGTA
>JBATAW010000066.1:0-34651 GCA_049662045.1 Methylophilaceae bacterium | reverse complement strand
CCAGTTATGCTTGGCGGCCATAGCGGTTTGGACCCACCCCTTCCCATCTCGAACAGGGCCGTGAAACGAACCAGCGCCAATGATAGTATGCTCCTTGCATGCGAAAGTAGGTCACTGCCAAGCTATTGATACAACAAAAACCCCAGCAGAAATGTTGGGGTTTTTGCTTTTTAAAAGTGTGTGAAAACTAACTGGATATAATGCGTGGATATCAGTGAATAGGTTAGCGCAAGATTAGATCGTAGCGTTGTAGGGTATAGCGTGAGGAAGTGACGATTTGTGCTACTCACTAGCGTAGTAGCACGATAAGTCATTTCAATTGCTGTAATAATTTGTTATAATGTCGCAAGAAAAAGATGGGCTATATGCCCATTTTTTGTTTTTGTAAGTTACGCAATGAGAAATGCTGTTTAGGGTTTAGGGTTGAGTAATGCAAGGGGTTGAGAAATGCTAGATTTGTATGGGTTGGTTGAGAAAACGGTGACTCAGTTGGGCTTTGATTTGGTGGACTTTGAAATGTCTAACCGTGGTAAATTGTTGCGCGTTTTTATTGATAAACTCGATCCTAAAAATATAAAAGATAGTGTCACTATAGAAGACTGTGTGCAGGTAAGTAATCAGCTGGGAAATGTGCTTACAGTAGAGCATGATGTGGAATACGATAGGTTGGAAATTTCATCTGCTGGTTTAGATCGCGTTCTCAAAAAAGAAAAAGATTTTGTTCGTTTTGCAGGTGAACGCGCTAGCATTAAGTTGCGCGTAGGCATTCAAGATTTGAGTGCCAATGCTACCGCTACTACGCTACCGCGTAAAAACTTTTTAGGTACGCTAAAAGGAGTGGAAAACGAGCATGTGCTCATTGAATTTGAAGGGCTGATCTATAAAATGGCGTTAAATAATATTGATAAAGCACGGCTAAGCCCAGTGTTTTAATTAAATGGTAAATATTTTTAAAGATTAAACTTAAGTCGGAGAATGTAATGAGTCGTGAAATTTTATTATTGGTTGATGCGCTCGCGCATGAAAAAAACGTGAGTAAAGATGTTATTTTTACAGCGTTAGAATTGGCTTTGGCTTCAGCCACTAAGAAAAAACATCATGACGATGCGGATGTACGTGTTTCTATTGATCGAGAAACTGGTGATTATGAAACATTCCGGCGTTGGCAATATGTTGACTATGATTTACTAGAAAGCTCAACGTACCAATTTGATGAAGAAAGTGAACACGCTAATGGCCGCCAAATTGGCGACTATTACGAAGAGCCATTAGAAAGTATTGAGTTTGGACGAATTGGTGCACAGGCGGCTAAACAAGTCATTTTACAAAAAGTGCGAGAAGCAGAGCGAGAGCAAATTTTAGAAGACTTTTTAGCGCGTGATGAAAAATTGGTTACTGGTGTAATTAAGCGTATGGAAAAAGGCAATGCTATTATTGAAGTTGGTCGCATTGAAGCATTGTTGCCGCGCGAGCAAATGATCCCAAAAGAAAATTTACGCGTAGGTGATCGTGTTAGAGCATATCTTTCACGTATTGAAAGAGGGGGCCGCGGGCCACAATTAATTCTATCAAGAATTACACCAGACTTCTTGGTTCGTCTATTTGAACTAGAGGTGCCAGAAATGGAAGAAGGTTTGCTTGAAATACGTGCGGCTGCTAGGGATCCTGGTTTGCGATCAAAAATTGCTGTTAAAACTAACGATCAGCGTATAGACCCAGTCGGCACGTGCGTTGGTATGCGTGGCTCTAGAGTTCAAGCCGTTACTGGTGAGCTGGCTGGTGAACGTGTGGACATTGTATTATGGAGTATGGAGCCAGCGCAGTTTGTTATTAACGCTATGTCACCTGCAGAAGTTTCATCTATTATGTTAGACGAAGATGCGCATAGTATGGATGTGGTCGTCGATGAAGATCAGTTGGCTTTGGCCATTGGGCGTAGTGGTCAAAACGTCCGTCTAGCCTCTGAATTAACAGGTTGGACATTGAACATTTTAACGGTTGAGCAAGCAGAACAGAAAAACCAGGATGAGTTTGCTGGTGTTAGCCAGTTATTTATGGAAAAACTGGATGTTGATGAAGAAGTGGCAGAAATTCTGGTACAAGAAGGCTTTAGCACTTTAGAAGAAATTGCTTATGTCCCTTTAGCTGAAATGAATGAAATTGACGCATTTGACGAGAATACCGTAGAAGAATTACGTAAACGGGCACGTGCTGCTTTATTGACCGAAGCGATTGCTAAAGAAGAAAAAGTCGAAGAAGCATCCGAAGACTTGCTAACAATGGAGGGAATGGATGACAAAACTGCGCATTTGTTAGCCTCTAAAGGGGTTTCTACAATGGACGACTTAGCTGAGCTGGCCGTAGATGAGTTGGTTGAGATGACGCAAATAGATGAAGAGCGCGCTAAAACATTTATTATGACTGCGCGCGCACCTTGGTTTAAATAAAAGATTGATTTAACATTTAGCGCAATACAAGCTGTGAAGCTAGGCGACCAGACTTAAAGTAGAACTGGGTCTAGCAAGAATACTGGAGTTACAAGATGGCACAAACCACCGTAGAACAATTTGCTGGCGAACTTAAGTTGCCAACTGCCTTGCTATTAGAGCAATTAAAAAGTGCGGGCGTGTATAAAAGCACAGCAAGTGATACATTAGATGAGAATGACAAAACTGCGTTGCTTGAGCATTTGCGTAAAGAGCATGGTACCTTGGCGTCTAAAAGTAAAATTACCTTAACACGTAAATCTAGTTCGGAAATTAAAAAAACGGATAATACTGGTAAGGCGCGGACGATACAGGTAGAGGTCCGTAAAAAGCGTACATTTGATCAACGCGATGTGCTTGTCGAAAATGAAACAACTTCAGAAGCGGAAAATGAAGAGATATTAATTCAATTAGAGACGCTGCCTGTAGAAGAGGTGCCTGTTGAAGAGTTGCTGGTAGAAGAAGTTCAGGTGCCAGTTGTAGAAGAAGTGAAAGTCGCAGAAACTGTTGAAGCTCAACCAGAAGTGGTGGCCATTGAAGAGTCAAAGGCTGAAGAGCTTGCACCTGTCGTTAAAACAATTAGCCGTAAAGATCTGTTAGGCGCAGATGAGATTGCTTTGCGAGAGCATGAGGCGAAACGGCATTCCACTTTGGCTGCCATGCAAGCTGATGATAAGCGAAAAAAACTAGAGTTAGCCCAGCGACGCCAAGATGAAGAAGCAAAGAAGTTGGCTGAAGCGGAAGCCGCTAAAGCAAAGGCCGCTAAACTTTCAGTGGGTACTTTGCATAAGCCTGTTGCCAAAGAAGGCGCTGCGAAACCAGCGGTTAAAGAAGGTAAAAAAGGTAAAGGCACTAATCAAGACTGGAATGACGCAGAAAATAAAAAACGCGGTATTAAAACGCGCGGCGAGGTAGCGGTTGGAAAAGCAGGCTGGCGTGTGCCTAAAGGTAAACATAGGCACAATGATGATGATTCAGAGCACGCATTTAATGCGCCTACAGAATCAATAGTCTATGAAGTGTTAGTGCCAGAAACCATTACTGTTGCTGAATTAGCACATAAAATGTCGGTAAAGTCTGCTGAAGTGATTAAAGCGCTCATGAAAATGGGCATGATGGTGACGATTAACCAAGTGCTTGACCAAGAAACCGCCATCATTTTGGTTGAAGAAATGGGTCATAAAGCGGCAGCGGCAGCCCCAAACGACCCAGAAACTTTCTTGGAAGAAGCTGAGCATGCTGAGGCTATTTTTGAACCACGCCCACCCGTGGTCACGGTGATGGGTCACGTTGACCATGGTAAAACCTCTTTACTGGATTACATTCGCCGTAGCCGTGTGGCCTCAGGTGAGGCAGGTGGCATTACACAACATATTGGTGCGTATCATGTAGAAACACCGCGCGGTATGGTGACATTCTTGGATACCCCTGGCCATGAGGCTTTTACGGCAATGCGCGCGCGCGGTGCTAAGGCAACGGATGTGGTGATTTTGGTGGTTTCTGCGGATGACGGCGTGATGCCGCAAACAATAGAGGCCATTCACCATGCCAAAGCAGCGAATGTACCTTTGGTTGTGGCGATTAATAAAATTGATAAACCAGGTGCTGAGCCTGAGCGTGTAAAAATGGAATTGGTCAGCCATGAAGTGGTGCCAGAAGAGTTTGGCGGCGATTCTATGTTCCGTGAGGTGTCGGCAAAAACAGGGCAAGGTATCGATGAGTTGTTAGAAGCCGTGCTGCTTCAAGCTGAGATTTTAGAGCTAAAAGCGCCTAAAAATACGCCAGCTAAAGGCCTAGTGATTGAAGGCCGTTTAGATAAAGGCCGTGGTTCTGTGGCAACAATTTTGGTGACTTCAGGCACGCTTAAACGTGGCGATATGTTATTAGCGGGTAACACGTTTGGTAAAGTACGTGCCATGATGGATGAATCTGGCAATGAAATTCAAGAAGCAGGACCATCGATTCCAGTGGAAATTCAGGGTTTAGCTGATGTGCCTAGCGCAGGTGAAGAAGTGATTGTGCTCAATGACGAGCGTAAAGCGCGTGAAATTGCCAATTTCCGTCAAGGTAAGTTCCGCGATGTGAAGCTGGCAAAACAGCAGGCGGCTAAACTTGAAAATATGTTTGACCAAATGGGCGAAGGCGCGACACAACAAACCTTGGGCTTGATTATTAAATCTGATGTACAGGGTTCATACGAAGCCTTAGCCACAAGTTTGCAAAAACTATCGACTGCTGAAGTTAAAGTAAATATTATTCACACGGGCGTGGGTGCAATTAGCGAGTCAGACGTGAACTTAGCCGCAGCCTCTAAAGGCGTGTTGATTGGCTTTAACGTGCGAGCAGATTCAGGCGCGCGTAAGCTCATTGAGTCACTCGGTGTTGATGTGCGCTATTACAATATTATCTACGAAGCAGTGGATGAAATTAAAGCAGCCTTGGGTGGCATGTTAGCGCCAGAGCAAAAAGAGCAAATGATTGGTACCGTTGAAATCCGTGAAGTGTTCCGCATTTCTAAAGTGGGGGCAATTGCGGGCTGTTACGTGCAAGATGGTATGATTAAGCGCACTTCAAGAGTTCGTGTATTGCGTAGTAATGTCATTGTTCATACTGGCGAGTTAGATTCACTCAAACGCTTTAAAGATGACGTTAAAGAAGTTAAAAATAACTTTGAATGTGGTTTATCACTCAAAGGCTATAACGACATTGAAGTGGGCGATATTTTAGAAGTGTATGAGATTGTAGAAGTTGCACGTACTTTATAAATGCAAGCTTCATCGCTATGCCTTGTTGTAAAGCAAAAAATGTTCACTTACATACAACATGTATGCCACATTCCATTTTTTGTTTTACGCCAAGCCTAGCTTAAAACTTTGCATTTTATAGGATAAGAATGGCAAAAGAATTCACCCGTAGTGACCGCGTAGCAGAGCAAATTCAGCGTGAAATCGCTGATTTGCTCATGTTTGAAGTCAAAGACCCGCGTATAGGCATGGTGACAATTACCTCAGTAGAAGTGACTGGCGACATGGCGCACGCCAAAATATTTTACTCTGCGACCAAGCAAAGTGACAGCACGCAGCAAGGCTTAGAAAAATCAGCAGGTTTTTTACGCACACAGCTAGGTAAACGTATGTTGTTGCGCACTGTACCACAGTTGCACTTCGTTTACGATATTTCAATTGATAACGGCTTGAAAATGGACAAATTGATTGATGAAGCCTTAGCATCAAGTCCAAAAATAGCTGAGTAAAAATCAATTTTTTAGGCTATTTTAGACATCTTTGATAGACCTACCCCGCAAGCCAGTCTGCATGCGGCTTGTAGGGCATCAAATTTCTCTCGTAGGTTTTTAGCCTGATAAAAAAGCTGATCAATTAACCAAAATTTCAAATTTCCAAACTTTTCAGATTTCCAAACTTTCAAACTTATTGTGCAATATAAAAGACCTAAAAAAAATATAAACGGCGTACTTTTACTCGATAAACCAATAGGTTTTTCATCTAATCAAGCCTTGCAAAAAGTGAAATGGCTAATACAAGCCGCCAAAGCAGGCCACACAGGCACGCTAGACCCACTAGCCACAGGCTTATTGCCATTATGTTTTGGTGAAGCCACTAAGTTTGCCCACTATTTAACAGATGCAGACAAAACTTATGTCGCTAGCTTAAAACTGGGCATCACAACCAGCACTGGTGATGCTGAAGGCGAAGTCATCAATACTGTTGCCGTCAATGTGAACCCAGCGCAATTAGCCAAAGCATGCCATCAATTTTTAGGTGAAATTAGTCAAATCCCACCCATGTACTCTGCCTTAAAGTTTGAAGGAAAAGCCTTATATGAATATGCGAGGGCAGGGGTAGAAATTGAGCGAAAAGCCCGTTTAGTGACCATCCACGCCATTGAGCTAAACCATTTTGAGCATGATATTGCGCAAATCACTGTTACCTGTAGCAAAGGCACGTATATCCGCACGCTCGCCGAAGACATTGGCGCTGTGCTGGGTTGCGGCGCGCATTTAATTGGCTTGCGCCGCACCGCCACGGCTAATTACGACATTGCTCAAGCGGTTACTTTAGCGCAATTCGAGGCGACGCCTGCCGAGCAGCGCATGGTCTTGCTCTTACCAGAAGACAGCGCGGTGCTACATTTACCCGCTATCACGCTTGATGCAGACAGTACTTTTTATTTACAACAAGGGCAAGCTATTTGGCAGAGTGGGGTGATACCACAAAGCCTATTACGCCTCTACGATGAGCAACAACTGTTTTTAGGGCTAGGCGAGTTGCAAGCGGATGGAAAAATTACGCCAAAGCGTTTAGTTGTGCATGACGTTTAATAGCGCAACAAGAAAAGCAATAAAAACACAATAAGTGATTGATAAACCATTAAGTTATCACTATAATGCACCGCTCATGCAAATGAATGTTTTTGTGGTTTAAAGTAAAATACTTGGGCTGCTTTCACATTGACGCACAACACCTAAAAAAGGAATAAGTTATGGCAACAACTGCAGCAGATCGTGCAAAAATCGTCGCTGATTTTCAGCAAGCAAAGGGTGATACTGGTAGCCCAGAGGTGCAAGTAGCACTTTTAACTAGCCGTATTGCTTATTTATCAGAGCATTTCAAATCAAACAAAAAAGATAATCACTCACGTCGTGGTTTGTTGGCAATGGTGAGTCAACGCCGTAGCTTGTTAGATTATTTAAAAAGCAAAGATGTAAGCCGCTATCAAACACTTATTGGGCGTTTGGGCTTGCGTAAGTAATTATTATAAAAGCTAATCAAAGAGTATTTTTGAGCTTAGAAACGCTTTTGTAATTCAAAAAAGGCCGACTGCATGGTGATTGCGTCGGCTTTTTTATTTTAATAATCACTAAAAAAAGCAGTAAAACAGGTTGTCATTGGGTAGTGAATGGCAGCTTTATTGATAGAAAAAGGAAAATTAATGTTTAATATTACAAAAAGAAGTATTCAATATGGTGCGCATACGCTCACATTAGAAACAGGTGAAATTTCACGTCAAGCCGATGCGGCTGTCTTAGTGAGTTATGGCGATACCGTTGTTTTAGTTGCAGTGACTAGCAAAAGAGAAGTTAAAGAAGGCCAAGATTTTTTTCCATTAACCGTTGATTACATGGAAAAAACTTATGCGGCAGGTAAAATCCCAGGCGGATTTTTCAAACGTGAAGGCCGCCCTTCAGAAAAAGAAACGCTCACCAGCCGTTTGATCGATCGCCCACTGCGCCCATTGTTCCCAGATGCGTTTTATAACGAAGTGCAAGTAGTTGCCACCGTTATGTCATCCGACCCAGAAATTGATGCTGATATTCCTGCCATTATTGGTGCATCAGCAGCCATGTCGCTATCAGGTATTCCCTATTACGGCCCATTAGGCGCTGCGCGTGTCGGCTACATTAATAGCGAATACGTATTAAACCCTACCGCAACACAAATGGCTGAAACCGAGCTAGATTTAGTGGTGGCTGCTACTGAAACTGCTGTGATGATGGTGGAATCTGAAGCAAAAGAATTGTCAGAAGAAATCATGCTAGGCGCGGTGGTTTATGGCCACGAGCAAATGCAAGCCGTGATTAAAATGATTAATGAAATGGCGGCTGAAGCAGGTAAAGATGCTTGGGATTGGACTGCACCTGAGCCAGATACAGCATTAATTGAAAAAGTAGCAAAATTGGCAGAAAAAGAAGTAAATGCCGCTTTTCAAATTAAAGCCAAAGGCGAGCGCTCTACTAAGTTAGATGAAATCAAAAATCGCGTGATGGCAGAGTTGATTAACGAAAACACCTCAACATTAGAAGCCAACAAAATTAAAGATGAATTCTTTAAATTAGAAGCTAAAACCGTCCGTAGCCAAATTTTAAACGGCGAGCCACGTATTGATGGCCGCGATACACGCACCGTGCGCCCTATTAGCATTCGCACAGGTGTATTGCCACGCACACATGGCTCAGCCTTGTTTACACGTGGCGAAACGCAAGCTCTGGTGGTTGCAACACTCGGTACTGGCCGCGATGAGCAAGTGATAGACGCATTGCAAGGCGAGTATAAAGACCGCTTTATGCTACATTACAACATGCCTCCGTATGCGACTGGTGAAACTGGCCGCGTAGGCACACCTAAACGCCGTGAAATTGGTCATGGCCGCTTGGCAAAACGCGCGCTAATCGCGGCATTGCCAGATAAAGCGGATTTTGATTACACTATGCGCGTGGTTTCAGAAATCACTGAGTCAAATGGCTCAAGCTCCATGGCTTCTGTTTGTGGTGGTTGCTTAGCCTTGTTAGACGCTGGCGTGCCAATGAAAGCCCACGTGGCAGGTATTGCCATGGGTTTAATCAAAGAAGGCAACCGCGTGGCCGTGTTAACCGACATTTTAGGCGATGAAGATCATCTAGGCGATATGGACTTTAAAGTCGCGGGTACCGAAGGCGGCATTACCGCCTTGCAAATGGATATTAAAATCACGGGTATTACCGCACAAATTATGCAAGTGGCTTTAGCGCAGGCTAAAGAAGGCCGTGCGCACATTTTAGGCATCATGAAAAATGCCATGAGTTCTGTAAACACTGAAATGTCTGCATTTGCGCCACGTATTATTGTGATGAAAATCAACCCAGATAAAATTCGTGATGTGATTGGTAAAGGCGGCGCGGTTATTCAAGCGTTAACTAAAGAAACAGGTACTTCAATTGATATTGAAGAAGACGGCACCATCAAAATTGCCTGCACCAGCTCTGAGCAAGGCGCAGAAGCGCAACGCCGCATTGCACAAATTACGGCTGAAGTTGAAGTTGGCCAAATTTACGAAGGCCCAGTGGTTAAATTGCTAGATTTCGGCGCCGTGGTTTCATTATTACCAGGCAAAGATGGCTTAGTACACATTTCGCAAATTGCACATCAACGCGTTAACGCGGTAAGTGACTTTGTAAAAGAAGGCGACATTGTTAAAGTAAAAGTGGTTGAAATTGACGATAAAGGCAAAGTGCGTTTAAGCATGAAAGCCTTGATAGATGCACCACCAAAAGAACCAAAAGCAGACGCAGAAGCAGACGAGTAATTGCTAAGTTGTTAGTTTAAAAAACCCGCTTAATGCGGGTTTTTTATTTGCTTGAAAAAACCTTTTTTGGCCGTTTATAGAGCATCTTTACTTGAGCACCTCTGCAAGCCAGTCTGCATGCGGCTCACAGAGGCATAAATTTCTCTCGTAGAAATTTAGCTTGAAAAAGTGCGTGTAATGATTAACTTTTCAACACGTGCTGCAAGGATTTTTTAGCTTGCAACGCAGAGCAATACGAGGAAAATTAATAAGCGTTAAAAGGCACTGGATTATGTTATTCGACGGCATAGTGGACGATTGATTGTTGCCCTCAATCACCTTAATTGTACTAGCGCAGCTTCAAGTGCGTAAGCCTAGTCTCCGCTGAAAACAGGTGGCAAAAGTTATTTAGCTACCTGTTTTTCACGCATCTCATCAAGGGTTTTGCAATCAATACAAAGTGTGGCTGTTGGGCGCGCTTCTAGGCGTTTTAGGCCAATTTCAATACCACAACCTTCGCAGTAACCATATTCGCCTTCGTCAATATTGCGTAAGGTTTCGTCAATTTTTTTAATCAGCTTGCGCTCACGGTCGCGGTTGCGTAGCTCTAAGGTCATGTCAGATTCTTGGCTGGCGCGGTCATTAGGGTCTGCAAACATGGTGACTTCATCTTGCATGGTGTGCACTGTGCGGTCTAACTCTTGGCTCAGTTCATCTTTCCAGCTATTTAACATCTTACGAAAATGGTTCAGCTGTGGTTTGCTCATGTATTGCTCATCAACCTTTGGCTGATAAGGGATAAATTGCTTAATTGTGGTGTCTGCCATCATATACCTCATAAATAGTGCGTTTAAAAAATGCACTTTAAATTTGCATGCACTTAAAACTTGCAAGTGATGCTTGAACATTGGCTATTTGGATTATTTCGCGCGTGAGTATAACGCTATTATGCTTTTGATAATATAGTTTCTTTTAAATTAACTACAAAAAAAACCGTATTTATATGAAAAATCAGCGATTTAGGCCGTTAAATCTCGCCTTGTTCAAGGGCTAACAAGGTGTTTTCCATTAAGGTGGCTACGGTCATCGGGCCAACACCACCAGGAACAGGCGTAATAAAGCTGGCACGGTCTTTAGCGATGTTAAACTCAACATCCCCTGCAAGGCTGCCATCCGCTAGGCGGTTAATACCAATATCCACCACCACCGCACCAGGTTTAATCCAATCACCTTTAATAAGGCCAGGTTTGCCTGCCGCCGCAACCACTAAATCAGCCTGAGAAACCTTTTTTGCTAAATCTTTAGTGTGTCGATGGCAACTGGTTACCGTACAGCCAGCTAATAGCAACTCTAGCAACATAGGGCGACCAACATGGTTAGAAACGCCCACAATAACAGCATCTAAGCCCATTAGCTCAATGTTGCTAGCTTGCAACATTTTAATCACGCCAAAAGGGGTGCAAGAGCGCAAAGTAGGTTGACGCACTGCCAGCCTGCCAATGTTATATGGGTGAAAACCATCAACATCTTTTTTAACGCTAATGCACTCGATGACTTTTTCCTCATTAATGTGCGCAGGCAATGGCGATTGCACCAATATGCCATCAACCGTGTTGTCTTGATTCAGTTTGGTAATGAGCGCTAACAACTCAGCCTCAGACGTGCTTGAGGGAATATCATAAGAGGTTGAAATAATGCCAACTTTTTCGCAAGCAATACGTTTGTTGCGCACGTAAATTGCAGATGCAGGGTCAGCACCAATCAATATCACTGCTAAGCCTGGCGCACGCTTGCCAGCCTGCAAGCGGGTAATAATACGGGTTTTGATCGTGCTTAAAAGGGCTTCGGCTATCGCTTTGCCATCAATGATTTGGGCTGTCATGTTGTGATTAATGTTAAATTTAGACGTATTTATTAAAAAAGTGCCACATTTTAACATAATAGAATTGACCTGCCGTCGAGTTTCCAGTATATTTCTGCCTCTTCGGCGTGTAGCGTAGCCTGGTAGCGCGCCTGCTTTGGGAGCAGGATGTCGGGAGTTCGAATCTCTCCACGCCGACCAGTATTTTGGTCTTTCTGTAGTAGTAAAGTAACATTCGTCATGTAACCAATCTGCCCGTAGCTCAACCGGATAGAGCACCAGCCTTCTAAGCTGGGGGTTACAGGTTCGATTCCTGTCGGGCAGGCCAAGTTTTTATAGATTTCAAGCCTCTATGGTGGCTGTAGCTCAGCTGGTAGAGCCCAGGATTGTGATTCCTGTTGTCGTGGGTTCGAGCCCCATCAGCCACCCCATCCATACCCTTACACAACTTAACCTCCACTCTCAAGTTTAATCAGCAAAGTATTTGATACTTATAGCTTTTAAAGCTATAGTATTACCGCATGTTCATATTTTGTATAAGGGTTTTATAGATGGCTGAAACGCGTCCAGTGTTGATGATTATTGATGACGATCCTTTGATTACGGATACGCTACATTTTGTACTGAGCAAATATTTTGATGTGTGTGTGGCAGAGTCTCATGCGCAATTAAAAAGTTTGCTACTACAACAAGATGCGCCACCTGCGCTAGCCTTGGTTGATTTAGGTTTACCACCTTTCCCACACTCGCCAGAAGAAGGTTTTAAGGTTATTTCTGCACTTTTAGCACACTCACCCACCATTAAAATTCATGTTTTATCTGGCCAAAGTGATGATGTCAATGTTAAGCGCGCTTTATCGCTAGGCGCGGTAGATTTTATTGCCAAGCCATGTGATGTTGATAAACTAAAAGACATGTTACTCAATGCACTTAAGGTGCAAGATGTTGAGCTGAATGAGATTAAAACCGAGCAACAGCAACATGATGGCCTGTTAGGTAATAGTTTGCCCATGCAAGCATTACGCATGCAAATATCCCAATTTGCAGACTCGCCTTTTCCAGTTTTAATTGAGGGCGAATCTGGTAGCGGTAAAGAGCTTATTGCTGGTAGCTTTCACTACTCTAGCAAGCGTAAAACACAGCCTTATTTATCGGTCAACTGCGCGGCTATTTCACCTTTACTGGCCGAATCTATTTTGTTTGGGCACACCAAAGGTGCTTTTACGGGAGCAATTTCGGCGCACACGGGCTATTTTGAGGATGCCAGTGATGGTACGCTATTTTTAGATGAAATTGGCGAATTGCCACTAGAGCTACAAGCTAAGTTGTTACGCGTGCTCGAAAATGGTGAGTATCAACGCATAGGCGAAACGCAAACGCGTAAAAGTAAAGCCAGAATTGTGGCAGCTACCAACCGTGATTTGCGTGCTGAATCGCGTGCGGGTAGATTTAGGTCAGATTTATATCATCGCTTAAGCGTTTTTGCCATCGCCGTGCCGCCTTTGCGTGAGCTGGGAGAAGACAAAGCGTTGCTGCGCGAGCATTTCTCAGCTTTTTATGCCAACCAAATTGGCCAAGCCCCATTTATTTTAGAGCCTGCTGCGCAAGCACGTTGGTTGGATTATATTTTCCCAGGCAATGTGCGAGAATTAAGAAATATCGTCATTCGTTTAATTGCTAAGTATTCAGGCAAAACAGTTAAAGCTAACGAGTTAGTTGCAGAGTTTGATTTGTCTCAAACTACACAAGCAAGCACGGATGAACCGCTTAATTTTAACGATGAAGCTGGCTTAAAAGCACAAGCACAACGGCATTTGCAAAATCAAGTGAATGTTTCGCTAGATGTTGTTTTAAAAACTTGGGAAAAAGCCTACATTGAAGCTGCCATGCAAATGACGCACGGCAATTTAAGCCAAGCGGCAAAGTTGCTCAATGTCAATCGTACAACCTTGTACAGCCGAATGGGCTCGCCTGATTAAAGGTCAATCACTTTGTATTACCCTCATTTTGGTCTAAAAGAGCCACCTTTTAAAATTACGCCCAATACGGACTTTTTTTACCCTGGCGGAAATCGCGGCGCGGTATTAGATGCTTTGGTCTATGCCATTGTTAATGGTGAAGGTATTATCAAAGTTGTTGGTGAGGTTGGCAGTGGTAAAACGATGTTATGTCGAATGCTGCAAACGGTGTTGCCTGAAAAAGTAGAGAGCATTTACCTCGCCATGCCAAGTGTGGCACCAGAAGACGTATTGCACGCGATTGCATTTGAATTACAACTTAAGCTGCCCAAAAATACTGATCGCCTTAAGGTTATGCAAATTTTACAAGCGTATTTGCTAAAAAGGCATACTGAGGGCAAGCAAGTAGTTATTTTTGTAGAAGAAGCGCAAGCCATGCCAATCGCAACGCTTGAAGAAATTCGCCTACTTTCAAATTTAGAAACCAAGCAAGATAAATTGCTACAAATCGTCCTGTTTGGTCAGCCAGAGTTAGATGAAAATCTCAATCAGCCGCACATTCGCCAGCTACGTGAGCGCATTACTCATAGCTTTAATTTGGGGCCGCTACAAACTAAGGATGTAAGTGAGTACTTAATCTTTCGCTTGCGTGCAGCGGGCTATTTTGGTCCGCATTTGTTTACAGAAGGTGCTGTCAAAAAAATTTCAAATACAGCACAGGGTTTGGTTAGAAGAGTCAATATTTTAGCTGAAAAAAGCTTGCTGGCGGCCTATGCTGATAATGTACATCAAGTGACGGTAAAGCATGTAAAAGCGGCAGTTCAAGATAGCGAGTTTGGCAAGCCAAATAGATTAAAGCAAATTTTTTCTTCAAAAAGTGCATTATTGAGTTTGCTTGGGGTGATTTTACTCATGGCTTCATTGGCTTACTGGTGGACTCTCAATCATCAAGTATCAACAGTTAATCAACAAATTGCAGAAGCTAACGTGTTGCAAAATCAAGCAGTAGCTCAACAACAAAGCGCAATAGCACTTGCTGATGGAAAAGATGCCACTCAGTTGTTGCTTGAGAAGCGGCTCAATGTAACGCAAGAGTGGTTGCGTACAAGCGCACCAAATACAATTACTTTGCAAATCATGACGTCTGTAGAAACGCCTAATATTAATAGAGAGATCAATGGTTTAAGTCGTCAATTAGACATTAATAAACTTTACTTATACCGTAGAAAACAAAATAACATCACGCAGATCGTTTTTTTGTATGGCGAATATGCACATCGAGATGAGGCGATGGCCGCTATGCAGGCTTTACCAACACTATTAAAAAATAAACATCCACAATTGCGCACGTTGTTGGGAATAAACAACGAGCTTGAACAAAAACAGTAAAAACCCCCTGTAAATTATTGTTTTGCTTTAGTATTTTTATTAATACTACTTGCAATTTTAAGATATTATGCAAAAATACCCTACATTGCAGTTTATAGCAATCAATTAGGGGTAACCTTTGGTCAATAACAAACGAATATTATCGCTCTTGGCTATAGCCACCGCGCTGAGCATGGTTTCGTGTGCGCATCAATCTGCAATTCAGCCATCTATAGGCCATATCGATCCCACACAACAGGTAACACAAGCCAATGCAAAATCAAATACAAGTGCAACGGTGCGAGGCAATATCCCCAAGCCTATAACCAAACATGTTTATTTACCTCCGCCAAGGGCAAAAGTAAAAGAACCTGTCTATAGCATAGTGGTTTATGACACACCCGTTAAAGAGGTGCTTTTTGCTATTGCGCGGGATAGTAAATTTAATGTGGATATTCATCCCGCAATTAAAGGCAATGTTACGTTAAACGCAGTTGACCAAACCTTACCAGCTATATTAGAGCGCATTTCTAAACAGGTAGATTTAACCTATAAAATTCAAAATAATGTTTTGACAATAACACCAGACCAACCTTTTTTGCGTAGTTACAAAGTAGATTACGTCAATATGTCGCGTGATACCAATAGCTTTATTGGCGCGGATGGGCAGATTTCTAGCGCTTCGCAAAGTTCAGGCGCAAATGGTACGGTGAGTAATAGTGCAGGTAACGGTGCCAATAATAGTTCACGTACCTCGGTGACGAGCGAATCTAAAAACCATTTTTGGGAAACTTTAGAAAAGAACTTAAGAGATATTTTGGCTGAAACTGATAAAGAGATTCAGTTTACGCGTAAAGCAAGTTTGCAAAAGACAAATCAGAAAACAAAGGCTGGGCAATCAAGTAAGAATACAGAAACAGAAGCTGCCAATATAGCAGATACAAAGCGTGAGCAGGAGGATGATGCGAGTGAGTTTAAAACACTTTTAGCGGCTACAGTTATTGTCAACCGCGAGGCGGGCGTTATCAATGTGCGCGCCACCAATAAACAGCATGAAAAAATTCAAGAATTTATTGATAAAGTCATGGGGAGTGCTAGAAAGCAAGTGCTGATAGAGGCGACCATTGTTGAGGTGACTTTAAACGATGGCTATAAGGCAGGTATTGATTGGAGCAGATTAGGAAAGTTAGGTAGTACAGGCTTTGTGTTTTCACAAGTGTTAGGGCCGCAGATTGCGGGTAGTGTAACCGCTAATAATATTAGCCGTGCATCAGATAGTGCAGGTATTGTAGCAGGCTATGTGAATAGCGCTAGCGGTATTTCAGGCTCAGTTCAGCTATTAGAGCAGTTTGGCAACACCAAGGTGTTGTCTAGCCCTAAACTGATGGTTTTAAATAATCAAACTGCAGTACTTAAGGTGGTTGATAACTTAATTTACTTTACTGTTCAATCACAAATTTCACAGTCTGCAAGTGGCGTAGCTGGCACAAATCTTCAATCCATTACGACAACCCCAAATACTGTGCCAGTAGGGGTGGTAATGAGTGTTACGCCACAGATTAATGATACGGGTAGCGTTAATATCAATGTAAGGCCAACAGTGACTAGTTTAATTAGATACGTTCAAGATCCTAACCCGCAAATCCCCACCAATGCAGGGATACCGGAAATACGAACACGTGAAATGGAGTCTTTGCTGCAAATTAATAGTGGAAATATTGCTGTGCTGGGTGGGTTGATGCAGGATGAAATATCTAATAACACCGACGCAGTTCCAGGGTTGAGTAAAGTGCCCTTGATAGGCAAGTTATTTCAAGGCAAAAATAATGCCAATAAAAAAACTGAACTAGTGATTTTTTTACGCCCAACGGTTGTACCAAATGCAAGTTTAGAAAGTGATGAGTTAACTAAATATAAAAAATATTTACCGACTCAAGCTTTAGAAAGAGCGAAAGAATTTGACGCTGAAGGCGAAAGGTAGTTTGCACAATGAGTTTACTCATTAAAGCTCTAGCGAATGCAGAAAAAGAAAAGCAAGCAGAGCGTAATAAAAACCAAGCTGACGAAACTGGCCTGCCTTTATCGCTTGCGCCTAAAGAAAGTGTACCAGCTGATATAGCCGCCGACTTTACCAAAGTAGAACAAACGCATAAGTCAGAGGCTCAATTATTGCTTGAAGAAGAGGCTGGTTTAGGGGCCATTTCAACCAGAGTAGTCAATAAAAGTGAGTTACCGACTGAAAAAAGTGTGTCTGAAAAAACCTCAAGCCCAGCAAGCGCGCAAATAGGGCTTAGCAAAACACAGCCTACTGCGGCTTCTGAAGTAAAATTAGAAGCGAAATTAGAACCAAGGCCAACCAATAAGCTCTCCGATAACGCCATGGCAGCCCCTAAAGCGCAATCTAACCTTGCTCAAACTGTAGATAACAACCAAAAAATTGCAGCTAAAGTGTTTGTGGCAAATCGCTCAGCAAAAGCGCCAAGCTCAATGGGTACTTTATTGTTATTGGGAGTTGGTGGCGCTTTGCTGGTTTGGTTAGGCTTGCAGGTCTACAACTATTTTACCAAGCCAGCCCCAACCATCGTAGCAGTTTCGCCGCCTGTTGCGCCAGTACTGCCGCCTGCTACAGTGTCAGAAAATGTAACTTTACCCGTGAGTGAAGTTCAAGTAAGTCATATTCAAGATCAAGTCATGGCAGAAAGTGCTGAACAATTACCGCAGGCTACGCAACTCCCAGCGGCTTTTGCCGAAAAAAATCAAGCCTCAGTAGAAAAACCACTGAACCAAGCAAAAAATAGTATTGCTAGCACCCTAACTGACAATGAAGAGCTACAAAGTGACAGCACTTATACTAAACGTACGCCAAATACGGCAAAGCAAAGCCGCTTAAAATTTATAAGCAAACCAACAGCCACAGGCGTTGACCCAACCTTATTGGCGGCGTATCAAGCCTATAACCGTGGCGATGATGCTAACGCGCAACGGCAATATCGGCAGGTGTTGCAACATGATGTGCGTAATGTAGATGCCCTACTAGGTATGGCCGCCATTGCCCAACGTCAAGGACGCGATGCAGACGCTGCGGGTTGGTATCAAAAAGTATTGGAAGTAGAGCCGCAAAATAGCATTGCTCAATCCGCAATAGTGAGCTCAAAAGCCAATGCCGAGGTGTCTGGGGGTGAAAGTAGCATTAAAAGTATGCTAGCTCAGCAGCCAGAAGCGGCGTATTTGCATGCCGCTTTAGGCAACATTTATGCTGAGCAAAATCAATGGGCATCAGCGCAAACCGCTTATTTTGATGCAAGCCGTTTTGCACCGAGCAATGCAGATTATGTATTTAATTTGGCGGTTAGTTTAGAGCAGCTGGGTAAGCCTAGGCTTGCAATAGCACAATATAAACGTGCTTTAGCGTTACTCAATCAATCGGATGGAACCAGCCCTGACCGATTTATCGTAGAAGCAAGAATTCAAGCGCTCCAGTAATCTTATCAATTTGAAATAAATTAAATAATGGCAGAACAAAGACGCATACTTCGCTTAGGCGAGCTAATGGTACAGCAAGGGCTGATAACGCAAGATCAGCTTCGTATTGCCATGATTGAGCAAGAGCAAAATAACTTGCCGCTAGGGCGACAATTGGTTCGCTTGGGCTTTGTTTCAGAGGCGATGGTGCGCGATACTGTTGCCCACACCATTGGTCAAGAAAGTATAGATTTATCAGTTGTCGTGGCAGATTCTGATGCGTTGCAAATGGTGCCACAAGACTTTTGTCGCCGTTATCAACTATTGCCTGTAGCCTTTGAAGAAGTAAGCCAAACCTTAGTGGTGGCCATGGCGGATTTGTTTAATGTTATCGCTTTAGATCAGCTGCGTGCCATGCTAGGTGGGAAAATTCAACTCAAACCTGTGCTGGCGGCAGAGGCACAGCTTGAAGAGTATATTGATCAATTTTACGGTTATGAATTGTCGGTAGATGGCATTTTGCGTGAAATTGAAACAGGTGAAATTGATTACCAAAGTTTAACGGCGGGTGGCGATGAATATACCCAGCCTGTCGTACGCTTAGTCGGTGCTTTGTTAATGGATGCCGTTAAACGTGGCGCATCTGATATTCACTTTGAGCCAGAATATGCATTTTTACGTATTCGTTACAGAATTGACGGTGTATTGCAACAAATCCGAAGTTTACATAAAAGCTATTGGAGCGCATTAGCTGTGCGGCTTAAAGTGGTCAGTGGTTTAGACATTTCTGAAACGCGTGCGCCACAAGATGGACGCTTAAATATGAATTTATGCGGACGCCCCATTGATTTCAGGGTGTCAACCCACCCAACAATACATGGCGAAAATATTGTATTGCGCGTGCTCGATCGTGAAAAGTCTATCATCCCATTAGAGCGCATGGGATTACGTGCTCAAACTTTAGATGAGATGCGGTTGATGCTAACGCGCCCAGAAGGTATTTTGATCGTTACAGGGCCAACGGGTAGCGGTAAAACAACTACCTTATACTCATTGTTATCGCATCTAAATACTGAAGCGGTTAACATCATGACCTTAGAAGATCCCGTTGAGTATCCTGTGACCATGATGCGGCAAACCTCGGTGGCAGAAGTTAATAAAGTGGATTTTGCAAACGGCATACGTTCTATTATGCGGCAAGACCCAGACATCATTTTGGTTGGTGAAATTCGCGATAACGACACCGCAACCATGGCATTTCGCGCAGCCATGACTGGTCATCAAGTGTTTAGTACTTTGCACACTAATTCAGCATTAGGGGCTTTTCCGCGATTAACTGATATTGGAATTTTGCCAGATATTATGGCGGGCAATATTATTGGTGTTGTTGCACAGCGCTTGGTGCGCGTGCTCTGCCCACATTGCAAAGAAGCGCATACGCCTGATGAATTAGAACGTAAAATTCTGCATTTAAAACCAAGTGAAAAACCGCAAATATACAAGCCAAAAGGTTGCAAAAAGTGTCATCAAAATGGCTATCGCGGCCGTATGGCCATATTAGAATTATTGCGCATTGATAGTGATTTTGATTCTTTAGTTTCTCGTCGCGCGCACTTAGATGATTTGCAAAGGCTTGCTAAAGACAAAGGGTTTGTTACGTTAGCACAAGACGGAGTACGCCGTATTTTAGAAGGCTATACCAGCTTAACAGAGGTGATGCGTGTTATAGACTTAACAAGTCGCCTGACTGAAACAGCTGGCAAGGTGAGCGTTAAAAAACCATAACGATGGCTGTCTATAATTACAAAGCGGTTGACCAATTAGGGCGCCCCGCGTTAGGGCAGATAGACGCGCTAAATGAGGTGGATTTAGAAATTCGTTTATCGCGCATGGGCTTAGATTTAATTACCTTTCGCCATGCGAAAAAATCAACATACTTGATGAATGCAAATAAGGTGAGCAATCAAGATTTGGTGATGTTTTGCTTTCAAATGGAACAGCTCTCGAGCGCAGGCGTACCCTTGCTTGACTGCTTACAAGACATGCGAGAAAACAACACAAATCCTTATTTTCAAAAAGTGTTGGGTGCTATTAGTGCTGAGGTTGAAGGTGGAAAAATGCTGTCTCAAGCATTGGCAGAGCACCCCAATGTATTTAATGAAGTGTTTATTAGCTTAATAGAAGCAGGCGAAAAAACAGGACAGTTGCCAGCAGTATTTAACAATTTATTTGAAACCATACGCTGGCAAGATGAATTAATGTCACAAACCAAAAAGTTGCTGACTTATCCCGCTTTCGTGGCGGTGGTGGTGTTTGCGGCAGTTGGGTTTTTAATGACCTATTTAGTGCCACAAATGGTAGGATTTTTAAAAAATATGGGGCAAGAGTTGCCCTTAAATACTAAAATTTTAATCGCGGTATCTAATGCTATTGTGAATTATTGGTGGTTAATTTTAGGCCTGCCAATTTTAATCATTTTTGGATTATTTGCGCTGATTAAAAGTGACCCATCAGCACGTTATCGGTTTGATCTGTTTAAGTTGAGTATGCCTGTAACAGGGCCAATTTTGCATAAAATCATCATGGCAAGATTTGCCCGTTACTTTGCATTAATGTACCAAACGGGCATTCCCATTTTAGATGCCATCAAAATTAGCGAGAAAATTGTTGGTAACCGCGTGGTGGCAGATGCTTTAACGCGTGTGCAAACGCAAATTAATGCGGGCGATTCGATGAGTGAGAGTTTTCGTAATGCAGGTTTATTTCCGCCACTGGTTGTACGTATGATAAAAGTGGGTGAAAACACAGGTGCGCTTGATAAATCGCTACTCAATATCAGCTACTTTTACGATCGAGATGTGAAAGACTCGCTAGAAAAAATGCTAAAAATGATAGAACCTGCATTAACTGTGATACTAGGACTTATCTTAGGTTTCATTATGTTCTCAGTGCTAGGGCCAGTTTATGATTCATTTAGTAAGCTGAAAATATAAATGTTTAAAAGCAAACAATATAAAATTGTTCTCTGTGCAACTACCAACTATTTAATAGCGGGGCTTTGGCGTGCGGGCCAGTTGCAAGGCAGCCAAATATTTTACAATAATGAGGCTGGTCACCTTGCTTTTGCAGAATTTTTACAACAGCACTCCAGCACTCCAGTATATTTAATTGTTGATGCGGTTGAAGAAGACTACAAACTAGAAAGTCTGCCTCACACCGCTGGGGCAGCCAAGCGTGAGTTAATTGACCGTAAGCTAAACCAATATTACCGAGGGTTAGTTTACCGCACCGCACATTTTATTCGGCGCGATACCGAAAAACGTAAAGACGATCAATATTTATTTGTAGCGCTAAGTAAAGATGAGTTTGTAAAAACTTGGGTGTCTATTACCCAAGCAGCAAAAGCGCCGTTAGTGGGTGTTTACTTGCTTCCTATGCTAAGTCAGGTATTGGTCAAGCAACTAAAATTGATGGAGCCACATATTATATTATGTGAAAAACTTTCATCTGGGTTACGCCAAACCTATTTGCACAATGGGCGCTTGCGTATGAGCCGATTAGTGCCAAACATATCAGATGATGCTCATCAGTTAGGTCAATTTTATTCAGTAGAAACTGAAAAAACACGTTTATATTTAATTAGCCAGCGTTTTATTGCTCAAGACACTTTCATTGATTTAGTGTTAGTTAATGTAGGCGATAGCAATCAAGCCATTACACAAAGCCTTAGCCAAGATCAAACTATTGGGTTTACGGAGGTTGATTTAAGCCAAACGGCAAAAAAACTAAATTTACCAGCAGACCTTATTCAGCAAACGCCAGAGTTGTTGCATATGCAACTATTGGCGGATGGTAACTTTGTTGATAACTTAGCACCTAGTTCGCAAACTAAAGAGTATCAAACCAATAAGGTAAAGCAAGGCATTAAAATACTCACCGCTGCCTTAGCGGTACTTGGTTTAAGCGTTGCAGGCTTATTAGCTAAGCAAGGAGTTGATGATAAAGTTGCCTATCACCAAGCCTTGCAAGATACTGTTATTCAGCAGCATCGCTATGATGATGCGGCAAAAAACTTTCCTGTAACCCCTATTGGGGCAAGTGATTTGCAAATAGCGGTGGAGCTTGATAAAACCATATCAGCTTTTCCAAAATCACCCCGACGAGTTATGCAAGTGGTGAGTGGTGCATTAGAACAATCACCAGAAATTCAGCTAGACCGATTACGCTGGGTTTTGAGTAATAATATCAATATGAAAGATGACGATAATTTACTGCCTGCAAGCAGTTCGCAAGCCTCTAATACAGCACCCGCTACTACTACGGCAAACACGCTAACGGAATTAGGCTTTGTGAGCGCTGAGATATCCAACTTTACGGGAGATTATCGCGCAGCATTGAATAGCGTGAATAAATTTGTAGCCAACTTAAAGTTAGATAAAAACGTAGAAACTGTGGAGGTTATTCAAGCCCCAGTGAATGTCAGCTCTTATGTTGGTTTGCAAGGTAGCACTTCTGATGAGCAATCTACCCAAAAGCAGCCAGCTTTATTTAAACTAAAGGTGGTGCTTAAAAAGCTAGACTCAGCACAGATAGCAACGGCGGCTAGCCCCACTTTAGAAAGTCGCGCGCCATGAAAACCGCTACGCAAACGGTAAAAGCGCCAAACAAAACACCAGGTGAGCGTAAGCTACAAATGCCGTTGATAATATTGGCTTTGGCGATACTGGTATGCGCGGTGCTGATAGGCTTAGCCTACCGCTACCGTATTAGCCAACAACAAGCTTTGCAAAGCCAAGCAAACTTGCTTAATACTGCGCGCCAGCATTATCAATCTTCAGGTAAAGAAAAAGAAACTATCACACAATATTTGCCTCAATATCAAGCCTTAATAGACAAAGGCTTTGTAGGCGAAGAGCGACGCATAGAATGGGTTGATAACCTACGCGCGCAACATAAAAACCATAAACTATTTGGGGTAAATTACAGCATCAACCAACAAGAAGAATATAAGCCCTTATTTGCCAGCAATATTGGCGGCTTTGTGCTGCATCGCTCAGTCATGAAGCTAGACCTAGATATGCTCCACGAAGGGGATATTTTGAGTTTGGTAGAGTCATTATCCGCTAATAACACCGCACCATTTATGTTGCGTGACTGCGAAATGACAAGAATAAACCAAAATAGTGAGTTAATGAGCAAGCAATTAATTGCTAACTTACACGCAAAATGCGAGCTTGATTGGCTGACACTACATGAGCCAGTTGGGCTAAATCAAGCAGGTGTAGCACCATGATTAAATTGATTTTTAAATTAAATGTGTTAGCGCTTACTTTTGTATTAAGCTCGCCTATTCAAGCTGCGCCCAATGATAACTTTGGCCGCCTATTTAGCCGCCCAGCAGAGCGTAGTAATTTAGACTATATGCGGCAAAATCAAAAGCTAAAAGTCATTATTCCGCAGGCAGAAGTTGCCCCTGAAAGCTTAGAAAAACTAGCCCCGCCCGAGCTGCCAGACCCCATCACCATGCAAGGTTATGTAAAACGTAATGATGGCAAAGCCAATACCTTATGGATAAACAACCAAGCAGTGCAAGAAAATAGTACCGTTGATGACGTAAAAATTGGCAAACTCAATCAGCGTGGCTTTTCAAGTAAAGGTAAAACATTAGAGGGTGTTGATGTCAAAATTCCAGCCAATGGCAAGCAAATTCGCTTAAAAGCAGGGCAAACTTATGAGCCTGAAAATAATAAAATTTATGAGCGGCAATTAATAGAAAAAGCAAAAAATATAGAGCTAGAGCAAAGTGGCGCGATAGATGGCGGTGATGAGTAAGGGAGACATCTATTTTAGCTATCAAGAGGGCGGAGCTCTACTGATTTTCATGTTGGTTCTAGTGCTGGCAGGTTTGGCTGCAACGTTTAGTTTTCTAGATAGTAGCCAAGTGAAGTTAGAGCGTATAAAAGCAAATGCAATTATATTAGCAAATGCAAAAGAAGCTTTAATAGGTAACTCTGTTGCAGTAAATGGAAGTCAGCGTCCTGGCTTATTGATTAAGCCAGACTCATTTGCTTTAGGAGAGCTTCCTCTTCCTGGGAATTACGATGGTACAGCTGATAGTGGGTGTTTGGATGTGAGTAAAACCAATGGTTTTCCACTTATTGGAAGTAGTAATATAAATATACGCTGTCTTGGGAGATTGCCTTGGAAAGACTTAGGCTTGTCAATTCATGGGGCGACACAAGAAGACGCTAGTGGTATCATGCCGTGGTATGCGGTTTCTGCAAATTTGGTTGATCCTGTTTGTTTAGGCGCGTTAAATTCCAATACGCTAAATTTAGTTCACAACCCAGCTTCTTTAAATTGTACGGGGACAGCACTACCTTACCCTTGGCTTACGGTGCGTGATGGGCGCGGTAATATTGTAAGTAATCGAGTTGCGGCGGTTATTATAATACCTAACGAAGCACGTAACGGGCAAGTGCGTACACTGTCACCTCTCGGCATGGCGAATCAATACCTAGATACTTTAGTGGTACCAGTAGGCTGCACTGCACCTTGTGTGCCTGGCACCTATAGTAACGCTGACATGGATAATGATTACATTTTTAGTGAGGAAGGCAATCCATTCGCCATAGATAGCCAATTTAATGACCAGCTAATCTACATTACGATTGATGAATTGATGGCTGCAGTTGAGAAAAGGGTAGCGCAAGAGGCTGCTTTAGCTTTACGAAATTACTATATGAATAGCGATGCAACACCAGCTAATCGCTTTTATCCGTATGCAGCTACCCTAGGTGATGTTAATAATGCATGTGTAAGTAATAAGCTTACTGGATTAATGCCACTACAACCAGCGTCTGCAAGTTGTATTTCGGCTACTGCATGTACAGTTAGTTTTCCTATGACTCGAGTAGAGTATAACTTGAATGCTGGCAACTATACTTCAAGATCAAATGCTTGTAGCGTTGCAGCAAACATCTGCACATGCATTGGGGCAGGAAGTTGTAATAAGTCTAGTGCACCTAGCTCAGTATTTACATGTGATGCATTAGGTAATTGCGCAAGCACGGGTACAAACCCAAGCGGCATATTTCAATTTACATATACGCCAACAGCACCTGATACTACGGTTACAACTGGAACATGTTCAGGGGGTGCAGGCTCGGTTGCCTGTAATGGTCTAGGAACATTTTTTAGCACGCCTAGTAATTGTGCTCACTCGAAACTAGGAATATCCACTTTGCCAGTTTGGTTTACAGATAATCGCTGGCAGGATTTTGTTACATACCATTTATCAGGTGACTGCACATTTGCCAATCCAGGTTGTTTAGTAGGCAATTTGATGGCTGGATCAAAAGCAAATGTGCATGCACTTCTTATATCTGCTGGACCAACGCTTGCAACACAATCTCGCCCATCAAGTTTAATATCAGATTATTTAGATAGTGTAGAAAACACCAATGGTGATAATGTGTATGATGCGGTAGGCACACCAAGAACAAACACTTACAACGACCAAATGTTTATCGTAGCGCCCTAAATGATAAAGACTTTTAAACTTAATATAACTAAAACGCGTGCAGGCTTTACTTTGATAGAGATGGCCGTGGTGCTAGTGATTGTTGGATTATTACTTGCTGCATTTCTCACGCCACTAAGTGTACAAAGAGATTTAAGAGATTACAGCGAAACCAGAACGAGGCTAGAGCAAATAAGAGAGTCTTTATATGGTTACGCTATGATTAACGGCAAATTGCCATGCCCAACAACGACGGCTAACCCCGCTGATAATGTAAATTATGGACATAGTGATGCAACGTGTCCCTTAACGGCGGGTGCAGGTGTTTTACCGTGGAAAGATTTAGGTATACACGAAGTTGATGCTTGGGGTACACCAAGAGTTGCTACAGCCGATCTTTGGTTAGGCTATTGGGTTTATCGCGTTGACCCTGCATTTGCTTCGAGTTTTTCTTTGTCTACCACCGCGACTGGAAATATTGATGTAAAAAAGGCCGATGGTAATAGCCAAACGATTGCTGGAGAAAGAGCCGTCGCTGTGATTTGTAGTACGGGTAAAAATAAGATCGCTGATGGTGATAATGCAACTTATGAAACCGTTAACCCCGTTTATCAAGATGATGTGTTAACTCCCACTTTTGATGATATATGTATTTGGATCACACGCCCTTCATTATTCAATCGCATGGTCACTGCTGGCAAATTACCCTAATGAACGACAATCAACTCCTCCGCTACAGCCGCCATATTTTATTAACTCAAATTGAATATGAAGGCCAAGAAAAACTCACTAAAAGCCATGCCTTAATTATTGGTGCGGGTGGGCTGGGTTCTCCCGCCGCACTTTATCTAGCGGCTAGCGGTGTGGGTACGCTGACCATTTGTGATTTTGATGTGGTGGATTTAACCAATTTGCAGCGCCAAATTATTCATACCACGCAATCGGTGGGTATTAATAAAGCGGTTTCGGCACAGCAAACAATTTATGAAATTAACCCAGAGGTCACGGTACAAACGGTTCAACAAAAATCGACAGAAGAAGCGCTTTCTAAATTGGTAGCTGCGGCTGATGTGGTGCTTGATTGCTCAGATAATTTTGCCACGCGCTACGCGCTTAATCGGCAATGTGTTCAACATAAAAAGCCGCTCGTTTCTGGCGCGGCCTTAGCGTTTGAAGGGCAAGTAACGGTGTATGACATGCGCCATGATAATAGCCCGTGCTATCACTGTTTGTTTCCCGATAATGGCGAGGGTACCGATTTGCGTTGCGCGACCAATGGGGTATTTGCGCCACTGGTGGGCATGATAGGCACCACCCAAGCGGCAGAAGCCTTAAAAATACTGATGGGTATTGGTGAAAGTTTGCAAGGCCGTTTACTATTGCTAGATGCTTTAGCCATGGAGTGGCGCACTATTAAGCTTAAAAAAGATACTGCCTGCACGGTGTGCAGGTCAGTTTAATTCCATTCCTCCTTAACCCCTAGGCTGTAGTGTTTGTTCTTAAAAGATAAGCACGAAATTAGGCGTAAAAAAGCGCTAAAAACGGATATTTTTAGCGCATCTTATTTTGATGCTCTGTAAGCCAGCCTGTATGCGGATTACAGAGGTATAATTTTCTATCGTAATAAAAATAGCCTTTATAACTATTAGATATAAAGGCTATTTTACATTTTTATGCGAGTTAAGTCTTGCGTCTATTTGCCGCCCATTAAACTCTTCACTGCACCCACTAAATCACCTGGCATCACGACCACTTTGCTATTTTCAGAGGTCGACATTTTTTGTAAAGCAGTAATATAACGGTCACCTAGCAAAAACATCGCAGAAGCGTTGTTTTCTTTAACGGCGTCAGTAATAAATTTAATGGATTCTGATGATGCTTTAGCAGCAATCATTTGTGCTTCGGCATCTTTGCGGCTGGCTTCTAAGCGCGCCTCAGCGTTTAAAATCAAAGCTTGTTTTGCGCCTTCTGCTTCGGTTACCACAGCAACGCGCTCACGCTCAGCGGCCGCTTGGCGCTCCATTGCATCTTGCATATTAGGCGATGGTTTAATGTCTTGAATTTCAACCGATTTTACGGTTAAGCCCCAATCGGCAGCTTCATCCGCAATAGCCGTTTTTAACTCGGCTTTAATGCGGTCGCGAGAAGAAAGAGCATGGTTTAATTCCATGCCACCGATAATTGAACGTAGTGAGGTTTGCACCATGTTACGCATTGCCTCTCTAAAGTTTTCAATGCCATAAACAGCACGTTCTACGTTAGAAACTTTAATAAATGCGATAGCATTGGCTAAAATCACCGCGTTGTCCATTGTAATTACTTCTTGTTCAGGCACGTCTAAAATAATATCTTTAGTGGTCACTTTATAAGCCACACGGGTAATAATCGGGTTAATGACATGTAAACCAGGGGAAAGTACGCCCGCAAACTTACCAAGGCGTTCAACCACCCATTCTTCACCTTGCGGGACGATACGAATGCCTTTTACCGCAAAGATAATGGCAACAATGACTAAGGGTATAGCAAAAGAAGAAAACATAAATCAGCCTTTCAAAATAGCGTTTAAAAATCAATAAATTTCAATCATCACAGTTGAGGATTACTGTGGTTTTACCCGTAATGTATTGCCTTCTACGGCAATAACAATGGCTTGCGCGCCAGCTTCAATATTTTCATCAGCAATTGCAATCCATTCACGGCTACCCATCACGCCTTGAGCAAATTGAATTTTTCCATTTTGTGTTGGGCTCACTGATAGGGTAATTGATCCCACACGGCCAATCTCTTCGCCTTGTGCTTGCCCTACTCTGGAATGCGTTTCAACTTTTTTGTAATAATTGCGCCAAATAAATAGTGCACCCATGGACAAAATAGCAAATAAAACCAATTGCATCCCGACGCTAATGTCTGGCATGAGCCAAGTGATTAGTGCAACAATGAGCGCTGCAATGCCAAACCATACTACATAAAATGTACCTGTTGCCATTTCGGCCGCTAGTAATATTAGGCCGATGGCCGCCCAAATCCACATGGGTTGCATCATATTTTCCCTTATTTTAAGTTGATGTTATTTCTTCATTATGGCATATAACATTAAGATTTGACTAAAGATGTTAATAAAAATGTACTAAATCAGTACGCATGTGATTCAATTTGCAACATGTGACCAAAATTGCTACATCAGCTCAAGCTAAAAATATTAAATATTCAACAAATACAATCAATTCAGTAGCTTATATCTTGTTGATTTTACATGTTTTTTTGGCATAAAAATTGCTTAAATTCAACATTATTTATTTTTTTAGGAAAGCATCATGATTGCTTTAGTAGTTTTAGCCATAATTGCCATTTATTTTGTCATCACTTATAACGGCTTAGTCAGCATTAAACACAACGTTGAAAAAGCTTGGGCTAATATTGATGTGTTGCTCAAGCAGCGCCATGATGAGTTGCCAAAATTAATTGATACGTGCAAGCAATACATGAAGCATGAGCAAGATACTTTAGAAAAAGTCATTCAGGCGCGTTCACGTGTTTCAGAAGCGCGTGAATCACAAAACGTAGCAGCGCTAGGTAGTGCTGAGAACGCTCTCAGAAGCGGCTTGGGGCAACTATTTGCGCTAGCCGAATCTTATCCAGACCTAAAAGCCAATGAGCAGTTTTTGCAATTACAGTCGCGTATTAGTAGCTTAGAAAACGCCATTGCCGATAGACGTGAATTTTATAATGACAGCGTGAATATCAATAACGTGCGCATTGAGCAGTTTCCAGATTTATTGGTCGCGAAAATGTTAAATTTTAAAGCGGCCGTTTTACTAAAATTTGCCCATGAAGAATTAAAAGATATTGATGTTAGCCAACGTTTTAACGGATAACAAAAGCCATGTGGAAGAACCTGCGTGGGCAATACGTTGAAACCATTACGTCTTTTGGTTATTTAGGCATTATCGCATTTGCGTTTTATACGCGTGGGCAAGACACTAAAGTGATTTCAGTGGTGCTTATCGTTATTTTTAGTCTATTTTGTTGGGTTTTGATGTTTAAGCGCGTTCGCGCCATCGCAGACACGGCCACTTCGCGCATTGGCTCGGCCGCACAAGGCTATGTTGAGCTATTTGGGCGCGCCAGTGTTAACGCCGACAACCTGATTAAAAGCCCGTTAAGCGGCATTTCTTGCGTTTGGTTTAGATATGTTGTTTATTCTAAACAAAATCATGATCGAGATTGGCGCGAAATCAGCCGTGGCGTTAGCGAAAGCACGTTTGAAATTAGCGACAACACTGGCAAATGCCAAGTGGACCCCGATGATGCCGAAATTACCTCACCTGAGCGGCGAGTGAGTTATCAAGGTGAGTATAAACACGTAGAAGAAATGTTATATGCGGGGAGCCATATTTACGTGTTAGGTGAGTTTTCAACCATAGGCGGCGCAAACTCTACACTTAGCGTCAAAGAAGATGTGGGTGAATTACTTGCAGAATGGAAAAAAAATCCCGTACAACTCAAAAAGCGTTTTGATTTAGATGGCAACGGTGAAATTGACCTTAAAGAATGGGAGCTAGCACGCCGTGCTGCCATGCGCGAAATTGAGCTACAACATCGTGAAATTCGCAAAGAATCTGGCGTGAACATCATCAAAGCACCGCGTGACAGACGATTATTTTTAATCTCCAATATGTCACCCCAAAAACTTCGGCAACGCTATTTATGGTGGAGTTATTTGCATTTGGCAGTATTGGCGCTATCAGTTGGCACGTTTCTTTGGCATTAATTCTTTCAGATAAATTTTCGCTTCATACGCCAAGTGACATCAACAAAAGCCGCATAAGCCTATGTTAAAATAGCGGCTATGACAAATACACCACAAACGCCAGAACTGGCACAAGAATTAGCCCAAGGATTAAACAAGTCTTTTGACCCCAAAACCATTGAAAGCAAATGGTATGCATTTTGGGAGGGTAAAGGCTATTATGGTGCTGGTTTGAATGCTGAAATTAAAGAAAATTTCTGTATTTTATTACCACCACCCAATGTAACAGGCACGTTGCACATGGGGCATGGTTTTAACCAAACCTTGATGGATGCCCTAACCCGCTACCACCGTATGAAAGGGGATAACACACTGTGGCAACCAGGCACCGACCACGCAGGCATCGCCACGCAAATTGTGGTGGAGCGCCAGCTGGATGCACAAGGTGTATCACGCCATGATTTAGGCCGCGAAAAATTCCTCGAAAAAGTGTGGGAATGGAAAGAGTACTCAGGCGGTACCATTACTAAGCAAATGCGCCGACTAGGTACATCACCTGATTGGTCGCGTGAGCGCTTCACCATGGATGAAGGCTTGAATAAAACCGTAACTGAAACTTTCGTGCGCTTGTATAACGAAGGTTTGATTTATCGCGGCAAACGCTTGGTGAATTGGGATGTGAAACTAGGCACAGCCGTTTCAGATTTAGAAGTAGTGCAGGAAGAAGAAGATGGCTTTATGTGGCACATCAACTATCCGCTTGCGGATGGTTCAGGCAATTTAACCGTTGCTACAACACGTCCAGAGACCATGCTGGGCGACGTGGCGGTGATGGTACACCCTGAAGATGAGCGTTATGCACACCTCATCGGCAAAAATGTAAAACTACCGCTTTGTAATCGTGAAATACCGATTATTGCAGATGATTATGTAGATAAAGAGTTTGGTACAGGCGTAGTTAAAGTGACGCCTGCGCATGACTTTAATGACTATGCGGTTGGTCAGCGCCATGGCTTGACTCCAATAAGCATTTTAAATTTGGATGGAACCGTTATTTGTCCATCAGGAGTGGATATCGATAAAAATACACTAATTCAAAATCATAATGCCCAATATGATGAAATGTTAAATGAAGCTCTTAGTAGCGAAAGTATTCAAGATTCTATTTCACGGTTTATTCCAAAAGCATATCAAGGCCTTGATCGTTTTGACGCTCGCAAACAAATCGTTGTCGACCTTGAAGCACAAGGCTACTTAGTCAAAACCGAAAAGCACAAACTTAAAGTACCACGTGGCGACCGCACGGGTGTGATTATTGAGCCGATGCTCACTGACCAATGGTTTGTCGCCATGAGTAAGCCTGCCGCCGATGGTAAATCCATCACGCAAAAAGCGCTTGATGTGGTTGCTAGTGGCGAAATCAAGTTCTACCCTGAAAACTGGGTGAACACTTACAATCAATGGCTCAATAACATTCAAGATTGGTGTATTTCGCGTCAATTATGGTGGGGGCATCAAATCCCTGCTTGGTATTCAGATGCAGGTAAATACTACGTTGCGCATGATGAAGTGGAAGCTAAGGCCCTTGCAGCTAAAGATGGTTACACAGGTAATTTAGTTCGAGATAACGACGTGCTTGATACTTGGTATTCATCAGCGCTTTGGCCGTTCTCTACGCTTGATTGGACTGGCGACGAAGCTATCGACGCACAAAACCAAGCTTTGCAACAGTACTTGCCTTCTAGCGTGTTGGTGACAGGTTTCGACATCATCTTCTTCTGGGTGGCGCGTATGGTGATGATGACCAAACACATCACTGGCAAAATCCCGTTTAAGCACGTGTATGTGCACGGTTTGATTCGTGATGCTGAAGGCCAAAAAATGAGCAAATCTAAGGGCAACGTGCTTGATCCGATTGATTTGATTGATGGTATTGGCTTAGAAGATTTAATCAAAAAACGCACGACGGGTTTGATGAACCCAAGAGATGCAGAAAAAATCGAGAAACGCACGCGTAAAGAATTCCCTGAAGGCATTGCTGCTTATGGTACGGATGCCTTGCGTTTCACTTTTGCTGCGCTTGCCAGCCCTGGACGTGATATTAAATTTGATTTGCAACGCTGTGATGGTTATCGCAATTTCTGCAATAAATTGTGGAATGCCACGCGCTTTGTGTTAATGAACACGCAAAATGAGGATGGAAGCCCGCAAGATAACGGTTTTGATGCGGCAAGCTGCCATGCGGGTGGGCGCAAATTCTCGCCAGCAGATCGCTGGATTGTGAGCATTTTGCAACGAACCGAGGCTGAAGTTGAAAAAGCATTTGAAGATTACCGTTTTGATTTAGCGGCTAAAGCCATTTATGAATTTGTGTGGGATGAGTATTGCGATTGGTATTTAGAGCTGGCAAAAGTGCAAATACAACATGGGGATGCTGCTGAAAAACGTGCAACACGCCGCACTTTGTTGCGCGTGCTAGAAACTATTCTAAGATTAGCGCACCCAATTATACCGTTTATTACCGAAGAAATTTGGCAAACGATTGCACCGATGACACAAGACGTAAAGCCTAAAAAAATGGGCGCAAGCATTATGCTAGAGCCGTATCCAAAAGCGCAGCCAGATAAATTAGATGATGCCGCTGAAAGCTGGGTAGCACAACTCAAACAAATGGTGGATGCCTGCCGTAGCTTGCGTGGCGAAATGAGCATTTCACCCGCCGCACGTGTGCCGCTCATTGCTTCGGGAGAGGCAGAAAAACTCACTATTTTTGCGCCTTATTTAAAAGCGTTGGCTAAACTAGAAGACGTCGCGATTGTGTCTGAGCTGCCAGAGGCCGATGCGCCTGTGATGCTGGTAAATGACTTTAAATTAATGCTTAAAGTTGAAATTGATGTAGCTGCCGAAAAAGAGCGCTTGGGTAAAGAGGTCGTGCGATTAGAAGCAGAAATCAACAAAGCCAATAGCAAGCTCAATAACGAAAGTTTTGTCGCACGTGCCCCCGCCGCAGTGGTTGAGCAAGAACAAGCGCGCGTGCTAGAATTTACCGCAAGTTTAGAAAAATTTGGCGCGCAACTGGCAAAGTTGAAGTAGAAATTCTCAACTGAGCAACAATAAAAAAGGCACTGAAAAGTGCCTTTTTTAACACCACATCACTTGACCACCTCTGTAAGCGGCTCAGCAGGCGGCTTACAGAGGCATAAAAATCTCTCGGAGTTTTTTACCATGCAAAAAGTTAAGCACTCACACGCTTTTTAATATAAAAAGTATATGTGGTTTTAGTGGCATCCATCTGCAATAGCTCATGCCCAGTTTGCACGCAAAATGCATTAAAATCTTTCACAGCGCTAGGGTCGGTAGCAATCACTCTTAACACTTGGTTAGGCTCAACTTCACTTAGCCCTTTTTTACAGCGCAAAATAGGCAATGGGCAATTTAAACCTGAAGCATCCACTGTTTTATCAAATTGCATGTTTTGTTTCCCTCGAAATATATGACAGTGGATAGCCCGCTTTTTGCCAAGCTACAATACCGCCCACTAACGTGTAAATGTTTTGGCAACCTTTGCTGGCTACGTAGGCCGCTGCGTGCGCAGAACGTACCCCACGTTGGCAATAAAAAATAATCATGCCCACTTTGCTAAAGCTTTGATATTCTACAGGAATCAACGCCAAAGGCACATGCGTTGCGCCTAAAATCATACCATCTTTAATAGTATATTCACTACGCACATCAATCAGCAAAAATTGCGCTTTCGCCATTAAGTTGCGTAAATCATCCACCGTAATTTCGTGATATAAATCCATTCAAATGCTTTCTATTGTGAGCAAAAAGTTCACCAACCGCTAATGATAGCAATTATGCATAAACACTGCACCAATAACCTGTACGGTAATGGAACTAAACAAATAGTGGGTTTAATAAGTGGGAGGCAGAATCGAACATGGCGGCATGTAGATTTTTAAATGTAAAAATCGCCTTTTTACTAACAATTAAGGTCATATCTCACTCGCCAACGTACGCTCAGAGTCGTCAAAGTGATTACGTTTTTAGCTATGTTATAGACTCGGCACGAATTATCCATGAACTTTAGGGGGTTGGAACATGTCTCAATGGGCATGGAAAAAGAAGATGCCCGCAAGCAGTCGCGAGAAGTACTGCATGAAAGACGAAAACAAGTCATCC
>JBATAW010000065.1:0-30265 GCA_049662045.1 Methylophilaceae bacterium | reverse complement strand
ATTAGGTACACCGCAAGGATTATCTGTTTTTCAAGATGGCGTGCGTATAAATGAGCCTTTTGGAGATGCCGTTAATTGGGATTTAATCCCAGTTAATGCGATTGCCAGCATGAACTTGATGCCTGGCTCTAACCCTGTATTTGGTTTAAATACACTAGGTGGTGCGCTAACTATACAAACAAAAAATGGCCGAACACACCAAGGCGGCGGTATTGAGACAAGCTTTGGCTCATGGTCTCGTAAAACGCTCTCTGGAGAATTTGGTGGGGTTTCAGCTGACAATGCGATTGATTATTTTATTTCAGGTAATTACTTTGATGAAGATGGTTGGCGCGATGCTTCACCTAGTACAGTAAAACAACTATTTGGTAAATTGGGCTGGCAAAACGAAACTTCACGCATTGAGTTGAGCTACACAGGCGCTGATAACGATTTAATTGGCAATGGCTTAGTTCAAAAAGAATTGATAGATGCGTTTGGTCGCGAAGCTATTAATACTAGCCCAGATCAAACTAAAAATACGATGTCATTTTTAAACTTAAATGGCAGTCATTGGTTTAATGATGATGTGCAGTTGAGTGCAAATGCGTATTATCGGCAATCAACACGTACAACTTTGAATGGCGATATCAATGACGACTATGTTCTCGGTGTTGATGTTGCTGACAATGACTTAAATTGTGCCGCTGCTGCTGGCGATGAAGATGAGTATTGTAGTGGTGCGTTAAATCGTAGTAAAACAAAGCAAAAAGGCTATGGTTTTAATACGCAGTTGGCTTTTAACCAGCCTTTAATGCAAAATCAAAATCAGTTCATTGTAGGGTTGGGTTATGATTATTCACGTATTAAATTTAATCAATTTTCTGAGTTTGGCATCATAAATGCGACACGTAGCGTAGATGGCATTGGTGTGGAAAACGCTGAGACTGAGGTTAACTTACACGGAAAAACCCAAAGTTGGGGCGTGTTTGCTACCGACACTTTATCGCTAAATAATATGTGGCATTTAACATTATCTGGTCGTTATAACTATATTAAAGTAGAAAATGAAGATAAATTAATTCCAGACACAACTGATCCAGAGTCATTAAGTGGCACACATAGCTTCAGCCGTATTAACCCTGCGGTGGGGTTAAGTTTCACTCCAACAAAAGATCTTTCAGTGTATGGATCATATAATGAGGGCATGCGTGCGCCGACCTCTATGGAGTTAGGTTGTGCAAATCCTGCTGTGCCTTGCAAACTGCCAAATGCGATGGCTGGTGACCCTCCTTTAGATGAAGTGGTTTCTAAAACTTTTGAATTTGGTGCGCGTGGTAAAGTGAATACGGATATTCATTGGACGGCAGCGATTTATCATACAGACAATCATGATGACATACAGTTTATTTCAACCAATGCAACCAATGGAATGGGTTATTTTGATAATGTTGGTAAAACTCGCCGTATGGGCTTAGATGCAGGGTTATCTGGCAAAATGGGGGATTTTAGCTGGAATGCAGGTTATAGCTACTTAAAAGCCACCTATGAAACAGAGTTAGAATTAACCAATACCTTAAACTCGGCCTCGGATGGTAATGCAATATTTGTGAAAAAGGGTGACCGATTAGCAAATTTACCTGAACATGCGCTTAAGTTACGAATGCAATATCAAGTAACACCAAGTTGGACAATTGGTAGTAACATTAATATGTTTTCTGACGTATATATTCGTGGCAATGAAAATAATAGCCACCTTGCTAATGATGGTAACCCAGACCATGTGCAAGATAGCGGAAAAACTGGTGGATATACTACTGTGAACTTAGACACACGTTACACCTTTGGCAATACTGGATGGCAGATTTTTGCAAAGGCTATTAATATTTTTGATAAAGAATATGCCAGTGGTGGTCAGTTTGGTGAAAACTGGATTGAAAATGGTGTATTTTCTGGGGGTGAGGAACCGTCAAAACTGCTAATGCCAGGTGCGCCACGTGCTGGATGGATTGGTGTGAGATATGATTTCTCTAAACCAAAAGCTTCAGCGGCAAAAATTGATGTAGATTAATTTTATTATCATTTTTTGTCTCACTAAAGCTTGACTGCATGAGTGAGAGGCAGTCCAATGCAGCCTCTTACTCTTCAACATTGATGATGGTTAGGATTTTTTTTGTTATTAGCTCACACATGTTTAGACCAAGTTAATGGTTTAGCAAAAAAACAATCAAAAATATTAATTATTGAAGATGAAGTTTTATTTGCTCGGGCGGTGGTGCGCCGTTTGAAAAAAGCAGGTTATGAATGTGAGCATGTAGAAAGTGTAGGTGCGGCACTAGCTGCACTTAAGCAGTTTTCGCCTGATTTAGTATTGCTCGATATGCGTTTGCCAGATGGTAACGGTTTAGATTTGTTGCAAGCGTTTATCGCAAAAAATGTGATGGTGATTATCATCACGGCTTATGGTGAAATGAGCGATGCTGTGAATGCCATTAAACAAGGCGCAGTCGATTATCTTAAAAAACCCATTGATCTTGAAGAGTTGTTATTGGCCGTGCAAAAGGCCGAAGCTAATGCACTTCAAAGTAATCGTTTAGATTACTCTCGTCAGCGTAATGCGCATGCGGTAGATGGTGTGCAGTTACTGGGCGACAGCCCTGTGATTGAAAAGGTGAAGGCACAAATTCAACGTATTGCACGGTTGGTTGCAAAAGATGCAGTGCCGCCCACAGTGTTAATTGGCGGTGAAACGGGCACGGGTAAAGACGTTGCCGCGCGCTTATTACATGCTTCTGGCGCAAGTAAAGATAAACCTTTTGTCCACATTGATTGTGCATCATTACCCAGTGAATTAATAGAAAGTGAGTTATTTGGTTATGAAAAAGGTGCATTTACTGGCGCACAAACTTCACGGCCAGGTTTAATTGAGGCGGCCGAAGATGGCACCCTTTTTTTAGATGAAATTGGCGAGTTACCATTAGCATTACAAGCAAAATTACTGAATGTGCTCGAGCGCCGCATGGTGCGCCGCTTAGGATCAACAAAAGAGCGGGGAGTGCCAGCTCGCTTTATTGCCGCGACCAATCGCGATTTGCATGACATGTCCTTAGCGGGACATTTTAGGCAAGATTTGTATTATCGCCTTAATGTCATGAGTATTCACATGCCACCGTTAAGACAAAGGAATGACGATGCGATGTTGTTAGCGCGCCATTTTGCCACGCAAACGGCTAGGCGATATGGCTTAACAGTGCCCATTTTTACGGCTGATGCCATCAATCGTATTAATCAGTATTCTTGGCCTGGTAATGTTCGAGAGTTACTTCACCAAGTGAGTCGGGCGATGTTGCTCAGTAATGATGGACGCATATCAGCACTAGATTTAGCATTGCCCATTGCGCTGGTTGAGCAGCCAGATCAGTTGGGAATGGTCAGTGGAACTTCTAACCATCAGATGGATGCAAGCATTCAAATGACACTAGACGAGGCTGAAAAAAACATTATTTTAAAAGCCTTAGCAGATGCTGAGTACAATGTATCAAGAGCGGCGCGTAAACTTGGTATTACTCGCATGACGATGCGCTACCGAATGGATAAGCATAAAATTAGCCTTTAAGACAGCTAGTTTTTGAGTCAAAAATACACGCTAAAAAGCGTCATTTTAAGGGTTTGGGGGTTAGAAAAATTCAGCCTAATCAATCACCGTGCATTTTTTTATCACTGTGCCAGTGCTTGGCATCTCCATTCTCACTAAGTGTAAAACCTATAGTAATGTAATGGACGCACACATTCTTAAATAGCATCAAAGTACCAAATTAGCGGTGGTTTAACCCTGCTAAAACACAGGGGGATGCGTACAAGATGAAGGTTACTACAATTGGCATTGGTTTGGCAAAGTAAGTCTATCAAATTCATGGAGTAGACTAGCATGACAAAACTGTGTTGCGCAAACAGCTTAAGCGTAGTGAGATGGCGAAATACTTTGCCAAGCTACCACCTTGTTTGATTGGCATGGAGGCGTGTGCTAGCGCGCAGCACCAGGCTAGGAAGCTGGAAAAATTTAATCACACGGTGCGGTTAATGGCACTGTAGTGCGTAATGGTATAACAATCTGTCACATTTGCTAAGAGGATTTGTTACTGTTTTTGCTGATACTTTAACTCGTATTCTGCTGGTGAGATATTGCCTAAAGTAGAGTGCCAGCGCTTTTGATTGTAAAACGGCTCGATATAATTTGCAGTTTCAGTTATCGCCTCATCTCTGGTTTCAAACTTCTAGAGAAACGTTCAGTTATATGATTGAGAAACTTCTAATTTTTATTGATAATTTCTTGTAGTTTGTACAAAAATTCCAGCGCTTGTTTTGGCGTTAAATCGTCAGGTTGTAGCGTTTCAAGCTCTGCTAATGCAGGGTGTAATGGGGCTTCAATAGTCACTTCAATTTTGCTAAACATATCGGGTTGGTGGCTGTGTTGCGAGATTTGGCTGGTTTCTAGTTGTTGCAGTTTTCGTTTGGCGCTGGCTACCACGCTTTTAGGGATGCCCGCTAACTGCGCCACTTGTAGGCCGTAGCTTTGGTTGGCGGCGCCTTCTTCTACTTTGTGCATAAACACAATATTGTGGCCGTGTTCCAATGCGTCTAAGTGCACGTTGGCGGCTTGTTTAAATTCATCTACTATGCGGGTGAGTTCAAAATAATGGGTGGCAAATAATGTGTAACTGCGGTTCTTTTCTAGCAATTGTTTGGCGACTGCCCAAGCTAAACTTAAGCCATCAAAAGTGCTGGTGCCACGGCCAATTTCATCGAGTAGCACTAAGCTTTTATCAGTGGCGTTGTGTAAAATATTGGCAGTTTCCGTCATTTCCACCATAAAAGTTGATCGCCCACCTGCTAAGTCGTCCGATGCACCAATTCGTGTCATAATGCGATCAATTTCGCCGATGTTAGCCGAATTTGCAGGTATATAGCAGCCGCAGTGTGCAAGTAACACAATCAGCGCAGTTTGGCGCATAAAGGTGGATTTACCACCCATATTGGGGCCAGTAATTAGCAATAGCTGGCGATAAGGGTTGAGGCTGATATCATTCGCTACAAAAGGCTGGGCTGATATTTGGCTAGCACTAATGCTTTCTACCACTGGATGGCGGCCGCCCATAATACGGATGCCAGCTTCGGTGCTAAAATGTGGCGCTACATAATTAAGGGCTTGCGCACGCTCGGCAAAGCAGCAGAGCACATCTAAACTTGCCACCGCACCTGCGTTGGTTTGTAAGGTGGCAATAAACGGCAATAACTGCTCTAACACTTGCGCGTACAGCATTTTTTCACGTGCCAGCGCACGGTCGTTTGCGCTGAGCACTTTATCTTCAAAGGTTTTAAGCTCTGGTGTAATAAAGCGTTCTACATTTTTAAGTGTTTGGCGGCGGCGATATTCTGCTGGCGCGCTTTCGGCTTGGTTGCGGCTCATTTCAATGTAAAAACCATGCACGCTGTTATATTCCACTTTTAAATTGCTAATACCTGTGCGCGCTTTTTCAGCGGCTTCATATTGCAGTAAAAATTCCCCATGGTTGCTTTGTAAGCTGCGTAATTCATCTAATTCGGCATCAAAACCATCGGCAATCACGCCGCCTTCACGTAGCACTATGCTAGGCTCGGCTTTAATGGCGGCTACTAAGAGGCTCACTACCTCGCTTGGCGCAGTTAAATGCGTGTTAAGCGTTTGTAGCAAGCTGGTGTTAGCTGTGCTTAGCTGCTTTTGCAATAAAGGTAATTGCTGCAAGCTGCTAGCTAAGCTTGATAAATCCCGTGGACGTGCGGTTTTTAGCGCTACACGTGCCACAATGCGCTCAATATCACCCACGGTTTTTAAGGTGCGACTGAGTGGCAAGCTAGCTTCATTTTGAATAAGCTCAGCCACGGCTTCATGGCGTTTTAGCACCAAATTACGATTTTGTAGCGGATGGTGTAGCCAATGGCGTAATAGGCGCGCGCCCATCGGTGTTTGTGTAGTATTCAGTAGTGAATAAAGTGTGGGCGAAGCTTCACCCCGCAAAGTGACGTCAATCTCTAAGTTACGGCGGGTGGCGGCATCGAGTTGCAGGTATTCGCTAGTGGCTTCTACACTCAGTGCGTTAATATGCGGCAACGTGGTGCGTTGCGTATGTTTGGCGTAGTCTAATAATGCGCCAGCAGCGCACACGGCAGGGCGTAAGTCAGCACAACCAAAACCATTTAAATCACGCGTGTTAAATTGCGCAGTGAGTATATTTAAGGCGCTATCGTAATCAAACTGCCATGCGCTTAAGCGTTTTTTTGCGGCTTTGTTGGCATTAATCGCAGCATGCTGAAAATTATCCGCTAATAAAATTTCACTTGGGGCAATGCGTTCAATTTCTTGACTCAATAACCCAACTGCAATTTCACTCAAAATAAACGCACCAGAAGCTAAATTAAGCCGCGCTAAACCGACCACGCCATCCGCCTGAAAAATACTGAGTAATTGGTTATCACGTGATTCATCTAGTAAAGCCGTATCAGTCAGTGTGCCAGGGGTGAGAATGCGTGCCACTTGCCGCTCAACTGGGCCTTTGCTCGTGGCAGGGTCGCCCACTTGCTCGCAAATGGCCACGGCTTCACCTAATTTAGCCAGTCTGGCTAAATAACCTTCAGCCGCATGATAAGGCACGCCCGCCATTTTAATGGGTGCGCCATTGCTAGTACCACGATGCGTGAGAGTAATGCCTAACAGGCGCGAGGCACGCTCAGCATCTTCAAAAAATAACTCGTAAAAATCCCCCATGCGGTAAAACAACAACATATCTGGATGTTGCGCCTTTAAGCCTAAGTACTGGCGCATCATGGGGGTGTGGTTTTCTGTGATCATAATTTATATATATAACACATTGATTGTAATTGGTAATTAGGGTGTTTCGTAACTATGGTCTCTTAAGAGATGCGCATGGTGACTACGCTCAATACAGTATTTAGTTGATCTGCCAACTTTTTGAATGGCAGGAAGTGTATTTTTTGTGGTTCTTTAAGGTTGTTAAAACCACACGCGGTTATGTAAAATGTAATCTTTGTTTGAACCAAAAGAGCTTGTCTACGTTGCGTCGTGAAATTGCCATTATAAAAGGATTTTACCAGCAGCAAGCTGCGTATCGATTGGCGGTTGACTTGAATCAGGATGTTAAAGTAGTGACGCGCGGGTTTCAAGGTATCATTTCCCAGTGTATTTGAAAGAAGTTGAGTATCTTTATGATTATAAAGGATAAAATGTCTTTTAACTACTTTTAAAGCTCAACTTTAATTACGTTTCGTCCTAATAACCATTCGTTAAATTTTCCCTAAATCATATTTAGATTAGTGTGACTTAAATGTGACGGCAGTTTTACAGCTAACTGGCTAATTTTGGAAACAAACCGGTGAGTCCATGCGCGATAAACTCAACGGCCATTGCCGCCAAAATTAAGCCCATTAAACGCGTCACAATGTTAATGCCAATGGTACCGAGTTTTCTTGTAATAGCATCTGCTAATTGCAAAGTTAGCCAAATAATGGCGGCAATAATCGCCACAGGAATCACCAATGCGATATGCCCCCAAAAGCTGGTTTGCTCTTGTGCATTAATAATCATGCTCGAGATTGCGCCTGGGCCAGCCAAAAGTGGAATACTCAGCGGCACAATGGCGATGACTTCCCTATCAGCCAAGTTTTGCGCTTCTTCTGGGGTTTGACGTGCATCACTTTGCTTGCCGTGCATCATCGAAATTGAAATCAATAAAATAAGAATGCCGCCACCCACCTGAAAAGAGGGGATGCTAATACCAAAAAAATCTAAAATGTCTGCGCCAATAAATGCCGATAAACTCAGCACAATAAAAACGGTAATGGCCACGATGCGTGCCGTTCGGGCGCGGTCAGACTTTTGCCAGCCATCAGTAGCGCTGATGAAAATAGGCAAACTGCCAATCGGGTTTACAATCGCTAATAATGCAATGGTGATTTTAACTAAGTGGCTATAAGTTTCCATCAGGTTTGGTGGTTATTTTCTAGTGATTGAGGTGAATGTGAAAAAATAACATTCGTTTAAATTAACCCAACATGTTTAATTTTTAACGATTTCGTGTTAAAAATTGGTCTAACTTTGCGGAAAATGCCTGCTTGTCACTGGCGTGAAACGTGCTGGGACCGCTGGTTTCAACGCCGTTAGAACGTAGCGCTTCCATTAAATTACGCATGCTCAAGCGCTCTTGAATATTTTCTTTAGAATAAAATTCTCCCCTAGGGTTTAAGGCGTGGCCACCTTTGGCAACCACTTGCGCAGCCAGTGGAATATCAGCCGTAATCACTAAATCGCCCGCCACAAGTAGCTCAACAATTTTGTTATCGGCCACATCAAAACCTTTATCAACCTGTATGGCGTGAACATGCTTTGATGCTGGCACTTGCAACAAACGATTTGCTACCAGCGTGGTTTGAATGCAGGTACGCTGGGCTGCCTTAAATAAAATTTCTTTGATGGCGACGGGGCAAGCATCTGCATCTACCCAAATTTGCATGGTGGTTTAAGCGCTATCGTATTAAAATAATGCACACATACTACGCAAAATAATGGGGTGCGGCAATGACTAAGGCACACCTAGCAAAAATGTGCTGAGGATAAATAACACAAGTGATCACCATTGCTAAAACGGAGTAAGGTGTAATGAGACAACGTGACATACTGAACGTGTTTAATAATGCGTTAAAAAAATACCAAAAATACTCTTTACTTAGCGAAAATGACGCGTCATTTGAAAGCAAAAAAGTGCTAATTAAACCCCACCTTATTTCGATGCTCTGTAAGCCAATCTGCATGCGGCTTACAGAGGCATAAAAAATCCTCGGGCGAATACGGGCATTTAAAATAGGTGCTTTGCGTTAAAATAGTGCATACTTTTATTCAAGGTTATTTAAGATGCAAACCAGCCAATTAATTTGCGGCGTTGATGAAGCGGGGCGCGGCCCATTGGCTGGCAGTGTGTATGCTGCCGCAGTGATTTTAGATGCAAAGCAGCCCATTATTGGTTTGACAGATTCTAAAAAATTAAGTGAAAAAAAGCGAGATGCCTTAGCAATAGAAATCAAACAAAAAGCGCTTGCTTGGACCATTGCTAGCTGCACCGCAAAAGAAATTGATGACATTAATATTTTGCAAGCGAGTCTTTTAGCCATGAAGCGCGCGATTGAACAATTAACTTTAACAGCAGGAATGGGTGAGATTACGCATCAAATTTTAGTGCAGGTGGATGGTAACAAATGCCCAACAATTAACCTGCCATGCGAGGCGATAGTGAAGGGCGATAGTAAAGTGCAAGCCATTTCTGCTGCCTCAATTTTAGCTAAAACCGCACGGGATGCTGAGTTGTATGCGCTCGATAAAATCTACCCACAATATGGCTTTGCACAGCATAAAGGCTACCCAACCGCCATGCATTTAGCCGCACTTAGTACACACGGCGTTTGCCCGCAGCACCGGCTGAGCTATGCGCCAGTAAAGGCGATATTGTTCATATAGTCTATTTAATTCAATTAGTTAAATTCAATTTAGACTAAGCTGATTAACGCATTAATTTTATGCTAATTAAGCATTTGTAGACTGCTAGTATCGACAATGGCGACTCAATTATTAAGGGCGATGTTATGAACAAAATAGACATTAAGAAGCAGCTATTAAACTTTACGCAGAATGCTGTTGATCAATTTTTAAAAGATAATCCAACATTAGAATATTACGGATTTGCCTATGACTGTAATGCAGAATATGCTGAAGTTAATTTGTGCTTTAACACTGAAAATTATTTTGAAAAAACATTAACAGAATATCAAAGTAAATATCCTGACAGCTATAAAAGTGAAGGGGAAATTAAAAGCTTGAAATTTAATCCTGGAGATTGGGAATATCAATGTTTTGACACTTTTTATGTTTTGACTGATGAAGAATTGACCAAAATATTTGGTGAAATGCCAGAAGATGACTACCTATCGTGGAATGAATTTGTCGAAAAATTATTCAAAATATTTTGTGAATGTTTAATAGACTTTACGAACACTGAAAGTTTTAAAAAAATACCTAAAACAAAAGGTTTTCATATATTTTGCATTGACCATGATGAAAATTTAGACATCGCATTAGAAAGAATGGGAAAAGTTAATGCAAAATATTCATGATAGCCAATATTCAATCGATTATTGTCCCGCATAACTTCATTTCAAGAAAATCTAAGGCAAATTAGTGTACAAATCAATGGCAAGCGGTCTTGATGAATTTTTCTAAGTAACCAAAGCTATTCATATTGCCACCTTACACATAGAAGGTTTAAGTGTTAATGTTGCAGTTTTCAACCATGGTTAGGAAATGATGATGAAAATTGCACTGATTACAGGTGGTAGTAGGGGTTTGGGAAGAAACATGGCGATGCATTTGGCAGACAAAGGCTGCGATATTGTGTTTACTTATCGCGAGCGCAAAGACGAAGCAGAAAAAGCAATGCGCGAAATTGTAGTTAAAGGGCGAAAAGCGGTGGCTTTGCAATTAGATTTAGAAAAACCAGAAACCTTAGATGCATTTGCTGTAACCGTCAAAAATACTTTACAAGAAAATTGGCAAGTTAACCATTTTGATTACTTAATTAATAATGGTGGCATGGGCATTTATACCTCAATTGCTGACACCACGCCTGCACAATTTGATGCACTGATGAACGTGCATTTAAAATCTCCATTTTTTTTAACGCAAAAACTAGCGTCACTCATCAATGACGGCGGGCATATTGTTAATATTTCCACAGGCTTAGCGCGCTTTAGCTACCCAAACTACGCAGCTTACGCCATGATGAAAGGCGGCCTTGAAGTGTTCACACGTTATTTGGCGCAAGAACTAGGCGCGCGCAAAATCACTGTAAATACCATTGCGCCTGGCGCGATTGAAACAGACTTTGGTGGAGGCGTCGTGCGTGATAACAAAGAATTAAACCAAACAATTGCCTCACGAACAGCCCTTGGACGGGCTGGCTTGCCAGATGATATTGGTAGTGCGGTTGCTGCGTTGCTAACACAAGAGCCGTGCTGGATTAACGGCCAGAGGATTGAAGTGGCTGGAGGAGCGCACCTGTAAAGCCAATGTGTCGCTAAAGCGGCCAGCGTAATGCTAATTAAGTTTGGTGAGTCACATTCAGAGAAGCTTAAAATAGCATCGAAAATTTGACGAATTTTATATAAAATTATTCATATAAATCAATTAGTTAGTTATCAATCGAGACTGACCTCCATTGATTCTAAATAACTCTAATCAACACGCCTCCGTTTAACTGAGATACGTGACGAAACTTGCACTTCATCACGTATCTACTTTCACCTATATTTACTTATCCAATAAATGCGGCTGATACGGGACCTTCACCCAAGGCGTTGAGCAGTATGGCCCAATGCATAGTTTCATCACCAAGAATACTATCAGCGGCGCTCACTAAGTCTTTATTGTGTAACTCTGGTAGCGCGCTTAAATAGGCACTCGCCGTACCCTTTTCAAGACCTGTGGCAAAACTTAATACGTCCGCCTGAAGCAAACACATCAACGTATAAATGAAAAACCACTTGCCCACCTTCTCGGCCAGTATTAATGATGGTACGAAAGCCGTTTATCCCCAGTTCGATAGCTAATTGGCGCTAAAAATAATATTTACTGACAAAATTGGTATTCTGCCAAGCTTGTAATGTGTTATTTAGGCACAATCATAAAATGCACTGATGGAATTGGCTTATTATCATTAAAAACAGTCACAATATCATTTTTTTAGATTTTCTTAGCCAGAATCTCACTCGCCTAGGTCGACTGTGATGGCAGGATGATTTATTGACGGGACGGTCGCCTCAGCATCTAGGTAAAATCTGGTTATTTGGTATATGAGCGAGAGTTGCAACACATTTTGGAGACATTGTGCAAAAAACAGAATACCCCTCCCTTGAAGATTTGTTGGAAGCAGTGCGTCAATGCCGCGCTTGCGAGAAACAATTGCCGCTTGGGCCACGCCCAGTGCTGCAGGCCAGTGAAACAGCTCGCATACTTATTGTTGGTCAAGCGCCTGGCTTACGTGTGCATGCTTCAGGAATTCCGTGGGATGACCCAAGCGGAGAGCGTTTACGCACATGGATGGGTTTAGACGCGGATCGTTTTTATGATGAGTCACAGATTGCAATAATCCCGATGGGTTATTGTTATCCAGGACGGGGAAACGGTGGCGACTTGCCGCCGCGTCCAGAATGTGCGGCGCTATGGCTTGAACATTTACTGGCCAAACTACCGCGAATTGAATTGACACTGCTGATTGGTCTACATGCGCAGCGCCACTTTCTGGGCAACCGTCGCAAGCGTTCATTAACTGAAACGGTAAAAGCGTGGCGCGATTTTGCGCCAGAATATCTCCCTTTGCCGCACCCCTCAGCGCGCAACACACCGTGGTTCAAGCGCAATCTATGGTTTGAACAAGAGCTTATACTTGAACTGCGCGAACGGATCAAATCAATGGGCTCAGCCTGACTAACCCTGATTTACTTTAACATCAAAATACCGCAAAAATATCACTAAAAATAGCTAATTTTAGCCTCTAATTATTTCACTGCCCTGTGAGTCGCCTGTAGTAAGGCTTACAGAGGTATAATTTTCTCTCGTAGAACTTAAAGTTTATATAACAAATTTGTATATAAGATTAAATTACATAGTTTAGCTGCAGTTAGGCTTATTCTGCACTGATTATTTTACGCATGAACGAAGAATGGAACGAGCTATCAATGAAACGAACGATCAATGAAACTAGTTCCGATTGATTAGACCCCATTGACTAGCAAGGTGTCGCTCTTATAGATTGAGCCTACCTTATAAAAAAATTTGCGAATTTATATGTTGGAAGAAATTGATAAATACCTGTGCAAAACTATTCAGCCCAGTTGTTTTTCCGCCACAGCTTTCTATGCGGATGCGGCGCTAGTCACTTTTAACGACTTCGATGCACTAGCATTTGATTCAACAATTGTTGGTGCTATTAATACCTTTAAAACAGTTACCTTTTATGGCGATCATGGATATTTTTTTGCGGGTAGCGCTATTCGATATGCAGCGCCTGATGTTGGCTCTGTATCTGCGATACTTGAACCAGAAAGCTATGTAATGTTGTTGACTGGTTTAAGTTTAGCTGGCTTTACTACGCGTAGTAAAAAGTAAGCTAAACTTCGTAACCATGGCTTAGTTAAATGCTGATTATCGCGCTGGCTATGGCGCAGTATTGCGCCAAATAATTTAAACTAGCATTGGCAAATTGATCAAGTATATTGAAAATCATTTGTATAAATCAATTGGTTATATTTAAATCGATACTGACCCAATTTATTGTGACCCCATAGATTTCCTTCCCTATTGATTTTCGTTAGGCTGGGTTGAATCCGTCTATTTCTTACTCCATTGACTTTTATTCATCACTATGCACGTTGGCGTACATACAGCCAATATCAGGATAAGGAATAATATGAATTCTGAGTAACTGGCAACTCCGAGTTAGCATGTTTTTCTAGTCTGATCTATTCTCATTTTCAGACATAAGTCGGTTGCATAACAGACTGATGTTGCCGTTCACTTTAATTCCATTAGGAGATTTATCATGAAAATATCAAATTTGAAAAAACTCGCCTGCATCACTGCAATCGTTCTTGCACCGTTGATTGCTTTTGCTGGGGGTACTAATTCCAAATCAGAAGCCGCCACTGGGGAATCCAGATCTCTCGACTCTGGACTGCAGGAAGGCGACATGGGGCAGGTGGGCGTGGGTCAAACCTCGAAGCAAGACACTGCCGTGGTGGATGACGCTACGCTTATCGCCGAGGTGCAAAAAGCGCTCAAGGACGACCCTGAGACGTCAATTCTTGACGTCACGGTTAAGGCTAATAAGGGCGTGGTCACGCTCACAGGCGTTGCCAGTGCAAAGCGCTGGAAGAATCGAGTTACTGAAGTGACCAGAAGCGTAGTAGGGGTTCATTCGGTCAAAAATAACATGAAGATGGGTAGTAAGTAATACTGCGTAACTAACAAGTCAAGAAGTTAGGTAGGTTCTGCCCACTGTTGTAATGATGACATATGTTGCAGTGTGGGCAAACTAGTTGCCCACGCTGCAAAGCTATTGTTATGGTGCGCTATTGGGCGAATGGCTTAAAATGGTATTGACAAATTAACAAAATGTATAGAATATTAGTTATATAAATCAATCGTTTAATTTTGCCAGCAAAAATTTATGGCAACAACGAGCCCTCATGTATTCCGACGCATATAGCCCGCATAGTTAAACTGCCACACTTTAATAAACTTTCTATCGGCGCACTGAGGCCGTGAACATTAAAGAGCTTGTTGGTTGATTAAGTGTTTGTGCATTATTGTCCACTTCCGACAATTTCAATTAATAGTATCTGTCTCTATTTTAATTTAACTAATTGATTCATATGATATATAATCATTATATTTTAGTAAGCTGCCAATGCCAGTTTAATCTATTTGGCGCAATAATGCGCCATAACCAGCGCGATAATCAGCATATTTTAGTTGAAATCCGCTTGCTAGCATGGCTTGGTTGCTTAAGCGCTTTCCGCCGTAAATAAGCGGTGTATTTGCATTAAATGATATTTGCATAGCCTTAGCGAGCCAATGCAGCACTTCATATTGGCTGACAGGCGCGCAATCGCTGACGATGTAGCATGGTAGTAGGGGTTTATTTTGTAGTATTTGCTGTACCAAAAATACCATAAAGTTAGCTGCATCGTCGCGGTGAATACGGTTAGTCCAGCTATTTTCTGCAGGCCAGCGGGCAGGGTCTTCTGCGAGGTTTATCATGCGTAAGCGGCCTGGTCCATAAATGCCAGAAAGCCTTAACGCGGAGTGGCCGCATGGCAAAGTGTTTAGCAATTGCTCGGCTTCAACCAATCGCTCACCACCAAAATCTGCGGGAATCGCTGTCATAGATTCATCCAAAATGACATCTGTTTGCTGGCCGTACACGCGCGTGCTTGACACGAAAAACACATGTTTTAAGGCGGCATTTTTGGTTTGCGTTGCTAGTACGTTGCGTAAGCCATCCACATAAGCGGCTTTATATTGTGCATCGGTTTGGCCATTGGCAGCAATGCAATAAATCAGAATATCGGGCTGAATAAGCTCAAGCACTTTTACACGATCAGCTTGCGTAACGTCTGCTTGAATGCAGTTGATACCACTCAGCGGCACATGGCTACGCCGCACACCTGTAACGTCTAGGCCTAAATCTGTAAGCCCTTTTGCCACCGCGCTGCCTAAATCACCGCAACCTACAATGAGCACATTAGTTGTTGATGTTGATGCTTTTTTTGCGTTCATTCAAACTTACCATAAAAATTAACAAGAGATATATGTTATACCGCTTAGTCAACTTTTGGCATGAATGATGATTTTTTTAGTCAATTACTTTCGAAACCAGCATGCAACTTAATTTTGTTCGCTTAACTAGGCCATCGAACATGGTGTTTAAAGCGCTGAATGCAAATTTTTGTTGTATGATTAAACCATTCAAACATCAACACAACGAGCTAAATTTGCATAACACCTTACGCATTGCAACCTTTAATATTCACAAGGGTTTTACCCATTTTAATGCAAGATTTTCTCTGCACCAGCAGCGTGACATCTTACGAAAAGTACATGCCGATATTGTATTTTTGCAAGAAGTGCGAGATGCACATACCGAGCATGGTAAACGTTTTGCCACTTGGCCGAGTGCTGGGCAAATGGAGTTTTTAGCAGATGCTGTTTGGTCAGATTTTTCTTATGGCAAAAATGCAGTTTATCCAGCTGGGCATCACGGCAACGCCTTGCTATCTAAGTTTCCGATTATGCGTACCGAAAATAAAAACATTTCTGCACATGTTTCTGAAGAGCGCGGTATGTTGCTAAGTGAAATTCATGTGCCAGGATGGGACACACCGCTCTACGCAATTTGTGTGCATCTGGGTTTGTTTGCGCATTGGCGACGTCAGCAGTTGGTCGAGGTGGCAAATTATATTGAACAACACGTGCCAGCGCAGGCACCACTTATCATCGCGGGCGACTTTAATGATTGGAACCTGCTCGCAGGCAGGGCATTTGCTATGCGCTTAAACATACATGAAGTATTTGAGCATCACACTGGCAAGCCTGCGCGTAGCTTTCCCTCGTGGCTACCGATACTGTGTTTAGACCGTATTTACGTGCGTGGTTTTAATATCAAGCATGTGGAAGTGCATTCTGGTGCGCATTTTATGAATTTATCAGACCATGCAATTTTATCCGCAACACTCACCAAGGTATCAAACCCTTAGATAATGGCACATTTTGTAGCAGGCAATCAAATTAAATTATTGCGAAATGGTGCAGAATATTTTCCGGCTCTTGAAACTGCCATTGCACACGCTAAACACGATGTTTATCTGCAAACGTACATTTACCAAGTTGATAAGGCGGGCACGCGCATTGGGCATGCACTGACTAATGCCGCTAAACGTGGGGTGGCAGTGCATCTCATGCTGGATGGTTTTGGTTGCAAAGATTTGCCAGAATATTTTGTGAGTTCACTCGAGCAAGCGGGGGTGCAGGTGCTTATCTATCGCCCTAAAATATCCCCTTGGACATTGAAAAAAAGTCGATTGCGGCGCTTGCACCAAAAAGTTGCCGTGATTGATGGCAAAATAGGGTTTGTCGGCGGCATCAATATTATAGATGACTATAATATTCCTGAGCATGCACACCAAAATGCACCACCGCGTATCGATTATGCGGTGCGTATTGAAGGAAAGTTATTAACAGCCATCACAGCGAATGTCTCTAAACTTTGGCGTCGTATGGCGTGGATACGTCTACTACCAGTGCAGCCATTTCAATACAGTACCAAACGGCAATCAAGTAAAGCGATGCAGTTGGCGCAACGAAAAAATGCGCGTTACAACACTACAGCGGCATTCGTGATTCGGGATAATGTATTACATCGGCATGATATTGAAGAAGCCTATTTAAATGCTATCCAGCATGCAAAACATGAAATCATCATCGCCAATGCGTATTTTGTGCCAGGTATCAAATTCAGGCATGCACTCATCGAGGCGGCAAAGCGTGGCGTTAATATTAAGTTAGTATTACAAGGCCGCATGGAGTATTACATTATGTTTGCCACGCACGCTTTTTATAGTGAATTTTTAAAAAACGGTATTGAAATTTATGAGTATCGCAAAAGTTTTATGCATAGTAAAGTGGCGGTGATTGACCAAAATTGGGTCACCGTAGGTTCATCCAATATTGATCCGTTTAGTTTGCTACTGGCACGTGAAGCCAATATTGTGTTGCGCGATGCAGCCTTTGCTGGCGAATTACGGGCAGATATTTTAAACGATATTCAATCAGGGGCAGAACAAGTGTTGCCGCAACAATGGGCGCGTGGCAATATGCTCAAGCGGTTGGCTTCTTGGGTCGCGTATGGCTTTGTGCGGCTATTATTAAGCGTTATTGGTAGGTCAAACGAGCATTAGCATCAACCGACAATAGTTAACATAGTTGGCATAAAAAAACCCGCTAGAGGCGGGTTTTTTATTTTTATTGGATACAAACGATCCATTATTTAGTGATTTTAATTGGTACATACAAGGTATTTTCAGCACGTTGCACAAGCACCGCCACTGTTTTACCCGCAGCTACTGCATTAATTTGCTTATTAAACTGCTCCACACTTTGTGCTTCAGAGTTATTTAGGCCTAACACCACGTCACCACGACGGATACCTGCCTGCGCAGCAAGCCCAGTGCTCTCTAACACTAATAAGCCATTTTTGCCACTGAGTTTTTTCTTTTGCACAGGCGTGAGCTCTTTAAGGCTTAAGCCAATTTTATTAGCCTCAGATTTTGGCACAGCAGGTTTGCCTGAAGGCGTTGCTTGATTGACGTCGCTTGGCATTTCACCTACATTAACATTTAATGTTTTAATATTACCTTTACGCAACACCTCAACGGCGGCAACCTTGCCAGGCTTAGCTCCACCCACTGCACGTGGTAAATCTGTAGAAGCGTCAATGACTTTGCCATCAAACTTAACAATAACATCGCCAGCTTCTAAACCACCTTTATCTGCTGGACCATTTTTTTCCACACTGGCAATTAAAGCACCGTTGGTATTTTTCATGCCAAAAGAATCCGCCAGCTCTTTAGTGAGCTCTTGTATAGCCACACCTAACCAGCCACGGGTAATTTTGCCTGAAGTTTTTAGTTGGTTTGAAACATCAATTGCCACATCAATAGGGATGCTAAATGACAACCCCATTGAGCCACCACTTTGGCTGTATATTTGAGAGTTTATACCAACCACTTCGCCTGCCAAGTCGTATAAAGGCCCACCTGAGTTACCAGGGTTAATCGCCACATCGGTTTGAATAAAGGGGACGAAGTTTTCTTGCGGTAGGGCACGGCCTACAGCACTTACAATACCCGCTGTCATGGTGTTTTCTAATCCAAAAGGTGAGCCAATCGCTGCTACCCATTGTCCCACTTTAAGTTTGCTAGGGTCACCAATATTGGCTTTAGGCAAACCTATTGCAGCAATTTTGAGTAAAGCCACATCTGTACGCTTATCTGAGCCGATGATTTTGGCTTTAAATTCACGTTTGTCTGATAACTTTACAATCACTTCATCGGCTTCGTTCACCACGTGCGCGTTGGTTAAAATATAGCCGTCACTGCTAATAATAAAACCAGAACCGAGTGATTGCGATTTGTAATCAGGTCGTTGCTCACCACTTTGGCCAGGCATATTGGGTATGCCAAATCGTTTAAAAAACTCTTGTAACTGCTCATCGCCTTCAAACCTGGGAATAGGTGACATACCAGCTCTACTCTGTACATTTTGTGTCACACTGATGTTGACCACTTCTGCACCGTGTTTTTCGGCAAGTTGTGTAAAGTCTGGTAGCTCTGCATAGGCTTGGTTTGCCATGGTTGCCATACATAAACCGATGGCGAACATCCAATTTTTTAACATTTATTAACCTCTTTTAGTGAATATAAAAACATGCTTAAATTAATTTAATACTGCCATTAATGCTGATAATTGTGACGAAAGTTTTATTTTTCAAGCGCCTAATTAACAATTGCCTAATTAAGAAGAGGGCGCTTCATTCTCAACACGTAAAATCACCGCTTGATATTTTTTTTGGTAAGCAATACCAGATTGATCGTGCCCAATTAAATGCCCCTTAATCCATAAAAAGCCTAGCAATAAGCCCAGAATTGCACCTAATATGACATAAAGCTGATTTTTAAAAAAAATATCAGCAAGCACTGTACCAACAATTAAACCCAATAGTGGTAAGCCATATAAATAAAGTGTAGTGCTAAGCACAGTACCTTCATCAATACCCACTATCACACTATCGCCAACTTTGGCATGAACAGCATTGTTAGCCGTAAATTGATGGCTATCGTGTTTCAATAATTTACCCCAAGTGGCATTGCCACAGCCACGTTTTTGCCCACATAAACCACAAGCTGTGCGTCTTTCTATTTCAAGTGTGGCTTCATTACCTTGGCAATGGGTCACAATGGCGAATTCTTCTAACATAAATGCATCAACTTTAGAAATGAGTTAGCATATTAGTTAACAAATATTACTGCGTTAGCAATTTGCTTGGTGGTGATTTCTGGCACTTCCCCAAGGGCGGTAATTTGTAAAAAACCTGCAACTCGAGAATAGACGCTCGTGTTACCCACCATGCTGGCGCCTAGTCTTGGTTTTTGATGTTCTATTACTGGCTCAATAAACACTGACACAGAAGCTAACCCATCCGAAAATAGTAGCTGTGTGACTGGAATTGTTCTACCTTGCACGTTGAGCGCCATTTGGTCAATTTTACGAAACCCCGCAGGTAAGGCTTTTAATTGCCAGTGCGGGCTAGCATTAACATCAATTGGAGGGCTATCTTCCATGACATATTTTTTATTAGCATGTATATTGGGTTGAAACCAGTCTAAATCAAGCGTATCAAATAGGCTTAATTGATTAAAAGCAATATTATCAATGGCTATATTTTGCTTATTAAGGGTGACAGACTTTAGAATTAAGCCATACTCTGAATCTATCCAAAGCTGATGGCTATTACGATATTGGTCTTTAGGGTTTAGTGATAACAACTGTACTTGGCGACCTGCTACGCGCTCTATGCCGCCTGCATGCAAGGTGTAATTTTCTTTAATAGAGGCAATATTGGTTGGTAAAACAGCGGGAAACATATTACGACCGCGTCGCTTTTCTATAATAATTTTTTCTTGTTTTGGGTTGTAAATAATCATTTCACCATCTTGGCTTAGCACCTCTCGTGGTGCGCCATCAAGCATAATATTTCTAGCAAACTCTTTTTGGCCATCATTAAGATGCTTGATTTCAACAGATTTTGTTTGGCTTCCCGATTGGCAAATAAAAACTCCTTGGTAACTAAGTGCATGGGCAGCTACAGCGGCTTTTTGTAATATTTGCCAATCACTTGCATCATCAGCATAGACATTAAACCCTGTGCTAGTGAGTAATAAAGCAAAAACAAAGCGCACTATACTTAAGAGCTTACACATTATTTAGAATAGCTAGCCGTTTGAATATAGTAAGCACTAGTGGATGGGACGGTCGCTTGATGCGCGACTAGATACTCATTAGGAATGGTTGGTTCAACATAAGCTTGCGCTTTATTAATTTGCACTGCAGGTATTTGATTTAGCGCTACTTGCGTTTGAGTTGTTGCTGTATTTACAACAGCGGAATTTTTAGCAATTTGCATATTATCCGTTTGATTCATAGACTGCGTTTGTAAAAACACCCAACCTACAGCCATAACGCCTGCGACAGAAGCAGCCATTGCCCAAGCCGTTGGCAATTGATGCTTAACTATTTTAGCTGTGGATGAAGTGTTAATTAACGCCGCATTAGGAGATAACACCGTTGGCTCTTGCTCAATTTTTTGCATTAAATGTTGTGTAAAGTTAGCGCTTAAGGCGGTTGAACCCCGCATAGCATCACCAATTAAATGATAATGTTGCCATGCATTAGCCGCATTACCATTGGTTCGCAACGTACTTAATACGTGCTCAGCCTCATCTAGTGCTAGTTGATTGTCTATCAATGCAGAAAATTGTTCGTTCATCACTTGCCCCTGTTACTTCATTGCTAATAAATTTCGATACGTCATCATTACCAACGTTTGTTATCTGGTGTGTCTAATAAAGGTTTTAATTTGGCAGAAATCGTCTCTCGCGCTCTAAAAATGCGTGAGCGAACAGTACCAATCGGGCAATCCATAATGGTGGCGATTTCTTCATAGCTTAAGCCTTCAATTTCGCGCAGGGTAATAGCCGTGCGCAGCTCTTCAGGTAAGCTTGCGACAGTATCATTGACGGTTTGCGCGACTTGTTTGGCAGCCATAGCAGATTCTGGCGTTTCCGTGGTGCGTAACTCGTCACCATCGTCATAGTTTTCTGCATCATCAATTTCTATATTGTTACTCATTGATGGCCTACGCCCTGAAGAAACTAAGTAGTTTTTTGCAGTGTTAATACCAATACGATAAAGCCAAGTGTAGAAAGCGCTATCGCCACGAAAGTTGGGCAAGGCACGATAGGCCTTAATAAAGGCCTCTTGTACGATGTCTTCAATTTCAGCTTGGTCACGCACCATGCGTGACAGTAAGCGGGCTAATTTGCGCTGATATTTATCAACTAACAAGCCAAAAGCGTGTTTGTCGCCGCGTTGCGCACGCAACACAAGCTCGTGATCAACTTCACGATTATTAACTGAAGGTTGTAATTTGGTTGGTTGTTCGCTCACTAGGCTTAAACTTCCCACTGGCTGACTAGCGTTGTTGTTTTCTTTTTGCGCATGAGTATTAGAAGTATAACCGCGCGCAGCTGGCTGCACTAAATTTAGTTGCGTTAATTTTAATATATTATCAAATTGTATCATTGAGCTTTCCCTTTAATCACTTTGCGAAACCATCCCTGCAAATTTTTGGCACATTTTTCAACTTAACTATTGCCTATTTTAAAGACAGCGATACACTCCTAATAGTTCCTACATTTTACAAAGTCTTTCAGAGATATTTAATGCAACAATTTGATGTGCTCATTATTGGTAGCGGCCTAGCGGGCCTAAGTTTAGCTTTACGTATCGCGGATGATAAAAAAGTGTGTTTGGTCAGTAAGCGTAGTATTAACGACGCAGCGAGTGATTGGGCACAAGGGGGCATATCGGCAGTATTAAGCGATGATGACTCCATTGAAAATCATATCCGCGATACTTTAGTGGCGGGTGGTGGTTTATGCGATGAAACCGTGACTAGGCTAGTGGCTGAAAATGCCAAGCAATCGGTTGAGTGGTTGATTGCGCAAGGGGTGGGCTTTACGCGCGAGCATGACAATAGCGGCTACCATTTAACGCGCGAAGGCGGGCATAGCCATCGCCGCATTATTCATGCCGCTGACGCCACAGGGCATGCGGTGCAAATAACGTTATCTGAAAAAGTGAAACAACACGCCAATATTACGGTGATGGAAAATCACATTGCAGTAGATTTAATTACTACGCGTAAATTTTTAAAAAATAAAACGCCAGATAATGCCTGCTTAGGCGCTTACGTATTAGATAAAGCGACGGGGAAAGTGTTAACCATTGCCGCACAAAGCACCGTGTTAGCCACGGGCGGGGCGGGTAAAGTCTATCTCTACACTACTAACCCCGATGTTAGCACGGGCGATGGCATCGCCATGGCTTGGCGCGCGGGTTGCCGTGTGGCGAATATGGAGTTTGTACAGTTTCACCCCACCTGTTTGTATCATCCGCATGCAAAATCTTTTTTAATTAGTGAAGCCGTGCGCGGTGAGGGCGGCTTATTACGTTTAAGTGATGGCACGCGCTTTATGCCAGAGCATGATGCCCGTGAAGAGCTTGCCCCGCGTGATGTGGTGGCACGAGCGATTGACTTTGAAATGAAAAAGCGCGGTTTAGATTGTGTGTATTTAGACATTACGCATAGAACACCTGAATTTATTCAAGAGCACTTTCCCAACATCTATAAGCGCTGCTTAAGCTTTGGTATTGATATTACCAAAACGCCCATTCCCGTGGTGCCGGCAGCGCATTACACCTGCGGTGGCGTGATGACTGATGGCAAAGGTTTAACCGATATTGCTAACTTATATGCGGTAGGAGAAACCGCCTGCACGGGCTTACACGGGGCTAACCGCTTGGCTAGCAACTCACTGCTGGAATGTTTGGTATTTGGGCAAATGGCCGCTGAAGATATTTTAAGCAAGCCCACAAAACCCATTTTGCAATTGCCCCACTGGGATGAAAGCCGCGTCACCGATGCTGATGAAGAAGTGCTGATTACCCACACTTGGGATGAGTTGCGCCGCTTTATGTGGAACTACGTGGGCATTGTACGCACCGATAAACGCCTGAGCCGCGCCTTGCATCGTATTCACATGTTACGCGATGAAGTGGATGAGTTTTACAGCAACTTTAAAATCAGCAATGACTTAATTGAGCTGCGTAATTTATTGCAGGTGGCTGAGCTCATTGTAGAAAGTGCTATTTCACGCAAAGAGAGCCGTGCCTTGCATTTTAGTAAAGATCACCCTAATAGTGAAGAAAATCCAATCCCAACCGTGCTAGAGCCCTCTAATTATTACAGCTTGCTCGATAGAAAGCATGGCCATATACGCCCGCGTGTAGATGCTTAGCTTTTGGTTAGCCCTCATCTTTGGCGGCTTGTTTGCTAACATTTGTGTAGCTGATGAAGATCCAGTGCAAGCGCAATATATCGTTACCTATGTTTATGATGGCGATACCGTCAAACTGCACCCCATTGACAAGTTTGGCCAACAAGATGATATTAAACTACGCATTACCGAGATGGACGCCCCCGAACGCAACCAGTCGTATGGCTTAAAATCGCGCCGTGCGTTAATTCAACTTTGCCAAGGCAACCATGTGATTGCAACTACCGAAATTGTGGCGAAAGATAAATATCACCGCTCACTGGGCAGGCTACGATGCAACCAAGTAGATGCGACAATGGTTTTGGTTGAGCAAGGCTTGGCTTGGCATGATGAAAAATATGGTGGGGATTTTGCGGTTGAACAAGCGCAAGTAAAAGCGCGTGAGCAGAAATTAGGGCTTTGGGCAGATGAAGCGCCGACAGCACCTTGGGTTTGGCGGAAATTGCAGCGGCGTTAGTAATATTAGAATTCGGTTATATGGCTTTATTTGTTTCCAAAGCTGCCCTGTAAAGGGGACAGATTTTACGTTAGGTTTTTTATGCGAACACTTGAAGAATTAATTAACAAAAATGACACTGCACTAAAGCTCATCAACGAATGGGCTAATGCATCTGAAAGCCAATATGAAATTCTACCTGCCTCTGATCAAAGCGGCAAGGTGCTATATAGCTTGCAAATTTCAACACGTTCAACGATGGGTGCAGTCGCGTATGAAACGGGCGGCATATTAATTGAGCATGGCTGGCTTCGCATTCTTGGCTCAGGTCACCCAAAACTTACGCGTAACTTAATAGATTGGAACGAAAATAGGACATCAGGCTACCTTCTTATCGCTGACGATGCAGTTGGTGGCTTCTTTGCAATCAATAGCGGGGGATTTGGCGAAGATATCGGCAATATATATTACTGGGCACCAGACTCACTACTATGGGAACCTTTAGATATTGGCTATAGCGATTTCCTAAATTGGGCATTTTCTGAAAATTTAGCCAACTTTTATAGTGATCTTCGCTGGCCAAGTTGGGTGTTAGATATAAAAACGATTAGTGCAGATCAGTGTTTCAATTTTGTCCCTTTCCTTTGGACTAAGGAAGGCTCGATTGAAAGTAGTAGCAGAAGAGCCGTCAGTATTTTTGAACAATTTTCGCTAAACAAAGACTTTGAGTCCAGTTAACTTACCTCTGTACCAGCAAGAGGCATCCCCAACCTTACTAGATGCTAGCGCACTAAGTCGGTTGCGATCGCTGCTTGCCGAAAGCGCCCAGCATTTAACAAAATGTAGGCGCAGTAAAAATGGGATTAACATCAAAACCTGCGGTCATTCCCGAGAAAGCGGGAATCCAAGTTAACTTTAAAAATATTGCCAAAATGGATTCCCACTTTCGTGAGAATGACCAAGCTTGTTTGTCTTGAAATTAAGGGAAATTTAACCTCAAAATCCACTTAAAAACTCACTGTTTTTAGCCTACTTTAAGTTGCACATTATTTAATCAGGCTGCAAGCCTCTTAAAATAAGGCTTGCAGAGGTGTTTTTTTCGCTCGGGGTTTTTTGCTTCGCTAAATGGTGATTTTTTATAGTGAAATCTTGCGTTGACTCGCGCCCAAAATGCACTGGAATATGGGGTTAAATTTCGGTATTTAAATGAGTGATAAGCATGCTATATGCGCAACAACAATCGGCTATTTCAAAGTTTGAATATGAAGCATTGAATGCCAATATGATCAAAATTGGCATGCTCACTTGGCCAGATTTTGCCGTGGCAATCAACGCAAGGCTTAAAGTTTTTGTGCCTGATTTATTGAGCACTGAAGTGGCATTTGATATTGATGGGCAACATACCACCTCACTTTTGAGTAGCTGAATAGAAAATGGAATAACGATATTCGCTTTAATTTATTGAAAGGTAATGAACAATTGGCGTCGGCTGAAGTGGTTGATTTAAAGCCAGATGCTTTAAACGTCTCCTTGCAAGTGTTTTTATTCTTTTTATTCTTTTTATTCTGTAATCACGCTTATCGTTAAAAGAGGCTAATCTAGCAAAAATCTAAAACTAGCATTAATTTCATACTTACGTATAATACTGTTACAAATTCAAACCCTGCGCCAACCAATCTGCGTAGGTTTCTTACTCTTATCTTTCCTGATTTTTCTAAATCAAACAATAAAAGATAACTTTGCTTGGCCTCGATTGGTTTGCTTCAATAAGTAATGGGTCAGCTAAAAACTCAAGCTGGAGCTTTATATATTGACCACAGAAACCCCACTTAACTTTAACGAGTTAGGGCTAGCAGAACCGATTTTACGTGCCATTGCAGATGCAGGCTACACCCACCCAACCCCCATTCAATCTAAGGCAATTCCGCTCGTGTTAAGCGGTGGCGATTTACTCGCTGGCGCGCAAACGGGCACGGGCAAAACGGCAGGTTTTACCTTGCCGATTTTACAAATACTTAGCCAAAAGCCCTTGGGTGATAAAAATACAAGTCCTGATAAAAAAGCGGGTCGCCCGCGTTGCCTAGTGCTATCGCCCACGCGCGAGCTGGCCGCACAAATTGAAGAATCAGTTAAAACCTATGGCAAGCATTTGCCGCTTACCAGCACGGTGATTTTTGGTGGCGTGAATGCAAACCCGCAAATCGCACGCTTAAAAAAATCGTTGGATATTTTAGTGGCCACCCCAGGCCGCTTGTTAGACCATGCAAATGAGAAGCATGTTGATTTATCAGGCGTTGAAATTTTAGTACTAGATGAAGCCGACCGCATGCTAGACATGGGCTTTATTCGCGATATAAAAAGAATATTGGCATTATTGCCTAAGCAACGCCAAAACCTATTATTTTCAGCCACGTTTTCAGATGAAATTAAAGCCTTAGCCGATGGTTTATTGCACAACCCTGGCTTTGTTGAAGCTGCGCGCCGCAACACGGCGAGTGAGTTGGTAGAGCAAACCGTGCACATGGTGGCGCAAGGTCAAAAACGTGAGCTAATGAGCTATTTAATTAAGCAAAATGATTGGCAACAAGTGCTGATTTTTACCCGCACCAAGCACGGTGCCAACCGCTTGGCAGAAAAATTAGAGCGTGATGGTATTGTTGCCGCTGCCATTCATGGCAACAAAAGCCAAGGTGCGCGCACTAAAGCCTTGGCAGGGTTTAAAGCGGGTGAAGTGCGCGTGCTGGTGGCAACGGACATTGCCGCGCGTGGCCTAGATATTGACCAATTGCCGCAAGTGGTGAATTTTGAATTACCCAATGTGCCAGAAGATTATGTGCATCGTATTGGCCGCACGGGCCGCGCGGGCAGTAGTGGTGCGGCGGTTTCTTTGGTTGATCGCGAAGAGTTAAAGCTACTTAAGGACATTGAAAAACTGATTAAACGTGAGATTCCAAAAGTGCAAGTTGCAGGTTTTGTACCTTCAGATAAGCCAGAGGCAGAGTCGTCGCGCTCAACCCAAGCACACGGCAGGCCGCCACGTGGACATGGGCAAGGACAGCAACAACGAAAAGCTAAGCCAGCGGGTGAAGCGGGCACTAGCCAAAAAACCAATGGTGAGCGCAATCAAAACAGAAGCCAAAATAGAAACGGTGCTACCCAAAATGGCCAGCCACAAGCTAGAAACCAAAAAAACCTTGCTGAAGAGAGTTTGTTAATACAAGCCCCACAAGCTAAACCACAAGGTCAACATTCAAAAAATTTATCAGAAGCAGCACGTCACCAATCCATGCCGCAAGTGGGCATATTTGTGCCGCCAGCATCACCTAGCCGTCATCAGCCAAACCGCACCAATGCAGTGCAGGGCAAGCCGCGTAATGCCAATAACCAAAATAATGGGCATCGAAGCGGTGGAAGAGGGCGTTAAATTTGTTGCACATATTTGACGTAAATTCAGCAAAAACTAAACACTTTAGTCACTAAAATAGATTAAAATTCAGCAAAATTAATTCATAAAATTTAATAGAGGAAAATACCATGCAAGTCACCATGAACACTGTCGTCACCATGACCTACGAACTTAAAGATAGCGATGGCAAAGTATTAGAATCCAGCACCGAACCAGTGGCGTATTTACACGGCGGTTACGATAATATTTTTCCAAAAGTTGAAGAAGCCATGCACGGCAAAAATGTAGGTGAAGTGGTAGTAGTTGATTTGCAACCAGATGATGCCTTCGGTGAGGTTGATGAAGATTTAGTACAAATTGAACCAGCTAGCGCTTTTCCTGCGGCAGATTTAAAAGTAGGTATGCAGTTTGAAGGTGAAGATGAGTCAGGCGAAGTGATTTTGTACACCGTCACTGAAATTGCCGATGACAAAGTGGTGGTGGATGGTAATCACCCATGGGCGGGCGAGCGCGTGGTGTTTACAGCGACGATTACCGATGTACGCACAGCCAATGAAGAAGAAGTTACACACCAGCATGTACATGGGGCGGGTGGGCATCACCATTAAGTTATTGCTTAACTCAAACCTTAGACCATAGAAGACATATGGCAGCAAATGAGCCAATGATGGTTAGCTGCGGATCTCACGGCGAGCGAATTGCCGCTGTCGTCTGCAAGCACATGCTGCATCTAAGCCTGCCAGCAGGGTTCATCGAGAACAACAGCGACCCAAATGACCTTCAAGCCTGGTGTCACCTCTGCGAAGAGGAATTCCAGCGGCAGGGAGGTATGACAGACGCTTTTAAGGACTTCAATGGCATGGCTGTTGTTTGCGTCGTCTGCTACAGCAAGGCTAAAACGCACCATGCAGTTTCCGAGAGCTAGCCAAGTAGCGTGGGCAACTTGTTGCCCACGCGTTAATTTCCCCCTCATTATTTAGTACTTTTTCTTGTTTTGTAGGTTTATTTTATGCTAAAAATGAACATTTATAGCACGTCATTCCCACGGAAGTGGGAATCCATTTTAGCGTTACTTTTAAGGTCAATTTGGATTCCCGTTTACACGGGAATGACGGTGTTTTCATGCTCATCTTATTCCGATGCTATGCGAGCCGCCTAGAATGTGGCTCGCAGAGGCATAAAATTTCCTCGAGAGAATTTTACGCATACAACCGCAAGGGTCTTATATCTTAAAAATCAGCTATATTACTCTACTGGCATGTCAGTCTGCTGGGTCTAAGGGGCAACAAGCCCGAGGGGAAGCCTTTGGCGTCATGCCTAAATTTCTTACAACCCGAACAGTTGCCAGGGCATCAACACCCCGTATCGGTAAGACTGGGAACAAGGAATAGTCATGACACTACCAGAAGCATTATATATTGGCATTGATGTTAGTAAAGCAAACTTAGATATTAATGTCTATCCACGGGCGCATCCAGCATGTTTTAACTATGATGGACAGGACGCAGGCAACTTGTTAGCATATTAAAGGTCTCTTGCAACCTAAACTTGTCGTACTCCAAGCCACTGTGGCTTGGAGTCTCCTGCTGCAAGTGAGCTCGCCATAGCTAGCTTAGCTGTTGCGGTGACTAACCCACGACAAGCACGCGACTTTGCCAAAGCACTCGGCGTATTGGCAAAACAGATCAAGTGGATGCGCTAGCGCTCGCCCGTTTTGCAGAGGCGATTAAACCTAAGGTCAGAGCACTCAAGAATAGTGAGGTGATAGCATTAGACAGTGTGCTCACTCGTCGCCGTCAGATGAAGGGCATGATTACCGCAGAAAGCAACCGTCATGCACAAGCACCAAGTAAAATAGCCAAGCAAATCGCAAAACATTTAAATTGGCTCAATAAGTGTTTAGATGAAGCTGATGATGATTTAGATGACGCAATACAGCAGAATCCTTTATGGCAAGCTAAAGCCAATCTGATGATGACCATTCCAGGCGTGGGTCGTTTGACCTCCACCAGTTTGCTGGCGGCTCCTCCTGAGCTTGGACAGTTATCAAGGCGTGAAATTAGTGCGCTAGTCGTTGTCTGTCCATTTAACAGAGACAGCGGTGGCCACCGAGGTAGATGGTTATTTGGGGAGGTCGCGCTAACGTCAGGGCTGTGTTGTATATGTCGGCTTTAGCGGCAGGTAGGCACAATCCTTTCATCAAGGCCTTTTATCAAAAACTGTTGGTAGCGGGTAAAGTGAAGAAGGCGGCACTAGTGGTCTGCATGCGTAAATTGCTGGTAACTCTAAATGCAATAGTGAAATCAAATACGCGTTGGAGGCTAGTTGAAACTAGTTAGGTTAAGACAGGTGCTTCCCCGCAGAATATAGGCGCTAAATCAGATTATTCTGAGTGAAAGTACACGTGCGACTTTTTTAGTATTGCGTTGGCCACAGCAGGTGCGAGACCTGCTTTTCTGAGCCTGTAAAAAAATCTGTGTAAATGATATTTTACCAATGACCTTCAAAGGAAATTATCATGGCCACAAATTACAAATCAGCAAATGAAACAC
>JBATAW010000064.1:0-3639 GCA_049662045.1 Methylophilaceae bacterium | reverse complement strand
CTGCTCAACGAGCTCAGCAGGTAGTTGTGAGAAGTCTTTTGCAGACTTGTTGGTTGTGGACATGATAATTTCCTTTATACGTCATTGGTAAAATATCATTTACACAGATTTTTTTACAGGCTCGCTTATTGGGCTTGGATGCGGTTGCCAAAGGCTGAATAAATTGACTGCGCCAGTTTTTTTAATCAGTAAACTTTACACTTATAATTCAGTGAATCTTGTTCAATCAAACTGAGCAACCTCTGTCCCTCCCCCTTGTACAAAACCCACATCAATTTTTTCTTTAGTATTGATTAATTTTTTTAGATTATCCGCTGAGCCTTGTGAAAGTACAATTTTTAGTGTAATGCCTTCTTTTTTAAGTATCGCCTGATACTTCAATGCAGTTTTTTGAAATGAACTGCCTTCAGACCCAGCCACAATAGTTATTATGTTTGGTGCAGCATTATTAAAAAATATTAAAAAAATGCTACTTAGCAAAATGTTTAAAATAAAAATTAGGCCGATAGCTAAAGTTAAATTTTTTCCATAGTGTAAATTTAACTTTTCTATCGTTTCAATGATGTAATTTTTATGTGCCATTTCATTACCTTCACTAAGCCTCTATCAGTTATTTTATCAATGATTCAGTGCGTCTGCATCCCAGCCACCACCTAATGCTGTAATCAGCAAAACCGCAGCCGTTAAGCGATTACTCTGAATCGCAAGGGCAGCTCTTTCATTACTCAGTGCAGCTGTTTCGGCATTAATTACGTTTAAATAATTAACAACTCCCGCTTTATATTGATTGTTGGTTATTTTTACGGATTCTTTAGCGGATTTCACTGCATCATCCTGTATTGTTGCCTCTTCTTCTAAAATACGTAAAGCAGCCAAATTATCTTCAACTTCTTGAAATGCACCCAAAACAGTTTGGCGATAAATAGCTACGTCTTGGTCATAAACCGCTTCAGCTTGCGCTGTTTGTGCTTTACGTAAACCGCCATCAAATATTGTTTCAGCTAGCGCTGGACCTAGAGACCAATATCGTGCAGGATAAGTTAACCACTGAGCAAAACTGGTGCTTTGTAACCCAGCCGTGGTAGATAAAGTTAGACTAGGGAAAAAGGCAGCTTTCGCCACGCCAATTTTAGCATTGGCTGAGGCTGTTTGACGCTCAGCTGCTGCGATATCTGGACGACGTTCCAATAATTGCGAGGGTACACCCAGCGGAATTGCTGGTGGCAATGTGACCAATGCAGTTATTGCAGGCTCAATTGAAAACTCAGCAGGTGCTTTACCGATCAAAATGGCAATGGCATGTTCTAATTTCGCACGTTGCACACCAACATCAATCGCCTGTGCCTTAGTGGATTTGAGTTGCGTCTCTGCTACCACTACGTCCGCTTTTGCCACTACACCCACTGCGTATTGGTTTTTGGTGAGTTGTAAAGATTTTTCATAATCTGCAACCGTATCTGCATAAAGCTTAGCATTTGCGTCAGCAATACGTAATAAAAAATAATTCTGTGCAAGTTGCGCTTGCGCACTTAATTTAGCTGCAGCTAAGTTGCCTGCGCTGGCTTGTGTGCTTGCGTTTCCAGCCTCTACTGAGCGTTTGATACTTCCCCATAGATCAGGCTCCCAGCTTGCACCAACATTTAAGCGATATGCGTTATTAATATTTGGATCATAATTAGTGAGATTGCTTGAATTGCTTGCAGGGCGACTTCTGGTTGCCGAAACACCGCCTGTTACTGTTGGATAGTAAGCCGCCTCAGACTGTTGTGTTAAAGCCCGCGCTTGACGATATTGCGCCTCAGCTGATTTGATGTTTTGGTTATTCACTTCTACTTGCTCAAGCAATTGATTTAATTTGGCGTCGCCAAAAGATTCCCACCACTTACCACGTGGTCGCTCATCTTGAGGTTGCGCTATTTTCCATCCTTGCTGCTCTTTAAAGGTAACTGGAACTTGAACCGTCGGCTTTAAATAATTTGGGCCCATCGTACACGCTGTCAGAAGGCCTGTTCCTAACAAGGCGGCATATAAAATAAGGTTAAATGTCTTCATGCGATGATTCCTTGTTTGTTACTTATGTTGCTATATTCTCAACTGCGGCTTTGCCTATGTGCGTATTACTACTGCGCCACCACAAGCCAAAACGGTCAAGATAAAGATAGACGGCTGGCGTGGTGTATAGAGTCAATAATTGACTCACCATTAACCCGCCAACGATAGAAATACCTAATGGTTGACGCAACTCATAGCCCTCGCCAAACCCTAATGCTAATGGTAGCGCACCTAGCAAGGCCGCCATTGTGGTCATAATAATAGGCCGGAAGCGCATTAAACAAGCCTCATATATGGCCTCTCGTGGGCTAAGGCCTCGGCTACGCTCAGCATCCACCGCAAAATCAATCATCATAATCGCATTCTTCTTCACAATGCCGATTAACAAAATGACGCCAATCATTGCCATGATATTAAACTCCATCTTAAAGGCAAGTAGCGCTAACAATGCGCCTAACCCTGCCGATGGTATGGTTGAAAGAATGGTTAATGGATGTATATAACTTTCATACAAAATACCCAACACAATATAAACCGTCAATAAAGCCGCTAAAATTAGCCATGGCTGGTTGTCTAGTGATGCCTGAAAGACCTTAGCAGTTCCCTGAAAACCGCCCCGTACAGAATTAGGAGCGCCTAGCTTGGCAAAAGCATGATCAATATCTTGAGTCGCTTGCGACAATGAAACACCTGGCTTGAGGTTAAATGAAATAGTAGAGGCCGCAAATTGCCCTTGATGGCTAACTCCTAGCGGACCAGTGCTAGGCGCAAAATGACTGATTGACGACAAAGCCACTTGTGATCCATTGGCAGTCACAATATAAACGTCATTAAGTGATTCTGGATTTTGCCAATATTTTGGAGCAACTTCCATGATGACATAATACTGGTTAAGTGGGGCATAAATGGTAGAAACTTGACGTTGTGCAAAAGACCCAGCAAGCACGTTATCAATCATTTTTACGGTGACGCCTAAACGTGCAGCCGCATCACGATCAATTGTAACTTCTGTCAACAAGCCTTTATCTTGTTTTTCTCCATTCACATCTGCAAGTGAAGGCAACTGTGAAAGTGCTTCGAGAATACGTGGCACCCAAGCTTGTAGTTCTTTCAAATCTTCGCCTTGTAAAGTGTACTGGTACTGGGCGTTGCCTGATCGCCCCCCCATACGTATATCTTGATTAGATTGTAAAAAAAGCTGAGCCCCAGGTATCTTGCTAAGCTTTGGACGTAATCGATTAATTACTTGATCTGCTGAAACATTGCGCTCTGATAGCGGCTTAAGAATAAGAAACATGAACCCACCATTACGTTGCCCGCCACCGATAAATCCCACCACATTTGCCACAGCTGGATCACGTTTAGCAATTGCTATAAAATCAGCCAGCTTAAGTTGCATAGACTGAAATGAAATGCTTTGGTCTGCCTGTATCGAGCCTGAAATACGCCCAGTATCTTGTTGGACCTAGTCAAAAAAGTGTACAAGCACCCCCTCTAAAGATTTAATCTAACTTTAGAGGAAGTGTCATGACAAAACGTTACAGCGAGCAATTCAAGCAAGAATCAATTCAATATGTAGAAAGCCAT
>JBATAW010000063.1:0-40706 GCA_049662045.1 Methylophilaceae bacterium | reverse complement strand
GGGTGTTCTAGAGTGGTTTTACCCAACTCGTGGTAACTTTATTGCCGTTGTAGGTCAATTTACAGCGGCACCGATTACTGAGCGGGTTAAAAAGGTCATGCAGGCATCACACCCAGAGTTTCCTGTGGAATCCATCAGCGCGCCTGCATCAATGAAAGGCATCGATTTTTCTGATCACGCTTCTTATTGGTTGCATGATATACCCGCTGTAATGATTACTGACACCTCATTTTACCGTAACCCGCATTATCACAAACCTACAGACACGGCTGACACCTTAGATTATGTTCGAATGGCAAAAGTTGTTGATTCAGTTTATGCCATTGTGGTTTATGAAGGCAGCAAAAGTACAACAGGTGATTGATTTTTTGATAAGTAAGTATGACTGAGATAGGTAAAGCATGATGGAATTTCTGTATAAAAAACAGTTGGCAAGCATCGCATTTTGCATAATATTGAGTATTGGTTCGGTGCTGGCGCATGCCAATGTGGATAATTCAACATTAAAGAACACGGTAAATCTAACTGCAGAAGTGCTTGAAAGTGATGCCCAAATGGTGTTGGCAGATATTGCAAGCTCACAAATACTCAGTGCGCAGTTACCAGAGTTTTTAAGTGAATCAACCCAAGCCATTAAAAAACATAAAGGCGCACTACCCTCTGCTTATGCGCTGCGCTTAGCAAAGTCACTTTCTAATGCTAAAGATATTCGTGACAGTTTATTTAAACAAGCACTCAATCACCGTTCAGCACTTTATAGAGTAGATGATGGTATTAGTGACCATGAGAGAGTTACCGAGATTGTTATTGCCATGTCTGCAGCAGTCACCTTATTTGAAAATAGTAAAACCATGCATGCAGCCTTTGATAAAAATCCATTATTAAAGAGAAAACTCAATGAAGGTTATCCTGAATTTGGCATTACAGCTGGATTTTATGACTCTTCAACGATGCGCTCAAATAACCCAGAGTATCGAAAAGCCTTTATGGATGCCGTGCGTTACTTCGCTGACAATCAAGCCGCGATTGAAGCGCAAATTAATCAAAGTTCTACATCCATCAAAGCGCTATATCAACATATAGCGCAAAGCACCATGCTAAAAGGTTTTAAAGGGGCGAATGTATTTAAAGAGATAGTGGTGTTGCCTGTTAAGGCGGTAACAGATGCGGTAAATTTGTCAGAACGTGGCTTAGATAAACTTAAATTTACAAGCTCTAAAATTGTCGGAAATACCATGGGCGCCGTAAGATGGCGCTCAGGAAAACTAAAAGATAATGCGGTAATGTTGAAAACAATGCTGGCTGAGTTAAAACCAGGGGATATTTTGCTAGAGAAAACACCATTTGCCCTCACAGATAAAAGTATTCCAGGTCACTTTGGTCACGCCGCCATCTATATTGGTTCAAAAGCACAGCTTAAAGCGCTGGGCGTGCTTGATTTGCCAGTTGTTCAGAAAAATATAGCAAAAATTGATGCAGGTCATGGAGTGGTAGAGGCATTAAGAAGTGGTGTTGAGCTTAATCGATTGCAAGATTTTATGAATGTTGATGATGTGGCAATTTTGCGCCCTAAAAATTTAACGATAGAAGATCAACGCCAAGCAGTGACCTTAGCACTTGGTAATTTAGGTAAAAAATACGACTTTAATTTTGATGTTAATACCACAGACACCATCGTTTGTTCAGAGTTGGTGTATATCGTCTATCCACAAGTGGACTTCATGACCAAAAATGTATTGGGTAGCTTTGCGATTACGCCAGATGATATTGCGCAGCGCGCGGGAAGTACGCAGGCTGACCCACTAGATGTGGTGTTGTTTGCACATGATGGTCAATTAGTTTGCGAGCAACACCTAAAAACTAGACAAGAAGGTTTGGCGTTATATGAAAACCTTGTTAAGCCTAATGAAAACAAATCAAACCACACACAACCACAACGCACTGCGTTTGATGGATTTATTAATAGCTTTTAATGCGAAATATTAAACGATGACAGATTATTATCAATGGCTAGCAGGTTTAACAACCCTTGGTCTAGGAGCTTATGGGCATCACCACTTTTGGCCAGAGACTGGGATTAACAACCCGTGCTTAATCGGTATGCCAGAATCGCTTAAACAACACCCACTCATGTTACAGGTTTGGCAAAACATAGATGCAAGCCAGGTGTGGGACTGCCATGCGCATATTATAGGTTCTGGTGATAGCGGTAGCGGCGCATGGGCAAGCCCTAAAATGGATAGTTGGTTGCACCCAGTATTAAAAATGCAAAAATATTTTCATACCAATAGCGCATGTTTAGATAAAGAAAATGAAGATGACAGCTTTATTGGCCGTTTAGCACACTTGTCAAAAGAAATGCCAGTTGGCTATAAAACCATGCTTTTTGCTTTTGATTGGTCGCGCGATGCTGAAGGCAAGCCATTAATGGATGCGTCTATTTTTCATATCCCTAATAATCACGCGATAAAAATTGTGCAACAACACCCACAACATTTTGAATGGGTCGCTTCTATTCACCCGTACCGTTCTGATGCGATAGATGCTTTAGAGCAAGCACATGCACAAGGTGCGGTGGCAATGAAGTGGTTGCCATCGTCCATGAGTATCGACCCAGCGTCGACTAAATGTATCAATTTTTATCAAAAACTGCAGCAGCTTAATATGCCGATTATCAGCCACGTAGGACGAGAGAGTGCTGTGCCTGGGGGTAATCTTGATTTTAATAACCCGCTAAGAGTACAACATATGTTAGACCATGGTGTAAGAGTTGTCATGGCGCATTGCGCTAGTGATGGGCATGATAAAGATTATGAAAATGGTAATAAAAAAGTAAAAAGTTTTGAATTATTTACCCGTATGATGGCTAAGCCAGCGTACGAAAAATTGCTTTTTGCGGATATTTCTGCGACGACACTGTTTAATCATTCGTGGGTCATTAAGCCTATTTTAGCCCATACAGAATGGCACCATCGTTTGCTAAATGGGACAGATTATCCATTGCCTGGAGTTTTTCCTTTAATTGCTAGTAAACAATTTTGTCGTCAAGGCTTATTACAAAAAGTGCATTTACCTTTTTTACAAGCCGTGCGCAAATATAATCCACTGATGTTTGATTTTGCACTGAAGCGGTTGTTGAGTTTTGAAGGGCAGCAGTTTCCCACTAGCGTATTTGAAACACGTAAGTTTTTTGATAAAACGGCTTAAGTAGGCTTGAGCATAACAAATAAAGGGGTTTGAAATGGAATGGGCAGCTCTCGGTTTAATTGGCTTTGCGCTAGGGACAGTGATTCTTGTGGGATCAATCGCTGGGTTTTTTGGCATGTTTTCCAGCGGTGATAAAGCAAAAAAAATTTTCCAACTTCAGCAAGAAACAGAGCGGCTACGCAAAGATGTCATAAGGCTCAATGTGGATGTTGAGGCATTGAAGCAAAGCGTTACATCAACTGCACAGCAGAATGCATCAGTGGCACTAAAAACTGCTGATACTGTTATGGTTGTAGAGCCGCCACTTGCAACTTCAGATGTTCAGTTAGAAGCTTTAGAAACAAATGACTTAGCCAGTTTAAGTGAGCCAGTTTACACCACCCCTGCGATGGCAACACCTGCAATTAAGTTAGAAACAGCTACAACAAAAACCATTGAAAAACCCATCATTACGTCTAGTATAAAAGCAACGATTAAACCTTTAGAGCCCAATTTTATTGAGCGTGGCTTTAGCATGGCTAAAAATTGGTTGTTTGGCGGTAACACCATGGTGCGAGCGGGTATTGTTATTCTATTCATTGGCATCAGCTTTTTACTAAAACTAGCCATTGATAATGGCATTATTCCCATTGAAATTCGTCTTTTAGCCGTTGCCATTGGCGGCATGGCCTTATTGGTCGTCGGTTGGCGACTTCGCACGCAGCGCCCGCAGTATGCATGGGCGTTACAAGGTGGGGGTGTTGGCGTGTTGTACCTCACTATTTTTGCAGCGCTTAAATTATATGGCTTGATTCCTGCCAGTGCAGCCTTTGCACTACTAGCGGCTATCGCCTTTTTATCTGCATTTATCTCAGTGAAACAATCTGCTTTACCGTTGGCAATATTAGGCTTTGCAGGCGGTTTTTTAGCGCCCATTTTAACTTCTACTGGTAGTGGTAATCACGTTGGCTTGTTTAGTTATTATTTGATTTTGAATTTGGGGATTGCTTACGTTGCCCTTCATAAAAGTTGGCGGCCACTTAACGTTTTGGGCTTTGCCTTTACGTTTATTATTGGTTCACTTTGGGGAGCAAAAAGTTATGTACCAGCACTGTTTGTTACAACAGAGCCATTTTTAATTATTCACTTTTTATTATTTACCGCAATTGCCGTGTTATATGCTCATCGTCAATCTATAAAAGCCAGTGATTATGTAGATGCTACACTGGTATTTGGTACGCCATTGGTGGGTTTTAGTCTGCAATATGCGCTATTAAAAGACACCCCTTTTGGTTTGGCCTATAGCGCTTTGATTTTAGGTATTTTTTACCTAGGGTTGGCTTGGTGGGTGTTAAAACGCCAACGTGAAACACTTAAATTTTTAGGCGAGTGCTTTTTAGCATTAGGCATTGGCTTTGTAACTCTCACGCTACCACTGGCATTAGATGGTCGCTGGACATCGGCGGCATGGGCGGTAGAGGGTGTAGGTTTGCTGTGGGTAGGGTTAAAGCAAAACCGTACATTTCCAACTTTTACAGGGTTAGCTTTGCAATTATTAGGCGCGCTTGCCTTTGTGCAAGGTTGGGGATTGTCTGGTTATACTGGATTTACGCATCAAAATATGTTTTTAGGGGTAGGTTTTATTGCACTTTCAGGTTGGGCTTGTGGCGCATTACTTAATCATTATCGACCTAATAAATTACATGGCTATCTGCCGCTTGCTTTGTGGGGTTGGGTTTGGTGGGTGGGTGCTGGCTTAACGGCAATTGATGAGTTTTTACCAAGTAACAACTTTATGCACGCAGGCTTAATTTTCGTATCAGTGACAAGTTTACTCATGCCTGTGCTGGCAAGCAAATTTAACTGGCAAAGATTATCTTCACTTGCGGCATTGCTTTTACCCAGCATGTTTGTTACGGTTTTGTGGGATGTCGTTGAATTTTTGTTTGATAGTGCCTCTCCACTGCAATGGTATGGTTATATTGCTTGGCCACTTGCCTTTGGTGCTTATGCGTCACTAATCGCAAGCAACGCAGTGCCCAATAAATCTTGGCTACGCGCGCCATTATTATGGGTAATCGCAACAGTTGGGGTGTTCGAATGGCAATATAGACTTGGCCTTTATGTCAGTGAATCTAATGTTTGGAGCGAAATTGGCTGGGGCTTAATACCGATGTTGTTAGTGAGTGCTATAACATATTGGCAATTTGCAAAAAACCAATTAAATGCAACCCGGCTAAACAGTGCTAAAACTTGGGTTTGGGTGGGGTGCTTACCGCTGATGGCGTTTATATTAGTATGGTATTTTATGATGTCACTAAACTCTAGTGGCGATGCTGCGCCTTTACGTTATATTCCCTTGCTTAACCCGCTAGACATTACCTTGTCAGTGGCCTTGTTGTTGGTATTAATTTGGCAACGTGCTGTAACAAAACACTTAGATAGGTTATTGCATATTAACCCAGTGTTATGTGCAGTGATGGCGTTTACCTTGTTAAATGGTATGTTGTTGCGCACCTTACACCATTGGTTTGGCACACCTCATTTATGGGTGTCTATATTTAATAACGCAACGGTACAAATGGCATTTACATTCTTGTGGGGCGCATCAGCGTTTGGGCTCATGTTGCTTGCGCATAAGCAGGCACGTCGCACTTTGTGGATTGTTGGTGCGGCATTAATGGGTGTCGTGGTGGTTAAGTTGTTCTTGCTAGATTTAGCCCAACACGGGTCGATTAACCGTATTGTGTCATTTATAGGGGCAGGCGTGATGTTGCTCGTCATGGGGTATTTTGTACCGCTACCGCCAGCCAATAGCAGCAATAAAAATATGAAGGAGTCAGTATGAATTATCTAGCTAAAGTGGCAGTTTTAAGCGCTTTGAGTTTCGCATTGTCTGTTCAGGCAGCGAGTTTTCAAATAAATAAAACAGGTGATGAACCTCTGTATCAAACAAGTTTACCGATTGAAGTTTATCAGGCTAGCCGTAGTAATGATTTGCAAGATTTAACCATCACCAATGCATCGGGTGAGCCATTGCCTTATGCTTTGCTAGAAGATGAAGAGCTGCACCCGCAAATGGAAAGTAGCCTCAACAGTCAGCCCTTAGTCATACATGCGGTGACTGAAAGCCAGCTCAATAATGTTGGAGCCTTGCATATTCAGCTTAATCAAACGGCTGAAAATTCGGCAGTAGATATTCAAGCTAACCCAGCGAGTAAAACCGATAAAAAAGTCTACTTAATTGATGCAGGGCTTAAACATCCAGCGTTTAGAACATTACGGCTAGATTGGCAAGGTAGTGAGGGTAAATTGTTGGCTTTTGATGTATTGGCGAGTGACAACCTAAAAGACTGGCATATGCTAGGGAGTGCCGTGCTGATTAAAACGGCCAATGACAGTGCTAATTTAGTACAAAATACCATTGATATTGAGGGCGATGACAGTTCACGTTATTTGCAAATTCGCCCAACGGGTGGTGAAGACATTACGGTTAACCAAGTGCATGCACAATATTTAACCGTGCGCTCGGCCGATAGAGCCATGTTGCTGCAAAAACTAGCTTTAATGCAACGAGATGTTGACCAAACGCAGCATGTGATTAATCTAGATTTTGAGGCAAATGGGCGCTACCCAGCACAGTATTTGCGAGTTGATTTGCCTGAGATTAATACAGTAACCAGTGCACGCATTTATGCGCGTAACAAAGCTAGTGAACCTTGGCAATATATAACTACATCCTCACTATACCGCACTGAAAAATCAGGTAAGGCTAGCAGCAATCCAGATGTACGGTTAAATAAAACCATCGCGCGCTATTGGCGGCTGCAGTTTGACCAAGCAAATGGTGGGTTAGGCGCACAAACCCCCACTATTTCAGTGGGGTGGCGGCCGCAAATGGTCGCTTGGAACGCACGTGGCGGCGCACCGTATTTGCTCGATGTTGGCAACAATCCAAGTGTTATTAATCGTGTGTCAGCGGCAAGCTTAATGCCAGATTTTAAGCTTGAAAAGCTATTGCAATTACCAAAAGCCACGTTAGGTTTACCCGCAAGTACGGTCAGTGCGACTACTCAGCAAACTGAAACCAGTACTAGCTGGACAACCGCCCCTGATTATAAAAGCTGGTTACTATGGGCTGGGCTAGGCTTAGGGGTGATGTTGCTAGCTGGGATGGCGTATTCATTACTTAAAACTGACAATCAAGATTAAAAGTTAAATTAATCCATCAATATATTTGACATTCATAACCATATAACTAATTATATGGTTATATTAATAACGCACTTAAATTTAATTACATTTTTAATGTTAGCACAATGAAAAATCAATTTACCTTAATGAATGAGCAGCGTTTTCGCCCATTTTTTTTCACCCAATTTTTAGGTGCATTTAATGATAATGTATTTAAAACAACACTCATTACTTTGGTCACTTTTCATGCGGCAAGTTTGACTACAATCGATAGTGGCACACTCGCAACGGTGTTACCTGGGCTATTTATTCTGCCATTCTTTTTGTTTTCGGCAACCGCTGGTCAATTGGCAGATAAGTTTGAAAAATCATTAGTGATACGCAACATTAAAGTATTTGAAATTGGCATTATGTTATTTGCTAGTGCGGGGTTTTTCTTTCATCACCTTTGGTTATTAGCCACGGCATTATTTATGATGGGCATGCACTCAACCATTTTTGGCCCGGTTAAATACGCCTACTTACCGCAGCATCTCAAAGAAACCGAATTAATAGGTGGTAATGGCATGATAGAAATGGGTACATTTGTCGCCATTTTATTAGGCCAAGTACTGGGCGCTTGGCTGGCTATGCAGCATCAGCATGAAACCTTAACCAGCATAGTCATTATCATCATTGCTATACTTGGCTATTGGACTAGCCGTAAAGTGCCAAACTCACCCGCCGCAGACCCACAATTGAAAATCAATTGGAACCCGATCACAGAAACCTATAGAAACGTTAAGTTTGTTTGGCAACACCAAACGATATGGCTTGCGATAGTGGCTATATCTTGGTTTTGGTTTTTTGGCGCAACACTACTGGCACAGTTTCCCAATTTCGCCAAAGAGGTGTTATATGGGGATGAAAGCGTGTTTATTTTATTGTTATCAATTTTCTCACTCGGCATCGGCATTGGCTCATTAATGTGCGAAAAGCTCTCTAAAGGTAAAGTTGAGCTAGGCTTGGTGCTTTTTGGCGCGATAGGATTAACAATATTTGGTGTGGACTTATATTGGTCAAGCACCACAATTCATCACAGTTTAAATAATAAAGTTCTGTTTGATTACTTGTCCTTTATCAGCAAACAATATGATGCTCAAGGGCAGTTGATTTTAACGCACTGGCGTTTGCTGGCAGATATCGTCTGCATTGGCTTTTTTGGTGGGCTATTTATTGTACCGCTATATGCACTGATACAAACACGCTCAGAAAAAAGTCACCAATCACGGGTCATTGCGGCAAATAACATTATCAATTCACTATTTATGGTGGTTTCTGCGGTTTTTTCGGTGCTTATTTTTAAGCAAAAATTCACTATCCCAGAGTTATTTTTATGCACTGCCTTGCTTAATATACTGGTGATGATTTATCTGTGCATTAGGCAACCCGAGTATTACAAAGCTTTTATTGCATGGGTAAAAAGGTAGCGCTTAGGCATGTTTAAATACACGTTAGAAATGCTGTACTCAAATAATGTCGTGCCATTGATTCTATATGCACTGCTGTATTTTTTCATAATCTATATAGCATTCACTATGCTTGCCTTGGGCATAGCCAAAGTGGTCAATCGCCCCATCAGTCTAAAGCCCTTGCATGCCAATCAAATTCGAAAAGAGATTATTCAGTCTTTGCGTGCCATACTCATTTTTGGTGTAGGCATGTTGTTACCATGGCTCATGTTAAAAAAAGGTTTTACAAGCATCATTGTTGAGGCAAACGTAGCAGTGATTTTTGCTGAAGGCTTAGCGCTAATCATTTGGAATGATATTCATTTTTACGGTATGCACCGCTTATTGCATCGCCGATTTAAAAAAGCGCACGGTATTCACCATCAATCAATCGCAAGCACGCCATTTTCTGCCTATAGCATGAGCATTACCGAAGCGGTTTTATTGGGCAGCGTGATGCCGCTTGCCATGCTTTTCCACCATTTTTCTCTGCAAGCTTTGTTGTTTTTGCCCGTGTGGTCAATATTCATCAACACGCTTGCGCACTCTAACTGCAATCTTTTTCCTAAAGCCTCCGCGAACTCCCTGCTTGGCTTTATAAAACATCATCAAGATCATCATTCCTATTATCAGGGGAATTATAGTTTTTTCTTTCCGCAACTCGACCGCTGGTTGGGTACATCACGAAGTCACATAGAAAGCCAAAGAGTCGCTAAATGACACCATTTAATCACACCTATGTAACACGAACAGCGAGCTTTTTACCAGGTGAGCCTGTAGATAATGAGGCGATGGATGCGTATATCGGATCAATCAATAAAAACTCTCATCGCCTAAAAGAGCGCATTTTGGTTGAAAATGGCATTCAAAAAAGACATTACGCTATGAATGAGAATGGTCAATCCTTGCATTCAGTCACCACCATGGGGGCAAAGGTCGTAGAGCAACTCTTAGAAAGTTATGCCCAGATTGGTTATTTAGCCGCTGCGACCACTGGCGGTGATAGTGCTGCACCAGGCTTGGCAAACTTAATTCAAGGTGAAATGCATTTGCCGCCATTGGAAGCATTATCCGTTTCAGGCATTTGTGCCGCTTCAATAGGGGCGTTAAATGCTGCCGCACAGGCAGTAGAAGCAGGTGCTACGGAGTCAGCCATTGCATTGGCAAGTGAATTTCCATCGCGCTTATTCAAAGCTTCTCGATTTCAAAATAGAACAACAGCGATTGATTTTGATGCACTTTTTTTACGCTGGATGTTATCAGATGGTGCAGGCGGCGTGCTGCTTTCAAATCAGCCTGCTAGTAAAGGATTGTCACTTAAAATCAAGTGGATACATCAAAAATCATTTTCTGGCGACATGCCAACCTGTATGCAAGTGGGCATGTCTATTGGTAATCAGCTACCAGGGTATTTAGATTATCCAACTTTAGATGAGGCTGAAAAGGCAGGTGCATTTGATTTGCGGCAAAATATCAGAATTTTGCCCAATTTGTTTGATTTAGGCCTGCACGAGTATGCGCAATTGGTCAAAGATGGTCATGTTGACCCACAAAAAATCAGCCATTTTTTATGCCATTATTCTTCTGAGCGCTTTAAGCCGATGATTGCTAAGTTAATGGAAGAAGCGGGCATTGCGATTGCCGCAGAAAAATGGTTCTCTAACTTAACCAGCAAAGGAAATACAGGGTCGGCTTCTATTTTTATTATGTTGGATGAGCTTCTTAAAACAAAATCATCATCACTTAAGGTAGGCGACCAAATATTTGGTTTTGTGCCAGAGTCAGGCCGCTTTAGTGTGGCTTATTTTTTAATGGAAGTGGTCGATAACAATCACCAGCCAGAAGTGGCGACACCAAAGCTTACATACATTGAAAATATTAACTTACCGCCAGCTCCCATTTCCGCAGAAGGTGAAACGGGAGAAGTGGCTGAAATGCTGCAAAAGCTCATGGGCGTATGGCACAACTACCGCTCTGAAGTGTTTCGCACCGATATTGCTGGTGCCATTATGCGTGGAAACCTGACTAAGGCAGATTATTTAGCTTGGATGGCATGTTGGATTCCGCAAGTGCGAGAAGGCTCATTGTGGATGCGTCGCGCAGTTTCAAGCATGAATACGCAATATAAAGACTTGGCAAAGTTAGTACAACTGCATGCTGGCGAAGAACAGCTAGACTGGCAAGTGTTATACCAAGATTATCTTGCTGCAGGCGGTACGCTACCAGCAGAACATTTAAAACGTAACCCAGGTGGCGAGGCGTTAAATGCTTATATGCACGCTTATGCGGCACAATCCAACCCTGTGGGCCTGCTAGGCGGAATTTACATTATCGAGGGTACTGGGCAGCGTATTATTCCTACTTTATTGCCGTGTATCAAAGAGAGTTTAAAGGTCAATTCGTCTATCCTAAAATTTATTGAATATCACGGAGAAAACGACCAAGCCCATATGGCGCGCTGGTTGAGCGCCGTGAAAATGGTGGCTTTGTTGGAGCCACAAATGACGCAAGAAATTGTGCGTGTTGCAGAGTCAGTTGCTGCGCTATATTTGCAGCAGTGGAAGTATATTCGTTAAACTAGGGGTGAATCATGAAAAAAGTACCACTTCCACGCGCTTATCCTGCGTTAGATGCACCGCATAACCCCGCTGACCCTAACCCTTGGCAAACTTTATGGCTAGATAACTCATTGCCACTGCATCAGGGCGTAAAACAAGCCTGGTTATATGATTCTAATACGTGGTCTAGGCAGTTTCTACTACCATTTGTGCGCCCACTTGCTAGGCTCACCATTGTTTTATTACAGCTGGTTAAAACCATCATCCCGAATTGGTTAACTTCATCCCCGTTACTGCATCGGCTGTTAGCGCGAGCATTAGCTATTTTTGCCACACCAGAAGCAAACTGGCTAATACTGCGTCATTTTTGGATAGGGTCAGAAAATCTTGCCTTTTTAAACGCAAACATCAAAGGCGCAGGGGTTGAAATGAACCCGCTTAAACCCACTGATTTACCTGACTTGGTCAATGATTTGTTTATTAAGCATGACCTTAACTTGTTTAATTTTATTTCGCGTTTGAACCTCAAGCTACGCGAACAGGGAATAACCAATACTGAGCCAAATACCGTACTCGATTTTTCAATGATTACTGATCATGGCGATTTTGCCATTGCGCCACAAAACGCAGGCTTACTTAACTTTGTAGATTTGCAAACTTGCATTGATATTTTTACACCCGTCTATCAGCTATTTTTGACTGACACCGACTTTTGGCGTTCAGTACATTCATTGCAGCTAGATGAAACCATCGGTATATACGCGGCCAAAGTGCTTAACAAACCTGAGGGGCTAATTTTAGTGAATAACAAACACCCAATGATCGTGCCAGCCACGTGGTCTGCTGGGTATCGATTAGTGCTTCACGGTCTATCATCAGAAATGCTGCATGCTTTATTGGTGCAAGCAAAACACCAAAGTCAGCAATCAACCTCTTAATTGCATTAAAAATACTGAAGTATTTTTATGTCTTATTCGCTAGGTTTTGTTTGCGAGTGCGGCTGGTACATCGACCTAAAAGCACAATCACACAGGCTCATGAATGTACGAGAGATTTTTATGCCTCTGGCAGCCGCATTCTAGGCCGTCTGCAGAGGTGTGCAAACAAAGACAGAGAAAACTTAGGCAATATAGATGATATTTATGGCACTACCGTTGCTTGCACAGGTAAGACAAACTCTTTAGGCAGCAGCACCCAAATTTTACCTGTTTGCTTCATTGCGCCCGCTTTTGCACCAGCATCGGCCCCTGACCCCCAAAAGAAATCGGCACGCACGCCACCTTTAATTGCACCGCCCGTGTCTTGTGCCATCATCAAACGTTTGAGTGGTACAGGGCTGTTAGGCTGAGTTGTAGATAAAAATACAGGCGCGCCTAATGGTACAAATTTAGGGTCTATTGCAACGCTGCGTTCAGCTAAAACGGGTACTCCTAACGCACCTAAAGGGCCAGGCAAGCCTGCGGGGAGTTCTCTAAAAAAAACGTAGCTCGGATTTTCGTTAAGCAAATCGCGTAATTTTTTAGGGTTAGCTTTTGCCCAGTTTTTGATACCGTTCATTGATGCATTTTCAATCGGTAGCTCCCCTCGCTCAACCAACAAGCGACCGATAGAGTTGTATGTGTAACCATTTTGGTCTGCGTAACCAACATGTATTTGCTCGCCATTATCAAGTTGCACTAAGCCAGAACCTTGTACGTGAAGATAAAAGACATCAATGATGTCATCAATATAAATAAAGGCGTTTTGTTTAATGGGAGATGTTTCAGATTCAATTTCTGCACGGCTGTAATAGGGTACTAATTTATTGCCCACTAACCTGCCACGTATGCGTTTATATCTTAAGTCAGGGTATAAGCTATCTAGCTCCACCGTCACTAAATCATCAGGTTTGCTGTATAAGGGGTTGGTATAATTAGCTGTTTTAATACGGCTGCCTTTAAGTAGTGGCTCATAATAGCCTGTGATAAGCCCATCCGCTGTGCCATCAATATTAGTGGTTTGGTAAGGTTTAAAGTTTTGCAAAAAGTAAGCGCGTACTGACTCTGGATTTGGCTTTCCATTTGATTGTTTGTTTAACTGATTGGCAAGAGCACATGAATTTTTCCATATAGGTTTATTAATTAGGGTTGAGCAACTTTGCATCCAAGCGGGCCATGCTAAACTTAAATTGTCGCCACCTTGGCTCAGTTCAGAAAAGCCATCTATAGATTCCCAGCTGGCTGGTTTTAATAGGCCGTAATCAGCAATTTTTGGTCCAGGCGCTTTTGGCTCTACCCCGTTAGAATCAATACTAGAGTCAACCCCTGGTGCAGTAGGCGTGTTGGGGCATTTTTTGACGACGGTATTGCACTTACATGCTGAACACGACGTTACAACCGCGTTTGTTGAGCAAGATGATAAGCCACCTAGTGCTAGCATTAGCCCGATAGAAGCAAACAGGAGGAATACGGTTTTTTTAGTCAATGATTCTTCTCAAAACTTAAATTTATTAATGAAGCACTCTAGGCATACTTAACACAAAGGTAGGAATTTCCACTTCAAATTGCGTGCCATCATCTGCCACCATTTGATAAGTGCCGCGCATTTCACCATTGGGTGAATTTAGCATGGTGCCGCTAGTATATTCAAATGATTGATTTGGCGCTAATAAAGGTTGCGCGCCTATGACGCCCAGTCCTTTAACTTCTTGTTTATTTTTGCCACCTTCGGTAATAATCCAGTGGCGACTAATCAGTTGCGCTGGCACGCTGCCAGTATTGGTAATTTTAATATGGTAAGCAAAAGCATACCGATTTGACGCTAAATCAGATTGGTCAGACAAAAAGTCTACCACTACAGTCACTTTACATTCATAGTGTTTTGCGCTTGTCATGATGAGATTAACCCAGTGGTTGGTGAGCTTGGGCTAGCTGAATAGAGTTTTTTTGGCATACGACCCGCTAAAAATGCTTCACGACCTGCCTCAATCGCTTTTTTCATGGCAGAAGCCATCAGCACAGGGTTTTTAGCGGCGGCAATCGCGGTATTCATTAGCACGCCTTGGCAGCCTAGCTCCATAGCAATTGCAGCATCAGATGCCGTGCCCACGCCAGCGTCCACCAGTACAGGGATATTGGCATTTTCAATGATAATTTGTAAGTTCCACGGGTTTAAAATGCCCATGCCAGAGCCGATGAGAGAAGCTAGCGGCATCACTGCAACACAGCCAATTTCTTCAAGTTGTTTCGCCAGAATCGGGTCATCAGAGCAATACACCATGACATCAAAACCATCTTTTACCAGCGTTTTAGCCGCTGAGAGTGTTTCTATCATGTTAGGGTAAAGCGTATTTGGGTCACCAAGCACCTCTAACTTAACGAGTTTATGGCCATCGAGTAGCTCACGCGCTAATCGTAATGTACGCACGGCATCATCCGCAGAGTAACAGCCAGCCGTATTGGGTAAATAAGTGAATTCTGTAGGGGGTAAAAAATCAAGCAATGATGGCTCATCTGCGTTTTGGCCAATATTGGTACGGCGAATCGCTACGGTAATAATTTCCGCCCCGCTGGCATCAATCGCTGCTCTTGTTTGGGCAAAGTCTGCATATTTACCCGTACCAACTAAAAGTCGAGAGCGGTAGGTTATATCTGCAATTTTTAATAAATCTGACAATTTTTAAATCCTTAAAAATACTTTCTATAGGGTGGTGGTTAACCACCACCTACTGCGCCTACAATCTCTAGTTTATCGCCATCATTGAGCTGGCATTGATCAAACTGGCTACGTGGCACAATTTCGCTATTGCATTCAATGGCTAACCGCTTACCTTCTAGTTTGAGTGCTATAACAAGTTGAGCTAGATTTAGTGTGGCTTGATCAAAAATACGTGGTTTACCGTTAATGGTGATTTGCATGGTTTAAGTTGCAAGCTAAAATTAAAGACTAATTTTAAGCAGTGAATGATTACGTTTATAAAACAACATTGTACAATAGCTATATTGATTATTGAGAGTTTAAATGATGAAAATTACAAGCGCAGTCGCTGATATTAACACGCCAACAGGCATCATGCGCACTTACATTCACCAGCCTGTAGGCGATAAAAAGTATCCTACCGTGCTGTTTTATTCAGAGATATTTCAGCAAACAGACCCGATTGCCAGCGCGGCACGTATTATTGCTAGCCACGGCTATGTGGTATTGGTGCCAGAGGTATTTCATGAGCTCAACCCAATTGGCACCGTGCTTGGCTACGATGAAGCAGGGCGCGTCAAAGGTAATACCGATAAAACTAAAAAAGACGTGCAGGGTTATGACACCGATAATGTGGCCATGATTCATTATGCCAAACAACAAACTTGGTTTGATGGCAATATAGGGGCAATGGGCTTTTGCATTGGCGGGCATTTAGCATTCCGCGCTGCTTTGCAGCCAGAAGTAAAAGCGGCGGCTTGTTTTTATGCCACTGATTTAAATAGCCAGCACATACCAAATCAAGCTGGGCAACACAGTATGGACCGCCTAAGTGATATTAAAGGTGAGTTACTCATGATTTGGGGCAAGCAAGATACGTATATTCCAACCGATGCGCGCGCCAATATATTACAAAAGCTCAATGCTGCAAAGCTAACATTCACTTGGCATGAGTTTAATGCTGAACATGCTTTTATGCGCGATGGTGATGCGCGCTATGATGCCCAAACAGCGATGATAGGCTATCAATTAGCGCTTAATTTATTTAGCCGAAAACTATCTTAAAAATACAGGTCTTTATGTGATCGCCTCTGCGAGCCAATATCCATGTGACTTACAGAGGCATAAAAACCTCTCGAGATTTATAGCCTGTGATGTAAATATATTCATTTGTGGATTAGTAATGCGATAAAATATGCCATGCTTTTAGATAAACAAGAAAATAATACTGGTTACAGCCGAGATATAACGGAAGTAAAGCTGACTGCTGAGCAACAGTTAGCGCTTAATTTTTTCAGATCACCTTTACCATTAAAACAACCTGGGTTTACTTTCATAGATTTATTTGCAGGCCTTGGTGGAACGCGTATAGGGTTTGAGCAAGCATGCTTGGAAAAAGGGCTTCAATCGAAGTGTGTATTTACCAGTGAGATTAAGGATTATGCCGTTTCAGTTTATCAGTCTAATTTTTTAAATAGTGAAATAAATGGTGATATTACTAAAATTGAACCAGCATCCATACCGAACTTCGACTTTCTGTTAGCAGGGTTTCCTTGCCAGCCTTTTAGCTCCGCAGGCAAAAGAAACGGATTTTTAGATGAGCGTGGTGGGTTATTTTTTACTATTTTAGATATTTTAAAGGCTAAAAAGCCACTCGGTTTTTTACTTGAAAATGTGGATGGATTAGCGTCGCATAATAGTGGCGAGACGTTAAAAGTGATACTTACCAAGCTGGAAGAGTTAGGCTATCAGGTTGCTTGGAACATTTTAGACGCTTCTGAGTTTGGCGTGCCGCAAAAGCGAAGACGTATCTATATTGTAGGCCATACACAACACACCCCTGATTTAGTTGGATTTACAAAATCATATAAAACTGCGCGAGAGTTTATTGAGCTTGATGCGCCAGTAAAAAATACACCTTTTACCAAATTGCTTTCAGATAAATTTACACCTGTAGAGCTATTTGGAAAGTCAATTAAGGATAAACGTGGTGGTTTAAATAATATCCACAGCTGGGATTTAGAAGTAAAAGGCTCGGTGAGCGAATCACAAAAAGAAATTTTAGAACTCATTTTGAAAAAACGTAGATATAAAAAATGGGCGGAGGCAAAAGGCATTGATTGGATGGATGGAATGCCCTTAACTATCGAAGAAATAAGCACTTTTTATCATCATCCTGACTTAAAAGCCAATTTAGAGGATTTAACAAAAAAAGGCTATTTAACGTTAGAGCATCCTAAAAAGAAAATTATCCAAGATGGCATTACAAAAAGAGTTCCTCATACTGCCGCTGCTAAAGGATACAACATAGTTGTTGGTAAATTGTCGTTTCCATTAGCAAAAATCATAGACCCTAATGATGTTGCACCTACAATTGTGGCGACTGAGACAGGAAAAATTGGCGTGGCCACTGACAAAGGCGTTCGCTCAATTACCGTTCAAGAAGGTTTACATTTATCTGGATTTCCAAGTAGCTATAAAATTACAGAAAAAAACTACGCGAAAGCATTTGATCTAATTGGTAATACTGTTATGCCGCCCGTCATTAAAGCGGTAGCACTAAGGTTATTAAAGTGAACAAACGATGAGCGCAAAAGCACTATTTAATCAATTACTTGACTCGGGCATTATCGGAGCAAGTGGTGAAACTTATTTTGAACTTCATGGACTTAAAACGCAGGTGCGGGACAGTAGTATCGTTGGTAATGTCATTCAAGAGTGGCTGAAGCTCTTTATGGCTAATAATAAGATTCCGTACAGGCTTAAGCAAAACAGTCAGGAGTTTCCAGATTTTTTAATGCACGCTACGCGCCATGATATTGATTTGCTTGAAGTTAAATGTTTTAAAAAATCTCCAAATTTTGACGTTGCAAACTTCTCTGCATACTGCCGCTCCCTTTTAAGTCATCCGTATCGATTGGACTCAGATTATTTAATTATCGAATATCAAGAGAATAATGATGGCTCGATTTTAATTAAGCGAGCATGGCTAAAAAAGGTATGGCAAATTTGTTCAGGCTCTGAGAGGGCGCAAATTAAGGCGCAATGGAAGCAAGGCACACCCGTGAACATTCGCCCCGCAACCTTTTACAGTAATAAAGCAAAATATCAGCCATTTCAAACCAGAAAAGAATTTGTTCAGGCGCTAAAGACAATTATCGATGTAAATCCTACGATGAATCATATCCAAAAAGATTGGTTTAATAAAGTAAGCGAGCTTTATAGAGCTCAAACGGGTAATGATATTTAACCATATTTATTTGCACGCCTCTGCAAGCCAATATCCACGCGGCTTTAAGAGACATAAAAATTCCTCGGTCAATTTTTGTTGAAATTTAGGCTATAAAAAAGGGCAGAATTTCTGCCCTTTTTTACATCAGTCACTCAACCATTAAATTTCTAATTGTGGACGACCCGCCTCTGGCCAATCTAAGTGATAAAACTGACCACGTGGCTGGTCTTTACGCTCATAAGTATGTGCGCCAAAGAAGTCGCGTTGACCTTGTAGCAAGTTGGCTGGCAAGTCAGCACTTCGGTAACCGTCGTAGTACGCCATCGCCGCAGCAAAGCCCTGAGCAGGAATGCCATTGGTAACCGCCAAGCCAATCACTTTACGCCAGCCAGCTTGACCGTCGTTCAGTTCTTGGGTGAAGTATGGATCTAACATCAAATTTTTCAAGCGTGAGTTAAGCGCGTATGCTTCCGTTATTTTTTGCAAGAAGCGCGCACGAATAATACAGCCACCACGCCAAATTTGTGCGATTTCACCAAAGTTAAGTTTCCAGTTGTAAGCTACTTGTGCTTTATCCATCAGTTGAAAACCCTGTGCGTAAGCACAAATTTTTGAGCAATATAGCGCATTTTTAATGGCATCAATAATGGCTTTTTTATCGCCTTCAAATTTTGCCACAACTGGGCCTTTTAAGATTTTGCTGGCTTCAACACGCTCTTCTTTTAAGCTTGAAAGCGCACGTGCATAAACAGCTGCTGCAATCGCGTTAGCGGGCGCGCCTAGCTCAAGTGCATTTGCCGCTGTCCATTGACCTGTACCTTTTTGGCCAGCCGTGTCTAAAATTTGATCCACCAAGAAGCCTTTGGTCATTGGGTCTTTTTGTTGCAGAATATCTGCGGTAATTTCAATCAAGAAGCTAGAGAGTTCACCTTTATTCCACTCAGCAAAGACTTTGCCAATTTCATCTGCTGGCATGCCTAGCAAGTTTTTCATGAGCCAGTAAGCTTCGCAAATCAATTGCATGTCGATGTATTCAATGCCGTTATGGACCATTTTTACATAATGGCCAGCGCCATCTGGGCCGATGTATTCAGCGCAAGCAAAGCCGCCTTCAACTGGTTTGCCAGGTTTGCCGCCTTCTTTTGGTTCACCAGTTACTGGGTCAACTTTAGCCGCAATATCACGCCAAATGGGCTCTAAACTGGCCCAAGCTTTGCGCGTGCCTGATGGCATGAGTGATGGACCAAAACGTGCGCCTGTTTCACCGCCTGATACGCCCGAACCAATGAAATCAATGCCTTTAACGGTGAGTTCTTTTTCACGGCGAATGGTGTCCGTCCACAATGAGTTGCCGCCGTCAATAATAATGTCGTCTTGCTCTAAGAAAGGTAATAATGCGTTGATGGTGACATCGGTTGCGCTACCAGCTTTTACTAGCAAAATGATTTTACGTGGGCGTTTAATGCTTAGTACAAATGACGCTAAATCGGCATGGCCTACAATGCGCTCAGCAGAAGGCTCTCTGGCTTTACACTCTTCAACGAAATTGAGCATTTTTTTAGGGTCGCGGTTGTAAACCGCAATGGTGTAGCCGTGGTCGGCAATATTGAGGGCTAGGTTTTGCCCCATCACAGCAAGGCCAACTAGGCCAATATCAGCATTCTTTGGATTCATTTATTTTCTCTTTTGGAGTGGTTAATAAAGGGAGTTTTTGTATGCAAGATTATAAAACTAATCATGGCTTAGTTTTAAGAAATTTCACGAAATTTCTCGAATATTTGTGTGAATTCTACTTCAAAGGACGAAAATAGTTGAATTAATAGTCATTGATTCTGCCAGTTGAATAGCCGAGCGGCACGTCTAATTGCCACTTACCACAATCATTGCAATGATGGTCGTGCATCGTTGGGCTTAGTGCCAAATTATTAGACCCACAAAATTTACAGTGCGCATCATGTAATAGGGCTGTTTTATGGTGAGTTTCATGATGTTCTGTTGCTACTTTGGTGCTACCAAGACCATATTTATTATCCATGGTGTTCTCCAATTACATACAAATCAACAATGCACTTAAGTTACGCCTATTTTTAGCTAAATTCAACCATTATTAGCACATGCTTATTTTTTGACTTCGGGTTTGCAAGCGGTATAAGCTACTTTATCGCCATCATTTAAAGTGGTTTCGTCTCCGCTAATGGCTAAAGTAATCGCGCCACTGGTGTAACGATTACTTGCTTTATCTTTAGTCAGAGATACTTCATGGTCAGGATAAATTAGCCAAGCATCATTGCCATTATTGAGCATGCGCACATAAAACTGCTTGTTATCTTCACACAAGTAGTGTGTGGCGTTTTGTGGCCCTGCATTGCCTTCTTTTGAACTAGAACTAAATGGGTTAAGGCTAAGAGAGCTGCAAGCAGACAATAAAAGCGCTAAACTAAAGGTAAAAAATAATGGTTTTAATTGAGTGTACATAGCTATCCATTTAAATCAATTTGAGTGAGGTAGATATTCTACTGCTAAATTGCTGTCTATATCTACGCACGATACGTTAAAATAGCTTATCTTCATTCCTTTAAAGAGTATGCAAATGAGCCAAGCCATAGTTAAAGAAATTGCTAAAGAAATTACAGTTGAAAAAAATCCGCCACAAAGTCGCCTAACGGCGCTCAATGTCACTAAATGGCCAACTTGGCAAAAAGAAGTTTCTACTTTTCCATGGATTTTCCATGAGCAAGAAATTGCTTTTATATTAGACGGTGAGTGCGAAGTCACCACTTGTTGTGGACATAAATACGCTTTTGCTAAGGGAGATTTAGTGACCTTTCCAGCAGGCACCAAAGTGACTTGGGAAGTAAAAAAGCCGCTTCACAAACACTATCAATTAGATGGTAATGCATTAACCCAGGCATTTAAACGCATTGTGGCAAAATTTAAAGGTTAACTTGGCATTGATGGCTCAAAGGCTTCAACAAGCGACAGAACTCCTATCTCAGCAAGATGATGACTGGGCAAAATTAATCTCGCTAGTGGGTGATTGTACTTTTTCAACCAGCCTAGAGCGTGAGCCTTACGTCGCTTTAGTGCGTGCTGTGGCGCACCAACAATTGCATACAAAAGCTGGCGGTGCCATTTTTAATAAACTCATCGCGCACTTTGGGTATTTTCCTGAGCCGCAAGCGCTTTTCACTGCGGAGTTTGATGGCTTACGTGCTTGCGGATTTTCTGGTCGAAAAATTGAAACGCTTAAAGGCATTGCCAGTGCAACGATGGCAGGCGTGGTGCCTTCTCGTGCCGACGCAGAGTCCATGACGGACGAGGCACTTATCTCGCAATTAGTGACACTAAAGGGTATCGGCCAGTGGACTGTTGAAATGATGTTAATGCATACTTTAGGGCGCATGGATATTTTACCTGTTGATGATTTTGGCGTGGTGCACGGTTACAGGCGTTTGAAAAGCTTAGAGCTTGCTCCAACGCGTAAAGACATGCTAGAAATCGGTAAAGCTTGGCGCCCGTTTCGCACTATTGCAAGCTGGTATTTATGGCGTGTGCCTAAAGAGTAGTCAGTGAAAATAGGTAATAAACTAGTGTGATATCGACGTATTTTACGCAGTATTTTTGTGCTTACTTGCAAGCCGCCTTCTAATGTTGATTGTGAGGCATTAAAATTTGCTTGACGTAACTTTTAGTAAAAATAAATACCTAAATAAATTGATGGTTAGTGCGCCTAATCTATATCGGCAGAATCGCACTAGGTCAACGATGACTCATCGGCAAGATTGCGCTTGCTTACTGCCTTATTCACTGCACTAACTTCATTATTTTACACTTTTTTGTTGATGCCTTTTAAGCTTTGAATGCTAATTAATTTTATAATAAGTGATGCGCCTTTTATCTCATCCAATATTTAACTATCATCATCACGCTTATTTAAAACTACTCATCTATCGTATTTGTATTGTTTTGGCTTACCAAATCATGGCGGTTGCTGTTGGCTGGCATGTGTATCAAATCACACATGATCCACTGTCACTGGGTTTAATCGGTTTGGTCGAAGTGATTCCATACTTTGCATGCGCTTTGTTTGCAGGCTATGCGGTTGATCATCATTGCTCACGCCGTTTTTTTGGGGCAATGGCTGCTATGCTATTAGGCGCAAGTGCGCTCACGCTGACGGCAATTGCACTTGGCTTATTAGGGAATAATACTAATGGTACTACCACGGTATGGATTTACTGCGCATTTGCCTTTAGTGGGCTTGGTCGTGCTTTTATTTCACCCAGCTATAGCGCACTATTTGCCATTATTTTACCTCGCACGGAATATGCACGCGCTTCTGGTATAGGGAGTTCTATTTTCCAAGCTGGCTTAGTGTTAGGCCCAGCGCTTGGAGGCTTGTTAGTGGGCTTCGCTAGCAAAGCTACCGCTTATGGCATTTCTATTATGTTGTGTATTGGCGCTGTTGTGGCAATATTGTCTATTAAAATACAAGAGCCTCCTCCTATAGCAAGTACACCAGTATTTACTAGTATTGCTGAAGGCTTAAGATTTGTATTTAGCCACCAAATTTTACTAGCGGCGATTTCGCTTGATATGTTTGCAGTTTTATTTGGCGGTGCTGTATCCATGCTACCTGCTTTTATTCAAGATATTTATAAATTAGGCCCAGAAAGCTTAGGTATGCTACGTGCTGCGCCTGCTGTTGGCGCAGCGATGACAGGCGTGTGGCTGACACGCCGTCCTATTAACTTATATGCAGGCCGTTGGCTATTATGTGCTGTAGCGGCCTTTGGTTTATGTATTATTGGTTTTGGTTTGGCAACAAGCGTTTGGTTAGCAGGGTTTTTGCTAGTACTCTCAGGGGTTTTTGATGGCGTTTCGGTGGTATTACGGCAAACGATTATGCAATTAGCCACGCCCGACAATATGCGTGGTCGCGTATCAGCTATTACTGGCATCTTTATAGGATCATCTAACGAGTTAGGGGCTTTCGAGTCAGGTGTAGCCGCACGTTTACTTGGTTTGGTGCCATCCGTGGTTTTTGGTGGCTTGATAACACTGGGAGTGGTGGGTTTAACAACTAAGCTTGCACCTAAATTAAGAGCGTTAGAGTTAAATCAATTGCATTAATGATCTTCAGCATTTCTAAAATTATAAAAAAACCGCATACTTCTCAGTAAGCGGTTTTTTATTTGCGTAAATAATTAAGCGGTTTTACGGCGGCGTGCAGTAAACCCAATTAAACTTAAGCCAGCAAGCAGCATTGCATAGGTTTCAGGTTCAGGTACTGCTGGAACGTTAGGCAGTATTACTGGGCCAGTAGGCGGCGTGACTGCTGAAGCATCGCCAACGATTAAGCCTAAACGGTAGTCTCCAAGGCCATTCACTGCAGTACCTACAACTCTGCCAGCGGTATAGTTTTGCTCTAGTCCAGTTGATTTGTAATTTATTTGATAGTTACCTGGGCCTAGTGTCCAGTTGAAGCTTGATGGACCACCATTTAATCCTTGGTAATAGTCGCCAATGCCACCAATATAGTTATTGCCATGCTGACCAGCAATGGTTTTATCAACATCTAAGATATCTATCTGGCGAAATTCAGAAACGGATGGATTGGTGAAATTAAAGCTATCGGCAAAAAACTTAACAGATTGTTCGCTAGTTAAACTAAAGTAAATAGTATCAGAAGCAATATTTTCTTCACTTACGTAATCACTTTGGTTGTAGTTGTAAGTGTTTTGGTATGTATAACCTGCACCAACAGTACCCAACTCAGTTTTAGCGGCAGCTGCGGAGCTAATAACGCCTAGTAAAATGAGTGCCGCTGATTGACCAACAAATGTAATCGTTGATTTTGAGTTATTTAATTTTTTTGAGATATTCATCATTTTTATTATCCTTAAGTTAAGCAAATTGATTCGTAGTTAACGTATAGCAAAGGGCATGCCAGCTAAATTTAATTATAAAAATCAATAAGTTAAAGTTTTTAGTGAGTATTTTGACAGATGGTACTGTCTTTGATTGGAGACAGAATGCTATTTGTATATGCTAACTGATTGTATTTAAATCGCTTTTTAATGTCTCAAAAAAGCGACTAAGTTACCCAAATAAATTAACCAACAGTTTTCTTGATTTTTTTCTTGAAAATGGGGGATTTAACTAAATTATCTTTATATGGATGAGTTGTGTTGTTATAAAGCCCAGAAATCTTTTTCACATAAAGTTGTGTTTCAGTATAAGGAGGTACGCCACCATATTTTAGAACCGCACCTTCGCCCGCATTATAGGCCGCTGCTACCAGCTCAACGTCACCCTTAAAGTAAGCTAATAACCATCTTAAATAAGCTAAACCACCTTTAATATTATCTTCTGCTTTATAAGCATCCTTAACACCAAAACGTGCTGCAGTTTCTGGAATCAGCTGCATTAAACCTTGTGCATTTTTCCCAGAGGTTGCCTGAACGTTAAAGTTTGATTCAACTGCAATAAATGCCATAGCCAAATTTTCGTCAATATCATATTTAGGGGCTAGTTTTTTAACAATTTTTAAAATACTAGCTTGCGATTTAAACAAGGCAGTCGTCTTAGGTGTAATTCCGCTGTGCTCATTAACTTCGTTTCCGTCAACTGAGGCCGTTGTGTTGCCAACTATAGGCGCTTGCGGAGGGTCTGGTAATAAGCAAGTGAGTAAAGTTGACTCTGATTTAACGTTAGATAGCCCAGTTAAAGATGCCTTAGCTTTTTCGTGACCCTGTTCTGCAGCCATTGTATAGAGTTGAGCGGCAATTTTTTCGTTTGCAGCGACGCCTCGCCCATTTTCATACATCCAACCTAGTGCATATTGTGCATCAGCATCGCCATATTTAGCGGCTTTGCAATATTTAGCGGCCACCTCTGCGTAACCTTTTGGAGAGTCAGCACCCTTTTTAAAATTAAATGCCATTTCAACTAGCATGGCATTCGGGTTGTTAAGCGTTTTTTTAACTTCAAGCGAATTTTTTGCAGATTGTTTTAAGTCGGCAGGCGTTATTTCACTAGAGGTAGAAGCGCTAGAGTCGAGGGTATCAACATTTTTCTGCGCATTTGTTGAATTTTCAACGCGATCAATCACTTCTCCCGCCATGACGTTGGCGCTTAATAGCAACCCAATGGTCAGTAAAAATGATTTAATATACAATAAGTTAGTTTGTTTTTTCATGTGGTTAATTTTTAATTATAGTTCTTAACATAAAAGCAAAAGTCATGCCTAATGACTCGCATTGTAAGGCTATTAAGATAAGATGCAATAACCCATTCGGGCTAATGTTCTTTTTTTACAATATGTTACGTGTGATACTGAGTGTGCTTAATAGTTTGCAATATCGTCCGTACAGGCGTGGGGATTGCTGCATCAATGGCATTCTCAAGCGTTATCCATATTGTGTTGGTCACAGTGTTATCTGACTTGTGCAACACTTGCAATGGCTGTGGTGTGATAGCAAGTTTGAAATGTGTAAAAACGTGTTGAATGATTTGTAGCGGCTCATTCGTTTCAACCATTAAATAATACCTGTGTTGGGCAACTTCAGTAGCAATTTCGTGCATCTCGATTTCAGGTAAGCTCCAAAGCCCACCCCAAACGCCACGAGCGGGGCGTTTTTCAAGTAAAACTTCATTACCATGGCACATTAATAGCATTGTGGTTTGCTTATGGGGTATTTGCTGACGCTTTTTGGGTGTAGGTAAAGTTGAGGTGAGATTTTGTGCGTTCGCTTTGCAGTTTGTTTGTAGTGGGCACTGACCACATTTTGGTTTACTTCGCGTGCAAATGGTCGCCCCAAGATCCATCAGACCTTGTGTGTAAGCAACCATTTTCTTGTTTGGCATTTCTAGCTCAGCCAGTTGCCATAGCATTGCTTCTACTTTTGGCGCACTTGTCCAGCCTTCAACCAAAAAATATCTTGCAAATACACGCTTAACATTGCCGTCTAAAATTGGTTGTGGAATAGCAAAGGCAAAGGTAGAAATTGCTGCGGCGGTACTACGACCAATACCAGGTAAACTTAAAATGTCTGCAAATTTTTGAGGAAAAACACCGCCAAAATCATCAACAACTTTTTGCGCTGCGCTGTGTAGGTTGCGTGCACGAGCGTAATAGCCTAAGCCACTCCATTGCTGTAAAACTTCTTCTTGCGTAGCCTCCGCTAGGCTAGCAATATCAGGAAAGGCTACCATAAATCGCCGATAATAATTAATCACAGCAGCAACTTGTGTTTGCTGTAACATTATTTCTGAAACCCATATAGCATATGGGTTTCGCACTTCGTTTAGTTTGGTTTGCCAAGGTAGGTCGTGGCGGCCATACTGCTTTTGCCAAGCGATAATTTTCTGAGCAAGGATGTTCATATTAGCTAAAATTTAAGTAGCTTTTTAAGCTTTTGCTCTGTTTTGTCTTTTGCTTGATCTCTAATGACTTTGGTTTTTCATCCGCGTTTGGTTGTGAACCAGTTGCATTTGCAGGGGCGGTATCGGTGCTTTTTTTCTTGCCATTTAATAGCTTACCTAATGCATCTACTTTATCACCACCACCAAGTAGTTCTTTAACTGCGGCACCTTTCTCCCCACCGACTTTATCAAGTAATTTTGATTTAGCAAGTGCGGTGCCTACTGCAGCAAAGTCTAAGCCGTATTTAGGCGCTGAGAATGACCCAGAAATTTTAAGCGGGATGGCAATACCAGCAAGGCTATCTAATTCTGCACCACCTTGCCCTTTTAAAGATTTTACAATGGTCGGTTTTGCAAGGTAATTGATTTTTTCATTGCCAATATCAATTTCACCTTGGCTGTCACCTTTTGCTAGGCGCAAGATAGGAGCCTTCATGGCTAAGTCATTATTGTAAGCTACGCCATTTTTTATATTGAAAGTTGCGGTGAGTTCGCTAAAGTCGGTCTTTTTAGACTGATCAGCATCTGCTTCTTTGGCTTTGAGAATGTTAATTTTATTTTTAAGCTCTCGCAGAGACCCCGCAATATCCACACCTTTTAATGCGCCATCAGTAAGACTAAGCGCTGCGTTACCGGATAAGCCTTTTCTTAGCGCACTGACAGTATTTCCTTGCGTGCTAACATCAACATTGACTGTACCTCTGCCAGAGAGCATATCATTTTTAATAGCGTCAAACATCAATGGGCCAACGGAGACATTTTTCATTGACTGCTTGAGTTTTATGCTAGGTGTAGAACGCGCGTCTACAGTCAGTGACCCAGCCATGCTTCCTTGATAAAGATTGGCAGAAAACGGAGCAAGAGTTGCAACACCATTGGCTGCTTTCAACCCTAAATTGACGTTTTGAGTTTTTATATTTGCTAATTTAAGCCATCCAATTTTCGCCTCGCCTGAGGCGTTCAACTTTTTTAAAGCACTCAAATCTATCTGTGTATCAACAGCGCCTTTCTCACTAGCATCTGTCTTTGTCATGTAGCGGTCGGCATCGAGCTTATCTATGGCTAAAATGAATTTATACACTGGGTTGCTAAAATCAGATATACCAACGTTCGCCGCGATTTGGCTATCATCCACCTTTGCATTCACGGGGTTAAGAGCAATCTTTTGACCATCAGCCTTGAGTTTAATGACAATATTGGTTGCATTCGTTTTGCCATATTTAAACTTACCAATACGAAGAGTGCCTTCGGCATTGAGGGCTTTCAGCGCACTTAAATCAACAGGCTTATCACTGGTTTTTTTATTAACTGGATTAGCCGCCACATATTTATCGACATCAAGTTGGTCTATATCTAGGTCAAAGGTGTAAAGTGGCTTAGCAAAATTTTGAATACCAGCATTGCCTTTAATTTGACTATTATCGACTTTTACATTTAGGCCGCTCAATGCAAGTTTTTCTCCATTCGCTTTTATGCCGACATTTAAACCTGAAATATGATACTTATCGTAGATAATGCTACCGACATTGAGCTTACCGTCTAAAGATATGCTTTTTAAGGCTGACATATCAGTAGGTTTGTTGCTCGTTGATTTTGTTGTTGTAACAGGTTTAACCAAGAGTTTATTCAAGTCTAACTGGTCAGCATTTAAGTTAAACTTGACATTTGATTTTTTAAAGCCAGTGACATTAACATCACCACTGAGTTTAGTGACACCATCAATATTTAAGCTAAACTGGCTGTTTGCTAATTCGTTCTTAATTTCAGTATGCGCACCTAAATTAAATGTGCCTTTCATGCCGCCGTTTGGCAAGCTGGGGTCTTTGATTTCTAAGTTACCCGCAAGCTTAGGTAAGTCAAAAATCAGGTTTTCAATATTGCCTGTAAAAGGCGATGAAAATTTGCCAGTAACCGTGCGCTTACCTTGCACAGCTGATAAATCGCCCGAAATACCGCTACTTTGAATAGCCTTTGGTGAACCTTTCATGTCGGCTAATACCATGTTGGCTTTAAATACATCACCCGTTTTTTCTTGAGAAAGGGCAACGGTGATTTTTTTGCCGCTGACTTCATTTTTTTGAATGGTAAGTGCTGGTGCATTTAAATCAATTGTATTTTTTACACCATCAAAATTACCCGATGCCACTAGCTTTAAACTATCCACTAAAAATTCCATCTGATCTGGCTTGGCATCTACGTCACCACTGACTTTAATATTTACCTCTTTGCCATTTAGCACATCGCCCGTTATCTGGCTATCTAAGTTTTTAGCTTTAAAGTGCTTGGTTTCTGGATCAACTAAAAAATTACCCTTAAGTTTTACGTTAGCGGCAAGATTTGGTTGGCTGGCATTGATTTTGAAATCGGTATTTAAATCAACAGGTTCCGCTAAAGCAATATGCCCTGAGGTTAAATTGAGCTTACTAATGATATATTTTGCACTTAAAGCTTCATCTGTATAAGTCACATCAGAATTAGTGACATGAACACCATCAATATCAAATTTGATGCTTTGTGATTCATTAGCATCTTTGCTCATTAAATCATCAAAGTTAGTCGTGCCATCTTTGTGTTTAATGATATTTGCTTTTGCACCATCAACATACACCGTATCTACCACCAACTCTTTTTTGAGCAAGGGCATCACGGCCAAGGCAATTTTTACGCTATTAACAGAAGCAAACTCAATATCACTACTATGTTCTGAAATAGATGCTTTACCTAGATTTGCTCCAATTTTTGGCCAGAAACTAAGCTTAATATCTCCATCTATGTGTAAAGTGCGGTCTTTTTTCTCTTTAACTAATTTAATGATGTCATCTTTGTAATCATTAGGGTTAAAGGTAGCGGCGATAATCGCTACTGCTAACAGTAGCAAAATGATAAAACCACCAATGCCATATAGGCCATATTTAAGAAGTTTTTTCATGGTTAATCCCTCTTACGGATAACAATTAGAAGCCATTTTAACACTTGGGAGCCTCTAAAAATATATTCTTTGGGCGTATTACGTTGTTGCGCGAAATGGCCATTAAACGTTTCTGTATTCTTTAAGCCTATTGCAGTATTTCAAATGATGCATTTTTAGCAAAACTTGCCCAATGAAATGCTTATTTCCAAAAAAAGTGGCTAATCGCCGCTGCACCAAATTTCCACACAATATAAATGAGTAAGCCATAAAATATCAAAGTGAGCATTAGGCAAATAAGCGCAAAAACAGCCATTAAGCCATCCTTCTCAATTTCACCAGTGCAAAAAAACAAAATAGCTAAACTGGGAAATAAATTTTTAAAGGGCACTACGCCACCCAATGGAATGGCGACCAACACGCCAACGGCCATAAAAATGAAGCCGCCAATTTGCTGACCGAGCTTGCCTTGCACTAAAAAGCTTAAGCGCTCTTTGGTGAAATGGCGAAAAAATTTAATAATAGTGAGACAAGTACTCGTTAATGTTTGCCTAGTGCGCTGGCTTAAGGTAACACGGCGTATTTTTTCTGGTAAGGATAAGACTTGTTCTCCGCGATAAAGTTGTAACCCTAGCGCAATAAAAGCTGCGCTACCAATGAGCGCAAAAAATCCTAAAGGTATAGGCTGTAAAAAGGGTAGTACTGCGATTGTGGCGGTAAAGGTATAGGCTTTGTTATCAAGTTTATCTAGCGCGTCACCAAAGGCTAGAGGTTCGGTGGTTGCTAGCTTTGCAAAGTTTTGTAGTGTTGTCACTAGCTCTTCATAGCGGCTTGTTGGTTGCGACATGTTAGTGATTAAAGTAAGTTAAAATAATGCGGCTTTTAACAGGCATCTTATTTCACAGTCCAATTGACCAAACCGAAGTAAGACGTTGCCAAAACGATGATACCAAAAGCAATGCGATACCATGCAAAAATTGTGAAATCGTGCTGACTTACATAGCGAATAAGCGCGCGTACTGCAAACATGGCGCTAATAAAAGCAAATATAAACCCCATTGCCCATGCGCCCATATCATCCATACTTAATAGCGCGCGGTCTTTGTACATCGAGTAAATAGAAGCAATGCCCAGTGTTGGCACAGCGAGAAAGAATGAAAACTCAGCCGCCGCTTTGCGTGATAAGCCAAAAAATAAGCCACCGATAATGGTAGAGCCAGAGCGTGACATACCAGGAATAAGGGCTACAGCTTGGGCTAAACCTAACTTTAAAGCATCTTTTGGACGAATATCGTCAACCGTTTCAATGGTAACGGTATGCTGACGTTTTTCTGCCCACAAAATAATAAGCGCACCCACAATAAATGCAATCGCCACGGGGATAGGTTTAAATAAGTAGGTTTTTATTTTAGTGCCAAAAGCTAAACCAAGTATTGCTAACGGTAAAAAGGCTATTGATAAATTGATGAATAAGCGATTGGCGATTGGGTCACGCCCAAGGCCAGCAAAAGTGCTAACAAAGCGGACGCGGTATTCCCACACCACAGCTAAGATCGCGCCGAGCTGAATGGCAATTTCAAACAAATCACGTTTGTCATGATCCATGAAATTAAGTAAATCGCCTGCTAAAATGAGGTGGCCAGTACTTGAAATTGGCAAAAACTCTGTAGCACCTTCAACAACGCCCATAATAGCGGCTTTAATTAACAATAAAATATCCATGAGATTATTCTTATAAAATTGATAAAAACGTTCTAAAAAAACTGCCGAGCGAAATTTAATGCCCTGCTAACCCTACTATAGGCCGCTTGCAGAGCAGCACAAATAAAGACAACATAAAATAACAGTAAAACATCACCATAATACACCAATTAAAAAAGGGGCTAGTAGCCCCTTTTTAAGTTAAAGTATATTCGTTTATTTTAACATACCTAAAATGCTTGAAAGAATATCAGAAGAGCCCGCATTGACTTCGCCATCTGGAGTGGCTTTATCAATCACACTTGGCAAATGCTCTGCCAGTTGACCGCTTAACACCTCTGGTGAAATGCCAAATTTAGCTGCAATTTCAGCCAATTGACCACTACCTAATGCACTGGTAACTTGGTCTGCAGATACTGGTAAATTTGAGCCTTTGCCAACCCATGAAGCCGCGGCATCGCCTAAACCACCTGCTTGAAATTTACTTAAAAGGCCACCAATTCCACCATTGCTGTTTAGCAGTTCCATGGCAATTGCAGCCATACCGCCTTGGTTGCCACCCATTACTTTACCTAATACTGCGCCCGCTACACTGTCAAATAACCCCATGTTTTAGCTCCTTTTTTAATCGTTAACAACAACTTCAGTAATTGAAGATGCTTCAGAATGCTAGCTTACCTTAAAAGCGTTCATCATTGCGCAAGTATCGCCATTGCCCTAGTGGTAATTTACCTAAATTAACACTGCCAATGCGCACCCGCTTCAAACCCACCACATGCAAGCCAACCATTTCACACATGCGCCTAATTTGGCGCTTTTTACCTTCACGCAAAACAAAGCGCAATTGGTCTTCATTTTGCCAGCTCACTTTAGCAGGTTTGAGCTTTTCACCATCTAAGCTAAGGCCAAAATTTAAACGTTTTAAACCCGCGTCGTCTAGCGTGCCTTCAACGCGCACTAGGTATTCTTTTTCTACAGTTGAGTCTTCACCTATCAGTTGTCTTGCTACACGGCCGTCTTGAGTAAGCACTAACAGCCCTGTGGAGTCTATATCTAAGCGGCCTGATGGTGCTAAGCCACGTAAAAATCTGCGTTCAAACACTTTGGTATCATGTGGGTTACGCTTAGGGTCGTCTAGCCATTCATTATCAGGATGCACCAAAACAACGGCTGGTTGATAATCATCTTCCGCCTGACCGCTCACAAAACCAACGGGCTTATGCAACAAGATGGTGACATTTTCTGCCTGCACCTCATGTGCATAACTACTAATAATGATTTCAGCATCTGGGCTAATGCGTGTGCCTAAAGTTTCAATAATTTCGCCATCTACCTTCACCCAACCATTACTAATCCACTCATCCGCCTCACGACGCGAACAAATCCCTCTGTCAGCCATTACCTTAGAAAGGCGAGGCTGCTCAACATTCACAGGCGATGATTTATAAGCCGCCTTAGCCGCTGCACCATATTGTGGTGCGTTGCTAGCATCATAACCATCGCGGACTTTACCGCCACGACGCGGTGCTTGGCGATATTGAGGCTCATTTTTATCTGGCCGCGGTGTGGTGCGGGTGTCTGGTCTTGCTGGTTTTGGTTGCTTAGGTTCGCTGCCTGATTGCGGCGCGTTAACATCACTGTGTAACTTGCCATCAAACCGATGGTTGCGTTGGCGTGCGCTATCTTTATTAGCTTCGTCATTCCCGCGAACACGGGAATCCACTTTGTCTTTTTTGTTTGATTCTGCGCGTGTATCGTCAACTTTAAACTCAAGCTTTGGCGACGGCGCTTTAGTTCTATCGCGCTTTGCAGGGTCTGCGCGGCGTACAGGGGTTTTATTCGCCACAGGGGCATCAGCAGGTTTTTTTGTAATTTTTAGAGTGGTCAAAATTTAGTCAATAAGGTTTGTTAATTGCGCAATTATACGCTCAGAACCAAATCTTGTAGTTTCCAATTAAAAAACTTGACTGGTATATATTAAGGGCGTAATGTCCGCTTTTATTACCAGATTAAAAACGATGTAATATGACAAATGTACTCTCAACTGTAAACGACAGTGATGCTGCTTGGCATTATCTAATTCAAGCACGTAAACACTATACCCAACGACAAATTGCCGAAAATTTAGAGATGAACGTTCGTACTGTGCGTCGTTGGGAGCTACGTCAAGTGCCCATAAAGCCTTATGCAGTAAAAGCCTTGCAGGCCTTATTGCCATTTGAGGCTGAATCCAAAAAGGTAGGAAGCTTCACATTTATAGACCTTTTTGCGGGTATCGGAGGTATTCGTAAAGCGTTTGAAGGTATCGGTGGGCAATGCGTGTTTACGAGTGAGTGGGATAGTTACTCACAAAAAACCTATGTGCAAAATTTTAATGGGCATCACCCTATGGCGGGTGATATTACCCAAGTTAATGCGCAATATATTCCAAATCATGATGTTTTATTGGCGGGCTTTCCTTGCCAGCCGTTTTCTATTGCGGGCGTAAGTAAGAAGAACTCACTAGGTCGTGCGCATGGCTTTAAAGATGAAACTCAAGGCACGCTATTTTTTGATGTGGCAAGAATTATTGAAGCTAAACAACCACGCGCTTTTTTGCTAGAAAATGTTAAAAACTTAGTTTCTCATGATAAAGGCCGCACTTTTGATGTAATTAAGCGCACGCTCACCGAAGAGCTTGGTTACTTTATCCATACACGCGTTATAGACGGCGCACACTTCACCCCACAACACCGTGAGCGTATTTTAATTGTGGGCTTTAAAGAACCCACCGCGTTTGATTTTGATGCACTACTGTTACCACCAAAAGGCACACATAAGCTTAAAGATATTTTGCATAAAACCGATGGCACAGAGCCTATATTGCCTTGGGATGAAGGCCGATTTTTTGACCATGACGCGAAGCAACAGCTAGCCAAATACACGCTTACCGATAACCTTTGGCGTTATTTACAAAACTACGCAGAAAAGCACCGCTTAAAAGGCAATGGCTTCGGCTTTGGCTTGGTGACGGGTGAAAGCGTTACCCGTACATTATCAGCCCGCTACTACAAAGATGGCTCAGAAATATTGGTGTACCAAGGCGAAGGAGTCAACCCACGCCGTTTAACACCAAGGGAATGTGCAAGATTAATGGGGTTTGCTGATACATTTAGAATCCCTGTATCGGATACGCGGGCTTATCGTCAGTTTGGCAATTCAGTCGTTGTGGGAGTGATGGCACATGTTGCTAAGTTGATGCAGCCAATGCTAGAGGCTGAATTTTTAGAACCAGTATTACCATTTATTTATAAAACTGCTTAGGAGAAAAAGATGCAAACAAAATCTCGCATTCCAAAACTAAATGAAGTATCTTTTAATGGAGCTTTAATGTGGTTCTCAGAGCTGCAATGTGGTGGGTTATTGTTTCATCCAGAAGATGATCCTGACCAAATTTTCAAAATTTCAGATAACTCAAAAACATTCTCAAATAGCGAGGTGCGAGAGTTAAGACTAGTACTTAATGAGTTGGAAGATGCGATTGGTCATGATGATATGGTTGGGGCAGCATACCCAATCTTTATGAACGCGTTTGGCCTTAAGCTGGACGCTTAAATGTTTAATAATCTTCCCAGTTTACTCAATCGTTTTTCACAACTTGGTGCGGTACAAGCTTTCTGTAAACCTCTTGCAGAAAACGATAATAGTAAACAGCAGATATATCTTGGTGGAAGCATGGATGTATTACAAATGTTTCCATTTCAAGAGATTGAAGCGACTGCAAAAGGAAAAGATAGTACTTACAAAGCCAAACTCAATTTTTTATGGGTTGATGAAACCAGCACAGAGCAAGCTTTTGGAGCGCAACTAATTCTATATCCGCAGTACCCTGAAGTTCGTCTTTCGGGTTTTTTGCGTGGTTGTAAATATGCACCAAGTGAGCATTTAAGACCTGTACCTGCAAATCAGCGGCGCTTTAACAATGGTACAGATGGGCGAATTTTGTTTTTTGGCACTACTAAAAATGGTGAAACGCTTGCTTATTTAGCCACCGCTGATAGCTTGCTTGCTCAAGAATTTAAAAACCAGCAGGCGGCGGATAAATTCATAAAAGAGAGTGTTTTCCTCAAGATTCCGCTACAAGAACGTAGTTCAAAATATATTCTGCTTGAGAAGTTGTCAGAAATTAGAGACTTTGGCTGGCAGCCCTCAGTGAGTTTAGATAAGACGGGAATCATTAAGCCATACAAAGCTAATAATGGTGGTGGATATACTTTAGAAGCCCTATTCGGGATTCCTCGCAACGCAAGTGGCGAGCCTGATTTTATGGGCTGGGAGTTGAAAGGTTACAGCAGTGGTAAAGTTAGTTTAATTACTACTGAACCAAAAGGTGGCTTTTATAAAGAGCACGGGATTGAAGCTTTTGTGAGGCGTTACGGCAGGCCAACAAAGGATGACACAATTTATTTTACAGGTTTACATAAAGCAAATTGTAAAAATGAGATTACAGGCTTAACGCTTGTTGTGCGCGGTTTTAATGTATTAACAAGTGTAATTGAAGATGTAAAAGGTGCGGTTGAGTTGGTTAGTGACACTGGGGAGTGTGCTGCGGCGTGGGGATTTGAAGAGGTGTTAACTAAGTGGAACAAAAAACATGCGCAGGCCGCCTATGTGCCTTATGCAAGCAATAAAGTAACTCCACCTAGTTATCAATACTTTAGTCCAGTATTACTTGGCGAAGGCACAAATTTTAATCTTTATTTATCTGCATTAAGCCGTGGATTAGTAGTATTTGACCCCGGTACTAAATTGATGGATGCGAGTTCTGAAAAACCATCCTTCAAGCCACGTAGCCAATTTAGAATATCAATTGCTAATATAAGACAGCTTTATCATCAGTTTGAGGCGGTAACATTTTAAATATAAAGCACTTTAACGCTAATTTTTGTAACACTATCATGCGAAGAAGTTTTATCCTAATTTCTGCGCAGTAATATACTGCCAAACACCAGTTAAATTTGTATGCATAATTTACCATTTCTCATTTACAACATCTAAACTTTAATAACAAAAATATTGATGACGACCATTAACTTAACAGAACATTATTTTCAAATCAACGGGGTTAGCTTTACTTTTCCTATAGAAATTAATACATTGAAAAATGTTTTAGGCAATTGTCGACACGTTAAGCTACAGCACAACAATATCTACACTTGGGATGATTTAGGGATTTCGGCGTATTCTAAAAATGGGTTGCTGGTAGAAAATATTTCAATTGATATTCAGTCTGGAAATTATCAATTTAGCCCAAAAAATCTGTTTACAGGGTCGTTACTATTCAACGGAGTGGACGCGATTGGCTATTACAAAACGAACAAAAATAAGAGAGTTAAGCTATTTAAAGGAGATGCCAGTGGTGCCATTGTTTTGAATGGAATAAGCTTTTGGTTTAATATGGATAAAAGCCATATTCAGGCCATAGAAATTGGTGCTTATTTGGCGCCAGCGCAACTACCCAAGCCGTTAGCGGTAGATGCGCCGTTTAGGCATTATTTTGCCCTTTGGCAAACGTGGATTGCGGAAACTTGCAATATTGTTTCTGGTGAAAATCGGTATTACAACTTAACCCATGGTATTACTGAGCAGGATATTGCTAACCACAATAATGCAGGTTTTTTTGAAATGCCTAGCGAACTGCTTAATTTTTATAAAATTCATAATGTTGATTATGATGGCGTAACGTCGGTTTACAGTTTTATGGTTAATGGCTGGCAATATGATTTGATTCCATTTGAAAAAATTAGGGATGATTGGGCATCAATTCAAACCCTTAATGGCGGATTTGATACGCTGGATTTCACTGGCTTTTCAGATAAAGTTAAATCTACGGATTATGCAAACTCTCATTGGATTCCTTTTGCGGAGGGTAGAAATGGTGACTATCTACTATTTGACGCTGACCCAAGTCAAAGCGGTGTTTTTGGGCAGATTATTGAGCTTCAAAATGAATCTTGGTTACGCAGTGTGGTTGCAGAATCATTGGCGCAATTATTGCAAAATGAAATAAATTTAATCAAAAGCGGCAATAAAGACTTTGAGTTTATTTTAGAGGAGTCTTGATATTATAAGGACATGGTAAATGTATTTAAAAGTATGGTTAAGCACAGTAAAAAGGCCAGCTTTAAGCTGGCCTTTTTTATTTACAAGAATTTAAGGCGTATTATGTTCTCCATGGATGCGTAGGCATATCGCATTGGCCACATCTGGTAGCGCCTGCTACAGCAACAATATGGTCATTTTCAACCGTATCACCACTTACACCTACTGCACCAATCAAATTACCCTCTTTATCTACAATTGGTACGCCGCCTGGAAACGTAATTAAGCCATCGTTAGAATGCTCAATGCCGTAAAGTGGGGACCCTGGAGTCGAGAGCTTTCCAATTTCACCAGATGGCATGGCAAAATAGCATGCTGTTTTTGCTTTTTTAATGGCAATATCGCTACTGCCCACCCAAGCGTCATCCATACGAGCAAACGCTTTGATGTTACCACCAGAGTCGAGAACGGCGATACACATTTTAACGCCCATCTCGACCGATTTTTGAACTGCGCTATCAATTATTTGTTGTGCTTCTTCAAAAGATACGTGCATTAAATTCCCCAATATTAATTGTATGAAACAAAAATTAATCTCGTTTTAGTTGAGGGCTAAATCAACTTGATGAGTTACTAATCACTATATGAATACTAGCAGGTTTTTGCGCTTTGAAGTTCTGTTATTAATTAAGTTTAAACCATCTGATGTGATGACTTGGTGAGATGAAAAAATAAAAAGCCAGCATTGCTGGCTTTTTATTTACTGAATTAAAGCGTTACACTTTTTGATAAACCTCACTACCTTTTTTCACAAATTCAATGGCTTTTTCTTGCATGCCTTTTGCTAGCGCATCTTGCTCGCTTAAGCCTTTTTCAGCCGCATAATCACGTACGTCTTGTGATATTTTCATGCTACAGAAATGCGGGCCGCACATGGAACAGAAGTGCGCTTGTTTTGCGCCTTCTTGTGGCAAGGTTTCATCATGAAATTCTTTGGCTTTTTCTGGGTCTAGGCCAAGGTTAAATTGGTCTTCCCATCTAAATTCAAAGCGTGCTTTACTTAATGCGTTATCGCGAATTTGTGCGCCGGGGTGGCCTTTGGCCAAGTCTGCGGCGTGGGCAGCAATTTTGTAGGTAATGATGCCCACACGCACGTCTTCTTTATCTGGCAAGCCTAAGTGTTCTTTTGGCGTGACATAGCACAGCATTGCACAGCCGTACCAACCAATCATGGCCGCGCCGATGCCTGAGGTGATGTGGTCATAACCCGGAGCGATGTCCGTGGTTAATGGGCCAAGCGTATAAAATGGGGCTTCGCCGCAATGCTCAAGTTGCAGCTCCATATTTTCTTTAATCAGGTGCATCGGCACGTGGCCTGGGCCTTCAATCATGCATTGCACATCGTGCTTCCAAGCGATTTGCGTAAGTTCGCCTAGTGTTTTCAATTCAGCAAATTGAGCTTCATCGTTAGCATCGTAAATGGAGCCTGGGCGTAAACCGTCGCCGAGTGAGAAGCTCACGTCGTATTGCTTCATGATTTGGCAGATATCTTCAAAGTGCTCATAAAGGAACGACTCTTTATGATGCGCCAAGCACCATTTGGCCATAATAGAGCCGCCGCGTGACACTATACCTGTCATACGTTTTGCCGTCATAGGAATATACGCCAAGCGCACACCGGCATGAATAGTGAAATAATCGACACCTTGTTCGGCTTGCTCAATCAGCGTATCGCGAAAAATTTCCCATGTTAAATCTTCAGCTTTGCCGTTTACTTTTTCTAAGGCTTGGTAGATAGGCACAGTGCCGATGGGCACTGGTGAGTTGCGGATAATCCATTCGCGGGTTTCGTGAATATTTTTACCTGTGGATAAATCCATCACGGTATCGCCGCCCCAACGTGTACCCCAGACCATCTTTTCTACTTCTTCTGAAATAGAAGAGCCTAAAGCGGAATTGCCGATGTTGGCGTTAATTTTGACCAAGAAATTACGGCCGATAATCATTGGCTCGATTTCAGGGTGGTTAATGTTTAGCGGGATAATGGCGCGGCCGCGTGCCACTTCATCTCGCACAAATTCTGGGGTAATGGTTTTGGGGATACTTGCGTTAAAGTCTTGGCCTTTATGTTGCGTTTGCAATAGCTCACTCATGTTTTCGCGGCGTTGATTCTCACGAATGGCAATGTATTCCATCTCAGGGGTGATAATACCTTTGCGTGCATAGTGCATTTGAGAAACATTTTGGCCTGCTTTAGCGCGCAAGGGTTTGCGTTGCAAGTTAAAGCGCATTTCTGCAAGCTCCGGGTCAACTAAACGCTGGTGACCAAATTCAGAAGATGGGCCATCAAGTTGCTCTACATCACCTCGCTCCATAATCCATCCAGCACGTAATGCAGGCAGACCATTACGGATATCAATACTTACGTCTGGGTCGGTATATGGGCCTGAAGTGTCATAAACCACGACTGGTGGGTTTTTTTCCGCGCCAAAAGCTGAAGGGGTATCACTTAAAGAAATTTCACGAAAAGGTACGCGAATATCAGGGCGGGAGCCTGTGACGAAAACTTTACGTGATTTTGCAAAAGGTTGTGTGGTCGCTGGGTCAACTTCAGCCGTAGCGGTTAAAAATTTTGGATTAGCGTTCATTTAGAGGCTCCATAATAAGCTATAGCATAGGGAGCAGAAATCTGCATTCCCTACGGCGGCATGACCCGCGTCAGGTTCAAAGGGTATATCTCACTGTTTTTAATAATAACATCTAAAAACAGACCCCTAGCAATACGCCAAATGTACGCGAAAATGCAAAATTAGGCAACAAAAGCTTAAGCGTAGCACGGTTAAGTGAAGAAATAAATTGGGTAAAATATTCAAAAAAATGTTATAAATACACACAACAACGATTTAACAAGATTCGAGCTTAATTTATGATATTGCTTGCAATATATTATGTAGTGGCGATTACTATTCTAATTCTGCACTTTACAGGGCATTTAGAGCGCTGGAATATGCAGTGGTTAGTGCTGGTAATGGCGGTTACGGTATTCCCAGCCGTGTTATATTTGTAGTGGATGCAATATCCAGCAAATTTAATCGTTGCTAATGTGGCGATTAATCAATACTTTGCTCGAGCCTGTAAAAAAATCTGTGTAAATGATATTTTACCAATGACGTATAAAGGAAATTATCATGTCCACAACCAACAAGTCTGCAAAAGACTTCTCACAACTACCTGCTGAGCTCGTTGAGCAGCTC
>JBATAW010000062.1:0-24190 GCA_049662045.1 Methylophilaceae bacterium | reverse complement strand
GCGACTCAATACAAGACCACGCAAATCGCTAGGTTTCAAATGCCCTGCTGAGTTGTTTACACCAGACGCATTTGATTTTAGGCAGCATCATGCTGCTCTTTTTGCACTTCAACCTTGAAACCGCCCTGAATAATATTCATTAAATCAGTATGTAAATAAATTTTATTAAACCTGTTTATGGTTATTTTATAATGCTTAACACACCTGTGCAAACTGAACCTGTTATTCAACAACCCAAGCTGCTTGAGCAGGTGGTTGCAAAGTTAAGAGTTAAGCATTACAGCATGCGCACTGAAAAGCTGATGTAGATTGGATTAAACGCTAAATCTTGCGCTTTGGCAAGGGTTGTTGTGGCGCGGTTTTGCTGGAGTGATTGAATAGCGTTGCAGCTTAATTTAACCACGAGAGATTTTAGCACCCCTGACAGCCGCATGCAGATTGGTTTAGCGGGGCGATGAAATAATTAGTGCTTAAATTAAGCTGTGCCACCCACCGTTAAGCCATCAATTTTTAAGGTCGGTTGCCCCACACCTACGGGCACGCTTTGGCCTTCTTTTCCGCAGGTGCCTACGCCTGAATCTAGCGCCATGTCGTTGCCTATCATACTGACACGTTTGAGTACTTCTGGGCCGTTGCCAATTAGGGTTGCGCCTTTAACGGGGTAGGTGATTTTGCCGTCTTCAATCATGTAGGCTTCTGCTGCGCTAAATACAAATTTTCCGCTGGTAATATCTACTTGACCGCCACCAAAGTTAGCGGCGTAAAGGCCTTTTTTGACGGATTTAATAATTTCTTCAGGGGGCATCGTGCCGTTTAGCATGTAGGTGTTGGTCATGCGTGGCATGGGAATATGCGCGTAGCTTTCACGGCGTGCGTTGCCTGTAATGGGCATGTTCATGAGGCGCGCGTTAAGAGTGTCTTGAATGTAGCCACGTAAAATGCCGTCTTCAATCAGCACGGTTTTGTTGGTGGGGTTGCCTTCGTCATCCATGCTAAGTGAGCCGCGGCGGTCTGCAATGGTGCCATCATCTACAATGGTGATGCCCTTTGCCGCCACTTGTTGGCCGATCATGCCAGAAAAAGCAGAGCTGCCTTTGCGGTTAAAGTCACCTTCTAAGCCGTGGCCAATGGCTTCATGCAACAAAATGCCAGGCCAGCCCGCGCCTAGCACAACCGTCATACTGCCCGCGGGGGCAGGGCGTGCGTCGAGGTTTACGATGGCTTGATGTACGGCTTTTTGTGCATAGCTCTGTAATATTTCATCGCTAAAGTAGCTGTAGTCAAAACGCCCACCACCACCTGCGGAGCCTTGCTCGCGCTTGCCATTGCTTTCTGCTATCACGCTAATGCCCACACGCACTAATGGGCGTATATCGGCTGCCATAACACCATCATGGCGCGCGACCATCACCACTTCATATTCGCCTGCAATGGAGGCGGTCACTTGGGTGATGCGTGGATCTAGCTTACGCGCGTATTGCTCAAGCCGCTCAAGCAGCTGCACTTTTGCCTCGGCGGAAAGCGATGCAATGGGGTCATTGGGCAAATATAGGGTAGGGGATTGACGCTTAACCACAGATTTTGCCGTTTGCTCGCTGCCCATGCTGGCGATAGATTTGGTGGCTTTGGCGGCTTCTTGCAGCGCATGTAAGCTGATGTCATCCGAGTAAGCAAATGCGGTTTTTTCACCACTCACCGCGCGCACGCCTACGCCTTGGTCTATACTAAAATTACCCGATTTCACTTGGCCTTCTTCTAAGCCCCAACTTTCTGAACGGCTATATTGAAAATACAAATCAGCGTAATCAATATGGTGCGACATCATGCCGCCCAGCACTTCTTGTAATTGGCCAATGCCCAACTCTGCTGGGTTTAATAAGGTTTGCGTGGCTTGCTCAAAATGGCTGCCTAGTACTTGGTTTGACTGAGTGCTTTTGGTCATAGTGTTTTAAAAAATGCCTTAAATTAGGTAATGACTAAGTTAGGTGATCCCTTTAACTTTAACTAGGTGATAACGCGATGCTTAAGTGCGGGTAAGCTTTTTCGTAAGCTCATTTGGTAGTTGGGGTTGATTGTGGCAATCACAACCCCAGAGCCACGCGGCAATCTATCTAATACCACGCCCCATGGGTCAACAATCATACTGTTGCCATGTGTTTCACGCCCAGAAACATGATAACCCCCTTGTGCTGGGGCTATGACATAGCATAAGTTTTCAATCGCGCGTGCGCGGATGAGCGATTCCCAATGCGCTTTACCTGTGGTATCGGTAAATGCCGATGGAATCACAATCATATTAACATCGCCCATTGCGCGGTAAAGCTCAGGAAAGCGTAAGTCATAGCAAACAGAAAGACCAATTTTGCCAAATGGGGTGTCCACTACTTTTACAGCGTCACCTGCTTCAATGGTGGTTTCTTCGTGGTAGTGTTCATTGCCTAAGTCTAGCCCAAATAAGTGAATTTTATCGTAACGTGCGACTTGCTCTCCACGGTCGTTATAAACGAGGCAACTATTACGCACTTTGGTTGGGAGGTTACTCACTAAAGGCACTGTGCCGCCGATGAGCCAAATTTGAAATTTTTTGGCAATATGACTCAAAAACTCTTGAATGGGGCCTTTGCCTTCCTCTTCTCTAGCGGCGACCTTATCGGTATCTTTCAGACCCATAATGGCAAAATATTCAGGCAACACGATGAGCTTTGCACCTTGTGTTGCGGCAACTTCAATTAAGCGCGCGGCTTCACTTAAATTAGATGATACAAATGGACCAGAAGCCATTTGAATGGCCGCCACTTTAATGACTTCAAGTGCTGGTTTGGTATTTTTTTGCGTGTTCATACTGGCTCCACAAGGCTATTTTAATGGTTATTTTGTTTGTTGTAAGGGTGAATTTTTATGGGGCTCGGTGCTAGTTTTTGGCGCATTGACTTCTTGCGGATTATCCCACGTTCCAACAATTTCATATTCACTTGAGGCAATTTTATTGAGCGGATCTTTCAATATTTTTTGCGCGACAAAGGCGACTACGCCTGCAATCGGGCCGCCAGCAAAAGCCGCCAGTGACACACTATCACTCACATGGGGGGTTACTTTTATATTTAAGTGTTGCGTTTCGGCTTGCAAATTGGTTTCACCTTTAATGCTAACGTCAGCCGCAGGGCCAGACATGCTGAAATTTTCACTTCGCATCACGCCTTGGCTAATTTTAGCAGAGCCGCCAATATCATCAAAGGCAAAGCCATCGCTGAATAAATCTCTAAAGTCTAAGGTGAGCCGACGTGGTAAGCTTTGCAGGCTGAGTAAACCAAGCAAGCGCCCAACACCAGGTTGTGCTTTTAAAAACTGACCTTTTTTCATGTCAAGTTGTAATTCACCGTTAAGGCCTTTGGTGTTAAATTGATTAGGGCTGCCAGGCCATTGCAGCTGCGCTTTCAGCGTGCCCTCTCCACCTTTGATGGCATCAGGATAGCTTACACTATTGAGTGTTTTACCTAAATTTTTAATATCCCAATCAATATTTAAATAGGTGTTGGGGCTTTTTATCCAATTATTCCACTGTCCAGAAGCGCTGATCACGCTGTCGGCAGAGGCCAGTTTAAGTTTTTCAATGTTCCAGTTATCACCTTGGGGTTTTGCGATTAATTCTAATGCGCCTAAGGTTTTTTTACCCATAGTAAAGTTGCTAGCGGTAATGTCTAATGCAGGGTAGTTTTGTTTAACTTTGTTAAGCTCAAGTGTATTGGAATTGGTAGTATTAGCCTTTATTTGGTTTGGCGATGGCTCAGGCACGGTTAGCTGACTTAAACGCGCAATTAACTTGCCATTGCCTTGGCTAATCCATTGTAAATCACCTGAAATTTCTCGGCTTTGTACTGTCGCACTTAAGTAATCTTTATTTGTGTTGTGACTTATCTTTAAACTATTAATACGTTTATTGAAAATATCTAAGGCGTTAATTTGGATGGCCACTTTTTCTAAAGGTAGCATTATTGGTTTTTGGCTGTTAGTATTTGAGTCACCCGTTAGTTCATTAAAAATAGTCAGCCATGCGTCACCATCTAGATAATCAATATTGCCTAAAACTTGTAAGCCTTTTACATTATTCAGTTCAATACTTGGGTTGAGTGTAGCCGTGCTAGCATTGAGTTGAATTACCCCTCGCTCAATTTTCATTGCTGATTTTTCACCAGACCGTAATAGTTTAGCGACTAGTTTATTGCCTAATGTTAGCGCAAAAAAATCACTATTTGGCGTGAGCTTTTTGTCGATGACCAAGTTTAATTTTTCATTGGCTGGTTTGGAAAATGGCGCGGGTAGGCTTGAACTAATGCCTGCTAAATCAGATTGAATATTGATGTTGACATTCGGTTTTTGAATAAGAATATCACCCGTCCAATCGGTGCTACCTGCAAGGTAATTCCCCGCTTTTGCTAAATTTTGGTTGCTAGAGCTTTGGCTTAACAACATTTGCTTAATAGCCGCCTCATTAATTTTACCTTTAGCCAACACATGAACCGATTTATCTTTATTGGTATTGAGCGCTACGCTAACAGGTGAGCCAAATGCACTGGCAGTGAGATTTTTACCACTTAAATCATGCTCAGTAAATTCTAATGCACCATTAATATTGGTCAGCGTAGGAATGCTTTCTGATTGCATGCTGCCGTTGTTAATGAGGTACAAACCTTTAATTTGTGCGGCTTCAACGTCATGTAGCGGAATTTTTAGGCCTAAGTTTAGCTTGCCTTGCCCATTTGTTTTGAGATCTTCTGTAAACCCCTGCGTCACATTTGCAACAGGGCTTTTATTGACAAATTCTATGCCATTGGCAACGGGCCCATTGATTTCACCATTGATTTCAAGCAGGGGAGAAGGCGCGTCTAGTTGTGCGATAGTGGTTTTGCATTGGGTAATTTTATTACCTAAAATATCTCCCGCATTGGTGTTGAGTTCCATGCGTTTACCTTCAAATAATAAACCTAAGCCAATGCCTTTAATAATGGGCCAATTTTTACCAAACTCTAAATCACCATTGCTAATTTTAGCCGTCACTCTAAATAGCCCTAATTTAGGGTTTAGCGTGTTGTTTTGTTTGTTCACAAACGGAAAGTCAGCTAAACGACCTTTAACCGTTAGGTTAATATCTTCTGCACGGCCGCTTAAAATAGAAGAGTCTAACCAGTTAAGCGTTGCTTCATGCAGCATAATGGGGTAATAAAAAGGCGCATATTTTGCATTTCCGTTGCCAAATTTACCAGTTAAGTCTAATAAACCACCTTTGTTTCCATCCATTAAATAATGGGCGTTAAGCGTGCCTGCTAAATGTGCATTACTGATGGTCAAGTTTTTTATTTCAATGTTGTTGGCCTGTTGATTGATAGTCCAGCTGATATCGCCATCTAGCTTATCGGCAGGTATGGGCCAACGCAAAATATTTTTAAAGTCTAAAAATGCTTTAGTAGAGCGTAAAGTCATTTTGCCAGCCGTTTCGTTGGCATTAATTTCACCTGTTAAGTTGCTAAAACCAGGCAGTTTTTCATGTGCATTGATGGATAAACCATCAAAATTAGTACTTATTTTGTAGGCGTTTGTTTCTGTTTTGCTACCATGCCAACTAACACTTAGTTGATTTAATTTACCTCTAGGCGAAAGAAGGGTCAGTTTTTGCATGGGCTCAGCAGGCATGGGCAATTGCAATAAATAGGGTTGAACTAAGGTTAAATCAAGTTTTGGCAGTTTAAAGTCTAATGTGCGTTGCCCCGTTTTATTTTCGCTAAAGCTACCTGTTACGTTGTTGAGCGCTAAGCCATTGCTTGCTAACAGCGTGAGGTTTTCAATGTTCACTTTTTGCGTATTTTTGGTATTAATCCAATTTAGCTGGCCCGCTAATTTGTTCAGTTTTACAGGCGCTTCTTGGGTTCTAAGCTGCACTTCTACATGGTCTAAAGATACATTGCTATTCAGTGATTGCACTTGGTGATCAGCAAACTGCAAGCTCACTTGCGCGCTGCCATTGCCTGCGATTAAGTCCATAGGTTGGGTGAGCGCGGGGTAATCTAACCAAGGTTTAAATGCAACGAGGTCTGCGTCTTTTAAATCAGCATCGATATTGCCGTGCCATTGCGTAATGGCACTGATATCGTTACCATAAACAATTGCATTGATGTTGATGGGGTGATGCGTACCAGCACTGGGTAGGGCGCTTAAGCTAATGCGGTGTTTTTTTAGCAAGCTGACCCACGGTGGGCTACTCACTTGCAAATTAAGGTTATCGAGGCTTAATGGTGGTGCGTTGCGCATTTCGTCTAGCCAAGTGATTTTTGCATTTTTAATTTCAAATTGGCTTTGTCTTAACAGCCAGTTGGCTAAGTCAGGCTTTGATTTTCCTTCAGCTTGAATGCCAGCAACAAAAATTTGTCCTTGCGTATTGCGGCGGATGGTGAGCTCTGGCGCGCGAATGGTAAGCGCCGCAAGATACGGCTCAAATTTTGCAATACTAAGCCACGAAAAGATGACATCTGTATTGTTAAGCTCAAGTGCGGGGCGGTTTTGAGCATCAAAAATTTTAATATCGTCAACAGATAGGTGGGGGTTTAACCCTTGCCAGTTGGCTTTAATGTTGCCAATTTCTACTTTTTGCTTGGTGGTCGTACTGGCAAACTGGGCGATTTTGCTTTTATATTCATCAATATGTGGAAAAACATAAAACTGTATGGTTAAAGCGGCAACCAGCACAACAAGCAAGCCAACAATCATTAGCCATTTGAAAATACGGTAAAGCCTTAACAAAGATTTTTTTACCATGCGTGAAATACAGTGTGCTTATGATTGATGTTAATAGGCAGGCATAAAAAACTTAGCCCGCTAATAGTAAGCATTTTACTGCATTATTGACTGCACAATTGTAAAGCTTACATTAGAATAGTGCCTTTGGTCACATTTGCTTGACCATTTTACTTTTTTATCGGCAAAGCTTTGATTCAATTTAAACAACTTACTCTCACACGCGGCTTAAAAATATTAATAGAAGACGCGGCACTGCAACTGCACCCTGGCCATAAAGTGGGTTTAACAGGCGCTAATGGCGCTGGTAAATCGTCCATTTTTGCATTATTACGCGGTGAATTACATCCCGAAAAGGGCGATTTTGAAATGCCATCAAGCTGGGTTATTGCGCATGTGGCACAAGAAACGCCAGCACTTGCCATGCCCGCGATTGAGTTTGTGTTAGATGGTGATGCTGAATTGCGTGAAATCGAAACAGCATTAGTAAAAGCTGAGGCAAATCATCAAGGAGAGTTAATTGGCGAGTTACATCACCGTTTAACCGATATTGATGGATATAGTGCAAAGGCGCGTGCGGCAGAGTTGTTGAATGGGCTAGGCTTTAGCCAAGCGGCTCTGCAACAAGCGGTTTCAACTTTTTCGGGCGGTTGGCGTGTGCGGCTTAATTTGGCGCGCGCTTTAATGTGCCGCTCAGATTTATTATTGCTAGATGAACCAACCAACCACTTAGATTTAGATGCGGTGATTTGGCTTGAAAGCTGGCTACAAAGTTATCGTGGCACATTGTTGCTCATTTCGCACGATAGAGATTTTTTAGATGCGATTGTGAACCACATTGCGCATATTGAGCAGCAAACACTCACGCTATATCGTGGTGGTTATTCAGATTTTGAACGCCAACGTGCTGAAAAACTCGCCTTGCAACAAGCCATGTTTGAAAAGCAACAACGTAAGGTTGCACATCTGCATAGTTATATTGACCGCTTTCGCGTGCAAGCCACCAAAGCACGCCAAGCCCAAAGCCGCATTAAAGCACTCGAGCGGATGGAAATGATTTCTGCCGCGCATGTGGACTCGCAGTTTAACTTTGAGTTCCGCGCCCCAATTTCAGCCCCTGACCCTTTGTTAGTGCTAGATAACATGAGCGTAGGCTATGGCGAGCAACCGCTGATTAGCCAAATTGAACTGGCGATACGTCCCAATGAGCGCATTGGTTTGTTGGGTAAAAATGGCGCTGGCAAAACCACGTTGATTAAGCTGTTAGGGCGTGAATTAGCGCCATTAAGCGGCAAACGTGTGGAAGGTAAAGATTTAAATATTGGCTATTTTGCACAGCACCAACTTGAGCAACTTCGCCCAGATGAATCGCCATTACAGCACATGATGAAGCTAGACCCACTCACGCGTGAGCAAGAGCATCTTAATTATTTGGGTGGCTTTGATTTTAAAGGCGAGATGGCGCGCACGCCCTGTGCAGATTTTTCAGGTGGCGAAAAATCACGCCTCGCTTTAGCGCTACTGATTTGGACACGCCCTAATTTGTTACTACTCGATGAGCCAACCAACCATTTAGACCTTGAAATGCGCCACGCGCTCACCTTAGCTTTGCAAGATTTTGAAGGTGGTGTAATTTTAGTCTCACACGATAGAGCCTTATTGCGCGCCACTTGCGACGAATTTATATTGGTGGCAGATGGTAAAGCGCTGCCATTTGATAGCGATTTAGAAGGCTATAGCCAGTGGCTCAACGAGCAACGTTTAAAAGAAAAACAAGCCAGCACAGCAATAGAAGAAAAGCCCAGTCACAATAATCGCGCCGCCAATAAAGCCGAACGCCAAGCACGCATTGCCGAGCGCCGACCATTGCTGAAAGAGGTTGAGCAAATTGAGCGCAATATGGTGCAATGGCAAACTGAAAAAAGTACGCTAGATAACCGATTAAATGATGCAAATTTATATACCTCAGCTGATAAAACCGAGCTGCAAAACTTACTTAAACAGCAAGCCGAGTTGGCTAGCCAATTAGAAACGGCTGAAGAACGCTGGCTAGTGTTACATGAACAATTAGATGCGATGCCAGCCGTTAATTAAACTAGCCATCAATTCATTAAACCGTCAAAGGAACCTCACATGCAAATGCAATACGCTACACGCATCAAACTAATGCACGCCATTTGCCTAGCAGAAACCGCTGGTGAAAAGGCTAATACTGATTTAGACCAATATGATGCTTTAGCCTCGGCTGAATATTTAAGTTGCTATGTGGCTTTTAAAGCCATACAAGCGGCTGAGCGATCGCCCTCGGCCGAGCGTAATGATAATTTTGGCATGCTCAGTGTTTACCAAACGTATGCCTTAATGGCCTATGCGTTTTTTACCACGCCACTTGCTGCAGATGATATTCAACCCAACTTTAAAACGGCTCAAATTACCATTGCAAAAACGCTTTTTGCGGGCTTGCTCGATGCTGAATTGATTGAAGTGATGGAAGCTGGCCTGCAAAAATTTCAGCTGATTGCAGGGGCTGAAGCCGAACACTGGCAGGAATTTAGAGAGAATTTAGATAAGCTCACCGTCGCATTTATTGTGGCGGGTACCGATGATGAAAGCCCACATGAAGTCGCAGAATTAATTCCGTATTTTGGGCAATTATTGAGCCAGCTTTGCGAGGCTTTTGAAGACGTTTAAAAACACAAAAAATGCACCGAGAAAAAATTATGCCTCTGTAAGCCTCATTCTAGGCGGCTTGCAGAGGTGGCAAATAATGTGCATTAAAATTTACTATAAAAACTGCTTTAAAAACTACTTTTTTACTGCATTATAAAAGCGGTTTTTTTACGCTATCTTAGCAACGCATACCCAACAAAACAACCCCACTAAATACTATTTAATAACTGTTTTGGTGGCACATTTAAATAGCCACGTATCACCCACCACGCAGCCAGCGGTACTAATAGCAGGGCAGTGAGTAGTGAGGTGAGTGCGAGGCTGGCATTAAACTGATAGGGAATGTCTAACACAAAATGGCTGAGTACATAGGCCAAGCCACTGGCCACAATAATTGCCACGGTGGCCGCCACAAGGCCAATACAAGCAAACTCCACCAGCATTGCCAATGCCGCTTGGCGGCGTGACGCACCAAGCACGCGTAGCATGGCGGATTCTTTAATACGCGCCGCGCGCGTGGCAACCAGTGTGGCATATAGCACCACAATGCCTGCCACTATGCAAAATGTGAATACAAAGCCAACCGCCAAACTAAGCTTTTGCATAATGTTGCGCACTTGGTTAATTAAGCTGGCTACATCAATCACCGTAAAGTTAGGAAACTTTTGCAGCATGACGTTCAGCGCATTTTCTTGTTGCTTAGGCAAATAAAACGCGGTCATGTAGCTTGCTTGAAACTGATTAAGTGTGTTGGGTGGCGTTTGTACAAAAAAGTTGGCTCGCATGGTATCCCACTCAACCTTTCTAATGCTGGTGACTTTTAAGTCAATGCGGCTGCCTGCAATTTCATAGGTTAAGGTATCGCCCAAATGAATACCCATTGCGTCGCTAATGTCAGATTCTAAAGAAACTAAAGGCATGCTGGCTTCATCTGCGCGCCACCAGCGCCCCGCTAGCAGTTTGTTATCGGCCTGCATAGTGGCTGCAGATGATATATTGGTTTCACGCGAGAGCAAGCGCTTTGTGCGTTCACTGGTAAACATTTCAGGGGTGAGCGCTTGGCCATTTTTAGCCACTAGCCGACCACGTATCATGGGGAATATTTGCGCATTGTTGACTGAAATTTGATCAAAAAAGCTTTTTATTAGAGGCACTTGTGCAGCTTGAATATTAATAATAAAGCGGTTGGGTGCATCGGCCGGCAGCGAGGATTGCCAAGATTGCATGAGATCATTTTTGGTGAGTAGTAATAACATCAGCACCATGGCACCTAAGCTAAAGCCAACAATTTGTGCAATGGTTAAACCCAAGCGCCGTTTGAGATTAGACAGCCCTAAACTCAAAGTAGCATGCTTACTGTGTTGGCTCAAGTTAAACAGCAACATTGACATGATATAGGCCAATCCACCTGCTAATAAGCAAATGCTCAATACGCCCCCCAAAAATGCACCTGCTAATTGCCATGTTTTAGCTAGCCAAGCAATTAAAGCGGCAAGCACTAAGGCTACGGGTAAATATTGACGCCATATTTTGCTTGATTGTAGTGCGGTATCGCTGCGTAAAATGCGCATGGTAGGCACATTTTTGATGAGCTGTATATGCGGCCACATCATGCTAAACAGAATTGAAAAGCTTAATACCATACCACTCAACACTGGCATAGCATTAGGAGAGGGCAAATGCGCTGAAAATAGCTTACCTGCAAAATAGGCCAAAATGAATTGTACAAAAAAGCCAAGCAAAACCCCCACCAGCCCGCCAATGAATGCAAGCAGGGCGGTTTGTTGTAATAGCATGGTTTGTATGGAGGCTTTGCTTGCGCCAAAGCAGCGTAATAATGCGGCAGTTTCTAAGCTACTGGCGACAAACGGCCCGCTGGCTAGTAGCATGGCCACTACGGAAAGAATGACACTGACCATCGCACTTAACCCTAAAAATATTTCGGCTTTATCTAATGCACTTCTAATTTCAGGGCGTGCATTTTTAACATCTTGCACACGTTCACCGCGTTGTAAGCTTGGCGTAATTTTGTCAGAAAATTGCTGTACTTTTTGAGCATCGCCCGCTACTAATAGTTGGTATTTAACACGGCTACCAAATTGCATTAGTTCGGTTGCCGCTAGATCTGCATTGTTCATCATTAACCGTGGTGCAAAGCCAAACATATCACCACCGCGAGAAGGCTCGCGCGTTAAAATGCCAGATACCTTAAAGGTGCTTGCGCCAAGCGCTATTGGCTCACCTATTTGCACATTAATGGCATTGGCCAAGCGAGATTCGAGCCAAACTTCACCGTGCTTAGGGGCAGATGGCATGCTTTTCGCCTCGGCATTTTGACTAATTTGTACGCCAAAATCTCCTCGTAGTGGAAAATGATCCCCGACAGATTTCACCTCAGCCAGTAGATTTTTTTCACCATTAATCGCCATGCTCGGAAACTCAAACGTGCTGGTGGTTTGCAGGCCATATTGCTTAGCGAGCATTTCATAACGGTTAGGTATAGGCTGGTCGCTCAGCACGACTAAATCGCCGCCCAGTAGCAAGCCGCCTTCACTGTTCAGGTGCAGCGCAATACGGTTAGTAAAAAAATTAACCGCGGTCATGGAGGTGACGGCTAATATTAGCGCCATGAGCAATACGCGTAAGTCACCCGATTGATATTGCGAAAATAGTTGATGCCAAGCCAGCTTTAGTTTCATGTCAGTTGACCATTTGACAACACTAAAACGCGTTTGCAGCGTTGCGCTAATTGATCATCATGCGTGACCAAAATAAGCGTGTTTTTGGAGGCAGTATTTAAGCTAAATAACAGCTCAATAATGCGTTGACCTGTGTTCATATCGAGATTGCCTGTGGGTTCATCAGCAAACAAAATAGCGGGATGCGGGGCAAAGGCACGAGCAATGGCCACGCGCTGTTGTTCACCGCCAGAAAGCTGTCTGGGGTAATGATGTGCTCTTGCACTTAAGCCGACCTTTTCTAAGGTAGCTAAGGCGATGTCTTTCGCGTCAAATTGGTTGGCTAACTGTAAAGGTAACATGACGTTTTCAAGCGCGGTCATGGTGCTTAATAATTGAAAAGATTGAAACACAAAGCCCATACGCTTGCCGCGCACCGCAGCGCGTGCATCTTCATCTAGTGCGCTAAACGGCGCACCTTCAACGCTCACAGTGCCACTAGTGGGGTTATCTAAACCCGCTAATAAACCGAGTAAGGTTGATTTACCAGAGCCTGAACTTCCGACAATCGCCACGCTCTCACCTTGAGCGACAGATAAGTTTAATGCCTGTAATATTTGAATAGTGTTTTCACCTTCACCTACACTTTTAGAAAGATTTGTCGCTAAAATAGCAGGGGCGGGGGTAGATTGATTCATGTGGTTTTTTCTTTTATAGCGATTGAAAGTAAAATATATGCGATGTTATTTTTTTAAATGGTTGGCAGTAAACAAGTTTAGTGTGCATTGTTTGCTGGTGATTAGTCTTATTTTAACGTCTTTGGTTGCATTGCCAGCCTCTGCCAAAGAAAAAAATCCTAACTCACAAACCATTGTTGTTTTTGGGGATAGTCTCTCTGCGGGCTATGGCTTAGCGCAAAATCAAGGTTGGGTCACGCTCATGCAAGCGCGAGTTGCCCAACAAAAATTGTCTTATCAGGTGGTGAATGCCAGTATTAGTGGTGAAACCACCAGTGGTGGACTGGCACGTTTTAAGCAAATGCTCGCCACGCATCAGCCACATATTGTTATTCTTGAGCTAGGCGGCAATGATGGCTTACGCGGTTTACCTATCAACGAAATGCATGCTAATTTGAATGCAATGATAGTGCAAGCTAAAGCCACTAAAGCTAAAATACTATTGCTCGGTATGCAAATTCCTCCTAATTATGGTAAAAAATATACACAAGCGTTTAGTGAAACTTATCCATTATTAGCGAAGCAGCATAGTATTCAGCTGGTGCCATTTTTGTTAAAAGGTGTTGCGGGTAAGCGCGATTTAATTCAAAACGACGGCATACATCCACTAGCCATTGCCCAGCCTCAGCTACTTAACAATGTGTGGGATAAATTAAATTTAATGATACAACCTTAAAAATCACGATATTGCATGAAGGCTAGTTTAAGTAGGTTTTCAATAGCGAACCGTTACTACTTAGCTAACTTTGTGAGACTTTTGTGAACGTAGAAATCAGCCTGTGGATTCAAGCTTTAACTTCAACGAGAGAGAATCATGCCTCTGTAAGCCGCATTCTAGGCCGATTACAGAGGAGGTGAAAAATGTGATGATTTTATTGCTTAATTTAATGATATTTTAAGATTACTTATTTAACAGTAAATATAACTCAATAAAGTTGGCAATTAGCGTGATAATGCTAGTTGCAAGTTTTAAATATATAAACACATTGCAACTAAAAATACCTGCCAATCAATATGTTATAAAAATAGCACGCTTTAGTGTATTACAGCTATAGCGTTTATAGGCATATGAAAATGACTAAGTTACCTAAGCATCTTTTTACTACCATTGCTTTATCCATGGCTGCAATGGGTGTGGCAATATTTACTTGGCCAGATTTATTCTTATTTTCTAAAGTCTTGGGTATTCCAGATTGGGCGAAAAAAATGCCTGATCCAATACTAGCAACTTGGGGCATAGTAACTTTATGTTTAATGCCTATTGTTTTACTGCAATTAACTAGCAAAAATACAATTTATAGGATTAGCATTACTGCACTTTTAGGTGCGCTCTTGTCTGTGTTTGCGTGGTGCACCACTCATCGTGTTGGTAACTTAGAAAATATAATATTTCAATTTGCATGGGTGTTTGGTTTAAGCGTTTTGCCACCCGCTATAATCGTTGGCGCTGCTTATACTTTATTCGCTCAAGGTAAACTAGGCAGTCAACCAACAGATTGACTTATTCCGTTAACTCTATTAAACACGTTAAGAAAAACCTAATAATGAAAAAATTGATACCACTTTTTATCTTTTTGTTTGGCTGTCTTTTTAGCCAATTTGCGCAAGCAGAAACCATTGTGAAAGAACAAAGTGAATCGTATGTATCTTTTGCAACACGTGCTACACCAGCCAATACTAACATTACGCACAAACCACTAACGTTCTCCAATTGGATTAATCCATTGCCTACTATTGTTGCTTTTTATGAGAAAATTCCATCAAAAGACGACTTGACCTATGAAACTAGTATAGAGGCTGTTGCTTATATCGCTACTTCTCAAACAGACTACAATAGAGTAACCATCGATACCTACGGGTCTGCAGGCGGCAATCCGCGCATTGAAAGTGTATTTTTATCTAAAAATAAAAAGCCGTCTAAAAGAAAGCTTGTTGTCATTGTATCTTGGGATGTTAACCATGCAGGTGTGCATGGTGATCTTTATGAAACGTATATTTACGAACCACCAAGCAACTCTGCCTCACAAAAATTTTCTTATTTAGAGGCCTTGAGTAAAAAGCTTAGTGGTGGATGCGACTGCCAATATGACAATGGCACTGTAAAAACGGCCAAATTTAAAACTGCTAAAGCAGTGTTAAATGCACTTAAGTAGCAAGATGTGTTGCTTACTAAATAACACTGAATAATAAAAATGCACTTTACATCAATTCCAAGAGCAATCATGGAGTTTCTAGTTTGGCGCTTCTTTAGATTACCGTTTGGTGAAAAAGCAATGGTAATACAAATACATGATTCTTGATAAACACCATTAGCATTTTGAAAAAAGCACATACTAATTCAACCAACATAGGGTTAAGTCTTATGCAAAAATTTAATAAAAATCACTATTTAGTGTTGGTAGCAGGCTTATTGCTTCTCAATGTTAACTTAGCTAATAGCGAACCAAAAAAACCGACAAAAACGCTGAACGTTGATGAACGTTACCAGTATCAATTGTTGACATCTATACCAGAAGCTTGTGTTTCAGCCGACTTTTCTACCGAAAGTAACCAGTTTCTCACGCTATTTTCTCGCGTCGATTTAAAAGCCGTAGCCGCTAGACCAAAATCGGGTCATGATGCACCGTTGGCATTGATTGCTAGGGCAGAACAAGCACTTGCCTCACTTACTGACAAAAAGGATAGCTTAGGTTGTTACGTTATCCCCAAAGAAAAATTAAATGACCTTGAGTACCTTGTGCTTAGTATGGTGGAGGAGGAAAAAGCTGCTATTTATGATAAAAATACCGCTAAATTTGAGCCGACTGCTACCGTGCATTACAGTAGTGGTTCATGTTGTTTTGGTATGATAGAGATAGGCACACCCAGCAACCCATTTTTGTTTTTATTATCATGGTGGGTTTCTTAATTTTTAAATTTAATGGAGTTAAGTATGGCTGGCTTTTTTGTAAAAATGCTATGTGTATTGCCACTGGCAGTGTGCTTAGCGCCCAGAGACTGGGACTTTGTGCAATCTGTGGGCGGTATTGCCATTGAGCAAGCCGAAGTGCACGAGGGCGAATGGTCGCTTCATGTCAATGCTGATGTCTCTGGCTTAACGCAAATTACGGTTAAACCAACACTTATTAATTCTGCATTGATTTGTGAAAGCACCGATGCAGAGGTTGAAGGGGATAAGATATTCTTAACCATTAACACAGGTGTGATTCGTGAAGGTTATAGCTCTAAATGCCCCAATGCTAATCTAGGTAAGATTGCAAATCAAACATATCAAGTGTTTTATAAAGACCCGTCAAAAGAAAACCATTTGCTAGGTGAAATTGACATCAAAGTTCAGACTGGTTCAGAGTGGTTATGACCAAATAAAGTGCCAGCTAATGACTCATAACCATAAAAAATGCCTATTGAATCACTCAATAGGCATGTGCTTTTATGCGTTAATTACATCTCACGTTTTAATGTACCTTGGCGATGCTGATTAAAATGTGTTTAGTGGTTGCTGTCATCATCACGTCTTTCGTGACGGTGTTCACCATAGCCTAAACCATGCTTTTCCATTTTAAATTCTCGTGCTTTTTTGCGTTGCTCAGGGGTTAATAGCGCAAATATTTTCGCATTGTTTCGTGCCATAGCCAGCACTTTTTCTTTCTCTAACTGCGCTGCTTTGTCTGCTAGCTGCTGAGCTTTTACGTCATCAAATTTATCGGTTTGTGAAAGCGTGCGTAAATCTTCATGCAATTGTTGCTCTTGTTTGTGATGATCTCGCATAACAGGTATTTGCGCGTAATTTAAGTTAAATAATTGGTCTTTTTGTGCGCTGGTTAAATCTAAGCCATGCAAATATGGCGGTATGCCTTTATGCATACCATGCCCCATCATTTCACCGCGCTCGCACCCTTTATGATGACCATACCCTTTATCATCGCCATGTTTAGCATAAGCCATGCTTGCTGCGGGTACTGAAATTGCTAAAAATGCAGCGACCAATGCGTGCTTAAGTGAAAAAGTTGATTTGGTTTTTAATAGGTTGTTCATGTTGAATCCTTTGCTATGTTATAAAAAAGCTTAAAGTGGCATGTTCATGCTTTAGTCAAATTCCATACCTCTTTAAGACGATGCTATTGTGCCTGCACCCCATGTTAAATGGCGTTAAGAACATGTAAATGTGCGTAAAGGTCTATTCACAAGCATTCTGACTTTTGTATGGGGTCGTTATGATGTAAGTCATTAATCTATCTGCTAGATTATTTTAATAATAGGAATAAATGCCTGATGCAAACTGTATTGCTGATTGATGATGCTGCTGAGCTGGTAGAGATGCTTAAAGAGTACCTTGAGCAAGAAAATTTTGCCGTGCACACCGCGCATGATGGAGCGGCAGGCGCGCAAATGGTTTTACAACAAACTTTTGATATCATTGTGCTTGATGTCATGATGCCAAAGTTAAATGGCATTGAAACCCTCAAAGCCATCCGCCAGCACAGTAATGTGCCCGTGATTATGCTCACTGCAAAAGGTGATAATACCGACCGCATTGTCGGTTTAGAGTTAGGCGCAGACGATTACGTACCAAAACCGAGCAGCCCGCGTGAAATTGTCGCGCGTATAAGAGCCATTTTACGGCGTGTTAAACCACCAGAAATTAGTAATGCTTTAAGCGATGAAATGCACATCGGCTCACTCAGTATTTGGCCAGCGCAACGCTTGGTAGCGTGGGGTGGCGAGCTGGTCACGCTCACCAGTACTGAATATAGCTTGCTAGAAAATTTAGCTAAAAATGCAGGTCAGGTAGTTTCAAAAGAAGAGTTGTCACAGCAAGCCCTAGGGCGCCCACTCGCTAGATTTGACCGCAGTATTGATGTGCATCTAAGTAGCATACGCCATAAATTAGGCGTGTTGCCTGATGGGCGACATTGCATACAAACGGTATTTCGCTCAGGTTATCAGCTGCTTAAAAGTTAACGCTTAAGCCATTTAATTAAGGAGTTTGTATGGGTCGTTTGTTCTGGAAGTTTTTTTTCTTCTTATTTTTAGCGCAAATGACTTCGGTTATTGTGGTTGGTTTTGCTGTTTCGGTTGAGCATGAGCGAGAAGCCCAAGAACGTGAGCAGGTAGAACAGATAAAACCGCAAGATAAAAAGGCGTTACCAACACAGCGTTTATCTAAAGCACATCCGCACCGAAACAAATATTGGTTTCCGCTGATGCCAATATTGGTTGGCACAGTGGCCAGCTTTATATTTGCCGCCATGTTAGCTTGGTATTTTTCAAAACCCATTAAGCAATTAAGGCAAGCTTTTGCCAGCGCAGCTGATGGCAATTTAGAGGTACGCGTTAGTTCAGCTATGGGTGCACGGCGTGATGAGCTGGCTGATTTAGGCTTGGCATTTGATATGATGGCGGCGCGGCTGGGCACTTTACTGCAAAGTCAAACGCATTTACTACACCAAGTGTCGCATGAGCTGCGTTCGCCTTTGGCACGCTTGCAAATTGCCGTGGGTTTGGCGCGTCAGCAACCTGAAAGGTTGGAGTCATCGCTCACACGTATTGAGCGTGAGTCAGACCGTATGGACAATTTAGTGGGACAGCTACTCACGCTTTCACGTTTGGAATCTGGTGTAAATACGCTTGAAAAAGAACCTATCAACTTAAATGAATTAATCACCAACGTATTAGAAGATGCGCGCTTTGAGGGCGATACCAAGCAAATTACCATTGATTATTTGCCACAAAACGCACAACTTAAGTTACTTGGCCAACAAGATTTATTGCATCGGGCCATTGATAACGTGGTGCGTAACGCCCTTAAATTTAGCCCCAGCCCATCCACAGTCACCATTATCACCTACCCTGAAAATAACTTTGTGCATATCACCATCAACGACGCAGGCGCAGGCATGCCTGAAAATGAACTTGCCCATATTTTTGAAGCCTTTTATAGAGGCAGCAAAACCCAGCAAACTGATGGCTACGGTGTAGGCTTAGCGATTACCAAGCAAATTATTGAAGCGCATGGCGGCCATATATTTGCGCGAAATTTAGGCGCGCGCGGCTTAAGTGTCAGCATGCAATTACCTTATTTGCAGCCATAAAAATAGCCACGAGAGAAAATCATGCCTCTAAAACCCGCACTTTAGATGGCTTTTTAGTAAGTGAAATGCATGGTTTCTACGCCATTTATTACCTAGTTAAAATTGATGATTTCATCAATAAACGCGAATGAAGTTTTAACAAATAAACAAAAAACCTGACTACTTGCATACTGTAAATGGCGACATTGCAGGATGAATCGATGCTGTAGGGCATCAATAGCAAATCGTATTACATCGAGGGAAGATTTTTTAAAGTTTTGTATCTTATAGCCGCAGATTACACTAGGATCATCCACGCCATGCGGACTGCTGATTCAGTGACTTATTGAACATCATAAAGCTTAGCCACAGATGATGTGAGCTTACAAACGCGCGCTAAAAAGCAAGCGTTCTAAGTATATTCTTTTTAATTATATTAATTAAAAATTTTACGAGAAGAAATTATAGCCCTGTAAGCCAGTCTGGGAGCGGCTTACAGGGCGATGAAATAATTTGGCGTGAAAATACGTAGTTATTAGTGAAATTTAGGCCTATTTCTTGGTAAACTCAACGGTGTTGATTCCATTGGTTTTACAAACATAATAATGAAAAACACGAATTGGCGCGCGATAGCGGCGCTTAACGCAGTTTCTACTTTTGCGCAGCTAGGGCAATTTGGCGTGGGTTTTTTAGCATTGCCCATTTGGCTAGCCGCACGCGGTATGGGCGCGATTCAGCTTGGGCTTTTTGGCGCAGCAGAGTGGGCGGGCATGCTAGCCGGATTGCTTGTTACGCCAAAATTACTTCAGCAATTGACCTCAAAACGCGTGGTGCTTTTTGGTTTGCTCAGCTCTTGCATCGGGTTTATGATATTGCCGCAATTAACTTGGCCATTATGGCTGCTGCCTGCTGGTTTAATTGGCTTTGGCATGGGCTTACGCTGGATCGCCAATGAGACTTGGTTATACCGTATTTCGCCACAAGCAGTTGTTGGGCAAGTGGTCGGCTTTCATGAAGCGTTAATTACACTTGCAGTCATTTTTGGCCCTTTGCTGGTGGTTTGGTTTACTACCGCTGGTAACCTAGTGGTGCTTTTTGGCGCACTTTTAAGCGGCTTAGCCGCCTTGCCGTTACTGTTAGTGGCTTCTGAAAAAGTTCAAGAAAAAATTCAGGTTAACCATCCATTAGCTCTATTTAAAGTAGATAAAATCACCAAGCTAGGTATTTTTTTGGCGGCAGCTGGTGGTGTGATAGATGGCGCATTTACGGCGCTTTTTCCTATTTTTGGCTTAGGGCGCGGCTTTGTCGAAACGCAAATTGGTGGCTTGCTTGCGGTGATTGGTTTTGGCGGCTTTGTATTGCAATTTCCACTGGGCTGGTTTTCAGATAAATATGGTTTTATGAAAACAAGTTGGCTCGTTGCAGTCACCACAACGCTCGTAACGTTTGTTATGGCTTTTGTTGCCATGCCGTTTGCTACGCTTATCTACGTAGGATTTATTTTTGGCGGATTTGTCGCCTCCTTTCTCACGCTAGGTATTATCGCGGCGGCATCCGCAAGCGACCACAACCATATGGCACAAAATATGAGCAAAGTGTCTATCGTCTTTACCGCTAGCTCAATCATTGGTGCATTGCTGGCTGGTTTTGCTGGGGCAAGTTTGGGCAGCGATGCCTTGCTATGGTTAGTAGCGCTTGCCAGTAGCGTGCTGGTCATTATTTTTGCACAGCATCGCCAGCCCGCGTAGCATGGGTTCAGGTTGGGCTAAGCAAAGCTTAGCCCAACACTTAACAACAAAAGCATCATGCAAAATATCACCGCCTCCATCTAGAAATAGAACGGCCTTATCGTCGAGTCCGCGCTGTATCTAGCAGTTAGCTAAGGTGGATTCTGCTCACGCGTTGTAATGATGATATATGCTACAGCGTGGGCAAGCTAGTTGCTCACCCTACAAAGGCTATTATTATGGCGCATCACTGGCCGAATAGATTAAACTGGTATTGACAAATTAACGAAATATATAGAATATTAGCTATATAAATCAATTGGTTAATAATCAATCAATACTGATTCTTTATTGATTTATTTTGTAGGCGACCATGGTGATTATGACTTCTCCACTCATTTTGATTGAACCATGTTAATCACATTTCGTAAAACTCAATCGTGGCACAATGATGCCGTTCCGAGTAGGGGAAGTCCGCTTATACCATCAAGCGGGATGCACTAAGGCCGCAAAGGTCTTCTGCGCAGAGCATATGTGCTAAAGTACATTTTTTTGAGTGAAAGCACGCCCTTTATGTTTAACGTTGGGCAGGGAGCACAATGCAAACACCTACAAAAGACACTATAATCGTCACTTCACCACGAACCGAATTTTTTAAATGGGTGGTTGCTGTGTTACTGGCTGCAATGCTGGTGGGCGCTGCCACAATGGCGTATTGGTTTACTGTATATGGCTATAGCGTCACATGCCATAAATCGGACCTAATCTCTTGCGAGGTTCAACGCGAAACATTTAGTGATCGTCATACTTGGCAAGTAGCGCTCGGTACCCAAGCCGTCGCCACGGTCAAAATACAGCCTAGGCGACGTGGATCCGCTCGGGTGCTCCTCTTTCTGAACTCAGGTCCGCAAAATTTTTTTGCAGCCGAATTCGAAGGTGGTGCAGCCGTCGCCCAAGCCGAGGCCGCAGCTGCGCAGCTGAATCATGTTTTTTTCTCCTCAGTTCCAGCATCTGTTCGCGTTGTAGCGCGGCCCCCAGCGTATTTTACATGGTTGATTTGGGGCGGTATCGGTTTTCTCGGGATGTTTGTGTTGGTCATCTGTCGAGCGCTGTCCAGCCAGAAGGGTTGGTCTAACAACTTGTCTATCTAGCGGCGCGCGTTAAGGCCGCAATGTTCTTACCCGTAGCGTAGGTGGGCTATGTCGAAACATCAAAGGACGTTTGGGTCTTTGCTACCAATATTGAAACGCGTGATGAAAAGGATTTACCATTGCGCCTAAAGTTGACGTGAGACGCACTAATAGCAAAAGGAATTATCGAATAAGTGCAGAATAGCTTGCTTAACGGACTGCGGCAAAAACTGCTGTGGCGCTTAACTTTAATTATGCATGTCTTTACTCGTGCACCTCTGCAAGCCTTATTCTATGCAGCTCGCAGGGCAGTGTTTTTTGCTCGGGGGTTTTTAGCTTCGTTTTGTTTGGTTTTTCTGCTGATTTTTCGCATAGTAATATGCCTGCGGCGGTGGCTAGGCGTTACAACCCAACGATTAAAACGTTTGCAGAGCAGTTGAAAAAGGCTAGTAAATCGAATATGCTAATTATTGGCACAGTAATGCGTAAGCTACTGCATATTATTTATGGGGTGCTGAAATCAGGCAAACCCTTTGACGCCAATTATGCTGTTAAGAATGTTTGACAGGTAAGACGGTATCTTATGTTGTCGTTAGGTGAGCTTCATATGCTTAAAATACAGCGAATTCCAATCCCAACGTGGAGTCACCCAGTTGAGGTTAACATTGACCAGAAATTTGGTGAGGTAGAGTTTCAGCGCATACAAGTGTTGATGCCAGAGATTTTATTAGCCATTGAAGCGGCAATCCAGCAGTACCTCGACGATGAGCCAAGTAACGGCCAGTTCCCCGAACCACACCGACTTACTGGCGAGTACTATGTTAGCGTGGAGTGCTACAGTTTTCAGCACGAGCCTTGGTTTGAAAAGGTGGGAAAAAAAGCGCAGTATTGTTTTAGCTTTTTTGCCAGATGCTTAGAGCAAACTTGGTATCCTGGGCAAATTGACCAAGATTATTTAGGGCTAGAAATTCATTATATATGGCATCCAGCCGAAGTTAGATTTGAGTTTGCGGGAGTGGACTCAAGTAGCATCTGAAAACGTGTAAACCTTAAGGTTGGCGAACCGCCTAGGATTTGTTAGCGTAGGGCTGGCTTAAAGGCCACCGCTAAACTCAAGCATTAAGCCTTGGCATGATTAGTCGGTTTTACGCGCGAAGAAATAAACAATATCGGTGACAATAATGGGTCGTAAAATCGTCCACTCAGTAGCGGTTGAGGGTAACCGCCCGACGCGTTTCTATTTTAAAAGTTTTAATTTTTTAGTATTTTCAAGATAAAGTTTTAGTGCATCTAAGGTATAGTATTTCATGCTTTACGCTATACAGAATTCACAATCTGTACTTTTTTTATAGCAATATTGCCCTAGTATTTAGCGGGTTGCGTTAAAGCTTAAGGTTTATTTGGAGCCTTAGCGGCTGATGTTAATGGTTGAGTTCAAATTTTTTAAAGGAGATCAAAATGGCAGTTCGCACGATAGTTGGTGATTGGGCAAAAGGTTGGTCAGACCACAATGCTGAAAATCTACTGGCGCTTTTCACAGAAGATTGTATTTATGAAGACGTCACTATGGGTGTGGTTAATCATGGCAAAGGCGAGCTGAAAAGCTTTATCGAACGCATGTTAGGTGAGAGCCTAGGCCTTAAGATAGCGCTCATCTCAGAGTTTAGCACTGGGCAGTGGGCAGGTGCAGAATGGACGATGTCAGCCACAAGTAGTGATAAAAAACCTTTCTCAGTGCGTGGCTCGAGCATTATTGAACTACGCGATGGCAAAATCGCGCGACTTTCTGACTATTGGGATCTTTCTACGGTCATGGAACAGGTTAACGCCAAGTCTTGAGTCTAATGGTACGTTCCTTATGTCAGTCATTCGGCAAATCAAGTCACTATGGGAGGTATTTAGCATGGGAACGTGGAATTTCGCACCGTGGGACAACGATGAGGCCGCCGATTGGTACGGCAGTTTTATGGATCGCACCAAACTGCGGGATGCTTGGCTAGACGGAATAGGGAAAGATCCAGCTGAGTCTCCTGCGGTTGTTCGAGCCGCAGGTGCCTTGTTTGTAATGCTTGGCCGTGTCTATATTTGGCCTATCGAAACCTTTGATGAGGATTTGGAAAAAGCCATTGCTGGATTGGTTAGCGTCACTGAAAATGATGAGTATCTAGAAGAGCCAGAGTTTATTGTTCAAATCAACCAGGAAATTGATGAGTTAAAGTCGAGGCGGCCACCTAGTAACCTCACGACAAGTATATCTAAAAAACGGCGCGCTCAAATTTGAAGTGCAACATTTTTCGAGGGAAAATGTTGCATGGGAAATTACAAACAATTAAGTATTGAAGAACGTAGTGTTATCCAGGCGCAGTTAACGTTAGGGTTTAAGCCTAGTTG
>JBATAW010000061.1:0-21014 GCA_049662045.1 Methylophilaceae bacterium | reverse complement strand
GGACGATGCCGCTACGGGATTGGAAGGCTGCGCTGAATCGCTTTAGTATTGAATTGGGTGACAGAGTGCCACCCTTAAATTAATGCACTCAAAACCGCATTTACACAGAATTATTTACAGGCTCTTGGAATTCCGTGGCGGCGCGGCTATTTGTTATATGGGCCACCAGGCACGGGTAAAACCTCACTCGTCACCGCCTTAGCCTCTGAGCTTAGCCTCAATGTATGCGCACTCAGCTTAGCTTCCGCTAACATTACCGATGAACGGATTGGCAATTTACTGTCGACTGTGCCGCCTCGCTCAATCATTTTGCTCGAAGATATCGACTCATTTTTTAGACAACGCGAAAAAGCCGATGTGAGCGTTAAACTGTCATACTCAGGTTTTATTAATGCATTGGATGGCGTGGCCTCACATGAAGGCTCGGTGATTTTTCTCACCACTAATCACCCAGAACTCATCGACGAAGCTGCCATTCGCTCAGGCCGCGTAGATTTTAGAATGGAACTGACTAACTGCGATAAGCACCAACTATATGCCATGGCGCACAAATTTTTTGAAGATGAAGCCACCGCAAATACTATTGCAGAAGCTTTTCCAGAGGGCAAATTGTCACCTGCATCCGTACAAGAATGTTTGTTAAAATCTAAAACTTTAGAAGACGCACTTCGGTATTTAAAGGCCTCTAGTTAAACAGGCAAACAGCGAGTGACCACAGAAAAACAATATCATTCAGCAGAAAAACTCATTGGTGACACCTATGAAAACATGGACGCGCGCACCAAAAAAGTAGTGCGTCACATTACTGAGCGTAAGCACATTGCAAAAAACATTGCTGCCGAACAAGCGCAAAACAATACTTTTGCACAAGCTGCAGCAGATGCCGTTGCAAAATTTGGCGGATCATGGACATTTATCATTATTTTTGGCATTGTGCTCATTTGCTGGGTGATTTTAAATTCGTATATTTTGGTCAACTATAACAAAGCGTTTGACCCCTACCCTTACATATTACTAAACTTATTTTTGTCTATGCTAGCTTCTATTCAAGCACCGATTATTTTGATGTCGCAAAATCGCCAAGCGGAAATTGACCGCCTAAATGCTGAGCATGATTATGAAGTGAATCTAAAATCCGAGTTAGAAATCATGTTGTTGCATGAAAAAATTGATTTATTGCGTGAAAAACAATGGAGCGAATTGATTGAAATTCAAAGAGAGCAACTGGAAATTTTAAGCAATTTGATTCACAAAACTCCCAAATAACATGCGTATATTAGCCTTATTTTTACGTCCACTTTCCTTTGCTTTTCAATGTTTACGTCAACTAATTGCCGCAAAATATTTACCGCGCTGGTTGCGTTTTATTTTGCACGCCACCATTTTGTTTGGTGTTACAAGCTATGCTATTTTATACAGCATTGTTGCCATCAACGCATACCATTTATTAGCAAACCCACCTATCGAAAAAGCGGATGCCGCCTTAGTTTTAGGCAATCGTTCTTATCTCAATGGCGCGCCCAACCCCTGCTTAACAGGTCGAGTGGATGAAGGCGTGCTTTTGGCTAAACAAGGACATGTTTCAACTTTGGTTATGTCTGGTGGCGTAGATGTAGAAGATGGTCGCATAGAAGCCCTAGTGATGGAAAATTACGCCAAAAGAATTGGCTTTAATGGCCCTATTTTATTAGAGTCCCGCTCCAGCTCTACCCTAGAAAACTTTGCATTTTCGCGCCCTATTTTAGAAGCGCATCATGTAAAAAGCGTGATTGTGGTTTCTGAACCATACCATGTGTGGCGAGCGCAAAAGCTAGTTGAGGCTGGTCATTTAGGGCAAAACTTTACCGTAAGCTACGCCGCTGCGCCCAGCCAATGTTGGACAAAGTGGGGTATGTTATTTAAAGGGGCAATGCGAGAGCCGTTAGCTATTATCAACAACTATGCCAAAGGCTATTTTTAACTGTCGTAAAACAGCATAATAACCTGCCGAGAGATTTTTATGCCTCTGGAAGCCGCACACAGACTGGCTTTCAGAGGTGGTCAAATAATGATACATAAAAATAATCTAAAACTTAATAACATTTTTACTCTAAATTACGCGCTCCAACTATAGCATTTTATAGCTGAACTTTGCTCGTATTTCCAATCCTTATATTTTTTCGGTAAGCAGATAGGGCCGAAGAATAAAGACCAACAATAAAGATGCTTCGGTAAACGTTGGACTTCACAAGTTCTGCACCAACAACTTCCCACACTACGCTTGCTAACACATTAAATTGGCATAGTTTGTAGGTGAGTTTAAATATAAAAGGATAGGTCCCCCCCCGTCTTAGGCTTGGGATAGGAAGACAAGCATCTCAACATGACGGCTTCCGATGAAGAGGTCGATGGCGCTGACGACGCTATCAATTGGAATTGAACTTGCAGTGTGGTCTTTTATGACTGGTACGCGGGGAATAAAACCAAATAAAGGTGTCTTCTGAAACGGAAAGCGATACTGAATCTCAGCCGTGGACCAGTTGAGCGGGCGAATATGGAGAGCCAAATCACCAGCCTCAGCTTCTGAGAAAAAACAAATCGTAGGCGGACAAGTTTGTTTTACCCCTGCTTCTACGAGCTTCTTTGCGGCTGAAAGCTCCGCATCCCAGTCGTGACTGGTAAACAACGATGGCGCAGTTATGCTGTCCACGATTGTGCCTTCGTCGGTACTGAAGTCGGCGTGCTGCAGCCAGTAACTGAAGGTGGCCATATTGTTAGACCATTATTTATACTTCGGTTAGAAATAGTCCAGCGCCCATTAATTTATTCATATTATTTTTTACATTAAGTCAAAATGACATCCTAGCTGTATAGTAATTAATAGCAGAAACTGACGCAAATGATTTATCAAAAAATTGACTACATGTGATATTTTTTGAAGTACTAGATACTTACTCTGACTACTTTAATGTAGGGAGGTTAGATCAGTCTCGATTGATTTATTTTTACGTCGAAATGTCACAAAAATTTCACTAAAAACCGTGTATTTATATATCTAATTATTTCACCGCCCTGTGAGCAGCCTGCAGTGCGGCTTACAGAGGTATAAATTTCTCTCGTAAAAAATTTAATTAATATAACTAAAAAGAATATACTAAAAAGCTTACTTTTTTAGATAAATTTGTAAAAACTATCGCACTGGGCTAAACGTCATCTGCAATTGATTATTGTCTGTGAGTTGCAAACCCTTAGGGGTATATTGCGTGCCGCCGTAGCGTAAATCTTCTGGCTTGATGGTATATAAGGTGATGCCGTTAAGCATATCGCCGCCAAGCTGTTTGGCTAAAACGGCTAAAAGATCGCCATATTTACCGCCTAAGCCATTTAAGTTAAGGCTTTCAATTTTTGGATCATCAAGCTTCACGCTATTATCTGTGGGGTCAAAGCGTAGCTTGCCAGAAATACCCAATTTACCAGCAACGGGCTCACTATTCAGCATGCTAGAGACATTGGTGTCAAAAGATGACGTCATGCGGCCTGTTTGATTGTCAAACTGCACGAGGGAGTTTGACAATGTGACATCGAAAATTTTTAACAATGAAAATGGAATGGCTAAGCGTTCATTGAGTCTTGCTTGAAGCTCTGACTGGCTGATGTTGACCGTGCGATCACCCATCATAGCGCAACCTGAAAGTGCTAATAAAACTAAAACAAAAGCCAGTAACCTCATTTTCATCTACATTTTCCTTAACGTTTTTTTGTATTGAGGCTAACGTTTGTTATAAGTTTTTTGTTGATAGCAATAATGTTGCATTAGTACCACCAAAGCCAAAGCTGTTGGATAACGCTGTTTCAATTTTTACGTTTACTATGGTTTTGCGCACAATGTTGAGGCCTTCTGCCGCTGGGTCTAGTGTTTCAATATTGGCTGATGCCGCAATAAAGTTATTTTCCATCATCAGCAAGGTGTAAATCGCTTCATTTACCCCAGCTGCGCCCAGTGCATGGCCGCTGAGTGATTTTGTAGAGGCAATGGCTACGGGGTTATTGGCGCCAAACACTTCGCGAATCGCTTCTAACTCCTTGGTATCACCCACAGGGGTGCTGGTGCCGTGCGTGTTAATGTAATCTACTTGGTCAATTTTTTTGCCATCGTGGCCATGCAAGGCTAGTTGCATACAGCGCACTGCGCCCTCACCACTGGGCGCCACCATATCGTAACCATCGGAGGTTGCACCATAGCCAACAACTTCTGCATAAATTTTAGCGCCACGCGCTTTGGCATGTTCATATTCCTCAAGCACCACAATGCCACCACCGCCTGAAATCACAAAGCCGTCGCGATCAGCATCATACGTACGGCTGGCTTTATGCGGTGTTTCATTGTACTTGCTACTTAATGCACCCATCGCATCAAACATAAATGATAGAGTCCAATGCTCTTCTTCAGCACCACCTGCAAAAATAATATCTTGTTTACCCAGTTGAATTTGCTCAACGCCTGCACCAATACAGTGTGCGCTGGTAGAACATGCCGAGCTAATGCCATAATTAATGCCTTTGATTTTAGCCCCTGTTGCCAAGCAGGCAGATACGCCACTTGCCATGGCCTTAGTGACCATATATGGGCCTACGCGTCGCACGCCTTTTTCGCGCAGGGTATCAATACCTTCTAAAATACTCTCGTGTGAGGCACCGCCTGCACCCACAATTAAACCTGTGCGTACATTAGACACTTGTTCTTGTGCAAGCTTTGCATCTGCAATGGCTTCTTGCATGGCAAGCCAAGCATACGCATGGCCTTTAGCCATAAAGCGCATTAATTTACGATCAATTAAGGCTTCTACATCTAAATTTTTAATAGAGCCTGCCACATGTGAGCGCAGGCCCATGGAGGCATATTCATGTTGATAGGTAATGCCTGATTGACCCGTTTTAAGACTTGCTAATACTTCTGTTTTATTATTCCCTAAGCTTGAAACTATGCCAAACCCTGTGATGACAACACGGCGCATTTCGCCCTCCTCTAATAAATTTTATTATTATTTTAAAAGTTATCTGTGCGTGTAAATAAACCCACACGCAAATCGCTGGCGGCATATATATCACGCCCATCTAAGCTCATGGTGGCGTCAGCCACACCCATCACTAGTTTACGCATAATCACACGTTTTAAATCAATGGTATAAGTAGCTAACTTTGCCGTAGGTAGTACTTGGCCAGTAAACTTCACCTCGCCTGCGCCTAGCGCACGACCTCGCCCTGGGCCGCCAGCCCAGCCTAAATAAAACCCAATCAGTTGCCACATGGCATCTAAACCCAAGCAACCTGGCATGACAGGGTCACCAGTGAAATGGCAATCAAAAAACCATAAATCAGGTCTTATATCTAGCTCAGCGATTATTTGCCCATTGCCATACTTACCACCGTCAGCAGTAATTGAAATAATACGGTCAAACATTAACATTGGTGGCAATGGTAATTGCGCATTGCCTTCGCCAAACATGCCTCCTTGGCCACATTGAATTAATTCTTCTTTGGTATAACTGCTTTGTCTTGTCATGAAAGTGGCTACTTTTTGTATATGATGAATATATACTTGCTATTTTCGCTGGAAAATCAAAATAACGAAAGCCCTATCTGTAAAGTATTATGCAAAAGTTGATAAAAATCAAAAACAGCCTCTTTGTAAACTGCATCAATACTAACTTGCAGCGTTGTAAAAATTACAGCCTTGCAAAATAAAGTACCCGTTACTTTTAATTTCAGCTGATGCTTAAAGCTATCTTTAGGCACGCTTTAAGTTTTTGATTTAAGTTTCCCAACTAAATTTTGTATGAACATATAGCGTCCCTGCATGGTTGTAAATCATTTACAATACCGTTGATTTGTTACAAAATATTAACGAATCAACGTTCACTATTATTGACTTTGGGGATAGCTTAAATGAGCGACATACAACTAGCCGATTGGCGTAAGCACGCACTGAAATTAGAATCTGAAGTGAATAAAGTGGTGGTCGGACAAGCATCCCCCATTCGGCTGATTACGACCTCTATTTTCGCACGCGGACACGTACTATTGGAAGGCGATGTTGGTGTGGGTAAAACCACCTTACTCCGCGCTTTCACACGCGGCATTGGAGGTGGCTACCAACGTATTGAAGGCACCATAGACTTAATGCCAAATGATTTGGTTTACCACACTTATTTAGGTGAAGATGGTAAACCGCATGTGAGCGCAGGGCCATTATTACAATCTGGTAAAAATTTATCCATTTTCTTCTTTAACGAAATCAATCGCGCCCGCCCACAAGTGCACTCTTTACTTTTACGCGTCATGGCAGAACGCACGCTTACTGCGTTTAATAAAGAGCATTATTTTCCGCATATGTTGGTGTTTGCAGACCGCAACCAAGTGGAAAGAGAAGAGACATTTGACATTCCATCAGCTGCGCGCGATCGCTTTATGATGGAAATCCCCATTGTTGTGCCAAATGATGACCAAATAATGGAAGAACTGGTTTTTAACACCCGCTTTCACGATGTTGATACCTTGGTTGGCAATGTGCCAGAAAGCATTTTGCAATTTGACCAGATCAATGCCTTTGCAGCCATGCTACAAAATAGTATTTCCGCCAGCCCAACTTTGCGCAATTATGTGCTAAAACTGTGGCGCGCGACCAAAAATCCCACTGAATACGGTGTAAAAGTCAATGGTGTGGATATGAATCGTTTGGTGCTATCAGGTGCTAGTCCACGTGGCATGGCTATGGTGTTGCGTGCTGCACGTGTTAATGCGTGGCTCAATGAGCGTAGTGCCGTATTGCCAGAAGATATTCACGATGTGTTTTACTCTACCGTAGCGCATCGTTTAGTGTTTAGCCCAGTATATGAAATGCGCCGCACAGAAATTGCACGCGATATGCTCAGCGGTATTATTAATGCAGTTGCAGCCCCATAAAAACCACCTGCCATTAGCCATGCAAGACACGCACCACATTAAAGAATTTACCTACCACATTGGCTGGCGATCACGCTCGCACCGTCCTGGGCGGCATAAAAGCAACCAGCGCGGTATGGGCATGGAGTTTCGTGGTCACACGACCCTATTGTCTTACCCAGACCCACGTCGCATTGATATTCGCCAAACCATACGCGACCCAATGGAGCAGATACATGTCCGCATTTTTAACCAAAAAAGCGTCACGCCCGTGTTTGTATTATGTGATATGTCTGGCTCAATGCAATATGGCAGTGCACAAAAGAAAATAGAAATTGCTGCCGATATTGCCCAGTCAGTGGCGCAATCAGCCACGCGCAACCGCGATTTAGTCGGCTTTATCGGCTTTGATGATGTGGTGCGTGAAGATTGGCTTTGCACGCTTTCTGCCAGACCGCACACCGCCATTGAAATGGCCAACCATTTACGCACTTATCTGCCAGCCGAAGTGGGCAGTCGTGGCGTGTTGGATTGCATACGCTTATTGCCACGCGAGCGCTCGTTAATCTTTATGGTGTCTGACTTTCACATGCCAATGGCTGATTTAGAAGAATCGCTTATATTGATGCAGCGTCATCATATTGTGCCGATTGTGCTTTGGGATAGCGCAGAATATATTGATTTACCCGAATTTGGCATTACCAGCGTAACCGACCCTGAAACTGGCGCAAAACGCACACTATTTTTGCGCAAAAAATTTCGCAACCGTATTTTGCAGGCTTTTTCTGATCGGCGAAAATTGATTGCAGATCTTTTTTTACGCTATGACATGCAGCCGTTTTATGTGGAAAATTACTTTGATGCAGACCAATTATCTGAATACTTTCACCAATATGTGGCCGCATAATATGGTGATATTGATGCAAAAAAAATCAGCTCAAAAACAAGCCTATCGTATTTTAAAATGTCTATTGGTGTGGTTACTGTTAGGATTTGCGCCGATGTCTAGGGCAGATGAAAAGTCACTACCCGATTTAGACCCTAAATTTTATACGCTGCAAGAAACCAACCCCACGCGTGATGCTGGCTATGTAGTAGGCGACACACTTGACAGAACCTTAGTCATCACCATCAAAAAACCCTATGAATTAGTGCATGAATCACTACCTATTGTTGGCTATGAGCATCGTTGGAAAGGTCAAATTTCAGGCGTTGAGCTCGTGAATATTCAAACCGAAGACAAACTACTTTCAGATAGCGTGCAATACACGCTTAATTTACGCTACCAAGTGTTTACAACGGGCAGAACGGTCAAACATGCTTCATTAAAAGCTGAAACGCTACATGTACGCAATACGCAAACCAAAGAAATTGTCAGGTTACGTGCGCCATTTTTTGATTTTCGCGTATCGCCACTTTCATTACTTGGTCAAATTAAGCTTAACGAAGATATGAGCCCATTTGTTGTACCTTTTGACTTGAATGCTACTAATGATCAAACGCGCTTAAAATGGTACGGTAGCCTATTAATCGCTGCTCTATTGGGTTTACTCTATATTTTTGGTGTTTATGCATGGCTGCCAAGAATGGGTGGCCCTTTTGCTAAGGCTTACCGTTCAATACGTCAAATACCAAATTCTACAGAAGGCTTACAGTACGCAGTTTCACAACTACATGAATCTCTTAACAAAACGGCTGGCAGCAGCTTATTTAATAACAATATTAATACGTTTATACAAAATAAACCTGCTTTTACCCCGTTAAAACAAGAAATTGAACAGTTTTTTGGATTGTCCAATCAGGTCTTTTTTGAATCAAAAATCACCTCGAATGTTGGAGACGACCCTAAAGCTTGGTTGCAACATTTTTGCCGTCAATTACGTGACTGTGAACGTGGGTTAACGCCAACCACTAAGGCCAATCAATAATGGGGTTTGTTCACCCCTTAGTATTATGGTTATTGCCGTTAGCTTTATTGCCCATATTACTTGAGCGCGCGAATACACGCAGGTACTCATGGTTAGCCATGCTACCTGCCGACCCACTTTCTAACTTTATCGGCTTACTTCTCAAAATACTGGCGGCTATTAGTCTAATCTCCATCATTCTTGGTTTAGCTGGTCCGCATAGTCTAGAGCAAAAAGTTGAGCGTGTTGGTATTGGCGCACAAATTGGCATGGTTATTGACAGAAGCGCCAGTATGGACGACCCATTTTCTGGTGGTGCGAGTGATGGACGTGTGGGCGAAACCAAGTCATTTGCTGCCGCTAGATTAATGACTGACTTTGTCAATGCGCGTAAAAACGACATGATTGGCATTATTACTTTTAGTAACTCTGGCATATACGTACTGCCCTTAACTGAAAGCCGCGAGGCTGTGCTAGCCGCCATTAAAGCAACTGCTGGAAACTCTCTTTTTCAAACCAATATTGGTGGTGGGCTAACCAGTGCAGTCGGTTTATTTGAAAAAGTGCCTGACTCAGGCTCACGTGCCATTATTTTGCTCTCGGATGGTGGTGGCCGTATGAGCGGTGATGTGCAGCAAAAATTACGTGACTGGTTACAACGATATAACATTACTTTGTATTGGATTATGCTGAGGCAGCCAGGAGGTATTAGTATTTTTGAAAAATATGTCCCCAAAGAAGAAGGTGTATTGCCGCCTGTCATTGAGCTTTACCAATATTTTCAAACTTTAAACACCCCTTTTAGTGCTTATGAAGCAGAAGACCCAAAATCACTAGCGACTGCAATGACTGACATTAACCAAAAAGAAAAAAAGCCCATTAAATATATTCAGAAAATTCCTGGGCATGACTTTACGCAACTTTGCTACATCCTTGCCGCATTCATGATAGCGCTTTTGCTCTGTGTAAAATACCTTGAAGCAAAAACTTGGAAGTAGAATATTGCAAGTAAAATAAGGGCAACAACAATGACTTTAAATTTAAAATTTCTGAATGTAAGAAAGCTTTCATATATTTTACTTGCCCTCGCCTGCATTGCCGCAGCTGGTGTAGCTTACGAGTTAAACCGTATTCGTCAAATTAACGCTTTTAATGTCGCCATTAATACAGGTAAGTCACCGCAAACAGATACCCAAAGTTATGAAGCTAAATTTGCAACCGCTTATTGGTTAGCCAAAAAAGAAAGTTTTAAAGAGTCCACTAAGTTATTTTCTGAATTAGTGAACACAGGCTCGCCAACACAGCGCGCTGCGGCTTATCATAATATTGGTAATATGTACTTTTTAAAAGCGCTACAAGTAAGCGGTAGCAATGATTCTAAAACAAGAGATGAAGTAGAATATTTGTTGATGTCAGCACACAGCGCTTACAAGCAATCGCTTAAAATTGATAACAGCAACTGGGGCTCACGTCGCAATCTGGACCGTGTGATAACTTTGTTGCCTGAAAACCCAACTCCTGGCGTAGGTGACTCTGATTCTCCTGGGTTAATTATGGGCAACATTCCCGTTGGCCTGCCTTAAAGAAAACTAAGTTGAAAAGCATCCTTGTATATCTTAAAAATCATCGTGACAGCACCTTGCTGGCGAGCGCATTGCTAATGCTGATTGCTGCGATGTTTCACCCTTCCGTACCTATTAAGCACAATATTTACACCTATTTACTGGTGGTAGATATTTCACAAAGCATGAATACCGTTGACATGAGCATTGACGGCAAGCCTGCTTCGCGCATGGCGCATACACAAAAACTGCTACATGAGGTCGTGTCATCGCTCCCTTGTGGCACTAAAGTGAGTATTGGGCTATTTGCTGGTGTTAGCGTATCTCCGCTGTATAACCCAATTGAGGTGTGTGATAATTTTGATGCTATTCAAGACACCATAGACCACCTTGACTGGCGCACCGCATGGTCTGGTAATAGTCGCATTCGTGAAAGCATGTTCGGTATTTCGTTAGCAATCCGAAGCTTTCCTGAGCCTGCACAAGTGGTTTATCTGTCCGATGGTGAAGAAGCCCCAAAATTGCACACGTTTAATACCAGAGACCTCACTAACTTTCAAGGGGCAGATGGCTGGTTATTGGTCGGTATTGGTTCTGAAAAAGGAGCTGCAATCCCCAAGCTAAGTGAAAAAAACCAGGTCATTGGTTATTGGTCAAATGAAAGCTTTGCCATGCAGCCAGGTGTTGCACAAATTTCACAACAAAACCTTGGTATTAGAGACGATAATGTGGCTGGTGGTGAGCAAGATCGCTTTATTTCAAAACTTAATTCTGAGTATTTAAAATCTATTGCGAAAGAAATAGGCGCCACCTACGTGCTGGGTGACAATGTGCACACGCTATTAGATGCCATGAAAACTCAAAAGCCCGCACGTCGAGATACAGCACCTTATGATTTAAGCTGGGTTCTTGCTTCTCTCGCGGGTTTGTTATTACTTGCTGCTTACTTTACAAAGCACCCTTTTAGACAAATAGGCGAGAAATTACGTTTTTATAAAAAAGAGCTGTCGCCTAAGCCTAGTAAAAATGAGGCCGCCATTGCACATGACAACTATATTCATTAAATAACGCGTGCATGTTTTTGCCAGCGAAGCCATACTCGCAGCTGGCGATAATCTTCTGAATTTACAGCATCAGGTAAAATAATAACGTGATGCGCGATTAGTCTTTGCAATGCCGTTGCGTCCATCATTTGACCATTTAATACCGTTAAATAATGCGTGACTACCGTATTTTCTAATACCTGTACAACTAATTGCTCGCCATTTTTACGCAAAAAGTGTAATTGATTTTTGTTACTGATGCTTATAGCAACTACCGAACTTGGCAACCATAATAATGCATAACGTAAACTGCAATAAACCGCGGTGCCCCCTACAAAACATAAGATGACCACACACAAAAACCAGGATATTGGCAAAAAAAAGCACAAGCTACCAAACGATATGGCGGCTACGATCAACAGTATTAATAAACGAAATGAGACTTGTAATGTCAGATTAATCGGCTTCAAGATATATAATATACGTTGTTTAAATAATTAAAGAGTAAAACATGGCAAACAATGACTGGCAAGCGTTTTTATTCACCGAAGGTGGCGTGCTTGATAACGGTACCATCAACTCGTTTGGTGACCCTGAAAAAGAACGCATAGTTACACAAAATGACAATATCATCTGTGATTTATCGCACCTAGATTTACTCGAACTAACTGGCGATGATGCGGTGAGATTTTTACAAGGGCAAGTCACCAACGATGTAATGCAACTCAATGAAACCAACGCACATTACACGGGCTACTGTAGCCCAAAAGGCCGCTTACTTGCGCTGTTTTTGGCATACACGCAACACAATAAACTATATCTACAACTGAACAATACATTAACTGAGCCTATCACTAAGCGCTTAAAAATGTATGTCATGCGCTCAAAGGTCGTGATTAATAATTTAGCTGATAGCACGGTTAAAATTGGGCTCAATGGGCCTGATATTCCTCAATATCTCAAGCCTTTTTTTGCACAAATTCCGCAACAAGCTTTTGAAGTGATCCATAGTGAAAATGCAACACTCATTCGCTTACCTGGTACTACGCCTCGTTTTGAAATGATTTGCCATACAGAGCGCGCAAAAGAAGTTTGGCAAGCACTTAAAACAACATGTCAAAAAGTAGGCAAACCAAGCTGGGAATGGCTAGAGATTCAAGCGGGAATTCCCGATATTGTCGTTAGTACTCAAGAAGCATTTGTGCCACAAATGGTGAACTTAGAGGCATTCAATGCGATTAATTTTAAAAAAGGCTGCTATACGGGTCAAGAAATTGTCGCCCGCACCCATTATTTAGGTAAAGTAAAACGCCGCACTCAACTTGCTCATCTGAATACAATAACACTGCCCTCCGCAGGTGATGATGTCATCAGCCAAAATAAGGAAGTTGTTGGCAAAATCGTCAGAAGCGCACTTGCACCCCATGAAGGGGTTGATGTGCTGGTTGAGGTACGGCTTGAAGCGTTGGAATCTGGTCCTATTTATTGGTATGAAATCATGCTTAATATTCAACCCTTACCCTATCAATTGGAAGAAAATCCAGAGTAGTGCGGTGAATCTTCTGCATTAGGCTATTGCGTCATGGCACAAGCTAACACCACTGACGCTTAGCGACCACTTTATCCATTCATGCGCAAATAAAATAATTTTGCCTATCCTGAACTCAAGGTAAAATGACCCATTATCACAATCGCTGTTTTGAAAGCTTTTATCATGTCACTCACCACACTCAATGCTCTTTCTCCACTTGATGGGCGCTACCAATCAAAGCTAGATACCCTTAGGCCTTTTTTTAGCGAATACGCGCTGATTAAACACCGCGCTTGGGTAGAGGTTGAGTGGCTGAAAGCGCTAGCCGTTGCTAGCGATTTACAAGAAATTGTACCATTTAGTGCAGAAACCATTAAACAGCTTGATACTGCCATTGTCAACTTTAGCGAGGCCGATGCAGCACAAGTAAAAGCGATTGAGGCGCGGACTAATCATGATGTGAAAGCGCTTGAGTATTGGTTAAAAGAGAAATTTGACGGTAACCCAGAAATTAAAAAAGCCAGCGAGTTTATTCACTTTGCTTGTACTAGTGAGGATATTAACAACCTTTCTCACGGCCTGATGCTTAAGGGCGCGCGCGATAGTGTGATGTTGCCATTTTTGGCCAATTTAATTGGCCGTTTAACTGAGCTAGCAACCCAATTAGCAGATATACCCATGCTTTCTCGCACGCACGGTCAAACGGCTAGCCCAACAACGCTCGGTAAAGAGCTGGCTAACGTGGTGTATCGTTTAAGGCGTCAGCAAACACAATTAATATCCAATGAAATTTTAGGCAAAATTAATGGCGCAGTGGGTAACTTTAATGCCCATTTATCAGCCTACCCGCATTTTGATTGGGAGAGTTTTGCCAAATCGTTTGTAGAGAAATTGGGTTTAACTTATAACCCAATGACCATTCAAATTGAGCCACACGATTACATGGCAGAGCTTTACGATTGCTTAAGCCGCATCAACACCATTTTGATTGATTTAAACCGCGATATTTGGGGTTATATTTCTGTTGGCTATTTTAAGCAAAAAGTTAAAGCGGGTGAAATCGGCTCATCTACCATGCCTCATAAAGTTAACCCCATTGATTTTGAAAATTCTGAGGGTAACTTAGGGTTGGCGAATGCCATTTTGCGCCACATGGCAGAAAAACTACCTATCTCACGCTGGCAACGTGACTTGACCGACTCCACCGTGCTACGCAATATGGGCGTGGCACTTGGCTATACGCTGCTAGGTTATGACTCATGCTTACGTGGCTTAAATAAATTAGAAGCCAACTTTGATAAGCTAGCCGCAGATCTAGATGCTAGCTGGGAAGTGCTGGCAGAGCCAATTCAAACGGTGATGCGTCGCTATGGTATTGAAAACCCGTATGAGCAACTCAAAGAACTCACCCGTGGCAAAGGGGGCATTAATAAAGAGTCTTTGCATGTGTTTATTAGCGGTTTAAAAATACCGCATGATGCAAAAATCGCTCTATTAGCCTTAACGCCAGCGAGCTACGTTGGCAAGGCAACGGAGCTAGTAAAGCATATTTAGTGGTGTTTAAAAATCAACATGCCGCCTACTAGCGCCTATTTTAAAGGTACCAAGCACATCATTAAGTGTTGTTTACTATGGGCTATTTTCCAATGCTGGTGCTTATCTGCGCTGGCTGACAACAGCCCTTACCAAGTTGAAATTACTATCAACGAAACTGACAATGCACAAACTAGCGATGCTGAAGACATAGCACCTATAAAGGACTTACTCGAAAAGCATTTGCAAATAATTGAATGGCGCGAAAATGCGCGCATGACCGCGTCAGAATGGCAACGCCTATTTACACTAGCGCCAGAAAATATTAAAACCTTGCTAACGACAGAGGGTTATTTTAACCCGATCATTACCAGCCATTTAGAGCAGCAAAGCAATATTTCTACCGCTAAATTTAATGTGACGCTAGGTAAACCAGCCACCATTAGCAAGGTAGATATTCAATTTACGGGTGCAATAAACCAGGCCGCACAAGACATTACGCCCAGCATGGCCAAGCTACGTGAGCAATGGCTATTACCAACACAAGAAGTTTTTCGCCAAGACTATTGGGCGCAAGCTAAACGTCGACTACTCACCAACTTGCTGGTAGAGCGTTACCCTAATGCCAGCATTACCAATAGCCTTGCAGAAGTCAATGTGGAAGAAAACACGGTTGCACTAAAAGTTGAAATAGATAGTGGTGACGCCGTGCGTTTTGGTGAACTAAACATTGAGGGTTTAGAGCGTTACTCACAAAATATCGTCAACAACCTTAACCCGATCAAACCCGATAGCATTTACACACAAACAGATTTACTGACGCTGCAAAATCGCTTGCAAGAGAGTGGCTATTTTCGCAATGTGGAAGTCACGGCAGATACAAAATCTGCCAATGAAAGCAATCATTTTCAAGCGCCAATTAAAATAGTGGTCAATGAAAATAAAAGCATCAAAGTGGGCGTTGGTGCAGGTTACAGCACCAACACAGGCGCGCGTGTACAACTCACTTATGATGACTTAGATATTATGAATCGCGGCTGGCGATTGAATAGCAGCCTAAAGCTAGAAGAAAAAGCGCAAGCTATTGTTGGGCAAATTCTGTTTCCGATTACCAAAAAAGGTTATCTTGATAGCGTTAATGCTAGCTTAAATCGATCAACTATTGAAGGGCAAACGCTGACCTCTAGCCAAGTGGGGATCAAGCGCGCATGGGGTCCGCGCAAGCGTGAGCAATACATCGGTGCCAATTATTTAGTAGAACAGCAAGAAATTGATGGCGGTGACACAACCACAAAAAAAGTCGCCACCATCGGCTATGGCATTACCCTTCGTCACACGGATAATGATTTAGCACCCACACGTGGTTATTTACTCAATGCTGAATTTGCTTACGCACCCTTTGACGCCCTTTCTAGTGGGCAATTTTTACATAGCCGTATCAAAACGCAGATTTATTACCCCATTACTAACAGCACACAATTCATTGCGCGTGCCGAGTTTGGGATGGTGAATGGCAAAAACAGTGCGCCTGAGGCATTTTTATTTCGCGCAGGGGGCGATCAATCTGTGCGTGGCTATGCATTTCAAAGCTTAGGCGTGGCAGAAGCTGGAGCGGTCGTTGGCGGTAAGTATTTAGCCACAGGTAGCGTAGAGATTGTGCAATGGCTCACTAAACAGTGGGGAATGGCCGCATTTGTGGATGCGGGCAACGCAGCCAATCAATGGAAAGACTTAAAACCTGCCATTGGCTACGGCCTAGGGGTACGCTGGAAAAGCCCACTTGGCCCGATAGGTGCCGATATTGCCTATGGGCAAGATGTACAAAAATACCGCTTGCATTTTAATATTGGGGTGGCATTTTAATGTTACGCCAACTTTATCTGTTATTTTTCATCACGCTATTAAGCCTTACTTCCGCACGGGGCGACTTATCCATCAGCGCCAACACTAGCCTAGATACCTTTAGCTATGATTTAGAAGGCATTAGCCTAAAACTTGAAAAACTCAATGCACGTTGGCAGCTTTCACCCTTTGGTGATGGCAAATTGTTGGTAGAGAGCATTCAGGCTAAAAAACTCACCATTACTGTACACCAAAGCACAAAAAAGTCAGACAAATCAGGCTTGCCAGAGCGCATTAAATTGCCATTCGCCGCTTCCATTCAGCAAGGTGAGGTTGCGGAGCTGCTAATAATTAACGGTGAAACTCAACGCACATTTAGCAACGTGAAATTTGCCATTGAAGCCGATGCAAGCACCATTAATATCAAGCAATTAAGCGCAGGCACGCCTTGGGGTGAAGCCACCATTGCCTTGCAAATGAGCACTGAAAACCCCTTTGCACTCACTGGCACAGCGGCGATTAAACAAGCAGCGTCCAACACACCTTTTGACATTAAAACCAAGCTTACTGGCGACCTCACTAACTTACAGTTTGAAAGCGCCATGCTATTAGCAAAACATGACGATAAATTGAATATTTACCCAGAAAGTCTTAATAATACAGCCCCTGCGGCACGACTATTCATTAATGGAAAAATTGGCTTAAGTGATGATTTTCCAATCAATGTGCAAGCCAAAGTGACTGAGATACACCCAGAACGGCTTGGCAACTACCCTGTAGCTACGCTGAATATGGATGCAACTATCGTTGGCAAGTTCTTACCTGAAGCCTTGTTGGATGTGCAATATGCCACACGCGATAGCCAATGGCAAAACCAAGCTTTTAATAGCACGGGCAAATTGCAGTTGCAAGGTAGCAAAATAAAAAACCTAGATTTACAAGCAATGCTTGCAAACAACACATTTAAAGCCAATGGTAGCCTAGGTCAAACAGATAGCCACATTGCTTGGCAGGCCGATTTTGCTGATTTAAGCAAATTTGGCTCAGGATATGCAGGATTGGTACGAGCTGATGGCACACTAAACGGCACATTTGAAAACATGGCCTTAAGTTTCAAGCTTGATGCGCAAAAATTGCACTTAGCGCAAGGATTAAATGTTGAAAAATTAACGGGGCTTGCTAGCGTTTCGCCCGAGGCAAATGGGCAAGTATCTGGCGATTTTAAAGCAACTGGTTTGCAATATGGCGCTCACCCTATAATGAATGCGCAAATCACCTTGCAAGGTAGTAAAACCAGCCATCAACTTGTTGCGGCAGCACAAGGCAAAGACTTTAAACTTAACAGCAGCCTGCAAGGCGGCTTAACAGGTTCACATTGGCAGGGGTTGCTACAAAACCTAATTTATGAAGGCAGCACGCCAATAAAACTACTGGCACCTGCCCCATTAGCGTTTGATATTGCCAGTGACAATAGAGGCTTTTCACTTGGAAAAACGCAGCTTCAATTTAATCAAGGCCGCGCATTGATTGACCAGTTAAACATCGGTCAACAAGGTTTTGCAAGTACAGGCCGATTAGAACAATTTAGCTTGGCAGACTTACCGCCTAATACCTTACCCTTGCCTAGCGGCCTAAAAGGCAATGCCACCTTTGCTGCAAAATGGAATTTAACTTCTACCGACAACTTAAATGGCACCATCAATTTTTGGCGTGAATCAGGGGATTTAACCATGGTAAATGCCGATGGTGTTTCTAAGCCACTGGGTTTAGAAACCGTTAAAACGGACATCAACATTTTAAACAATCAAGCCAAGCTCTCTGTTAGCATACACGGGCGTGGAATGGGAGATTTAGAGGCTGAGGCATCAACGCTATTAAGTAAAACCGAAGCTGGCTATGGATTGCTCGCCAGCGCACCGCTCAATTTAAAAGCAAATGCGCAACTGCACACTTTAGCTTGGCTGCCTCTATCCCCCTCGCTGATGGAGGCTAATATTGATGGTGCTATTAAATTTGAAGTTGCTGGTAATGGCACGCTCAAACAACCTAATTTAGTGGGAAATCTACAAGCCAACAAACTGATGTTTAATTTACCGAGAGAAGGCGTCAGCCTTAAAGATGGCGAACTAACCGCCAACTTTGATAATGATGGTTTGCGCATCAAGCAAGCCTCTTGGCGTGGAGGTGATGGGCTGATTAAAACCAATGGCCTAATTCATCTTAAAGCAGGTAAGCCCGCCGTTGAGTTAGCTTGGATCGCTGATAAATTCACGGTTATTTCACGGGCTGACCGCTTGCTAATACTAAGTGGAAAAGGGAGTACCACACTTGAAGATGGCATCTTAGCCATTACAGGTGACTTTACTGTGGATCAAGGCCTAGCCGAACTTGCAGGCGAAGGTACACCTGTATTGGGGGATGATGTGGTGATTTTAGGTAAAACTGAAATAGCCCCCGAAGCTGCCCTTAAAGTTTTACTTAACGGCCTACGCATTAGTTTAGGGGAAAATTTTAAGTTACGTGGATACGGACTTGATGCAGAGCTCACTGGTGCACTCACTTTTACAGGCTTAACGCAATACCGCCCGCACACTGAAGGCAGCATTCAAACCAAAAGTGGCACTTACATGGCTTATGGCCAAGTGTTAACCATTGAACGTGGCTTATTAAACTTTAGCGGCACGTTGGATAATCCTGGGGTTAATATACGCGCGATGCGTAATAGCACACCCGTTAATGCAGGGGTTGAAATCACTGGCAGCGCACAAAACCCTGTCACTAAACTAGTATCTGACCCTAGCGTCACAGATAGTGAAAAACTCGCATGGCTAGTGCTAGGGCATGGTATGGAGCAAACCACTAAAAATGATTACGGGGCACTATCGCTTGCTGCGGGCATTATATTATCCCAAGGTCAATCTGTACCCCTACAAACCCAGCTCGCAAAGGCAGCTGGCCTAGATGAGCTGAGTTTTTCAGGTGGAGATGCCACCAGTGCCTCAGTCGTATTTGGTAAACGCTTAACTTCTCAGCTTTACTTAAGTTATGCTAAAAGTATTAGCGGCTTGCTTGATGTCGCAAGGCTGACATTCAACATTACTCCACAATGGTCGATACGTGGCGAAGCGGGTACAGAAAGCGCGGTGGATATGTTATATACTTTCAGCTTCAAGTAATCATTGAAATTAACTATGAACACTGATAACAATAATCCTCGGCTAGCTGTTTTAATTGATGCAGATAACACATTTAATGTTATTCCAATGATTGATGAATTATTTGAAGAAATATCTAAATTTGGCGATGCCAGTGTCAGGCGCATTTATGGCGATTGGACACAAAGCCAATTAAGCCGCTGGAAAGAAATTTTACCTAAGCACGCCATTCAACCCATCCAGCAATATGCCAACACCAAAGGCAAAAACGCCACCGATAGCGCACTGATTATTGATGCAATGGATTTGCTATATACCGCGCCGCTAGATGGATTTTGTATTGTTTCAAGCGATAGTGATTTCACGCGATTATCCATTCGATTTCGTGAATCTGGCAAACTTGTTTACGGGTTCGGCGAGCAAAAAACGCCCGAATCGTTAAGAGCCGCCTGTAATCAATTTATCTTCATTGAAATCTTGCTGCAAAATAAAATGTCTGATGAAGCCACTGCCACCACAAATGAACCTGCAACTTCAACAAATAAACCGATAGCCAGTGCCAAACCGAAACCTACAAACAACTCAAATGGCGAAGAACCTAAACTTGTACCTGTGACTAAAAAAACTTCACAACAATTGGCGATGGACGCTAAATTAGTCTCATTAATCCGCTCCGCAATTGATGCCTCATCTGAGGAGGATGGATTTGCCAATATGAGCGAAGTCAAAAAACATATGGTTAAAAACTTCTCTGCCTTTGATTCTCGTAACTATGGTTACGCAAAGTTTAGTGACCTTATCAACACAATAGGTTTGTTCGAATTAGATGCAAAGAACCAGCATGTTAAAGACAAGAAAAAGAAATAAACGAAATTATCATTCTCTACCAATTCTAATGTGAGTGTTGCATGAAATGGCGCAACGCATCACTCGTGGGGTTTAAGGTATTGCTGGTACAGAAAGTGCAGTTGATATGTTAGTGCTTTCAGCTTAAATAAGCGTTCACATTAATGTGTTTTGGTGATTTTAAGCTAGGTAAAGCTGAAGCTATTTTATTGCAAGATTTACTACGAGAGATTTTTATGCCTCTGCCAGCCGCATACTAGGCGGCTCACAGAGGATGTGAAGTGATATAGGGTAAAAACTGGATTAAAATAAGCTATTTTTAGCTTTGCAATATTGTATTGATGCGCAAAAAATGTAATGCTTAGCGCGTATTTTTAAAACTTAATTTTAAGAACTTAATTAAGTTAAAATTTGATGTATTTAATACTTATTTTAGAGTTCACTAAAATTAATTAACTGATTGATAAATATGATATCAGCGTACAATTTATTAAACAAAAAAGCATCTTTGACGGAAAACTCCCCGTCAAATAGGATGCCTACTTTACGTTAGAACTCAAACCTTTGTCAGGTTAAAATTCCCTAGTTTTTACCACTTTTTTGTAATGTTTCGTTCTTTCTGTTCTATTGTGTCCGTAATATAAATCTAGACGGACTTGCGCCATCCTCAAAAA
>JBATAW010000060.1:0-4775 GCA_049662045.1 Methylophilaceae bacterium | reverse complement strand
TTCCTAAAGAATCTTTCCCACTATTCCTAAAGGAATGTGAGTTTAGATTTAATTACGGAAGCCCTAAACAACAACTGTTAATATTGAAGGAGTGGGCTGGTATTTAGTGCTAATCTACTTCAGCCCCAAAAATAATCTAACTACGTAATAACTAAAACAACGCAAAAATTGCGTCAAAAATGAATTGGATAATCAATGCAATGTGGAATCGTCGGCCTGCCAAACGTAGGCAAATCAACCCTCTTTAATGCCATCACTAAGGCAGGAATTGCCGCAGAAAATTACCCATTTTGCACCATAGAGCCTAATGTTGGCATTGTAGAAGTGCCAGATCCACGCATGCAACCGCTAATTGACATTGTAAAACCGCAAAAAGTACAGCCTGCGATTGTAGAATTTGTCGATATTGCTGGCTTAGTGGCTGGTGCCTCTAAAGGTGAGGGTTTGGGCAACAAATTTTTAGCTAACATTCGTGAAACTGACGCCATTGCCCACGTTGTGCGCTGCTTTGAAGACAGCAATGTGATTCATGTGGCTAATAAAATTGATCCGCTTTCAGACATTGAAGTGATAAACACCGAGCTTGCGCTAGCGGACATGGAAACCGTAGAAAAAACCATGCAGCGAGAAGGCAAAAAAGCCAAAAGTGGCGATAAAGATGCCATTGCCTTGCTAAAAGTGTTAGAAAAAGTGGTGCCGTGTTTAGACCAAGCCAAAGCCGTGCGCACGCTGGGCTTAGATGCCCATGAGCTAGAACTGCTTAAACCATTATGCTTAATTACGGTTAAACCTGTCATGTATCTTGCTAATGTGGATGAAAAAGGTTTTGAAAATAACCCGCATTTAGACAAAGTAATTACGCTTGGCAAAGCTGAAAATGCCCCTGTAGTATGCATTTGCGCCAAAATTGAAGGTGAAATTTCAGAACTTGATGACGAAGATAAACTACTATTTTTAAGCGAACTAGGCCAAGATGAGCCTGGTTTAAACCGCGTCATTCGCGCCGCTTATGATTTGCTAGGGCTACAAACTTACTTTACTGCTGGCGTGCAAGAAGTGCGCGCTTGGACAGTAAAAAAAGGCGCCACCGCCCCGCAAGCCGCAGGCGTAATTCACACTGACTTTGAGCGCGGCTTTATTCGCGCAGAAGTGATTGCCTATGATGAATACGTTAAAAACAAAGGCGAGCAAGGCAGCAAAGAGGCAGGTAAAATGCGCCTAGAAGGTAAAGAATACATTGTGCAAGATGGCGATGTAATGCACTTTAGATTCAACGTATAAAAGCACTAAAAATCGCGGTTTAAAGCGATTTACTTTGACAACACAGCGCAAAATCAATAGAATTGCGCCTTCAGTTTTAATGGTGATGTAGCTCAGCTGGTTAGAGCACAGGATTCATAATCCTGGGGTCGAGGGTTCAAGTCCCTCTTTCACCACCAATATCCACGGGGCTTACAGCGATGTTAGCCCCGTATTCTCTTTTGCCCAAAAAACCATTTGGCAACGTTTTGGCAACATTGTGATTAATAAAATTTGAATAATTCCTATTATATTCAATAAATTAAGTATCATTTCTTAGTGAAAATTTGGCAACACCAGAAAATAATAGCTAAATTGGTAAGATTTAGCTAAAAACAATTTGCAAAAATACCACCTTGCATTATTAATTGCATTCCCCACTTAACCATTATTTCATTAACATTTTTTGTTATTTTTGATGATATCGGTTGTGAAGTAATTTAAATTTCCCACTTTTTTGTGTCCCATGACTAAAGGTCCTGTGCTTTATATAAAAGCTACAGCACACTCAGCTCTTAAGTTTCATTTGTCACTTCCCGCCCACACTTAAATTATCATTTATAATTGTTATCTAACTTATTCTAGATTTAAGGCCTATAACATGATTGATTTCAAAAAAATAAGTGGCGGACAAAATAGCGATACAGCACTTCAACCAAGAGATATTTTCATTGCCTTACCTGAAAAGGTGCAAGGAAAATTTCAATACCCACGAGATGTTCAATCGCAAGTCTGGGATAAGTGGTTTGCAAGACGCAATGAGCAAAATCTTGTTTTAAAAATGAACACGGGAAGTGGTAAAACAGTAGTTGGTTTATTAATATTAAAAAGCTCTTTAAATGAAGGGCATGGTCCTGCTGTGTATGTAGTGCCAGATAATTATTTGGTCAAGCAAGTTATCGATGAGGCTAAAAATCTTGGAATACCAGTTACTGAAAATCATCACTCTCCTAGATTTTTATCAGGGAAAGAGATTCTTATAATAAATATTCACAAATTAGTGAATGGCAGATCAGTATTCGGTGTCGGAGATGAGGGAATTAAGATAAAGATTGGCTCATTAATTGTCGATGATGCACATGCTTGTATTGATACTATTGAAGAACAGTTTACCCTTTCAATAACTCCTGATAATCCAGCATTTGATGTTATTTATAATGAGTTCAAACCAGCACTATCTGCTCAATGTTCAGCTAAAGCCATTGAGCTAGAAACTGGTGATCCTACTGCATATATGCTCGTACCTTTTTGGGCTTGGCAAAATAAATTAGATGTCGTGCAAAAAACTCTCATTAAGAACAAAACACATGCTGACATAGAGTGGGTATGGCCATTAATTAAGGAAAATTTAAAACTTTCTAGATGTGTGATTAGCAGTACTTCAATTGAAATTTCTCCTCATTGCATTCCTATTCACATGATACCGAGTCTTCATCATGCTCAACGAAGAGTGTATATGACAGCTACCTTGGTTGATGACAGTATCCTTGTCAGTCATTTTGGAGTGACTGATGATTCGATTTTATCAGCTATAGCACCAACTACGGCAGGCGATATAGGTGACAGAATGATCTTGATGCCTCAAATAATAAATCAAGAGTTTTCTGATGTGGATATTAAAAAAATATGTGCTTATGCCGCCAAACAATTTAATGTTGTCATAATTGTTCCTTCTGAATCTAGGGCAAATTTTTGGGCGGATGTTGCGAATTTAACTCTTAAAAAAGACAATATTTATGATGGCATTGAACAATTAAAAGCTGGTCATGTAGGTATAGCTGTATTAGTAAATAGATACGATGGTGTTGATTTACCCCAAGATGCTTGTCGTTTATTAGTAATAGATGGTGTGCCAGACGTAAGAAGACTAATAGATAAAGTTGAGCAAGGAGTATTGCTAGGGAGCGAACAAGTTTCAACACAGATTTTACAACGTGTAGAACAGGGAATGGGCAGAGGTGTTAGAGCAAGTGATGACTTTTGTGCAGTGTTATTATTGGGCAAGTCGCTTATAAGTAACATTTATGCAGGGGGTGCCATTGAAAAATTTTCACCTGGGACCAAAGCTCAGATACAACTTTCTGAGCAAGTATCAATGCAAATTACAAATCAATCGTTAAAAGAATTATGGGAAACGATTAATTACTGCTTAAGTCAAGATAAAGATTGGGTGTCAGCAAGCAAAGGGGCACTAACTAATATTGCCCCACTTGAACCTAAACAAATGGATAAAGTTACATTGGGTCTTCGTCAGGCCTACGATTTTGCTTCTGCTAACAATTTATCAAAAGCCCCGACCCCCATTTTAGCCGCCCTTAATAGTGTGGATAAATTACTTTCGTCATATCTCAAGCAATGTGCCGCTGAGTACTTTAATCTTTATGATGAAGTTGAAGCTCAAAAACTATTGCTATCAGCATCTGAAGATAACACAAGAGTTTTAAAACCTCTTGCAGGTATTGGATACCACAAACTTGAGTCTAAAGGACTTAACCAAGCACGTGCTGTTAAAGAATATTTAGCTACATTTCCAAATCCTAATGTTGCTTTAATAAAGCTAAACGGATTACTCGAAGACCTTATCTTCAAACCAGATACAGCTAATAAATTTGAAGAGGCTATGAAACAAATCGCATTATTTATAGGCTTTACAAGTCAGCGTCCAGAAAATGAGTATGGTAAAGGTCCAGACGTATTATGGGGCATAGGCAATTTAGAGTATTTAGTTATTGAGTGTAAAAATGGTGCAGTGGTGAACACAATAGCTAAACATTATTGCAATCAATTGAATGGATCAGGCGAGTGGTTTAGAAACAAATATGATGCAAGTTGTTCTTTTACTCCTATCATGATCCATCCATCAAATACTTTTGAGTATGCAGCCTCTCCAAATGCTAATACCAGGATAATGATTGACGAGGATTTAGCGAATTTTAGAACCAATCTTTTAGGTTTCATTAAGTCAATTTGTACTGAGAATAAAATGAATAATGAAGTCGCAATAAAAGATCGGCTGATTCATTATCAACTAAATTCTGAGCAAGTTTGCTCAACACACACTCGAACCTATGCTGAAAAGTAAAATGAGGTTTGCAGTAAATTATATTTACAATTAAACAAAGGCTGTCTAATGTAAATTGCATTGATTATAGGGGTATTAAGATAATGGACATCTCACTGTTTTGAGTGTTTGTGTGCGAACTGAAAGTTGCAATTCTTATCTTCAATTATTTTAAACTTTAGGATTGTTCACCTAAAAAAACACCAAGCAAAGCTAGATGTATTGTGTTTGATTTAAGTGATAAAAGTAATTGATTAAGCCACTATATTCTATGTTGGCTCATTCTTCTGAGCCTGTAAAAAAATCTGTGTAAATGATATTTTACCAATGACCTTCAAAGGAAATTATCATGGCCACAAATTACAAATCAGCAAATGAAACACTCCCACTGCCAGCAGGGCTCGTTGAACAGCTC
>JBATAW010000059.1:0-103902 GCA_049662045.1 Methylophilaceae bacterium | reverse complement strand
ATGGACGATGCCGCTACGGGATTGGAAGGCTGCGCTGAATCGCTTTAGTATTGAATTGGGTGACAGAGTGCCACCCTTAAATTAATGCACTCAAAACCGCATTTACACAGAATTATTTACAGGCTCTTAATTTAATCGGTATTGATATCGACATGGCTAATATCTTTGTGCATAAAATTCAATATGCTATGTTATTTTTACAACTAACGTCACTTTGTAATCGTCATTTTTAACTCACCACGTTGTTTAATATTTTTGATATGGGGTCATGTCACATGAACACTAAAAAAATTGGATTAATCGCTTTACTCGCTTTAGGAAGCATTAGTTCTGCTTATGCTCACGATTCCTTTGAGCTTAACATTAATTTGGATAACCCCTACTTTTACAACCCTCCGCTGCCCGTTTATTATGACCCGCCACCCGTCTATGTTCATGCGCCGCGTATTGTGTATCATCAAACGGTCGTACATTACAGCCAAGAGGAAGCACAGCCTTATTATCAAGACGATGAGCATTATTACAGCCACGAGCATGAGCGCGAACATCATCATCACAATGATGAGCACGATGAAGAGTAGATGATAGGCTCATCTCAAAAGTTAATAGTTTTCTTTTTCTTACTTTTCTGGTGACAGGCAACACAATATAATTTTTTGCTGTAGCAGCTTTATACGTTATTAGCAGCGCTACAGCAGATGCAATATTCATTGATTTCCGAGGTCGATTTATCGTCCATTCACTATGAGTTATGTACTTATATATCTACACAAAAAGTATGGATAGAGTTGAGACTAAAGTAAACTAGCTGGTAGTTATCTAATGCAAATTGCATGTTAAAACAACTCCTCAATCTACCTAAAACTGTTTGGCTACTTGGACTTGTCAGCCTGTTCAACGACTCTGCCAGCGAACTACTTTACCCATTGGTGCCACTTTATCTTTCTGCTGTTTTAATGGCGGGACCAAAAGCGCTAGGGATAATCGAAGGCGTTGCCGAGGCAACCAGTAGTGTGCTTAAGTTGTTTTCAGGCGTACTTATTGACAAAACGCGTTCAGCTAAACCGTGGGTGGTCGGCGGCTATACATTAGCCGCACTCTCAAGGCCATTGATGTCACTGGCATCCAGCTGGCCAATCGTGTTTGTACTTCGCTTCTCTGACCGCGTAGGAAAAGGCATACGTAGTTCTCCACGTGATGCTTTGCTGGCTAAAGCAACACCCGCCGACCAGCGCGGGCTTGCATTCGGCGTACACCGCTCTATGGATAACGCTGGTGCGGTGATAGGTCCTTTATTAGCCGCATGGTTGCTTGCTTCGCATGTTCCGTTAAAAGAAATTTTCATGTGGGCGGCTATTCCTGGTGCACTTACTGTGCTGTTAGCGTTATCTATAAAAGAGCCGCCCGTTGAAGTTGAGCACAAGAAACCCTTCAGTTGGACTATGCAAGGCTTCCCGCCCATCTATAAGCGTTATCTGTTAATAATGGCGTTATTTACGCTAGGCAACTCATCCAATATGTTTTTATTGCTGCGCGCTAAGGATATGGGATTGCCAACCGCCATGGTGCCAGTACTGTGGGCGTTGACATCCGCCTCTGCTATGTTGCTCTCGACACCGTTATCTTCACTTTCAGATCGAGTTGGGCGCATTAGGTTGATAATAATCGGTTGGGCAATCTATGGGTTGTTTTATCTATTGTTGGGACTAAATGGACATCATCTCTGGTTGCTATGGCCATTATTTGCTTTCTATGGCATCTTTATGGCCGCAACTGAAGGTGCAGAAAAAGCGCTGGTAGCAGATATGGCACCGAAAGAAATGCTTGGTACAGCTTATGGCTGGTTTAATCTCATCACTGGCATTATGCTGCTTCCCGCTTCGATGATTTTTGGTTGGCTATGGCAAACCATTAGCCCAGAAGTAGCTTTTGGATTTTCGGCATCATGCGCTATTTTTGCTGCTATTTTGTTAAAAACTTGGGTGGTACAAAAGCAAGAGTGAATTCCAATTGTTAATTACAGGGCAAGATAAATTACCAAAAAACCCACTTCATCAGAAATGCAAGGCAATAACTTTATGGATAGTTTCACGGTTAGCAATTATGGCTTTAGAGAATACCATGACTCTTATTTATCCACATGACGAACACTCATTAAAACTTAACACAAGCACTATTTACCACCTTTAAAGTAAGTTTGATGTAAGCTTATTCGTGTACGCTTTACTGGACTCATTTTTTATAGTTTGGGAAATATATGTCGGAAGATGAATTTGAAGTACGTGGCACTCACGAGGTGGCTCTCGAGGGAGACACCAACCAATGGGATGCTTTTTCTAGCAAAATTGGCTCCTAATGAAAGTTAACCAAAACATGCTAAACCATTACATAGTCTTTAGAATTTTCTTTTCTAGGCCAAGGTTGTTTGGCTCTATTTTAGTGGGTATTTTTGTTTTCATTACCGTGCCAACCACATGGGTATCACATGACATCACGCGCGTGATTATTGGGTGGAATGCAGGCGCTTGGCTTTATCTAACACTTGCCGCTCGTATGATGTTTTGGTCAAGCCATGAAAAAATGCGTTCGCGCGCATTAAAGCATGATGATGGCAAATATTTTGTCATGGTGATGGTCATCATTGCTTCCATTATTTCAATTGGGGCTATTTTCTTTGAGCTTTCCTTCGTAAAAGATTTACATGGCGTGTTGCGTTATGCACATATAGCATTAGCGGTCATGACCATTCTCTCTGCTTGGGCATTTATTCAAGTCATGTTTGCGCTACATTATGCACATGATTTTTACATGGTAAAAAATAAAAGCTATACGGGTGGCCTAGCATTTCCCAATGAAAACAATCCAGATTATGGGGATTTTTTATATTTTGCATGTGTCATTGGCACTTCTGGTCAAACTGCGGACGTTAATTTTACGAGTAAAACTATGCGCAGACTAGGCTTAGTACACTGCGTGTTGGCTTTCTTTTTTAATACCACCTTATTGGCTTTAACGATTAATATCGCTTCTGGCTTGGTTTAACCAATAGCGCTGCACATAAAAATGATGAATTAATAAAATATAACCCATTGTTATCTATTATTAATTCATCATTTTTTAGATCTGATTTTTAGCGATTTTTAAGTCGGCGCGTGTATAGGGCTTGTCATGTCCCGATAGGTATAATGCTAACTTTGTCTCCATGCTATGAGATGGGATGAAATTGGGGGTTGCTGTACCTAATCCTAGTAAACATATCAAAAAAGTTAATTGTAAATATGCATAGCCTTGATGGTGGTAGTGAATGGTAGTTAACACAATGCTACAGACCAACAACCCCAATGCCCAACCCGCAACAACTTCACTCATGCTATGCATACCAAGCACAAATCTAGACACTCCAACCAAAATACTGAGTAGCAGTCCAATCCATAACCCTATATTTTTTGATTTAGTTTTGGGTTTACCTATCACTGAATAAAATAATATAGGCAAAATCGAAGTGGCTAATAAAGTATGTCCACTTATCCCCGTAAAATTTAGTGAAGCAATTCCTACTCCCCAACCCATAAACAGAATCTTACTCAATACCGTTAAAGCAATCACCACAGATAACGCGGTTAACCATGTGAACGCCGTTGACTTTTGCTTTGATTGCCATAGGGTGATTAGTGCAATAATCAACGTTGGTAGTAATAAGCTAATAGAGCCAAGATGCGTAATTAATTGCCAGTATTTCATAGGTTGAGTCAGTAGCTGAGTAAGCATCGCTATTTGCTATTTGCAGGCAAAGGTGCATAGCCATTGGAAGTTGCTATATTGTTTCTCACGTAATCTTAAATATAACAAAGCGGATCAATGTTATTTAAATATCTTTTTTGATGCAGCCAGCTTTAGTAGCATCACGATAGATTTTTTCAATATCATTATTGTTGATGTCTGTTTTCGAGAGCTGATTTATAAATGCATTGCATTTTGTATTTTCTATCATCAGCGCTTTAGTTAACTCAGCTTTTTTGAGCATTGTTAAAGTATTTTGGTGCTCTGAACATCCTGTCATCAAGCTAATAAAAAATAAGCTGATACTTATTAAAAAAAATTTAAATTTATAGTGCATGTTAGCCAATTAGTTTGTAGCGATTGATATTGTCATCAAATTTTTAAGGCCAAACTTTACCGCCCTAAAACAAGCCTACACTTTACTTCATTAACCCTGACATATTGCTTACAGATGCTACTTGATTAACATTGGTACATATTGATAAGCACACTGATTTAATAATTTTATAAGCTAGTGCGTAAAACCTCGTCCTTTCACTCAGAATAATGAGATTTATCTCATATATTATGTGAGGGAAGACCTTTACGGTCTCAGGGCGGGGATATAAGCGCGAACGGCATAGCCGTTCAATGCGGCGTTTGTTGTTGCTCGATATATTGCTTAATAATAGCAATAGGCGCACCACCACAGCTTGCCGCGAAATAGCTTGGCGACCATAAAGCACCGCCCCACAATTTGTTTTGAATGCTCGGAAATTTAGCCTTGCGTATCATGCGGCTGGAAACGCCTTTGAGTGCATTGACAAGGTTCGATATAGCCAGTTTAGGTGGATAGTTCACCAGTAAATGCACGTGGTCATCCTCACCATCAAATTCAATCAATTCTGCCTCAAGGTCAATGCAAGTCTTGGCAAAGATGGGGCGTAATTCGTCAAGTATGGCTTTTGTGAACACTTCACGGCGATATTTGGTCACAAAGACCAAATGAACGTGAATATTAAATATACAGTGCCTACCATGCCTAATATCATTGTTATCTCTCATAGACCGAGTATAATTTAACCATGCAACGATTACAAGCCTACAAGTTTGAACTCATGCCTATGGTGAGCAAGTTCGCGCCATGCGGCGCGTTGCAGGGGCTTGTCGGTATGTCTATAACAAAGCTTTAGCTTGGCAAAAAGAACAATACGCCGCAGATAAGGCCATCAAATTTAGTTACACCAAACTGGCCTATCTACTTCCTGATTGGAAATTAGACCCAGCTAGCACTTGGCTTAAAGAATCTCCCAGCCAAACTTTGCAGCAAGCCCTTAAAAACCTTGAAACAAGTTATCTGAACTTCTTTACCAAACTTGCTGACTTTCCAAGGTTTAAAAAGCGTGGGCAGCACGACAGCTTCAGGTTTCCGCAAGGATTCAAGCTTGAGCAAGGCAATAATCGTGTATTTCTGCCCAAGTTAGGCTGGATACGCTACCGCAATAGCCGTGACGTATTAGGCGATGTGAAGAACATCACCGTGAGCCAGTGTAACGGCAAATGGTATGCGTCTATCCAAACCGAGCGTGAGGTTGATGCACCCACTCACGTTTCAACATCGGCTTTAGGCGTAGATGTGGGTATTACCCAGTTTGCATCGCTATCAACAGGTGAGATATTTGCACCAGTGAATAGCTTTAGAGGTAAGCAAGCGCGGCTAGCACGTTATCAACGTGCCATGTCGCGTCGAGTTAAATTTAGCAACAACTGGAAAAAAACAAAAGCACGTATTACAAAATTACATCAACGGGTCGCTCATATCCGCAACGACTTTCTGCACAAAACTTCAACTACCATCAGCAAAAACCACGCGATTATTGTTATTGAAGATTTGAAAGTCACTAATATGAGCAAATCAGCAAGCGGCACGATTGAAGTGCCAGGGCGTAACGTAAAAGCTAAGTCTGGCCTCAACAAATCGATATTAGACCAAGGCTGGGGTGAGTTTCGCCGTCAGTTAGAATACAAGCAAGCATGGCGTGGCGGTGAAGTGTTAGCCGTGCCACCCCAATACACCAGTCAGCGGTGCAGTTGTTGTGGACATGTGGCAAATGACAACCGCACCACACAAGCGAAGTTTGCGTGTGTGAGTTGTGGACACAGTTTGAATGCGGACTTAAACGCCGCACGTAATATATTAGCGGCAGGACATGCCGTGTTAGCTTGTGGAGAGATGATGCAGTTAGGTCACTCGGTGAAGCAAGCACACCCCGAAGGTAAAAGCTCAGCTTTGAGTGAGTCAGTAGGAATTCCCGTCCTTTAAGTCGGGGAGGATGTCAATTCTTCTACTTTACAACCTCGTTAATTTCTATATTGACTGCTTCGCCAGCTGGTTTAATAGTAGCAGAGACTCCTTGTAAATCCCCAGATTGTGACTCGGCACCTCCGTGTTTTGAAACACGGGCGACCAGCACCACTTCATCTGCTTGCGAGAGCTTATGATTGGGCATAATAGCTAGGCTATCATCCAACTTAAATTGGTAAGGCAAATCTTTTGCCAATACTTTTATAACAGCATAAGGCATCGCTTGTCTGTGTGTTGGGCGGGCAAGAATAAACAACGTATCATTCGGGCTAACTTGACTAGCTAGCGCTTGTGAAATGCTGACTGTACCCATAATGCTACCCGTAGCGGTTATCGGTAAGCTTTCCTTTAATGTTTGTGCAGGAGCAACCAAGGGACTTTCGCCTACAAGTTGATAGGTTTCACTTAATGCAGCCTTAATATCGGGTAGCAAATCAGAGTCTGCAGGTAACACTTTTTGCAAATGCTCCCAGTGTTGAATAGCTTGTTTGAAATTTTTATCATCATAAGCCGCTGAACCAGCCAGCATCAACGCTTTGGTATTATTAGGGTCAAGCGCTAATGCTTTATTAATCAAATCTTTGGGTTTACCATCAAGGCTTCGTCCATTTGCCATCCCTAAAGCATCGGCATAATCCGCATATAATTGTGAGTTATCTTTAATGGCTTGTGTGGCTTTTTCAAAGGCATCTACCGCTTCTGCATGCCGATTTAATTTAGCATAAGTGCGCGCTAGCAAAGCCCAGCCCTCTCCATTTTCTGGATGCTCATCTAACTTTGTTTTTAATGCATTTAACAATGGTTCTACATCGCCATTGGCTGCACTACGCTCTATTTCAGAGAGGCTGCTTACAGCGTTAGGGGCAAGCACAGGGATGGTTACTGCAGCTGGATGACCAATTTTTAAATATATTAAAATTGACAGGACGGGTAATAACACCGTTAAAACGATTGCTAAAGTATAGTCAGGCTTGGTTAAACCTATTACTACAGCGGAGCCACCGATTTCATCTAACATCCGACGCTCTAGCTCACTTTTAGCCACTTGAAATTGGGTTGCATCTAGCACGCCATTACGCTTATCTTGTTCAATTTCATCAAATTGTTGGCTAAAAATTGCGCGCTTTTCATCCTGTGCATCGGTAGCTTTATATGCTTTTGGCTTTAATAAGCTGGGCAAAATAAACCCTAACGACACTAAGATGAGCACCACTACAACCAACCAAAAAACTAACATGGGGTATCCTTTATTAAGCTATTTATTTAACAGCTCTTTAACTTTACGCACTTCGGCTTCAGTTAAAGGGGTGTTATCTTGCATGGTTTGTCGGCCGCGTAACTGTAAAAACAAACCAAAGCCAGCCGCGATTAATATAGCAAACGGCCCTAGCCATAATAAGATGGTGCTGGTTTTAAGTGGCGGGCGATAACGGACAAAGTCGCCATAGCGTGCCACCAAATAATCAATAATCGCTTGGTCTGTCATTCCTTTGGTGGCCATTTCACGAATTTCTTGCTTTAAATCATTGGCAAGGTCGGCGTGAGAGTCTGCCAATGTTTGGTTTTGACACACAAGACAGCGTAACTCAGTGGATAGCCTTTGCACTTGCGCTTCTACCACTTGATTATCTTGCAGTGGCTGGGCTTCTTGTTCAGCATATAAGTTGGCAGACATTATAAGCAAGCACAAGGTAGCTAAGGTAGCAGTTAATATCGCTTTCATTGCGCTTGCAACCTCTTCACTAGGGGAATAATGGTCTCGCGCAACACCTCTTCCGTCACTGGTCCAATTTGCTTATAAGCAATCACGCCTTTTTTATCAATTACGTAACTCTCAGGCACACCATATACGCCATAATTAATGCCTACACGGCCATCGGCATCTACGGCATTGGCCATATACGGGTTACCCGCTTGATCTAACCAATGCTGAGCCTCTTGATTAGTATCTTTATAATTTAATCCAACAATAGGCAATAAATTAGTTTGAGCTAATGCAACTAAAAGTGGGTGCTCATCTTTACAAGCTGAGCACCAAGAAGCCCAAGTGTTAAGTATCCAAACTTTGCCTAACATTTCTTGGGGCGAGAACGACTTATCAGAGCTATCTAAACGTGGCAGGTTAAATAATGGGGCACTTTTATTCACTAATGGCGATGGGACTTCTCGCGGATTTAGAAATAAACCTTTAAATAAAAATCCAACTACAATTAAAAATATAGCTAATGGGAGTAAAGCGCGCTTCATACAGTGGCCTCATTTAGACGCTTTTTCATACGGTACCGTTTATCTGTTAAGGCCAACAAACCACCTAGTCCCATCATAAGGCAACCCACCCAAATCCATTCCACCATCGGCTTATGGTAAATTCGCACACTCCAAGCGCCTCCTTCGAGAGGTTCACCTAATGAAGCATATAAATCGTGAATGATGGCTGGGCTAATGCCTGCCTCAGTCATTGGCATATTTTGTACGGTATAAAGCCTTTTTTCAGTTTTTAATGTAGTTCGTTCAACGCCATTTTTTGTGACTTGTAACAGCCCAGTGTTAGCCGTGTAGTTTGCCCCTTCTGTTTTGTTTACGCCCTTAAAAGTAAAATCAAAACCCGCCAAATGCGCCACATCACCAGGTGCCATACGCACGGCTATTTCAGACTCAAAGCCTTTAACAACCGTCACGCCTAAGGTAAAAACAGCAATACCAATATGTGCGATGACCATACCCCACCACGAACGGGAGTTTGATTTAATAGCTGCAAGTAAAGGCAAGCCCGTGCTACGCAAACGACGATAAATTAAATCTGCACTGGCTGCAAAAATCCAGAATGCTAAAAATAAGCCTAGCCCTATCATGGGTGTTAAATGCCCAATGATTAATGGCAAAATGACCGCCGTTGCAACGCTCACACCAAATGCCCAGCGTAAACGTTTTGCCAACTCTGGCAATGTCGCGCTTTTCCAACGCGCCATAGGCCCGATGCCCATCAGAAATAATGCTGGTGTCATTAATGGTACAAATACTGTATCAAAATAGGGCGGGCCTACCGATATTTTTCCATAGCCCAATGAATCTAAAAATAATGGATAAAGCGTACCTAGTAATACCGAAATGGCGGCTACCGCGAGTAAAACGTTATTCGCTAACAAAAAACTTTCGCGAGACACAACATCAAACTTACCTCCACGGCCAATGGCTGGCGCACGCCAAGCAAACAATGCCAATGAGCCCCCAATCACCACGACTAAAAACGCTAAAATAAATACGCCTCGCCTTGGATCAGTTGCAAATGCGTGTACTGATGTCAACACGCCAGAACGCACTAAGAAAGTCCCTAGTAAGCTAAGTGAAAACGCGCAAATAGCCAGCAACACGGTCCAGGCTTTAAAGCTTCCACGTTTTTCTGTAACCGCCAATGAGTGAATTAAAGCCGTACCAACCAACCAAGGCATAAACGAGGCATTTTCAACCGCATCCCAAAACCACCAGCCGCCCCAGCCTAATTCGTAATATGCCCAGTTACTGCCCGCCATAATGCCAATGGTTAAAAATACCCACGCCATGGTCGTCCATGGTCGTGACCAGCGCGCCCAAGCAGCGTCTAGCTGCCCGCCAATTAATGCCGCGATGGCAAAGGCAAATGCCACTGAAAAACCTACATAGCCCATATATAGCATTGGTGGGTGAAATACCATGCCTGGGTCTTGCAAGAGCGGATTTAAATCTCGTCCATCCATTGCAGCAGGAATTAATCGTTCAAACGGGTTAGAAACCATCAACATGAAAAGTAAAAAACCTACGCTAACCAAGCCCATTACCCCTAATATTCTGGCACGCATATCATCAGGCAAATGTTTAGAAAATAAACTTACCGCCATCGTCCAAATGCTCAAAATCATTGCCCAAAGCAATAGCGATCCTTCATGACCGCCCCATACAGCGGCAATGCGGTATTGAATGGGTAATTTTGAGTTTGAATTTTGAGCCACATAAGTGACAGAGTAATCCATCCTAGCAAAGGTATATGCCAAACAAATAAAGGCCACTGCTATCAAGATAAATTGTGCTCTTGCTGCAGGTTTAGCAATACCCATCCATACTACGTTACCGCGTGCAGCTCCCAATATAGGGAAAATACCCAACACCAGTGCCACTAACAAGGCAAGAATGAGCGAAAAGTGGCCGATTTCAGGTATCACATTAAGGTCCTTATAAATTGAATTTTTGCGATTTTACAGCGACAGGGGGTTAATAATGCAATGAAAAGTAAGCATTTACTTTGAAACAGTCATTTGCCCTTGTACTTGGGCCTGCTTTAAAGCTTCAGCAGCTTCTGGGGGCATATAATTTTCATCATGCTTGGCTAAGACTTCACTTGCTACAAACACGCCATCAGCACCTACCTTACCTTGAGCCACAACGCCTTTCCCCTCTTTAAATAAATCTGGAAGAATGCCTTTATACACCACTGGTACACTTTGAGCTGTATCTGTCACCATAAAGTTAACTGTTAAGCCATCGCCGCCACGTTTTAAGCTTTCTTGCAGCACTAATCCGCCAATTCTAAAACTGGTATCTTTAGGAACCTCACCTTTGTGAACTTGCGTTGGGGTATAAAAAAATACCATATTACTTCTAAAGGCATTAGTAATCAGCAAGGTAGCCAAGCCAATTAATGCTAAACCTACGGCGATTAAAATAAATCGCTTATGTCGTGCTTTTAATGCCATATTAATCCTGAGATAATAATTTTGCTAAACGCAGTGCATGTTTGCTACGTTTACGTAGCGATATGACTTCCCAAACCACGCAAAGTGCCGTTAAGCCGAAAGAAAACCATACAAAAAAGGCGTAACCGCCCATATTAAAAAAAGCTGACCAACTTTGCCACTGCATTATACGCTTCCTACTTTTGATATTTCTTTCACCCAGCCTGAGTTACGCTCTCGTTCTAACATAATGCAACGCACACGAATTAACGCCACAGCAATGGTATACATCCAAAAGGCCATTGCCATTAGTATCATGCCCTCAAACATGGTAGCGGCCATTTTAGGCGCCGCACCCATATTAATGCTTGAACCTTGATGTAGGGTATTCCACCATTTTACTGAGCCATAAATGATGGGCACATTTACCGCACCCACAATAGCAAGTAAAGCACCAGCACGATCTGCTTTACGTGGGTCATCAATAGAAGCTTGTAATGCTATAAAACCTAGATATAAAAATAATAAAATCAGCTCAGAAGTTAAACGTGCATCCCACACCCAATAGGTGCCCCACATTGGCTTACCCCATAGTGAGCCTGTTACCAAGGCCAAAAAAGTAAACATCGCCCCTGTAGGTGCCAACGCCTGCGCCATCATGGCGGATAACTTTGTATTTAATGCTAAACCTAAGCCTGCCCAAAATGCCATGGCCAAATAAATCACCATCGACATCCACGCTGCAGGTACATGTACAAAAATAATACGGTAAGCCTCGCCTTGCTGAAAGTCAGTCGGGGCGATGGCAAAGCTGATATATAAACCGTAAATCGCTAATATAACCGCTAGCCAAGAAAACCAAGGAATCATCAACCCTGCGGTTGGGTAAAAAGTTTGGGGTGAGGAGTTATGATATAAATTATTTGAAAAATAAGCCGACATACGAATGAGCATGCCTCCAAGTAAAATCAATGCAACATTAACCCCTATGTACTTTTCTTTAAACACAAAAAGTATCAGCGCAATACTCACTAATACAATGATGATGCCTAAACTAAATATTATTTTTTTAATGCTCATATTGATAGCTACTCTAATGAAATTCGCCGTTCTAATGACTTAAATCTTTTTAACACTGATGGCAACCTTACCATTGACCACTTTTAGCACAAAAAGATGCAATGATGGCTACTTGACTCCTTAAGTTCATATTGCACCAACTGCTAGTGATCAATGACTCCATGAAGTTTTCGTAGGCCATTTTTAGTGAAAACCAACTTTGCAAGAGTCATTAAAAAATCTAACGCTTATTATATAGCACCTAAAATTAACTGCACTTGCAATTGAACCGTTAAAATTTTAATCTACATGAGATATGCATACAGGCATGTCTTTGTTTGAGCTTATTAAAGGCTTAAACAATAGCCAATGAAGCTACTATCGCGAAAAGCTCGAGTAAAGTGGTGAGTGAAATCATTTTTACTGACTCGATTTAAGATTTAAATTTTTGGGATCAATGCAGAGGTGCAGATACTACCCATTTAGCTGCTCTAGCTTTACAATAAACAACGTCTGATCAACTATCAAGGTTTACATCTGGGCGGTTGATTGCGTGTATTTTAGCTGCTACTTTTGACTGTAGCTAAAAAGGGGCTGGCTAAATGGCAAGGGAGTGCATTCTGAAAAAAGTGACCTATTAGGAGAGTCGGCTTTGCTTTATCGGCTAGCTCAGCCTTATTCATCAAATTAGCGATTACTAAATTTACCTACGCCACCTCTACACTAACGTTGCCGAGGTAGCCTCAATCGCAAAAATTAGATACTTAAAAATGGCATTTGTCGCAGCGTAGCAAGTAACGCCTAGCAAAATACTCTTAGGCGTACCGCCCTTGCATTTCAATTGACTTGGCAACATAAATGTCGTTGTTTTGTCAGGCTGTTTATTTTGTATTTTCGACTTAAACGTGCGTCGCGCATCTTCGTCTAAATAGCTTTCTAAATCATCACTTGTCAGCTCTTGCACGTTTGAGCCTATTAATTCAGCAAACTTGGCATTAATATGCAAACCGCCATTTGCTTTGCAATAGGCAATACCGATTAAGGGCTGCTCAAAGGTAGCATCCCACTGCTCTACCGTTAGCTTGAGCGAATCTTCAACACGCTTAAGCGCGGTGATGTCTTGATTGACTTCAATCGCGCCAATAATCTTTTGATTAGCATCCAAAAGGGGGATAGCAGACATAATGATTGTACGTCGCTCGCCATCGAAAGCTTCAATATTAACAACCTCGCCCAAACTAACTTCGCCATGCTTAACGGCACGTGCAAGTGTCCAGTCGGCACCGCTCACTTCTTGTCCAGTATCTTCGCGCCAACCTTTGTATTCACTATAACGACTTAGCTCAACGAGTTTAGCACCACCCCAAATACGCTCTGCCTCAGGGTTAGCTGTGGTGATGCGTCCACTCTGGTCAGCAACCCACAAGCCTAATGGAATAGTTTCGATGACTTTGCGCATCATGTATTCACTTAATTCGAGTGAGCTTTCAAGTTGCTTGCGTTCTGTTATATCAATGCTGACACCCACTATTTTAAATGGGCGCCCTTGTGCATCAAACACCATTTTTCCCCTAGCAGCAAACCAGCGAACACTTTTGCTGTCATCTATAGAAATTTTAAAATCCCACTCTGGGGGAAGTTCACTATTCGTAAATTTAGCGGTTAATGCTTCAAGATCAAAAGTTTCAAAAGGTAACATACTTGCGCGCACTGTCTCAATCTGCTGTCCGAATATCCGCTCGCTATTTGCAGAGGCGGTCAGTTCATTGGTAAGCACATTCCACTCCCATATAGCAATACGTGCCATGTCTTGCGCTAAAGTCATCAACGCTTCATTTTCCATGATCTGACCAAGATACTTGCGTCGCTCTTCGGTAGCAAACGTATTGGATGGCACACTCTCTTTTAGCTCATCGATAGCTTCATCCCCGTAGCGCAGCCAAATCCAATTAACCTCAAGAAACTTAGCTAATGCGCGCAAATTTTCATACTCAATTTCACCGCCACGTGTCCACCGATGCACGGAAGGTGCTGAAGTGCCTATAGCACCAGCTACCTCTGCTAAGGTTAGCTGCTTTTGCGCTAAAAGCGCCTTGAGTCGTATCGAGAATGTACTTTTCTTTAATTGCATATAAGTAGTAAGTAGTTTTTGGCCGAAATCATATTAACTATCCAATTAGTTCAAATAGCTTTAATTTAATAGGCTAATTTATCCTATCGTTCTATATTTAGCAAGCTTGCAATAATAAAGTGTTGGCGATGCAGTCATTTAAATAGCTGGTGGCTGAACGGTTATTTTGAAATGTAAGGAATTGATTACGCTCTATATTAAGCTAAGCTCTACCATAACTATCTTCAAAGCGCTCAATATCATCTTCACCAAGATAAGCTCCAGATTGCACCTCAATTAAATGCAATGGTCGTGATCCTCTGTTTTCTAAACGATGCTTAACACCAATGGCAATATAAACTGAATGATTTTCTTCTAGCACTTCAACCAGATCATCTCTAGTAACCACAGCAGTACCGTTGACGACCACCCAATGCTCAGCGCGCTGTTTATGCATTTGCAATGACAGCTTGCCACCAGGGTTGACCATAATGCGTTTTACTTGAAAACGCGCACCATTATCCATACTCTCGTACCAACCCCAAGGCCGATATACGCGGGTATTCTCCACATGCTCAGTACGATCATAATGTTTAAGGTGATCAACAATTTTTTTCACATCTTGTGCGCTGTCTTTATGGACGACTAAAACGGCATCTGAGGTTTCTACTATAATTAAATCTTCCACACCAACGGCCGCAACCACGCGACTTTGCGAACGAATGAGTGAGTTTTGCACATTTTCAGCAATCACATCACCACGTAGCGAATTTCCATTTCTGTCTTTGCTTTGCACTTCCCATAGTGATGCCCAAGAGCCAACATCATTCCAGCCCATATCTACTGGTACAACCGTCGCTAGTACTGTTTTTTCCATCACTGCATAATCGATAGAATCAGATGGCGAAGCAGCAAAGGCAGCTTCTTCTAAGCGACAAAAATCTAAATCTTCATAACTATTGTCAAAAGATAACTTTGCTTGCTCATAAATTTTTGGGCTATATTTTTCTAGTTCAGCCAAATAAACACTTGGTTTAAACAGAAACATGCCGCTATTCCAATAAAAATCCCCGCTAGCGACATAGTCTTTAGCCGTGGCTAAGTCTGGTTTTTCTACAAATTGACTTACTTTAAAGCAGCCTTCTGCATTAGAAAGTGCCGCGCCAGATTGTATATAACCATAACCAGTTTCTGGGTGGCTTGGTAAAATGCCAAAAGTCACTAGCTGTCCTGCGCTAGCCGCAACCGATGCGCGCTTGACCGTTTCTTCAAAAACTTGCGTATTCTCAATTACATGATCTGAAGGCAACACCAACATGAGCATTTCTGGGTCACCTAATAATGCCATCGCTGCAACCGCAATAGCGGGTGCTGTGTTGCGAGAAACGGGCTCTAAGATAATAGATTTAGACTTAAACCCTAACGCCCTTAGCTGCTCGGCAACTAAAAATCGATGCTCATTTCCGCACACTACGATTGATGCATCAATATAAGCCCAGCTAGAAACACGTTTCAAGGTTTCTTGCATCATCGTATTCACAGATACAAGTGGCTGAAACTGCTTAGGATACGATGAACGCGACAACGGCCACAAGCGTGTGCCACTGCCACCAGATAGGACTACTGGTGTAATTTTTAACAATTTATTTCCCAACTAAAAAGTAATTAATTAATTTTAAGCAATTTTAATGCCAACAAAACTTTAACTACCCCTGACTAAAATAATTCTTAGTATATTGATGTACTTTTTTAGAATGCAATAACTGATGAATAGACCACCATTTGAGTTCGGCATGTTGTTCATCATGAGTTGTAAGCGCAAAATCCGCTGGCACTAACACTTTATGAGCCAATACGACATAGTGCGTTGAAATACCAACCTCTCCAGCAAAACTATCATCATAAAAATGCTCATACGTGCCATAAAACGTCAGTACTAACTGACCACTTTCTATAAAACTTGCTAGGCCTAATTCTTTATCGGCAATTCTTTGCAAAGCATTAACGATTGTTTCATTTTTTAAAATACGCCCTCCTGGCACGAACCAAAAACTTCTTGCAGGGCGGTTATTGCGTAAGCCTAGCAAGACCTCATTGCCACGCATTAAAAGTAAATCCACAGAAACTAATGGCGTGCTTTCTACAACTTTTAAAAAGGTATTATAGTTTAACATTCCGATAATTGTTGTACTAGTGCGCTTGCCATACTTCACACTTCAGAGAAATGGCACGTAAAGCCCCTATTGAAACTTTTTTATACCCAATAATTGTGCTGTAATAGCAACGACAAAAATAGTATTGGTCACTAAGTATCGTTTCCATAAACGCCTCGGGTCTGCCGCTAAGCGATGTAACCATTCTAAACCTGCATTTTGCATCCATAATGGCGCGCGCTTAGTAGTACCCGCATGATAATTAAAAGCTGCGCCTACCCCTATCATCACAGCATTAATCTTACCTCGGTGCATTTTCATCCAGTACTCTTGGCGTGGGCAACCCAAACCAACAAAAACCACACCCGCACCAGAATCATTTAGCTGCTTAACAATTTCTGCATCTTCTACTTCAGTTAACGCCCTAAAAGGAGGTGAATACATCCCTGCAATTTGTAACGCTGGAAAAGCATCTAACAAGCGTGCCTTTAATAGCGCTAAATTTTCATCGGTACTGCCATGAAAATAGACTTTTTGACCTGATTTTTCTACTTTTTCACAGTACTTCCACATTAAATCTGGGCCATTAATCCTTTGCTGAGTTGCAAACCCCAATTTACGTAATGCCCAAGTAATTGGCATACCATCACAAGTTGCCATATCAGCTGAGTTGATAACCTCTTTATGCTGTGGTTCTTGTAGCGCAGTAACCACTGAATGCACATTGCAAATTGCCACATACTTGGACTCTCTCTTGCTAGCCCAACTTTCAATTTTACTGATTGCTTCATCCCATGAAAGTGCATCTATATGACTCCCAAGCACGCTTGCACCCTTACTTTGATTATTGATCATTGTGTCATTTAATTTATTTATTGAACCTATAATACCGCATCAATCAAGTTAGTCCAAAAATATCCCTAATATTGATCAAATTTTGTGCCTATTTATGGCCATTTTCAGCAATAATGCCATGATAAATGTCGATTAACTGCTGATAGTTCCGTTCAGGTGTATATTTTCGCTCATACTCTTCACGAGAATTTCTACCCATTTTCAACATTTCATCATGGTGCGCCTGCGCCCAAGCCAATTTCCGTGCTAAATCTAGCGCATTGCCCGCTTCAAACAAAAGCCCCGTTTTACCATCTTCTACAATATCTGCCAATGCACCAATTCGGCTAGCTATTACTGGTAACCCACACGCAAAAGCTTCTACTATAGTTCGTGGAAAATTTTCATACCAAATACTTGGCAATACCAAATATAAAGACTTGCGCATTAAATTTAAAATACTTTCTAAATCTTGAAAGCCAAGGTAACTTTCACCAAAAGATGCACTCGCAAAATCAGCCAACTCGCCACCACCAACCACTTTTATTGGGTTATAAGGCAAAGTTTTAACAGCGCTAGCTAACACATCTAAGCCCTTTTCATTTGATAAGCGTCCTACAAATAAACCGCCTTCACGCAACACTTCGCTAGGTTTATCAGGGCTATCAATAAAATTAGGTTTTACCACAACTTTACTGGCTGGCAAACCTCCTTCTATAAACTTATTGCGGCAAAAATTATTTAAGGCAATGTAACGCGTGACTTTGTTGCGATACGTACCAATGGTTTGATGCAAAGTAATTTGCGAGGCTAACACAGCACTATGGGCAATAGAGTTTCTATAACACTTATGTACAACACCACGCCACGGAGTTTTACCTAAGCAATCTTCACAAACTTTAGCCTCACGTAAAAACATGGCTTGCGGACACAAAATACGGAAATTATGCAGTGTTTGTACAATTGGCACCCTCGCCTTTGCTGCCGCCCAGTATATTGATGGAGAAATAAGCGGAAAAGAGTTATGCACATGAATTAAATCAGGCCGCTGATTGGCGACTAGCTCACTAATATCTAAGCCAGTTTTGCTTGACCAAAGCGTATCTTTTAACAACTGAAAGCTACTAATTTTCTTAATGTCATCGTTATGACGAAAATACTCAACAACTTCATGGCCTGCATTTTTTAATAAGGCTACCTCTGCCTCAACAACACCATCTTCGCCTCCGTGCTGTTGGTATGCATTATGCGCGACTAAAATTTTGAGCTTAGTCGTCATTTATTCCTGTGGGGGCCAACAGCCTGACCTTTTACCAAAGGAGAAGCTACTTTATCAATTACAGACCAATCAGTAATTAACTCTCTTTTAGCTATACTATCTAAAATTGATTTAGGCATACCGTAGCTACTAGACGCTGAATGAACATCTAAACCTGATTGATTTTGCCAGTCACTTAATGAATATACCGCAGGAGATAATGTAGAAGGATAACCTAAACTAAACTTTGTAGATTTATCATCCCCCAGATAAACATTCATATCTGATATGCCAATAGCAGATGCCCCTTTAGGCATAATTAAAGCGCCGCCTGTATTCCATCCCACCACATTTGAGGTTACTATGGCATTTTCCGACCCAAACTCCACTCCTTTACCATCTTTTTGCCCCGTATATACGGCGACAATGCCCTCTAAACCATTCGCAATAACCATATTATTACTTATTTCACAATTTGCACTATCTCTCAAAAATATACCGCGCTGCCCATTACCATAAACATAGTTATTTTCAATTTTACCAAACTGGCTCAATTCATAATGAATACCAAAACCAGTGTTATAAGCCGCCACATTACCTTTAATTAAATTATGCTTATTTTGCCAATCAAACCATATTCCATCCCCTTGATTATCAATAGCCACATTATTCACAATTTCAGAGTTATGCAGGCCACCATCGCCTACAAACTTAAAGCCACCTGCCTCCCACCATTTATTAAAACCACGCGTATTATTATGGCTAGCCTCAACGCCTATCACACGATTATTTGCACCTCTCATTGTCACGCCCATCTGACCGTTATAATTAGCAATAGAATTAAGCAATTGATTTCGATCACCTACTGTCTGAATACCCGCAAGATCAGTATGCCTAACTGTTACGTTACGGATAACATTATCGTTTCCAATAATTGTTACCGCCCCTCCGCGACCACTGATTGATGTATTGGAATGCTCAAACAATAGCCCATCTAAGGTAATTCCACTGACTCCCTCTGCATAAAATGGCCGGCGTCGGACGCTAACCTCAACTTTCCGCTTATTTATGTCCCCTTTTGTGTTGATATATAATTTCTTGGTCAATCTATCGTAAAAAAAACTATCATTTGGCATCGTAGCATTGGATGCATAAGCTACTCTGCCTGGCCATATACCGCCCTTTTCTTTATTAAGGTTATTATAAGTACTAGCTGGATTTTCAGGAAAACCATCAAAAACAGTTCCTCCTAATTGCTTTAAAGCCACCCCATCAACAAATACTTGTGATGTCTCAGAAGCCCAATCCTTTACATAACGACTGCCATCAAGTTTCTGCCAATCTTGAACAATATCAGATCCCTTTACGATAGCTGCATTAGGGGTCTTAGAAATAAAAGATGTTGGTTGGCTAACTGACCATGGTTTATTTGCCAACAAAAGCAGTTCATCACGATATTCTCCTGCTGCAAAATTAACCCTGTCCCCAGGCTGTATTTTGTTCCAAGTTGCTTTGATATTTTCCGGCGTAAGTTGAATATCTTTTGCTACAACATCCCCCGTGAAAATAGCTAATATCCCAATCCATGCTACAGAATTCATGTAATGTAAAATTTTATTCAATTTTTTTCTCCTTTGTAACAAACAAGCGATGACGAAAATCATCAACTCTTCGCTCTAATAACTCATAAATTAGAATTGAAAGTAAAATAGATCCTAGACCCACTATAATTCTATGTTGCAAGCTGCCTTTAACAAACACTAACTCTGCAAGCCAAATCACTAGAACATGTGAAATATAAAGCGGGTAGGATAACTCACCAATGTATCTATCGATTTTTTTATTTTTGGTCAATAAAAATAGTTTTGGTAACCATAAAAAGAGCAATCCGATAAATAGAGGGCTAACACTGTAAAAATGCCCTACATGACCATATCGAGCGATAACACCTGCAGCCATAATCAATATAAAGCAAATACCAGTGATAAGTCTTATATTAAATCGTGAGATTGCTAATATTTTTGGAGAAGAAAGGCGATATGTAAGTGAACCCGCCAGAAAAAATAATAATTCAGAGGGGAAAAATCTATATGACCATGGATCAAATCTAACATCAAATTGCAAAGCCAAAATTAAACGCACCAAAAAACTAGTAACAATCAAGCCAAATATAAAGCCCACTGAACGCCTAACAATAAATGGGGCAAGCAAGTAAAAATAAAACTCCAATGCCAGCGTCCATGCTTGAGGAACGGTTAATAATCGCCATAACTTGATAGGTTCTTGTGAGAAGTGAGCAGTAAAAGTCAGCCCTCCAGACGCATTAAGGGTAAAGTAGTGTATTAATTCAGTGCCAACTAAAGAAAACTGAATAAATATGACTGAAATAATTGTAGTAAGTGATAGCTTATTAAACAGCACCTGCCAATGCTGGAGGGGTGGAATAGTTACGCCAAACCCAAACCAAGCTACAGCAGCAGCACTAACGGTCAAAAATACCACCAAAATATAAGCAGGAATGATTCTAAAAAATCTGCTTAATAAAAAGTCTGTATATGTTACCCCTGGGCGATTATATTTTTCATTTAACACCATCGCCATGTAAAAACCTGAAATCACGTAAAAAGACTGAACAGCAACATCAGCATACATTAGATTAAAACCTAGAAGATTAGCGTGAACATTTACTACAGAAAAAGCTAAAAAGAAACGAAGAAAACCCATTAATTAATCCTAAATTTTACCCTGCTATCGGTTTAATAACTTATAACACGCAAATTACAACCCAAAGATTAATGTGCTAAGTCCCATCAACGAAGCTTTTTTTCTTCGTATTTTATCTGTTACGATTAATAAGTCGATTTATACACCGATAGGTGCAAAAAACAACTAGGCATTGGGTGCATGAGCAAATGGCAAGCAACTAGATAATAATAAAATATAGCAAGTTTACTCGTTTAAACCATTTTATTTCAACAATAAATTTACGTCGATATAGCAAGTATCTATGATGTCACTTGCCTTAATATTAAAACCAACATTATTTCAGTGCCTCCCAGGCTATGTATTTCAACAAAAGCAACAAACACTGAAATTACCGAAACAATATAACTAACCCAAACAACATATGTAGTATTTTCTATCGGCTTACAGGCAAATAATTACAACCCATAATTGCATCTGAGAAAATACTGATGATTTTGACTTCACTTTTTAAGCTGAACAACCAATCTACAAGCCCCAACCCTTGAGCTATCATCTAAATCAACAACATCAGAACTGGTATTTACAAGCCGTTTACGACTTGTGAAATTAGGACTTATTAAGCTATAACGCCGTTCGGTAATGCTTAAACTACCTAAGTCTGCAACTGTGTTAAAAATGGTCAAATCAGTACTCAACGGTTTTTTTGTGTTATTGATTATGGCAGCTTCTATCGTTGGCCTGCTATTAACAAGCTCAGGCGAAGCCCACAATAACCCTGCAGTATGAAAATTGATGTCTGTGTCGTTACCATGGCCAAGTATTTTACAGCCATTTTCATACAAGCCCTCACCATGATCTGACACATAAACCAAAGCTGCTGGCCCTCCGTGCTTCTCAAGCTGTTTAATCAACTCATTCAAGAAATAATCTGTATAAAGGATAGAGTTATCATAGCCATTAACTAGAGCTTCACGTTGTGCTGGATCGTACTTACCAGAGATTCCATCAACTTTATCTGGGTTGAACATTTTAAACTCAGGTGGGTAACGCAAATAATAGTCCCAATGACTGCCCTTGCTATGCACCACAATAAATTTTTTGGGTGATTTACCATTAATTACTTTATCAATGTCGGGCAACATCTCACCATCAAATGCAGCGAGCGCATCACCTTGAACAGCAAAGTTATAACTCTTTCGTTGGCTTGCTTCCCCAATATGCAGCGCCATTTCGGACAAACCATCTTGATTTGCAAACCAATAGGTAGAAAATCCTGCATCATTAAAAGCTGAAAATAAAGACTTTTCAGGGAAAATGTCCTTGTATGTAGCCGGTTTTCTAGTAATCAACAATGGTGTTGAGTAAGTAGTCAGTGTCCAAGGCGTAATAAGATCGCTCATAAAATGAATGTCTTTTCTACTTGATAGCCTTGGCGTTGTATCTCGATGGTAACCATTAATTCCCCAGTGATCTGGCCGAGCACTTTCTCCAATCACCAAAATCACTGTCATCTCCGAAGCTGAGCTGGTCGCAGCAAAATGATGCTGCTGTACCAGCTGCCTATTTTTTACTCCATCAATATAACTTTTGCCATATGACAATATCCTGTAGGCAATACCAGTAGGGTATGTATTTGCTAATGTAAACTGGCGAAGTTGCAGCGGTGCCCATGACTGATTTTTAGATACTTGCCAGCTAATGACTAAACATAAAAGAAAAAGTGAAACAATAACTTGAACTTTTCTAGAAACGATACGAATTGGCTGCATACCTCTCAGAAACCATGCCAAAAAAACCAACAGCATGAGCACTGACACCAATAGAATTAACCACAATCCAGACAGAAACTCTTTGGACTCTTGTAGAGATGCTTCTGCCAACAGCGCAATGACGTATTTGGTAGAGGGATAACCATAGGTATAAATAAAATAACACTCAACTGGTAACAAAAGTAAAAACGGAATACTTAACATAGCAAGTAAGCGTAAATTAGAAATAATTAGCGTCGATACTATCCAAAGTAAGATGGATTGAAACAATACCCAGAATGCAAAAGTCATGTCTCTAGCCACAAATAAGAGCAATAGATTTGGTAACATCACCAAAACAGTTAAAAGCAAGTATAGTTTTTTTGTTTGCGAATCTAGCATATTTAGAGCATCTCTCGACTTACACTTTACTTTTCTATTTAGATAGAGAACAATCTACTAATTTTGGTTTACCGACTAAGTCTTTAATCAAGTCAGGCATTTTCCACTGCTGACTAAGCATATCAAGACTTTCAACCCAAGATAAATCTTCTGCACGAGCAATAGTATTTGAATTTTTATCTTGGGCAGTTAAATTTTGCCAGGCCTCTAAATTGAGGTTAGTGGGCCTTGTGCGATTTGGCCACCAGCCAAGCGAAAACTTAACTTGGTTACCTGTCCCTATCAGGGTGTTCCAATCTGAGCGATTATCAAGCATATCTGCTGGCAAAATTAAGGCTCCACCTTTATTCCAGGCAATCACATTGCCACATACAAAATTATTTCTAGGCAATAAATCGAGTTTGCCACTTTTATCTCGCCTGCCCTCATCAACCACCGTAATACCTTCTAACCCATTTGCTACTACAACATTACTTAATACAACACTATTTGAGCTATGTGGCAAATAAATACCGCGTTGTGCATTTGAGGCAACCACATTCTCTTCAATCCTAGCACCATAGCTCGCTTCATAATGAATGCCAAACCCCTTATTGCGCAAGACAACATTTGATTTAATAAGGTTGTTGCTTGGCCCCCAATCAAACCAGATTCCATCGCCTAAATTGTCCTCTACTCGGTTACCAATCACGGTAGAGTCATTAATGCCACCCTCACCAACAAACTTAGCGCCGCCAGCTTCCCACCATTTGTTAAAGCCGCGTGTGTTGTTCTTATATATGTGGTTATTTACAATATGAATCTGTCTTCCCTTGGCAGCTAGGCCAGTCTGGCCACATCGCCCCATGCTGCTATTTTTAAGTGTAATATTTTCCCCTCTAAGGCCAATACAACCTGCATCCATATCAGTCACATCAACGTGCTCAATCTGTATATTTTTGCCGCGCAATGTCACCGCCTCACCACGGCTTAAAGTTGACGTGGTGGAATGTTGAAAAACGATATTTTTTAGTAAAATATTCTCAAGATTATTACCATCCACCAGAAACCTTAAAGCGCTCACTTCTACAGCTTTGTCTGACAAAGATTTACAATTACAACGGATATAAAGCTGCATCGCTTGTTGGTCATAATAAAAACTATTTTCGGGCAACCTGCTGGCATCACCCTTAACTCTATTTGGCCAAATGCCGCCTTGGCTCGCAAATAGTTTCGCCAGCTCATGGTTAGGTCTCTCAGGGAATCCCCCAAAAATAGTACCCCCTATCTGGTTAAGTGCTACTCCATCTATATAAACCTGCTGCGGCTGCATCTTCCAAGGCAATGAAAATAATCCTTTTTGAGCATTCTCTGACCGCCATCCAGAAACAATTTGTGAGCCCTTAATAACCACACGCTGATCACCTTTTACTTGCCCCTCAACGGTTGTTTGCTTAGCAACCGCCCAGTTTTTATTGGGAAATATTATAGCCTCACGGTAAACCCCTGGCGCAATCAAAAAATGATCGCCAGCTTGTAAGTTTTTCATTGCTGTTGTTATAGATTTGAAAGGTGCATTCACTAAGCCATTGCCTGCATCATTAGCATAAGGGTGTTTAGGGTCAACAAATCGATCAGCTGCTAGCGCAGTCTGCACGTAAGTTAAGCACAATAAAACCAATGCTGTTGTTAATATAAATTGAAATTTTGTTATCTTCATCAGCTGGCCTTTCTATTTTTGCCATTTCCTTTATCTGTCACCGTTAATGAGGCAATTAACAAGCCTACAGGTGCCCAAAAAGCCCAAGCACTATTGGGTGAATTAAGAATTGGGTTAAATGAACACACAAGAACCCCCGAAAAGGCTAAGCAAAAAAGTGCGTGCTGATATGGCACTAGGCTAGCGTTAATTTGAGCTTCTGGGTTTAAAGCCAGCAAAAACCAGCGCCTAATTAATAATACGAAAACAGAAGCCCATAGCAAAAACCCAATTAACCCGCCATTAGCAAGAATATCTAAAGGGTCACTATGTGTAGGCAACACTTGGGTAGTGGTAGCAACGGTAAAAAGATCAAATTTCTCAGTTGCGGCACGCGTATAGCCATTACCCCAAATAGGCGAACTTAAAAACTTATTCCAAGCAATTTCATAAGTATGTATCCGATAAACTGGGTTGCCATCTGGCAAGGTGGATTTAACATATAAATAAACCAAACCAATCACTATGGAAGATAGTGTTGCAATAAGTGCGGCCCTAATCCAAAACATCGCCCTAACAAAACCATCTTTAATGGTTTTTGCGTAACCAATACCCCAAATAAGAAAGAAAAATAAAAACAATAGCAGGGCAACCATATAGGCCGTATTTTTATGCCCTGCAAATGCAACAAAAGCAATAAAGAGCACAACAAACAATTTAGCTGTTTTTGACTGAGCTAAAAAGTACAGTATGGCCAACCCTGCTATTGCTAAGTGCTCTTTGGAGTGAAACACTTCGCTACCTAACTTTATAAACTGCATTGAAATGGAGACAAGCGCCCAAAATAGATATATCAGCAAAATACCTTTTATTAAGGTAGCTGGCTTGTTAGAACCTTTTATAAACCAAGCCATTAAGGGTGCTGTCATAGCATAAAGTCCCATACTTAAAAAGCTGTTATCAATATCACTAACGAATCTGGCATAAAGGCTACCCAGGGTAATAAAACTGGCAAAAAACCATAAAATAACACTCAGCTTTTTATTATTTAATTGAGCTTGAGCCAGCTCATTATTACTCCTTTTTTTAAATAATATGTTACCCACAATGACAAAAATAAAAGCAGGGGTCATAATTAACACAGGGAAATGTTTAATACCTCCTATAAAATCAAGCCTCCAGCCAAAGGGATCTAACGCCCAAAAAACAACGATGCACATACCGAATAAAAATAGATAATCGGTCATGATGAGTTTAGGCTGTCTGGTTTTAACAGTCTTACTTTTCATTTTAACTTTCAATCTCACATTTACTGACCAAGCTCAACTTTAGTTGCTTTATTAAATTTATATATGCGGCTAACACTGGGTGGTTTGCGTTGTACTGCTTTTCCGAGTCGACATAAAACAATATTAAATCTACTAAATAGGCTAGCAATAAATACCTTGCGATTTCCAGCGACCAATTCACTTCAGGGTAATATTGCTTAAGGTACTTTATTGCGGGTGAAACAAGCGTTAAACCATAGGTTGATATTGAAGCGTTAGAGCGACTTGAAAGTGCTTGTTGAATTAAATGAAAGTGAAAAAAATCATACAATGGGTTAGCACCCTCAGCAGCGTACTCCCAGTCAAATACAAAAACACCTGATTGGTGCCACCTAATATTCCACGGGGCAAAATCTCGATGCGCTAATACTATCGGTAATTTTAAATCACCTATCTTACTCAAAATATCATGTGCTGCTGATTCTAATTCTGCATGCAATACAGCTCCCAAAACTTGCCTTAGCCGCTCAAGTGCAGACTGAACAAACAGAAACTCCACTGAATTTGCATATAGCACCGATTGCACAGTGGCATGACCAAGCGTTGAAAGAAATTTTTCATGCTGAGATTGAAACCGATTGTTTGTTTTTAATGTGCTTGCTAACGTGGTAGTAAAAAATGCTCGGCCAGAAGGTGTTTTACCAAAGTTTATTCTTTGTGGCACCATGCCTTTAAGTGAATCAATTAACGATAAGCGCTGCAAACAGGCAGACTCGGCCTCCACCATAACATCTGCGGACTCACCTGTAGCCACCTTTGCATAAAATACTGGGCATCCGCTTTGTTTCACTGCAATTAAGGATGTTTTTTGATATGGTCCTTTTGAGCCTTGTCGCATCGCATAAAATATCTGCTCATTAATAACACCTTTTGTTTTTTCATCTCCTGAAATATCTTCAGCTAGTGTAAGTGTATCTGCAATTTCGCGCCACTCTTTACCAGCACCTTCACTCACTTTACGGCCTAAGCCTAAGCGAGTGGCGAGCCAAATGGCGATACGTTGCCAGTTACTAGATAGAAAAAAATTGAGTGCATAACTCTGCACAGCACGATTTGCCACAGGCACAAACAGTGCTCTGTTTTGACCAAAAACTCTCCAACCTTTTGGTTGACCACCCTTTTGCTCGCTTAGTGCGCTAGAACTAGGCTTATTTGTTGACTGATTCAAAATAATCAATCTTTCTCTTGCTTAAAAGGGGTAGCATGTTGTGCTAACCAAGGTAATAGATGGCTAGGCACTTTAGCATGATGCCCGCCTACCAAAGCCTTACCTACCGCACGTGTTAAACGAGCGATTACATGCTGAATTGGACGCAAAATGGCGAGGTTAGCCAGATTGCTAGTACGCGTACGAATGGCTAAATCTTCTAGCCTACCAGCTGGCTTCATGCTTCTAGTTTTTTGCTCAAGGTAAAAACGCATGCAAGACAAATATTGTGGAATATGTGCAATAGTTGTTTTTTGTGAAAAGCGCGCCCATAAATCACTATCCATCGCCAAATTAAAGCTTTCATCAAGCCCACCTACTGCATCGTATAAACTTTTTCGCCAAAACATTGATGGCTGTGGAATATAGTTATGATCATGCAGAAACACAAACTGATTAAAGGCCATTTCACGCTTAGCTCGTAATGGGTTACCGTCAGCATCTATCCAAAGGGCATCACCATACGCCGCACCTACATTAGGGTGATCTCTAAAAAACTCAGCCACCATTTGCAAGGCATTAGGCAACAAAATATCATCAGAGCACAACCACCCTTGTATTTCACCTGTTGCGTGCGCAAAGCCTTTTTTTAAAGCATCTGTTTGCCCATTATCTTTTTCTGAAGCCCAAAAACTCAAATTTGAAGCATGCCTTTGAATGACAGCAACACTTTCATCTGTAGAGCCGCCATCAATCACAATATATTGCAAGGCAGGATATTGCTGATTGAACACAGAGCGCATAGTGGCGTCGAGAAAGCGCCCTTGTTGATATGAACAAGTGACTAAAGTAATAGTTGGTAATCTTTTGGCAATCAAACCGATTTCCTTATTGTAATTACATGATGATCTTTAAATACGCCTAACGAGTATATTGAAGGGTATTTACTATTATCAACTTTTGTCCCACGTGTTAACGTGTATAACTTTGGTGAAATTGCAAATAGACTTTGGCCAAACAGCTTAACTAAAGTCCGCTTAATGCCAACATCAGCATATTTGAAATTCTCAATTTCTGTAACTTCACAGCCATTTTTTTTTGCTAACGCTTTAATAAATTTTTGGCTTAAAAAAGAAACATGCTCTGCATTTGTTACATACCAAAAACGTGATTTAAAAATATGCCTCCAGGCAAAACTATTAGGGTTGCCTGTAGAAATAATTAGCGAACCACTAGGCTTTAGTAGCTGGAGGGCTTTTTCTATAAAGCTGACTGGATTTAACAAGTGTTCAAGCACATCAATAGAAACAATACAATCAAACTGCATATTATCAGGAACATCATTAATAGTCCCCCCGAGCATTTTAACGCCTTTACTTTTGGCACTTTCAGTCGCTTTTAGAGATGGCTCAACTCCAAATTTCTCATAACATTCAGGTAGTGCACTTAAAAACTGACCTGCGAAACAACCCGCATCTAGCACCTTACCGCTAGCAACAGCCCGCTTTACTGCTGACTGCACAATAGTTTGATCTTTTCGCAATGCGTTTTCTTCCCAAATATTGGTATCTACAGCACTATATAGTGCCATATATTCACTTTCAGAAAGTACAGGGTCACGAAATAAAGAGTTACAGCTACTGCAATGCCACAGCTTTCCACCATGTAACGGTGTTGTGGTAATGCCACCAGCAAACATATCGCTATCCGTTATATCACCCAATGTTTCACATTGAATGCACTCACAGAATCGACAACAAGGTGAAGGATTCAGGCTTTTAGGCATTTTACTTTTCAATTCTTAAAATATTATGCTTTCATCTTTAGAGCCCCCATCAATCACAATATATTGCAAAGTAAGATATTGTAATTGAGCACATAGCGCATGGTGGCATCCAGAAACCGCCCTTGTTGATATGAACAAGTAACAATTGAGATGGTAGGTAATGGTACATTTTGCATAGTGCTATTTTTATCTTATCTATAATGGTTTTGCTAATCACTAAGCAGCTTTTTATCCACGAGGAAATATCACTTTTAACACGGGGTGATTAATAGACGAAATCAATTTAAAAATTATCACCATGGATACAAAAAGGGCGATATAAACTATAAAAAGATTGGTTTGATCATTTAAATTCTTTTTATCCATCAGAATTAAAAGTTTATCTACAACAGGTCGGTGGTAAAGATAAATAGCGTAGCTTACATTACCAACAATTATCATATACTTAGCTAAACGCCCAGATAGCCAGTAAAGACATATACTGACGCACGCTGCAAAAACTGCCAAAGCGGTGCTTACTAATGGGTAAATCATCTGAACATTGAGCGCAACAATCGACAATATCAGCGAACCCAAGCCAACCACCAACATACTTTGTAGCTTACATGTGATTTGCTTATTATCCCGTAAGTGATAGCCAACTAAAATTGCCAAATAAAATATGGGTAGCCAAGTCATAAAGTTAGCATGCCCTAAATAAGTATGCCGAGACTCAATGGCGGGAAGCGACAATAAATACCGCGCAGAATAAGAGATAGCAACGAGTATCAGTAATGGATAAAAATCATACTTTGCTGCCAAGCGATATAAAAATGGAAATATAACATAAAGCTGAAAAATTAAGCCTAAAAACCATAAGGGCGCATCAATTGCAAAAAACTCAGACTCATAAAACATTGAAACCATGAACATTTTTCTTAAAATAACCCCTAGCGTCTGTCCGTTACCCACCAACCACCAAAGCACCGAGTAAAGAACCACAGCTGCCCAAAAAGCTGGCACAATCTTTGTTAGCCTGCGCAGCATAAATTTTTTCCAAGTTTCATTTTCACGATAACCCAAAGCCAATCCTATTCCACTAGAAATCACAAATAGGTGTACTCCTACATAACCAAAATAGGCAAAAAACAACATAAGCGATTCAAATATCTTGCCCTCAAAAAGCGTATTTACCAGTGGCGAAAACTTATGTGCCTCAGTTGAAAATTGCCACTGCTGCAACAATGGCTCAGGCAAGTTTTGAGATGACCAAACGGAGCGCGCAAAATGATGTGAAAATACCAACAGAATACCCAAGCCTTTAGAAAAGGATATTAATCTGGAAACAAGTATGTGGTTAAATGTGATCATTTATTGGCTATTTAAATTAGTTACTTTATTTCTTTACTGCCTCGCCATTTAACAACTTTTGCTGGAATGCCCGCTACTACTGCAAATGCAGGAACTGATTTAGTGACTACTGCACAAGCACCAATTACCGCACCGTCACCTATCCTGACCCCTGGTAAAATAACGACGCGCGTACCGATCCATACGTCATTTCCAATGTACACAGGTTGTCTTGGCAGCGCTCCTTGCTGATTAATCGGAATGCTAGGATTATCATATGCATGGCCGATGGTCATAATAACAACATCAGGGCCCATTACCACATCGTTACCTATGATCACTTGATGGTCAATACTTGAGTTATGGCCGATTTGAGACCTATCACCGACCTCAACACCGCTACCACTGCCAAAATACGCGTTATTTTTGATTATTACATCACGTCCGCAATGCTTAAAGATATGTTTTACTAAGAATCGACGTAAAGTATAGCCCAGCCTCCACCCTGGCATTGGTTGTGTTGGCAGGTAGCGAGCTAGGCCATAGTAAAGAAATAAAGCAAGCACCCTCAAAATAATCTCCTTTGCTTGTCTGCTAGTTTACGGCGATATAACAAATAAATATAAGATGATGTCTGACCCAAAATTGCAGCCCATAAAATACCAGCACCACCTAGCGGATGTATAGCAACAAAAGTAATGATAATTGAAACAATTGCCACAATTAAGCTGGCACGTGCCACATCTACAGAGTTTTCTGAGGCTCTACAGGCGAATAACTCTAGCCGATAGAAATGACCCTGCAAAAAATAGATGCCCTGCAGAACCGCAAAAAATGCATAAGGCCGATAAGATTCACCATATAAAAAAACAACTAATGGTTCCGCAAAAAAATAAAGTGCGATTACTGTTACCCCTAAAATCAAACCGCCTATTTTACCGATTCGACCTAAAAACTTAAACATCGCAGGTAAACCGCTTTTTTTTAAGTGCCCAACTGCCCGCACAGGTATCACATTATCCATCCATTGAAATATGATGTTTAAAGGGCCGGTCAAATTTTGTATGGCTCGAATCGCACCAATAACCTCTTGCCCTAAAGCACCTCCCCCTACCAAAATTACCCCTTGGCTCCCAGCCCATTGCAATTGCCAAGCTAAAAAATAATCACGACTGCCTCGCCAATGTGTTTTTACAACATCCACAGCCTGCTTGTAACTCGGTTTAATTCGGTTACTAAATAACATTAGTATAGTAGATAAAAAGAAAACAGCACCCATTGATGAAAGTGCGGTTGCTGGGGTAAGAGCCTGTTGAAAATAAAGTATTACCAAGCTTAGCAATTGCATACCATAGGCCAAAAAGTCTAACAAAAGAACACTGGCCATTTTCTGCTGTGCATATAAAGCCCGCCGTAACCAATCTTGTGGCTGAAAACCAAGAATAGCCAGCAAAAGAGGCCAAAAGTTATCTCCAAGCCGTAGGTTTGGTAATACTTCGCCTAACACGTAGGAGACCAACGCAATACCCATTACAGTTAACAAGCTTAAAATTAGCGCGTACCCAAAAAAACCTGACAATAATTCCTGCCGCCTAACTTCATCTAGTTCATGCGGAACTGCAGTCATCATGGGTGAAACTACCAGAGATGACTGAAAGGTATTGGCATATAACAAAAATGTAGTAGCAATAACATATAAACCGAAAACTTGAACACCAAAAACACGTGCAAGTATGATACCTATCAAAAAATTGCTACCGCTCACCAGCACTTGGTCGCCTAATCCAATCCAATGTGACGGAATTCGTTTCATCAACTCAATACTTCTTATTAACATTTTTCCACTTGCGCATAAACTCTATTTACCGCGTCATCCCAAGAGTACGCTAGCGCCCTAGTATGCGCACCTTCCCTCATTTTTTGTATTAATTCTGGGCTACTTGCAAGCTCTACAATTGCATTGGAGAGCTTTGAGACTACGTTCTGTTGCGTTAAGTCTTGCACATTTATGGCTCGTCCACATGTGTCATCTACTAATACATTTGGCCCACCTAAATTTAGGCATAGTACTGGTAAACTATGAGCAAAGGCTTCTAACACCACGTTGCCACTAGAGTCATGCAGGCTAGGGAACACCAGCACATCATGCTCACAATATTTTGCAAATAACGCTTTTTGATTTAACTGCCCCGCAAATAGCACTTGGTCACTAATACCTAAGGCAATCACTTTTTGCTTAAAGTAGCCTAATAATGGGCCATCCCCAACAATGGTAAAAGTTGCATCTATGCCATTTTTACGCGCTTCTGCTACAGCTTCAAGCGCTAAATGTATACCTTTCATACTGATTAAGCGCCCTGCATACATACATCTTAATTTACCTTTAATGGGTAATAAAGTGTTGCTAGTAATTCGGTCTGGATTGATACCAATTTCAAGAGAAACTAAGCTGTTTACCCCTGCTTTTTTTACCCAATCTGCAGTTTCTTGCGTTTTTGATACCACTAAAAAACATTCTTTTAAACAACTACGTAATTTTGGATTAAGTAAAGAAACAACATTCACTAGATAACGCAAATACTCTCTAAAAATTGATGTAAAACTTGGCATACCATGCACCAATTGCCACGGCGCATCTTCACCACCACCGACTGGCCCAAAAATACAAGGTATGCCGAGTTTATGTAGCTCGGTTGGCTGCCGCCAAACACCAAAAGTTAAATGATGAGAAACATCAAAATGATGAGTCGCATGTGCATCCCTAGCTAAGGCCAAAATACCTTTTTGCCATAATGCATAATATAGTTGAACGCCTAATGCGCTTTTTTTCCAACGTAATATCCAATTGGGCGTGTCGTAATATAAAAAATGTAAATTTGAAATATATTGTTCATCCAATTTCGCCACAGCTTGCTCTATTGAAGCTTGATTATTATGACGGGTAATCACCCACACTTCGTGTCCGCAGCGGACTAAAGCAAGCGCCCACAACCAACCCACGCCAGGCTCTGAGCCTTTATTAGGTTCACATGCATATGCGGATAATAATATTTTCACTTATCACCCATTTTTGCTTTTACAAATAAGGTGCCACCAATGCTAGGAAAAGTTCTGAACACTAAGACTCCTACCTTAAAAAATAATCCATAACCTTGCGCAAAGTCTTGGTAACAAGTATCAATAGCTTTTACGCTGTAGCCATTTCTTTCAAGCATAGTTTTAATGTTTTGGTTGTTAAAACACATCACATGTTCAGCACCTTCTTTAAATTTACCTATTAAATACCGAACAAATGCAAGTACGCCAAATGAGTTTGGCGTAGTAACAATAATTAAGCTATTACTGTCACAAAAGCGCTTAACGCCTTCTAACATGAGCCCTGGGTTTGATAAATGCTCAATCAGATCTCCAATGACTACAACATCAAATTTATCACTAATATTTACATCAGAAAGCCTCTCGGCATCGCCAAATACTACATTGTCAAATACATTGTGTACCTGGAAAAACTCTATAGCATCCTTGCTGTAGTCGATACCTGTTACCGTTGAGCATTGCGATAATGTATGATGTAATGAGTTTTTGGCTTGCGCAATTCGAGCTTCTGTAGGTAAATCTGCAAACCCCACACAGCCCAAATGTAAAACTTTTTTACCTTTACATAACTTAATTATTTCTGAAGTTTTTGAATAAAATTCCATATGTGTTTTCCTAGCTAAATTACTTTAGAATTTAAAATTGAACTGCGTAGTCTTTGCTCGGTTCGATCTTTCAAGTGTTCTAGAATGTAACTGTTTGCTGCTGCCAATGTTTCTTCAATCCCTATTTCAGTGTTAATTAACATAACATTTGATTTGTTCTTGAGAACTTCTCGATAACCTATCGATAAAGTCTTGGCTGTTTTAATGTCAATTTCATTTTTACGTGCAACTAATGAGGCTGGAGAAGCCTCCAAAATTATCCATAAATCAGGCTCGGGAATTAGCACAGAAAATAATTTAGTTAAACCAAATTTTGCTGGTAGTCTATAACGTTTTGGGTCCACCACCATATCGTGAAAGTAACGATCAAAAATAATTAGCGTTGATTGTATCTTTGCTGGGTAAATTCTGAATAAATAACCAACCCAATAATCCGTCAGAAAAAGTACCATTTTTGCTACCCCTGCCATCCAATTGCGCGGTGGAGACGCATGGGGGTTCACAACAATCCCTCTCCCAGTGCCATTTTTGCCAAAATGCGGCCTCAAATGAAAGCGCAATACTTTACGAAAAGCCTGAGCTAACTCATGCTCCAAATGCTCTATTACCGTGGTTTTTCCACTTCCATCTGGGCCAAGCACTGCAATAATTAACCCTGTAGGTTGAAAAATACGACCAATTTTTCTTTTAATGTCTAACAAATGGGATAAGAGCCTTTTATAAATGGGCTCAATTTTTGCAGAGGCCATCAGTGGCAATTTTAGTTCTGGTGCAATTTGATTGAGCATATCAACATTATTATTTTCAAGCGCAGAGGATACTACTGAAGCTAGTTGATTGTTAAGACGCAACTTTAATATTTCCGTACAACCCCATCGGTCTTCTTTAAACAACCTACTTAGTCTGCTCCAATGATTTGATGAAACAGACTCTTTATCAATACGCTTTATTAGGTAGTACTCGAACTCTTTTGCCGCAGCAGGAATCCAAAAACCCAGTGGATGTTGACGCTTAGTTGAAAGCACATCTTCAGCTATCTGCCAAAGTCGCCCTCTGCGAAAATCAGTTGCTGAATCTGGGTGTAAAAATGCAATTTTAGAGCCGACGGACTTGGCTAATATAAAATAGCACGCCGTTGTTTCATGACGTAAAAGTTGCACTAAATTAGCCCCATGAAACAATTCTGGTTGGGAAAATAAAGTGGGTAACTTGCAAAAATCACTCTCACTCACCATGAAGTCTACGTCAGAGCTAATATCATCTGGATAGCCTTCGTAACCAGACAAAATCACGTAAGGTATCTTAGCGCGCTCTAAAACATGACAGAATGCTTGAAAAAGTTCACTGCGTACTTGTTTAACTGTAACATTATTAACTTCGAATTGATTTATCATTCAAGCAAACTTCTTCTTTCAACAAAACCAGAACCATCGGCAGATATACTCATATTGCTTGTTCGCCATCTTCGGTCAATAAACTGAGAGTATTTTAATGGCTTTGCATCAATAGCCTTAAGTAGCAAGAATAATTCTTCAAGCTCTGACCAAGCATTTTGTTTTGCTACATCCCATGAGTGCCCCCAAAGATGTAAGTAAACATCCTGTTCATTAGTCAATTTAGATACCATTTTTATCATATCTTTTTGCCATACACCTATTCCAGCTTCTTTTAGTACCTGACTAAATCCTGCTAGTTTTAAATTTTTAAATGCTTCATATAAAGTTTTTGCGGGATGTGTGTTTCTCTCATACCGAATTTGAAGCGAAGGTACTATAAAATGGCGACTCATTGGGCGTTTAAACGAAAATGCCCCCGTAGTGCGAACACTACGCACAAGCGCACTAATTGCCGCCAGATTTTCATCATTATAACGCCCTCCAACCAAACAGAAATCTGGCACCTTTTGACTCAAAGCATCTTCAAGATATTTTCTGCCTGAAGTCACTTCTTCTATTGCAACCTCTACTGAGCAATTATCAATAGGCTGGTGATTCATTGTATGCGAACCAATCTCACAATAGCCTGCTAACTGACGTAACATCTCAACGGTTAAAGTAGGGCGATTTCGATACTTTGGGCAAACAAACAACATGATGGGTACATCATGCTTTTTCGCCAACTCGACCAACTTAATATCATCAAGCGCACCATCATCCCATGATGTAGTAAAGTATATTTTTCTGCCTGCTAGTGATTTTTTAATTTCATTTTCAACTGAATCTAAATTGGCTTCGATCATATTTTCTCTTTGGCTTAGTTTTAACTCTATGTAATTATCATATACGCCAATAGCACTAAAAAAATTTGAACACCATAAAATTTACATTTATCTTCATTTTACTAAAAAATCGTTGTAGGCCACTTCTAAGCCCTTCGCAAGGGTCACTCTAGCTTTCCAGCCCATTTTACTCAGCAGGCTCACATCCATCAATTTGCGCATGGTGCCATCTGGCTTTGTGGTATCAAATACAATATTGCCTGTGTAGCCGATGGCCTGTTTTACAGTTTCCGCAAGCTGTTTGATGGTGATGTCTTCACCATAACCAATATTCACCAAAGGTGGCTCAAACTTGCCTGTGGCAAATTCATCACTGCCTAATAGGCTTTGGTATTGGTTATCTGGCAAATTCATCAGATAAACGCAAGCATCTGCCATGTCTTCGTTATATAAAAATTCACGCTTTGGCGTGCCTGTGCCCCATACAACCACTTCGCTTGCCTTATTCACTTTTGCTTCATGAAATTTACGAATGAGCGCTGGGATAACATGGCTATTTTCTGGGTGATAATTATCACCTGGGCCATATAAATTGGTTGGCATGACGGCTAAATATTGGGTGCCATATTGGCGGTTGTAGCTCCAGCACATTTCAATGCCAGCAATTTTTGCTAAAGCATAAGGGCGGTTGGTGGATTCTAACGGCCCAGTCAGCAAGCAGTTTTCTGTCATGGGTTGCGGCGCTTGTTTTGGGTAAATACAGCTTGAGCCCAAAAACATTAAGCGCGTAACGTTATTTTTATAAGCGGAGTGAATGACGTTATTTTGAACGGCTAAGTTGTCATAAATAAACGCTGCTGGGTAAGCATTATTGGCGTGTATGCCGCCCACTTTTGCCGCCGCTAAAAACACATAATCAGGGCGCTCTTGTGCAAAAAAATCGGCAGTGGCTTGCTGGCTGATTAGGTCAAGCTCGGCATGGGTACGCGTGATAATGTTGGTGTAACCTTTGGCTTGCAAGTTGCGTACAATCGCGCTGCCCACTAAACCTCGGTGGCCTGCCACATATATTTTTGAGTTAAGTTTCATATCTTTCTAACCATACATAAGTTAATGATAATTATAGCCTATTTTTAATTTCACTTAGCGCTAAACGCACCAATTCATCTGCATCCGCTTGGCTTTCAGCCTCAGCATAGCAACGTAGCTCTGGCGCATTGCCAGATGGGCGGAAATGGACGATTTCGCCATTATTTAAGGTAATGCGCAAACCATCAGTTTGCTCTATTTGTTGGTACGCCCCGCCTAGCGGCTTGAGCAAGTCATTTAATGTGGCCTGGTTTTCTGCAAAGCTTTGCAATAAGGCATGGCTGATTTGTGTAGGGAATGCCTGCAAACGGTCACTAGCGGTAAAACGCGCGGGTAAATGCTGTAATAGATGAGAGATTTTGCAGTTTTTTTCTTTTGCCATGGCGATAATCGCTAGTATGGGCAAAACAGCATCACGCGTTTTTAAAGGTGCCAACGTTTTTGCACCACTTTGCAAGTGAGTGCCTAATAAAAAGCCACCGTTCGCCTCAAAGCCAACGATGCTTTGTTCGCCCTCAGCCTGCAGTTGCTCCATACCTTCTATCACATAGGGCGAGCCTATTCGTGTACGCTTGATTTTTGCAAAACTACCACATTTTTCCACACTGGTATTGCAGCTCACAGGCGTTGCTACGGCTTGCGCTTGCAAGTATTGCGCGCACAACAAGCCAACAATGTCACCACGTAACCACTGACCATTTTCATCGCCAATTAATGGGCGGTCTGCATCGCCATCAGTTGAAATAATCGCGTCAAATTGATGTTCTGCCGCCCAGTTTTTGGCGCGTGCTATATCTGTTGGGGCTACAGCCTCAGTATCCAGCGGAACAAACTCATTGGTTCTGTCCAATGGCGTGACGGTTGCGCCTAATTTTTCTAATAACGTGGTTAGCAAGTCTCGTGCCACGCTAGAGTGTTGGTAAAAACCGATGTGCAGCCCTGCAAAAATATGGGCAGGAAAATAATCTAAGTAGCGGCTAATGTAGCTTAATTGTGCCGCTTGATTGACTTGAGGCAGCGTGATTGTTAGGCCATTAAATGGTAACTCAACCTCAGCTTGACTAATATTGATTTCATCTTGCTTGGTAATTTCACCCGTTGCGCTATAAAATTTAATGCCATTGCGATCAAACGGAATGTGGCTACCTGTCACCACAATGCCCGCGATACCCTGCGCTTGCGCGTAATAGGCTAAAGCTGGTGTTGGAATAGCGCCGCAATAATCTACCTGCAAACCAGCGTGCTCAATAGCCGCAGCAATGCTAGCAGCAATCTGCGGGCTGCTAGGGCGCAAGTCTGTTGCGAGTGCAATGCGTGTGCCTTTTTGGGCGTTAATGGCTTGTAAAAAAGCTAAAGTGTAAGCAAAACAAACATTATCCGTCATGGCAGTCACTAAGCCACGCGCACCGCTGGTGCCAAATTGCACCCCACTACTTTGCATTAAATCTTTGATGGTGATTTTCATGATTTTTATCAGTGCTGAATACTATTCAATTTGCAAAAAATGGATTAAGAATAGCGGGGTTTTAAATAAGTTAAATTTAGGCCAAAAATTCATCGAGAGAAAAATAATGCTCTGCAAGCCAGTCTGCATGCGGCTTGCAGAGCATCGAAATAAGATAGGCTACAATTTCACCTAAAAACAGGTGGTTTTTAGCCCCTCTTTTTTGTCACTATTCGTGATAATCGTAAGCGGTGTAGCCGTGTTTTTTCACCAGTTCATCGCGCTCGGCGGATTTCAAATCTTCACGTACCATTTCGGTCACTAGCTCATGGAAAGTCGTTTTTGGCACCCAGCCCAATTTTTCCTTGGCTTTGGTTGGGTCACCCAATAGTGTTTCAACTTCAGTTGGACGGAAGTAACGCGGGTCAATCTTCACAATTACTTTACCATTTTGATCAATGCCTACCTCGTCAAGCTCTTTTCCCTGCCAAGTGATTTGAATGCCTAATTCTTTGGCAGCGGTTTCTACAAATTGGCGCACACTATATTGCACGCCTGTAGCAATCACAAAGTCTTCAGCTTGCTCTTGCTGCAACATTAACCATTGCATCTCAACGTAATCACGCGCATGACCCCAATCGCGCAAAGCGTCTATATTGCCTAAATACAAGCATTCTTGCAGGTTAAGCTTAATACGCGCTAAGGCACGGGTGATTTTACGCGTAACAAAAGTTTCTCCGCGAATTGGGCTTTCGTGATTAAACAAAATACCGTTGCAAGCATACATGCCATAGGCTTCACGATAGTTAACTGTAATCCAATAACCATAGATTTTAGCCACGGCATAAGGGCTGCGTGGGTAAAACGGTGTGGTCTCTTTTTGCGGAGTCTCTTGTACCAAACCGTAAAGCTCAGAGGTTGATGCTTGATAAAAACGCGTTTTCTTTTCTAATTTAAGAATACGGATCGCCTCTAAAATACGCAAAGTACCAATGCCATCAGCATTAGCTGTGTATTCTGGCGTATCAAAGCTGACACTCACATGACTCATGGCCGCCAAATTATAAATTTCATCAGGCTGCGTTTGCTGAATAATTCGTATCAAATTAGTAGAGTCTGTTAAGTCTCCGTAATGCAATACTAAATTACGATTTGAAACGTGCGGGTCTTGGTAAAGGTGGTCAATGCGGTCTGTATTAAACAGTGATGAACGACGTTTTAGACCATGGACGATATAGCCTTTTTTGAGTAAAAATTCGGCTAGATAAGCGCCGTCTTGGCCAGTAATACCTGTAATTAATGCTACTTTTTGTTTATTTTGATTCGACATTTTAAAACTTTCCTATAATTTTAGATCTATACTCTGGTGATACAACATCTAGCATTTGATTTATAAAACTGTCTTGCAACTGATAAGCCTCTTGTCTATTGCTAGAAATAGACGAGACTCTAACCAGCATACCATCTGGGATTTTTCCAGTTAAGCCATACTTAAGCTGAGCAATTTTGCGCCGAAGACCTGGCAAAGTTGCTTGATCTCCAATTGTTATCCAATAAGTGATCGGTTCAATTCTGGCACCTTGCTTAGCTTCTAGCCTTCTAACAGCAATTTTTGCGCCAGAAAGCTGAAGCAGCTGCTCGCCAACATCTTGTAATTCAAATCCTTGTGCGACATAACAATACTCTGGGCGATGCACCTGATACTCGTCATTTCCCTGATTGCCACCATAAGAAATCGATAGCATAATTCTTTTGCCATCCTCATTGATATACGTTTTTGATAATACTTGGCTATAAAGCTTATCTAGGCTCTCTTTAATATCTGGGCTAACTTCTACTGGCACAATGCTTTTATCAACTTTCCATTTTCCAAACTGCTCAGGAATCATTTGCTCCAAATTGACTTTAGGCCCCAGAGCAGCTGTAAGTTGCGTTGGCTTAAGGACAATAGCCACCCAAAAAGCGGCTATTAAGGCCAAGCCAATCCACAAACTTTTATTAGGTACTTTCATGCTATTTATTTGGCACCGTAATTGGAAAAGCTTCTTCGCTAGAAGCCAATGGAGCTACTTGGCGTTTATTTAGGCGTTTTGCAACAAGCTGAAGTAGTGAATCCACGCTCATGATTAAAACAAGTGCAACCACAAACAACACCATGCCAGCAAAACCGTGCACAAAGCCTTGCCCTGCAGCATCGCCAAAATAATAGGTGACTAACGTAAGCACCATCACTCGAATCACATTGGCTGTAAATGAAATAGGGATAATTAAAATCGCTAAAGTGACATTCCGAAATAAAGAGTTATGCTTCACTAAGTTAAGGTATAGCAGACCAAGTGCTTCTAAGGAAATTAATGTATGCATGCCAGCACAGGCATCGGCCACTAATAGTTGATACTGTCCGATTTGTAAAATTACGCCTGTTCTAGCAATTGGGTATCCAAACCAAAACAATACATGCTCTGCTACATAAGATACGGCCATTTTCATGGGCATAGTGACTGCCGAAATAAGCACTCCTGGCAGTGGTATCATAAACAAGATAAAGAACAGTGGAAACCACATAGATTTGAGCATTGATGGGCCGCGCATCAGCAAAAAAATACCTGACAACACTAATACTTGAGAGCCTATATCTAACACTGGAATCTCTTGCGAACGGCCAATAACGTAGGCAAACAAACCAACTAAAAGTACAATTGAGCCTAAAATAGGCTTAGTAATATTTGTTGCAGTTGAAGGACTTTTAATGATTTGGTCACGGTTTTGCCAAAATAAAAAAAGCACCACCATTAGCACAATGGGTCCATGACGTTGATCGTCCGTATTCCAAACACCTGTGAACAAGCTATAGTACGTTGGAATGTATAAGGCAAAAAGACCTACTATAACTGGCCCCCACTCGGCTAGCCAAACTGGTAAACCTTTGTTTTTTTGTACTAATGATTGACTCATGCTAAACCCTAAAAATCATTTATCACTGCACCCACTACTTGCGCACCAGTAACCACAATTTGATTTCTGACCTCTGTCACATCCGCCAAACGTGTACGATTTAACCTAGATACAATTAAAGCTCCCCCACAACGCGCTACTACAGCTTGAGCATCGGCACTTTCTGTTGCTGGTGCAGTATCTACAATCACGACATCATACTGACTAGCTGCTTGATTCATAAAGTAAGTAAAACTAGCGCGGTTAAGTAACTCTTGCGGATTTGGAGGTATTGTCCCAGCCGTCACAACAGACAGATCGTCAAAAAACTCTATCTGATTAACGGCATCTATGCCTGCGCGACCTGCAATAATATCTGATAGCCCGCGCGTTTCTTTGATGTTAAAAATTGCTTGTTGCCTAGGATTACGCATATTTGCATCAACCAACAGTGTTCGTTCTCCCAGCTGAGAAAACATGACGGCGAGATTAGCCGCTAGATAACTTCCACCTTCGCCACGGTTCGGCGTTACGATAGCCAGCGCCTTATTACTCTCATTAAACCAACGCATCATTAACTGACTACGTAACGCCCTTAACGCCTCAACCTGCTGACTAAAAGGCTGATAGGCTGCCACTAACTCACTGCTATATTGACTCTGTCCAGTCTGTAAATAAGGATAGTTAAATTGTAATGCGAGTACCTGCTTAACATCCATTTCTGTGATTAAGCCTAACTTTACTGCGGCATTTCCAAACAGTAATCCATATTTTTCTTGAGCAGCTAGAATTTTATCAACATCTTCGGTTGATATTTTACCTTGCTGAATAAGTAATCTACCAATCTTACCTGTTCTTGCGGCGTTAATTGAAATTGCACTATTTGAAGGATTAAATATTTTATTTTGCATAATTAATCTTTCAATGCGCTTTTAGTAGGCGGAATGGAGAGCTAGATAACTTTTTGCTTGAACTTATAACCGACTTTCCATCAATGATGGCAAATACTGGTACTTCAAGCAAGTCGCTAATATCATCACGGCTACGCACTCGTCTATCTAGCATTTCAGCTAGCAACGCAAACCCTATTCCTAAAATACTACCGATTATTATAGACAAAAACACATTTAAGAATGTCTTGGGGCTAGCCTTAGCTTGAGGTGGTGTTGCGGGATTTAACACAGCCACATCGATTTGGTTGGCATTACCTTCTATACTCGCCTGAGTGAATCGTTGACTTGCTGCGTCCATCGCTCGCTGGGCATTATCTACATCTCTTTGTAAAAGCATTAAATCATTTTTGTAAAAATTTAATTTAAGCACTTTTTCTTTTTGAGCTGCTAATGCAGCTTTAATTTCAGCTGCACGCTGCTGATAAACTCTAGCAGTATCACTTACCGTACTGTCAACGTTATGAACCGCTTGCGCCAATTCACTGTTCAATTGATCTAGCTCGGTTTTTGCAGAGGTATATTGCGGGTGACTTGGGCCAACTCTTTTCGAAAGCTCAGTAAGCTTAACTGCTGCACGAGTTATTTCTATTTTCAGGTTTTGTACAATCGGGTTTGATGCCACGTCTGAAGAGTTTGCTCCCCCACTTTTTGCGCGTGAATTGGCTTCAATAACTTGCGCCTGTACAGCCACTAACTGTGAAGATAGATCATTCAGACGTGCGGCCTCTACATCTCCGTTACCCATGACACCAGTAATACTTTTTTCCTGTTGAAATTTAGACATTTTTGCTTGTGACGCCTCTAAATCAATACGTAAAGACTTTGTCTGCTCGCTTAAGAAATCAGCCGCTTTTTTTGCGGGGTCAACTTTTAAAGATAGGCTCGTCTGCATATAAGCTGCAGCAAATGCATTTGCCACCGCTGCCGAAAAATCAGGGTCAGCTCCTGTAAAAGACAACTCAATGACACTACTCTCTTTAGATGGCTTTACGTTTAGCTTGGCTAGTAGCAGATCGGCGAACCAATCTCGTATTTCACCTTTACCTTTAGTAGCTGCGTTAAACTGGTCAATTGCAGATTGACTATTAGCAAATTTAAGCAAATCAACCACTTTTATTGCCACATTTCGACTATTGATAATATCTGTTTGTGTTGCCATATAACCAGGCATTAACTGTGCTGGCAACACCACACCTGTGACAGGATCCATGCCTTTATAATTCAATACCAGTGAGGTTGTAGCGGTGTAGCTTTTTTTCAACACAAATAAGTTAACCACAAGTGTTGATATGACCACAATTAAAAAGGTCGTGAGTATGATCCAAAAACGTGCCTTAAGAATAAGGAGAAACTGTGTAAAACTCATGTTTAATCCTTAAAAAAGGCTTTCTTGTATATAAAGCACATCATCTGGTTGCACAAGATCAGTAAGTGCTGGAAACAACTGCATAATTTCACCTTTTGCGTTACGCCGATTCAACTTGATATTACGTTGGGTTCCGCGGGCGGTCGTTCCGCCAGCTACGGAAAGCGCCTGCATTACGGTCATATCTCGTTCCACACGAAAGGATCCTGGACGCTGCACTTCGCCATAAACATAAACCATAGGTGCACGTGGCACATAGACACTATCACCACTTGAGAGCTCTATGTTGCTTGCGTCATCCCCAGTTCGAAATAAATCATCGACATCAACCACAAAGCGATTTAATTTACCATCTTTTACCGTTGTTACGGTTACCTTATCTGAACCTGTGGCCGTCACGCCGCCCGCCACAGAGAGGAAATCTGCAACTGTACGAACACCACTAACGACTGCGTATTTACCTGGGCGATTGACTTGCCCCATTACAGATACGTCACGCGCGTGAACAAAAACCACTTCACCCCCATTTAAAACAATGCTTTTGAGCCCACCTGGCTCATCAACAAGTTTATGTAGATCGTATTCTTTTTTGCCAGTAGATGAAGTTACGGTAATTAAATCAGAGCCATCAGGGGTTGTGCCGCCAACGAGCGCAAGCAAATCAGCTAAAGTCGTGGTGCGTTCTAGCGGGTATCGTCCTGGTTTTTGCACGCTACCTAGCACAGAAACTAACTTACTCTGAAACTGGGCAACCAGAATGTTCACTTGAGGCTCTTTAATAAAACCTCGGCTTTCAAGTAGCCCTGCGATCCGTTTCTCAGCAGCAAAGGTCGTAAGTCCGCCCACCATCACCTGCCCAATTAGCGGATAAGTAATTAAACCCGCTTCAGAAACACGCGTATCTAACGATAAGTCTGGGTTGCTATAAACGGTAATTTTTAAGACATCGCCCGCACCTAAAATATAGTTAGGCTCAACCGCGGAAGCTGTGTTAAACCAAAAACTAATCACTAGAAACAATATAGCTGATATAAAGTGCCGCATTATTACTCCTCTTTGCATTTCAGGTGGTCATTTTAACAGAATTACTCAGTCTCCCAAAATCACGCTCGAATTCTGGCTAGTTAAAGGCCTGATAAGCCTTTTTCAATACTTTTATCTTGCGTAGCTGTTGCGCCGTTTGCTACAGGCTGCGTCTGCTCCACTGCGGCACTTGGTGTAGCTTCAGGTGTGGTAGGCCCTGTAACATTAGCAGATTCAAATTTTTTGTTAAGATACTCAATTTTTGCCGCACTACGAAGACGCGCCATTTCTGCTTCAGCCGCTTTTTTACGTTTGTCACCAGCTAATATACGTTCAACCAACGGCTTAGCATCAGCATCTGATATAGGCATATCTTTAATCTCTACCATGCGCCCCACTAAAGTACGACCATTTCCATTAATGAAAATCAAGTCACCTACAACCATCTTGTTAAATTTTTCTAACAATTCGGCTGGCAAAGATTCTGCTGCGTGGGCAGTATTATTTCGTGTATATTTAATATGATGTGAATCTAACCATGCGGTCACATCTTCTACCGTTTTAGCCACTTTACTTAAGTCTTGCACAGACTGCACGTTAGCGGCATCTACTGTAAAAGCAGCTTCATCCATCACATACACTTTGCGATTTGCAAATATTTCTGGGTGCTGTGTTCGATACGTATCAACTTCTGCTTGCGTTGGCGCAACTGCGGGTACTTTGCCTTCTAAATATGCTTGCGCGAGTATTTGTGATTTTGCACTTTCAATGGCCTGCATAACGTTGGGGTTACGGTCTAATTGTGCCTTAATAGCTTCTTGCTCAAGTATTTGGCGATCAATCAAAGATTTAACAATTTGCTTGCTAGCAGCTTCTTGTTGATCTGGCTGAACATTTGCGCGCTGCAGTTCTGCATTTAATTGATGTATGGTAATTTCATCATTATTAACGCGCACAATAGACTGCCCTACTTTGGCCTCAACATCATCCCCACCTTCAGCTGCTTTTTTTCCACATGACGCTAGTAGCGTAAGTCCAGCCAATAAAATCACCGCTTTCGTGAGGTGAGTTGTTGATTTTGTTGTAGAGAATGTACCCTTGAAATCCATTTGCAATCCTTGTATAAAGCTGAAAGTTATATTAAAAATATTTAAGCATCTGTTATTGTTGCATTTTACTATCAATTTCGCAATTAAACCTTGTGCCTAGTTGAGCTAATAGCACACACTACTCACCAACAATAGCTTTACTGAGTACAGCCGCTTAAATTGGTTCAACAACTACTATCATTGATTAAGGTTGCTTGTATGGCGCTGCTAACGGTTCGCCCACAAATAAGCCTTGGGCTGGCCAAGCTACACTTTTCCAGTAGGCTTCCACTGCTGTAGCTCCACTCGCATACCATTTCAATAAAACGGCAGGATTGGGAAATTTTTGCCAATAATTGCAAGGCTCTGAAACGTTTCCATAACTCGCCGTTGCACCCGCATCCAGCCATTTCAAGATGCTCATTTGTCCTGTTCCAAGCAAATCTCCCCCAAACGAGGTTAAGTGATCCGCAAGCGCTCCTGGAAGAAAACCTAGTGTCTCTAAGCCATCGACCGAAACCAATCCCGTTTGGTAAATCATCACATCTTGCGCCCCAACTAATTTATCAGAGTTAATATTCATCACCGCCAAACCAGTATGTGGTATCTGCAAGCCATTGGCTGGAAAATAGATAGCTCGGCTATTACGGTTGACATCTGAAGTGGTTAAATAGTAGGCTGTTGATCTAAACACTCCAGCACCACTTTGCACGCCATGATCAATCACAGCCTTTGCGCGCTTAATTGAATCTGCAGGCAGTAACATTGTTAGCCGAATACCTAGCTCACTAAATGGCTTTGTAACATTTGAATTAAAATAAGGGCTTTGTTTACCACTGGCACAAGTGTTTTTACATTGCGCAGCATCATAACCAAAGGTCATTGCAGCGGTAATGGAGTTGCATTCCACCGCATAAGGGCTAGTCCAAGCCAACAGTATCACTTGCTCTTCAGCATGCAATTGAGAATCAATCTCCCATTTTAGTCGACTAAATGCTTTAACTGTTAATTTAGTTGAAGGGTTAGCGATATTGACATGCACAATATTTTTATTAGGAATGTTACGAGCCACGCGATAATATTCGCCCACTTTAACGCTATTAGCATCTGCGTCATTAATCACTAAGGCGACATTGTCAGCCGAAAGGCCGTTTTTATGATCCGCTATGTCATGGTTAGCGGCTTGCGCTTTGCTTGATATTAAGCAAAAGAAAGCCAAGCACAGTACCAAACTAAAATTTAGCCGCGCTTTTAAACTCGAACGCTTATTAGTCAAAATAACTAATTTTGGCTGATATTGATGCTAGAAAAATAGATTCGCATTAACACTAGCGGTGGTGTCCGTGTAATCAAATATATCCTTATTGGAATTTCGGCTGCTACGCTCTAAATTACCACCAACACTTAAGTTGCGTATTGGCATCCAGTCAACCCCCACACCTGCTGATTTTGTCCAATCGGCACGATCAGTACCTGTTAAATAACCATTCCCTAAAAATGAACGTTTAGCAATATCCGCATGCGCATTCATGGTTATTTTACTGGTTACCTCATACATTGGCTTAATGCCGATTGACGTATTTCGCGTATAACTACTATCAGATGTTTGATACGTCGACAAGTCACTTGCAGCTGACACAACAAGCTTAATTTTTGCGGTGGGTGACCAGCTAAAGTCGACATTACCTTCCAAACCTGAATAATCCCAGTTGGCCAAATGGTCATGATCACGCGATACATAAGCAGCACGCGCACCTAAGCGTGATTTACCCGACAAAATCCAATCAAGCTTTGTTTCTACCTCTTGTTCGCTGTAGGCATTATCAAATGCATTGCCTGCTGTAAACTGCCTGTCTTGATAATCCCCTTGGCGCAGGTGACCCATGGTGGTTACCGAGCTACCAGAACTAAAATTGTACCGAACACCTGCATCGGCCGAATTTGATACAAAGCTATCCTGCCCAACAAACGAGCTGCTGTTATTGCTATTTGATTGTGTTGTGCGTGTGTAACCGCCCAATAGATGCCATATGTTATGTGGTGAATAGTCCGCTTCAAAATGCTGCGTCTCAGCAATTCTTATATTTCGAATATTAGCGAGATTTGCTCCACCTTGATAATCTTGAAAGCTATTCAGTGTTTCATTGCGATCTAATGAAATTGTTCCTGTTAGAAAAGGCGTTAGCGTCCATAACCAAGCAGCAGCATAGTTTTTAGAATTAAAATTAAGTACATCGAAATTTTGATAACGATTCGCCGTTAAGGTAAAGTCCAGCTTAAAGCGTTGTTGCGCATATTGCTTATCTAAACGAATGCCCGCATAAGCCGACGTAATATTTTCTGAGCGTTCATTATTGGCAGATCTAAAAAGGTTATCATCGTGCAGCCGAGATACGCCCGCAATAAAATTTAGCGGGTCTTGCTCATCCGCATAAGTCAGCGCTGGGCTAAGGAGGCTCGATAACGCCGTTAAGGTCATGAAGCTCACCGCCCAATTGACTGCAAGACTCACTTTTAGCTTCTGATACCTCTGTTGATTTGGCTGAAACATCATTTTAACTCCACTTTAATCTAAGTCAGTTGCTATACAACAACGCTAAGTCCACCAGATAAAAATTTATCGCTCGTTTCGCGTAAGCGCTGTGCCATCAACTGTAAAAGCACTAACAAAAATTTATTGCCTAATCGCGAATGGTGTACTAAAACCTCATTCAGCGCGTCGTGCGTGAGTACTGCAAAATCCGTTGCTTCTGTTGTAACGCAACTTGCAAAACGCGGGCGACCGTCGATTAACGACATCTCACCAAGCACTGCACCTATTTTTACATCCGCAATTTTAGTGATGCCTTGCTTAAATACCAGTTTATCAACGCGCGCTGAGCCTCTTAATATCAGCACAAGATAATCACCCTCCGCGCCCTCTTCTAGCAAGGTGTAGTTTGCAGGCGCGCGGTAACAATGTAAATAGAAGCTTAATGTCTTGATTTCCTCAAAACTAAAGTCCTCAAACAGCTTGATATGCTCAATAACACCTCTAAGGCTCTCGACATACCTTTCAGCACTACCTAAAAACTCTAGGTCAGAATACATATTTTTATTTAAATTTAACATTATCAATATGATATGATAGTTATTTAATCTAATCAATCAATATTTTGATGTAACTACAAGTCAATTTGATGAATAAACAACAAATTACGCCCCCTATTCGCAGCGGTTCTGGATTAGCGGCTGGCCGCGATAATATTTTATACAACACAGAATCACTTTTAGAGCCATTGGTGATTGCATTTGTAATATTGGCGATTGCTTATTGGGCAACAGGGCATATAAGCCCACGTTACCTTATTTTATCTGTATTCTTGTTTTATATGGCCTATCCATGCAGTTCTAAGCTGCACATGCCGCCTTGGCAAGTCATTCGTAATATTTCAGTCACTTGGCTATTTATAGCTAGTTTGATGTTGATCATCGGGTTTTTGACTGGCTACCTATCAACCTTTCCACCCAAAGCCATTTTTCTTTGGCTATGGTTGACCCCTGCTTGTCAAATATTTGCTGTTTTTGGATTACAAGCGTGTGCGCCATTTGTGCTTAAACTGCAAGGCAAGCAAAAAAAAGCCATCATTGTCGGAGTCAATGCGCAGGGTATCGCTTTAGCAGAAAATCTTCAAAAAAATCAGCACAACGCAACCACATGCGTAGGTTATTTTGATGACAGACGTGCAGAACGCCTCCCTGAAAATTTACACTACCCTCTGCTAGGACGGTTTGATGACATTCCAAATTTTGTAAGAGAACATCGTATTGATGTTATTTATCTGAACGCCATCCAAATTGCATCAAGCCACTCTAGTCAACCGCGTATGACTAAGCTACTAGATGACCTAAAAGACACGACCGCCTCTATTTACATCGTACCCGACATATTTTTAGCTGATGTTATTCAAGGCAGCATTGGCCATGTTGGTGGAATTTCAGTATTAGCTATATGCGAATCGCCTATTGTTGGTATTGATAATATGAAAAAACGTGTTTTTGATATATCGCTATCACTTTTACTTTTAGCTTTGTTATCACCTTTATTACTGTGCATTATTGTGGGCATAAAACTCACCTCAACTGGCCCAGCGATATTTAAACAGCGTCGGTATGGCCTAGATGGGAAAGAAATTTCTGTGTACAAGTTTCGTTCTATGACCACGACCGACAACCATGGTGAGCTCAAACAAGCCACCAAACAAGATAGTCGCATCACATCGTTCGGGGCTTTTTTACGCAAAACTTCTTTAGATGAATTACCCCAGTTTATTAACGTCATTCAAGGACGCATGAGCATTGTTGGCCCTCGCCCGCATGCTGTCACGCACAATGAAATGTACCGTAAGTTGATTAAAGGCTACATGATTCGCCATAAAGTAAGGCCTGGCATTACTGGCTGGGCGCAGGTTAGCGGCTACCGTGGGGAAACTGAAACACTGGATAAAATGCAAACGCGTATTGATTACGATCTTGATTATCTACGCCACTGGAGCTTAAGGTTAGATATTTACATCATATTTAAAACGATTTGGGTGATGATTAAAGGCCAAGATAGCGCTTATTAAGACTACAGCGCCAGTGTAGCTAAATTGTTTGAAGGTTGGTTGTTTAAAACTGATGGTGCCCGGGGTCGGAATCGAACCGACACGCTGTCGCCAGCGCGGGATTTTGAGTCCCGTGCGTCTACCAATTCCGCCACCCGGGCTTTTGAAGATTAACATTAACTGTATAATCGCGACTTCGCTATTATAGCAAGCTATTCAACGTATGAAAACCCAAGATTTCGATTTTTATTTACCCGATGCGCTCATTGCGCAACATCCGACGGCAACAAGAGGGGCTAGTCGATTATTACAATTAGATGGCTGCTCAGGCAAAACGCAAGACCGTCTATTTGTAAATATGTTAGATTTACTGAATGCTGGCGATGTTTTAGTGTTGAACGATACACGCGTCATCAAAGCACGATTATTTGGTGAAAAAGCCACTGGAGGGAAAATTGAAGTGATGATTGAGCGTGTTATCGACGCACATCATGCTCTGGCACAAATTAAAGCTTCGCGCGCGCCTAAAGTGGGTAGTCATGTCATTCTAGCGAGTACCACTCATGCAGAGGTCATCGAACGCTTTGATGATTTATTCATGCTGCATTTTACAGATGACGAACATGTACTTAATTTATTAGCGCAGCATGGTAGCTTACCTCTACCACCTTACATTACTCATCAGCCGAGTGTGGATGATGAAATACGTTATCAAACAGTATTTGCAGCAAATGCGGGTGCGGTGGCGGCACCGACCGCAGGCCTGCATTTTGATGAAAATATGCTCAAAGCACTTAAAGCCAAAGGCATCATCATTGCCTTTGTCACTTTACATGTAGGTGCTGGCACATTTAAACCTGTAAAAGTAGAAAATGTTGCCGACCACAAAATGCATAGCGAGTTATATTTTATTCCACAAGAAACGGTAGATTTGATTCAATCAGCCAAAACACAAGGCAGTAAAGTGATCGCTGTTGGCACTACAGCTTTGCGTGCACTTGAAAGTAGCGCTTTAAAAATAGGGTGTTTACAAGCGGGTCAAAATGAAACTGCTATTTTTATTACGCCGGGCTTTCGGTTTAAAGTAGTTGATCAATTACTGACTAATTTTCATTTACCAAAAAGCACCTTATTAATGCTGGTTTCTGCTTTTGCAGGCTTTGAAAATACCATGCAAGCTTATCAGCATGCAATTAATCATCATTATCGTTTTTTTAGTTATGGGGATGCCATGCTTATTGAGCGTAAATCGTAAGTGAACGTAAACTGCACTATGCTGACTAATTTAAGCAATTTGGCGCATCAAATTACCTTAATGTAATAATGAGCAATATATCGGAGATTAATTCATGTTTAATACAATAAAAAATTCTTTTTGGTTAATGGTATTAACTATTGCTTATAGCCTAAGCAACCTCGCACAAGCCGAAATATTACCTCAAGCTGAGGTTGCTTTAAAAATCACGTTAGCGCAAAAATCTACCTCACGCCCGATGTCCGTTGCTTATATTCCAGCATTCAATAAATACTACATTGCAGATGGTGGTTTAGCGCCCATGGGGAGCGATACAGAAGCACCTATGTCAAAGTCACTCATTCATTGTTATGATGCAACAGGCAAATATATCAGTTCTGCTAGGCCTGGCTATGATAACCGCTCGATATACTTTAACCCCAACACCAATAAATTAGAAACCATTACCTATAACGTTTCAAGTGATGCTAGCTTCACACCGAATTCGGGGATTTATGCCATCAATCTAACAGAGACTGGTGAGCTTAAAGATACCTCAGATGAAGTTTCGCAAGTTAACCCTGCTTTTGGTCATGCTGGCACCATGCCGACTTACGATGCGGTAAATAAGCGATATTTTGCCAAACAAGGCCGTAGCAATAAAGTGTTTATCGTTGACCCAGAAAAAAGTGAAAAAATTGGTGAAATCACGCTTGATTTAGCAGGCGCCAAAGTAGCTTTTGATGATATTAGTGACCTTTTTGCAGCTTATACTGGCATTAAAGGCGAAGAACTCTTATTGCTAGATGTTGATCATAAAGCCATTTTGGTTTTTGATATTACAGGCAAATATGTGGGTAAAAGTGAATTGCCTAAAGCCTTAAAACTACATGCTAACAATTACTATGTTGGTTTAGGTTATGCGAATAATCTATTTTTTGTACTGAATGAATCAGAGGGTGAGTTTGGTACTTATTACGCATTTAAAGTGCAAAAATAATCTAACACTATTTGTTAGTTTTAATTCTCGAGAGAAAAAATCACCTCTGGAAGCCGCATTCTAGGCCGCTTGTAGAGCATCAAAATAAGATGCCCGTAAAATAGCAATAAAAAACACTAATTTTGCGCGATTTTTTGGGTATTTATAATGTTATTGAGATTTTTTGGCGTGTAGTCCCAATTCCGCTTCCACGCGCCTAATACTATATTTGGATACTGTGGTTTTCCTAAGCTACCGTTATATCGGCCCAATGCTCTATATAAATCGCCATGTTCCATGTCTATGTAGTGCCTTAAAATGGTACATCCGTAACGCAAATTAGTACGGAGCAAAAATAAATTATGATCTGGCGCGCCAATACTGCGCGCCCAAAACGGCATCACTTGCATAAAACCGCGCGCACCCACTGACGATACCGCATATTTCTTAAAGCCACTTTCTACTTGAATAAGACCTAATACCATTTGTGGGTCTAATCCTGCACGTGTGGCTTCATAATGTACCGTGCGTAACACATCTTCTCGATATGCCGCATCTGGAATGCGCTTTTTCAATCGGCTAGACATCTCACCTAACCATGCCTGCCCCTCTTCTGCGCTTGCAAACATCAGCATAGGTGCCGCTTTATCACTAATGCTGCGCTGCATCATGGCTTTTACGCTATTTGATAATGGCTCTTCAATTTGCGACCCTGCAAAGCTACTACTAGTTAGCAGTAAAAAAAGTAAGCTTAAATTTTTAATCATTTTACGCATTTGAAAAAATCATTCCTAATATTGATAAGTTTGTCGCTACTATCAAATCATCATGCTAAATTTTGCACGAAAGTGACAATTTCCGTCATAGAAACTGCTTGTGCTTCTGCACTGACTCTTGCTTTATATTCCACCATTTGAGCAGCTAAGCCACGCTCACCAATCACCACGCGGTGCGGAATACCCATCAAATCAGCCTCTGCAAACATCACGCCTGGGCGCTCACCTCGATCATCTAATAAAACATCAATACCCAAGGCTTGCAATTCATCATGCAAATTGTGTGCCGCTTTTTGCACGACTTCTGATTTATCAAACCCAATGGGGCAAATCACCACCTTAAACGGCGCCATACTAGTGGGGAAAATAATACCGCGTTCGTCATTACCTTGCTCAATCGCCGCGCCCACAATACGCGATACACCGATACCATAACAGCCCATTTCCATAAATTGCGTTTGGCCGTTTTCATCTAAGTAAGTCGCGCTCATGGCTTGTGAATACTTGGTGCGTAGCTGAAAAATATGCCCGACTTCAATGCCGCGACAAAGTGATAAAACACCTTGTCCATCTGGGCTTTCATCGCCTTCTACGACATTACGAATATCAGCCACTTGTGAAGACTCAGGTAAATCTCGTCCAAAATTCACACCACTTAAGTGATATTTAGGCTTGTTTGCACCACACACAAAGTCGCTCATATTGGCAACGGTTTTGTCCGCAATCACCGTCACATTGGCCGCCACACCTACTGGGCCAATAAAACCAGGCGGGCAATTTAAATTAGCTCTAATTTCATCTTCACGCGCAAATCTAAAATCTGACAGACCAACTAATTTAGCCGTTTTAACTTCATTTAAGTTGTGGTCGCCACGCAGTAGCGCTAAATAAAATTGCTCGGTGCCATCGGCATTTTTAGCCATCAATGCAATTGCTTTTACTGTTTGCTCAACGCTAATATTTAATAGTTTAGCCACATCTTCGCAAGAAGTTTGCTTAGGCGTATCTACTTCTTGCATAGATTGCGTGGCGGCAGCACGTGATTTGTGAGCAGGTATTGCCTCAGCAAGCTCCACATTTGCTGCGTAATCTGAGGCTTCACAATAAGCTAACGCGTCTTCTCCACTATCAGCTAACACATGAAACTCTTGAGAGCCGTCGCCACCAATTGCGCCAGAGTCTGCCTTAACCGCACGAAACTTTAAGCCTAAGCGCGTAAAAATTTTGCTATAAGCTTGATGCATCCCTTGATAAGTTGCAGCTAATGACGCATAACAAGTATGAAACGAATAAGCATCTTTCATCATAAATTCACGCGCCCGCATCACGCCAAAACGCGGACGAATTTCATCGCGGAATTTGGTTTGAATTTGGTAAAAGTTAAGCGGAAGTTGTTTATAACTGCGAATTTCTGAACGCGCGATGTCGGTAATCACTTCTTCATGCGTAGGCCCAAAGCAAAATTCACGCTCATGCCTATCAGTGATTTTCAACATTTGTGGGCCAAACACCGCCCAGCGGCCCGTTTCTTCCCATAATTCACGGGGTTGTACCGCTGGCATGAGTAATTCCAACGCACCCGCTTTATCCATTTCATCGCGCACAATCACTTCAACTTTACGCAATACACGAAGGCCTAGCGGCATCCAGCTATATAAACCAGCGCCTAAACGCTTAATTAAACCTGCGCGAACCATTAATTGATGGCTCAATAATTCTGCATCGGCTGGAGCTTCTTTTTGGGTGTTGAAGAAAAATTGTGAGGCGCGCATGTAAAAACCAAATCTAAGTAAATTGATATGCGCTGAATTTTACATAGAATCAGGGATTTAGTCAGTAATTCTTATAGTAGAATTTTAAGAATAATTTTATAAAATGAGCGGTTTATTAGAAATTTCATTTTTTTTACGACTATTGCTATCTGCAAGGCCGTTTTCAGGAAAGTATTTTTCCAGTTCAGCGGAGATTTCAGCAATCCCTTGTAATACGCCGCCTTCAAACTCACCTCGTTTGAATCTTGCTTCTACTTCATGGCAAATAGCACGCCAACGCGCTTGTCCCACGTGCCTGTCAATACCTCGGTCGGCGACAATCTCAATATCTTGGTCAGCTAGCATTAAATAAACCAATACGCCGTTATTATGCTCAGTATCCCACATGCCTAAGTGGCTGAATAACTCTATAGCACGCTTATGCGGCGTTTTGTTTAACAAAACCTCATAAACATCGAGTCCTGTTTCTACTACAAAACGAATTTCACCCGTATGGCGTCTTTCACTTTCCGTAATAGCTTGCTCAATCGCGTTCAGGCCAATATCACAAAAGTAGCGGCGCACTTGCCATGGATGGCTAAATAGATGCTCAAATAAACGTGAAAAGCGGTTACGATTTTTCATGGTTACCAGCCTCCACTCGCACCACCGCCACCAAAATCGCCGCCACCGCCACCGCCCCATGAGCTACTGCTGCTGCCACTTGACCAGTCACTACCAGAACTGCCGCCGCCATAGTAACCTCCGCCACGTCGCATACCACCACCATTTCCACTGAATATCGAGGGTATTATCAATGAAACTAAGAAAGCCACTACGCCAACACCAATGCCTGACGCTAGTGCCGCAAACAAGGCAGTAGCGCCACCCATTACAGCGCCTGTTGCAGCTGAGCCAAAAAATCGACCAAATATTCGTTGAAAAAATAGCGTTAAAAAAATCGTTCCGAACAAAAACAAAGGCAGCATATTTTCGCCACCCATTCGACCGCCGCTACCTTGTGCCTCGGGGGCAGGCAATGCTTCACCATTCACAATTGAAATCAGCGCATCTACACTGGCATCAATGCCGCCATAAAAATCATTTTGTTTAAAGTGGGGGCGCATCACATCGCTAACAATGCGCTTCGCATAAACATCAGGTATCGCACCTTCTAGCCCATAGCCTACTTCAATACGCATTTTGCGGTCATTTTTGGCAATTAAAACCAATACACCATCATCCGTTTTTTTGCGGCCTAGCTTCCATTGCTCAGCCACGCGGATGCTGTATTGCGCAATATCTTCAGGCTCAGTCGTGGGCACTAGCAGAACCGCAATTTGGCTACCTTTTTGAGTTTCAAAGGCGGCCAATTTACTTTCTAATGCAGATTGCTCTTGCGCGCTGAGTGTACCCGTTAAATCGGTCACACGCGTGGTGAGCGCTGGAACATCCACTAAAGCAAATGCCGTACGCGATGTTAATGTCAATAACAGCATTGCGCACAGCACGAGCAGGCTGAGCTTAAAATGGCGCATTATCGGCATTAAAGTTTGCAAGTTAGTTGAAGGTTGACTTATTTTTTATCGCTAAAATCAACCGTTGGTGCAGTTGAAATGGCCTTTTCATTTTCAACAGCAAAGGTCGGTTTAGTTTTATAGCCAAAAATCATTGCCGTTAAGTTTTGTGGAAAAGAACGTATCGCGACGTTGTAGTCTTTGATCGTTTCAATGTAACGGTTACGTGCCACTGTAATGCGATTTTCAGTCCCCTCTAACTGTGCTTGCAAATCTCTAAAGCTTTGGTCAGCCTTTAAGTTTGGGTAGTTTTCTGTAACAACCATTAAGCGTGATAACGCACTGCTTAACTCACCCTGCGCTGCTTGAAACTTAGCGAAAGCTTCTGGGTTATTTAAAACTTCTGGGGTTATTTGCATGCTACCCACTTTAGCGCGAGCTTCAGTTACTTGTGTTAACACATCTTTTTCATGCTCAGCATAACCTTTAACCACGTTCACCAAATTAGGTACTAAATCTGCACGACGTTGATATTGGTTTAACACTTCAGACCAAGCAGATTTTGATGTTTCATCCAATGTTTGAAAATTGTTATATCCACAAGCTGATAAATTCAACAATAATAAAACCGTGAATAATTTGATGATGATTTTTTGCATGTTCTTTCCTTTTACGAGTCAAATAAATTGTTATTTAGTATAATACACTCATTAAAGTGAGGGTTAGCTTACATAATTCAATTGTGGGCACAATTTTTTACAAAATTTAACTTTTCTTGCTCGTTTTCTGCAAAGCCTGCATGGCAATACATAAATCATGCCAAGCAATCGCCTTATCTTGAGCGTTAGTTAATAAATACTCCACTTCATAAGTGGGTACTAACTTCACTTTGTTTACATCATATAACCTTCCGCGTAAGTTTACTAAAGGCTCACTTGTTTGCAACACCATCTGTGTCGCAAGTTCGCCCATGGTAATGAGCATACTCAGTTCGGTATTATCTAGACTTCCGTTTGAGTATAGCTTAGTAACACCAGGCTTTACTTGAATTCGCATGGCCTTAAAAATATTGCTTAAAAGTTGTGCTTCATCGTTATTTTGAATAGGTTTAGATAAAATAAAAAGCCATTGATCACAATTGCTGAAGATGTAAGTTAGGTCTTGCTGTGGCATTGCTGGGGTTAGTTGCTTCTCAACCGTATCAACCTCCGCAATTGCCACAAATGATTCATTCACCGCAGTTTTGTGCGAAATAGCAATTTCAGGCAATGGCTTGCGCAGCCGCCACACTGGCAACAGTTCTAACTCTCGCAGCATATCTTCACGCGTCATCATAAGCCTAAGCCCATTAAAATGGCATCTTCTCGGCCATTGGTTGCTGGGTAATAGCCACGCCGAATGGCCATTTCATTAAAACCTGACTTTTCATACAAGGCAATGGCTGGAGTGTTGCTCACCCTCACTTCTAAAAACATATTTTCAGCTTGATGGCTTTTTGCAACTTTAATCATGTGTTCAAGCAACATGATTCCTAGTCCTTGCTTTTGGTAGCTTTTTGCCACACTCAAATTAAGTAAATGCGCTTCATCTAACACTATCATTAGTAAGGCATAACCTATAATCTGTTTCTGTTCTAGCATCACCCAAGCACTGTAGCCTGATTTTAACGAGTCACTAAAGTTACCACGCGACCACGGGTAAGGGTAAATCTGCGGCTCAATGTGCATAATGGCATCTAAATCATCCAGTTGCATAGGGCGGAAGCTATATTGCGGGTTAAGTACGGCGCTCATAAACGTAAACCTTGCTTGCGTTCAGTGGTTTTAAGGGCTACGCGATTGCGAATATAAATCGGTTGCGCTTCAGCCGCTGGCTTAGCGTTACCCGCTAAAAATACAGGTAAGGCCAACTTTAAAATTGCGCTTGCATTGGGCAATAATTGCGGTAGCTCTGCCAATAATTTTGCGCCATAAAAATCACGCAATTGCTCTGCATAGGTTTGCCAGCCACTCCCAACGCTCACCCAGTTATCACCTTCAACGACTGGTACTGCATCAGGATTATGCAAACTAGGCGCAATCACTTCTTGCCATTGTTCTGCCATTTTTTCATAAGCTGCAAAATACACTTCGCCCATACGCGCATCTAAGCAAGCAATCACTTTTTGCGCGCCGCTTGTTTCCGCTAATGCCTGCAAAGTGCACACCCCTACCACGGGCAAATTGGCCCCATAACCCAAACCCTGCGCCACACCTGCGGCAATGCGCACGCCCGTAAACGAGCCAGGCCCAACACCAAACGCAATACCTTGTAAGTCTGCAAGGGTTATTTCTGCGCGATTTAATAGCGCTTTAATTTGCGGCAAAATGATTTGCGAATGCGTTTGTCCAGCGTTAACGTCAAACGTAAAAACATCTTCGTCTTTTTGAATGGCGAGCGAAAGATATTCGGTAGAAGTGTCAAAAGCGAGTAAATTCACAACAATATTAAGCCCAAACTAATCAGCCGCTATTTTGCCATAATTTAAACGACTACGCGTTTGCTTAATTTGCCCGCGTTGCGTTTTACTTTCTAGCCTGCGTTGCTTGGCACCAAAGCTTGGGCGCGTGGCATAACGCATTGGTTTAATGTAGTTAGCTGCATTCACAATCTCGTGCAAGCGCTTAATGGCATCTTTTTTATTCGCCTCTTGCGTGCGATATTGCTGGGCTTTTAGCACCAACACGCCTTCTGACGTAATGCGGTTATCTTGGCTATTGAGCAATCGCGCTTTCAACCAATCACTCAAGCTCGAGGTCGCAATATCAAACCGTAAATGTATGGCTGATGAAACCTTATTCACATTTTGCCCACCCGCACCTTGGGCACGAATCGCGGTGAGTTCATATTCATTATCGGGGATTAAAATCATGTTTGCTAGTTTAACAGAAGCCAAAAGTGCTGATAAAAATACTGGCTTTTAAATACAATAAAAACACTTATTTTTAATGCCTATTTACGCCATCTTTACTTGAGCACCTCTGGAAGCCACCTAACATGCGGCTTCCAGAGGCATGAAAATCTCTCGGGGGATTTTTGTGCGAAAAATAATCAATTTACGCTTCATAATTTTTCCCTGCTAACGTGCGCAAAAGAAGGTCGCTGTTATTAGCCATAAAGCTACTCAAAGAACGCTTGTACTTCCGCTAACTCCCTCGTCCGCTTAAACGGTGGCAGACTCTGCCAGATACGCTTACCATAAGGCTTGGTAATAAGGCGCGGGTCGCAAATCACCAACACGCCTTTGTCCGTTTCATCGCGAATCAATCGGCCTGCGCCTTGCTTGAGAGTAATCACCGAATACGGCAATTGATATTCCATAAAAGCATTTTTGCCTTCGGCATTCATTTTGTCGATACGCGCAGAAAGCACGGGGTCGTCTGGAGGAGCGAAAGGGAGTTTGTCGATAATCACCACACTGAGTGCTTCGCCACGCACGTCCACGCCTTCCCAAAAACTATGGCTACCAACTAATACCGCGTTACCATGATGGCGAAATCGGTCTAATAGCTCGGTACGTGTGGTGTCGCCTTGCATGAGCAAGGGATACTCCATGCCATTTTCTGAAAATGCTTCTTTTAGCAGTGCATGAATTTCGCGCATGGCTTTTAGTGAGGTACACAGTACGAATGCTCGCCCACGGCTAGCTTGTATGACGGGCAAACTCACTGCCGCGACTGCCGCAGTATAGGCAGGCGAGTTTGGGTCTGGCATGTTGGTAGGGGCATAAAGTAAGGCTTGATTGCCATAATCAAATGGACTTTGCCAATAACCCGTTTGCGCATTTTGTAAGCCCATTTGTGCTTGGTAATGCCCAAAATCACTTTTAACGGCCAGCGTAGCGCTGGTAAAAATCCAAGCGCGTGGTTGTGCATTGAGTTGCTTACCGAAGCTATCGGCTACGCTGAGTGGTGTAGCGTGCAGTTGCACACTTTGGGTAAACACTTCTACCCAGCGCACTAAATTATCATTACTGGCTTTTAGCCAATTATTGAGCTGTGCGCTGAGCTCCATGCCACGTTGCCAACACTTTTCTAGCATTGGGTCACGCGCGGCTTGCGTTTCTAGCACAGTATTTAAATCTGCCAATTTAGCTTGCATCAACTCAAACGCCGACGCAAAATTTTTAAGTGCCAAAGCTTTTTGCACGGGCAAGCGTGAGCCTTCATATTGGAAAACAAGCCGAAAATCTTTACAAGTTTTTTCAAGTAGCGGAATTGCATCGCTTAAGGCCACACAATCTTTTGCTAGTGTAATGTAGGCAGTAGTACTGTCGCGCGCTAAATCTATTAATTGGCTGGTGGAGATATCTTCACCAAAAAACAAGCCTGCGACTTCAGGCAGTTGATGCGCTTCATCAAAAATAACGGTATTCGCCGAAGGTAATAGCTCGGTTACGCCTTCGTCACGCAGCATGACGTCGGCAAAAAATAGGTGATGATTGACTATCACTACGTCGGCCGCTAGTGCTTTTTTACGCGCTTCCATCACAAAGCAGTCTTTATAGTATTGGCAATCTTGTCCTAAGCAATTATCACGTGTGCTGGTGACATGTTGCCAAATGGCAGCGTTTTCTGGCACTTCGACGAGTTCAGCTTTATCGCCCGTTTTGCTATTTTCGGCGAAGGTTTTAATCAATTGCACGTAGCTAGCATCTTCACGCGAGGCAAATCGCCCATTCTGCGCGGCGAGCTCTAGATGATAATGACAAACATAATTGGCGCGCCCTTTTAGCATTGCCACCGTCACGGGCACTTTTAGGGCATCGCGCACATTGGGTAAATCGCGGTTATATAATTGGTCTTGTAAGGTTTTAGTGCCAGTTGAAACAATTACCTTGCCGCCCGATAGCAAAGCAGGTACTAAATAAGCAAAAGTTTTGCCTGTACCAGTGCCCGCTTCGGCCACGAGTTGTTGATTGTTTTGAATTGCATTTTCAATGGCTAGTGCCATTTCTAATTGCTGGCTTCGTGTGTTATAGCCAGGGATTTGATTGGCTAAAACGCCATTCTCTTCAAACACATTGCGGATGGTGAGCTCACTCATAATGCCCGTCATTATCACATGCTTGATATTAAAACTTGCGTTTTTCGTATAAATTCTTATAATCGCGCAATGCGTTTATTTAAATATTGCCATTTTCAGCTTAGACCACAGCTGTTTTTATATGCTTTTTTAGCCTTAATAAGCACCGCTTGTGCGGCCATTGAACCTGGACCAGAGCAAGCTACGCTGGTTATTACACCCACACCAACTACCGAACAAACTCAAATGCAAGAGGTGGACTCCACTTGGGCTGAGCGCGTGCGCGAAGTGCTAATGAATGCAGTTAGCCTCACAGGAATTAGGTATAAATATGGTGGCAACACGCCTGAAACTGGTTTTGATTGCAGTGGATTTGTGAGTTATGTTTATAAGCAAACGATTAATTTAACATTGCCGCATAATGCACAGGCTATTAGCCAAATTGGCAAAGCCATTCCCCGCCAGCAACTACAAGCAGGAGATTTGGTATTTTTTAAAACCATTAAAAATGCTATTTCTCATGTGGGCATTTATATGGGGGAAAATCGTTTTATTCACGCACCCAACTCAAGAGGCCAAGTGCGCATTGAAAGTATGGATGAAGGTTATTGGGCAAAGCGTTTTAGCAGCGCTCAACGGCTTGACAATGTAGCCAAAAACGTACAACTCACGCCTTAATTTTCTGCTCTAAAATACCATCTCTTTAACTACATCATGCTACAAGCGGCTTAGAATAAGGCTTGCACGGCAACAAAAATCTCTCGTGCGTTTTTTAATCGTAATTTTTGCTTTGAATTAAGGTTTTATTTTCACCTCATTTGACATCACTGTGGCCTAGATCTCTCGCAGGGTCTATCACATCGCGCACTAATTGCTTCACCTCTTTAGCTTCAGGAAAACGCCCTTGCGCTTTGCGTGAGTAAAGTAGCTGCCCATTTAAGTGTATATCAAAAATACCGCCTGTACTTGGCTTCAAGGCGACGCTCGTAATTTCTTGCTCAAAGGTCGTCAGCAACTCTTGCGCGAGCCATGCGGCACGTAATAGCCAGTGGCATTGTGTGCAATATGTAATTTCAATATGACATGTCATCAATTTATGCATCCTTGCTGTTATAATTTCAATAATTATATGGTACTGATGTGAAACTAATCATATCAAGTCTGGCTCATAGCCTAGTAAATTAATTTTGTTGGGAACAATCATACATGCAAGTGAAAAATAAACATAAAGGTGTTACAAAAGTTGGCCTAGTAGGATCAGGTTTGTTGCTAGGATTTATGCTCAGCTTAACCTACTCAGCCGTAGCCGATAAAATTGCTAATCCCCAATTACCGCTTGAAGATTTACGCGCTTTTGCCGAAGTGTTTGGCAAAATTAAAACCGATTATGTTGAGCCTGTAGCAGATAAAAAATTAATTTCAGGCGCTATTAACGGCATGCTAACTGACTTAGATCCGCACTCCAGTTATATGGATCCTGATGAGTTTAAAGATATGCAAGCTTCTACCCAAGGTGAATTTGGTGGGCTAGGTATTGAAGTGGGAATGGAAGATGGCTTAGTTAAAGTTATTTCACCTATTGAAGATACACCTGCTTACAAAGCTGGTATAAAAAGTGGCGACCTCATCATGAAAATTGATGAAAAACCGATTAAAGGCATGTCGCTGAATGATGCCGTCAAACTCATGCGTGGCAAGCCTGATACAAAAATTGTACTTACTATTTTTCGCAAAAATGAACCTAAACCACTAATCGTAACGCTGACACGCGCTATCATCAAAAATAAAAGCGTTAAATTTAAACTGACTGAGCCAGGTTATGCTTATGTACGTATTACGCAGTTTCAAGAACACACAGGTGAAGATTTAGCAAAAGCCATTAAAACCATGCATGATACTAATAAAGGGCCATTTAAAGGCTTTATTTTAGATTTACGCAACGACCCTGGTGGTTTACTCAATGGTGCTGTTGGTGTTTCTGCTGCCTTCTTACCCAAAAATGCCTTGGTGGTATATACCGAAGGTCGTGTACCTGATTCAAAAATGAGCCTAACTGTTAACCCTGAAAATTACGTGCGTGGTGGTATTTCAAATGATTATTTGCGCGACATGCCAGCCGATTTAAAAACCGTACCAATGGTAGTGCTCATTAATGCTGGCTCTGCCTCAGCATCAGAAATTGTAGCGGGCGCTTTACAAGATCATAAACGCGCTACTTTAGTGGGTGTACGTAGTTTTGGTAAAGGCTCAGTGCAAACCATTATGCCAATGAATAATGGTGCGGCGATTAAACTCACCACTGCGCGTTATTTCACGCCAAAAGGCCGCTCTATTCAAGCCAAAGGTATTGAGCCAGATTACTATGTTGAAGATGGCACTGATCAATCTTACAATATTCATGAAGCAGATTTATCTCATCACATTAGCAATCCAACTGATGGTAAAACACCAGCCGATGCTAAAGCAACAGATGCGGTAAAAACTGAACCTGCGAATGCAGTAAAAGAAGGTGCTAAAGACACTACAAAAACTAAATTGAATGAGAAAAAATACGCTGAACCAACGGCACCAATCGAACCAGCTAGTAAAGAAGACTTGCAATATGTACAAGCAATTAACTTCTTAAAAGGCCAACCTGTTGTGCAAAATGAAAGGCCAAAAACAGATACTGTAGCTGAGACTAAATAGCCACTGCTTAATTGCTTCAAATAAAAAATCCGCCTTTGCAAGCGGATTTTTTATTCCATTAATTCAAATTTAAGCTGTCTTCATAGATATATAATATAGCGATGGCAATACCTATTAACAAATTGATTATTGAAGCAGACCGCTGTGTTGCTTGTGGTTTGTGCCTACCTCATTGCCCTACCTATCGCAAAACAGGGTCTGAAGCAGACTCTCCCCGTGGTCGTATTCAACTCATGCGCGCTGTAGCCCAAGAGATTTTGCCCAATAATACCCGTTTTAAGGAGCATATAGATTTATGCCTAAGTTGCCGTAGCTGTGAAACAGTGTGCCCAAATAATGTCAATTATGGCGCTTTAGTGGACGCTACGCGTGCCATTTTTACACCAAAAAGTAGCACACTTACTAAGTTAATTAAACCGTTTATTCGGCACCGTTATTTAGCCATGCCGCTAATGTGGCTGCTCTGGTTGGCTCAACAATTTAAATTAGACTTCTTAGTTAAATTAATGCATCCTACTGCTACGTATTTACCTATTTTAGAAAAGCCAGTTTTCTGGCAATCAATTTACCCGACATTTAGCACAAAAAAAGGTGATGTCAGTCTATTTTTAGGTTGCGCAACAAATGCACTAGATAGCCAAAACCTAAATGCCAGCATCTATGTATTAAACCACTTAGGGTTTGATGTCCACGTGCCTAGCCAGCAAACATGTTGCGGCAGTATTGCAAGGCAAATGGGTGATGTGGATGAATCAAATAAACTACTCGCTACAAACCAAAGTAGTTTTGATGCAAATATTCCAATACTCACTATCGCTAGTGGCTGTGGCGCAGGGCTAAGTGACTACTTACATACATACAAAATAATTGATATCAGTGCATTTTTGGCCGATTGTGATTGGTCAAACATTGCTGTGCAGCCACTCAATGCAACTATTTACGTGCATGATCCTTGCACTTTACGCAACGTACAAAAAAGTCATTTAACGGTGTATGAGCTACTCAAAAAAATTCCTAATACTGAAATTATGGCACTGAGCGGAAATAGCCAATGTTGCGGTGGCGCAGGCGCATATATGCTGACGCAATCTGAAATGGCTAATAATTTGTTAAATGACAAAATAAATGCCATTCAAGCGAGTAACGTTGCATTATTAGTAACTTCCAATATTGGTTGCAGCCTACACATTGCCAATGGCTTGCGCGCGAAAAATTTAACAGTTACAGTATTGCATCCAATACAGTTGATTGCGCAACAAATAGGATTTAATGGAAAGATTTAAGCTACACTATGCCTATGCTAAATAAACTGAGATTAAATAAACTAGATGCGTTGATTGTCGAATTTGACACTGGCTTGCGCACGCTACTCGCAAAACCACATAGCTTGCGGCCACACCCAGATGCAAATATAGCAGAATCACAGCTCAGCGAAGCTGAAAAAAAACATGTTAGCGCGCTAATGCGCATTAACCATACAGGTGAAGTTTGTGCTCAAGCCCTATATAGCGGACAAGCATTAACTGCAAAAAATTCTGCTACGCACAGCACTATGCAACAATCTGCACGTGAGGAAACAGAGCACTTAGCATGGTGTGAAAACCGCATTACTGAGCTTGGCGGACGCACTAGCTTACTTAATCCACTTTTTTACGCAGGATCTTTTACTTTAGGTACCATCGCAGGTGCGCTAGGAGATCAATGGAGTTTGGGGTTTTTAGAAGAAACTGAAAATCAAGTAGGCGCGCATTTAGCAAATCACTTAGAACAGTTGCCTGTATCAGATGAAAAATCGCGTAAAATAATTGAGCAAATGCAGAGAGACGAGGCACACCATGCCCACGAAGCGCACCAACTTGGCGCAGCCGATTTACCTGCACCAGCCAAGTTTTTGATGAAGCAAATGTCAAAATTAATGACGAAAACAACCTACCACTTTTAGAAACTTAAATAAAAATTTAGAATAATGCAAAAATTTAGCGACATATTACTTTCACTTGATGATGCCTCACACGTACAGCGTATTGAGTTATTTAATACCGATGGCAGCGCTGCAGGGGCCATCGAAAATAAGCCTGGAAGCCAAGGCTCGGTAAAAGTCTATTATCATCTGTACAAAATGTTTGGTGAAGTTTCGCTAGACGCTGCGGTTGAAGGCTTAAGTTTATACGCTGAACACGCAGAAGATGCTGAAAATTGCCCTGGAAAACACCCTAACGTAGACAGGTTGTTGAATATTCTTGAAGATGAAAAACCGCTATCCATTAAAATCACTGAAATCAAAAAATAACTTTAGAGTTGATTTATAAGATTTAAATCATCATAGAACAGCACTGTTTTAAGCGTTTTTAGTACCTACATTACTTTAATGCCCTGCAAGCCGCATTCTAGCTGGCTTGCAGGGCATTAATTTTTTATCGGCTATTTTTTGAAGCTATTTTAACTATTTTCTAAACTCTAGATTTCAAAGCTTTTGATTTCAAAGCTATGGGTCATTTCTACAGATTTTGAAAGCATAATGGAAGCTGAGCAATATTTTTCAGCTGACAATTTCACAGCACGTTCCACTTGTGACTCACTTAAATTACTGCCAGTCACCACAAAATGTACGTGAATTTTGGTGAAAACTTTAGGAATCTCGTCGGCGCGCACGGCATCAATTTCAGCCACACAATGCACTATTGGCTGACGCGCTTTTTTTAAAATTGCCACCACATCAAATGATGTACAGCCACCCATACCAATGAGCAGCATTTCCATCGGGCGCATGCCTATGTTGCGCCCGCCATTTTCTGGTGCACCGTCTAGCACGACGGCGTGTCCAGTTTCAGACTCGCCAACAAAACTAACGCCATCTATCCATTTGACACTAACTTTCATTATTTAACATCCAACAATTCAACATCAAATATTAATGTCGCATTTGGTGGAATTGCACCGCCTGCGCCACGCGCTCCATAGCCCATTTCTGGAGGAATAATCAGTGTGCGTTTACCGCCAACTTTCATACCAGCAAAACCTTCGTCCCAGCCTTGAATCACTTGCCCAGCACCTAAAGCAAAATTAAATGGTTGTCCACGATCTACACTACTATCAAATTTTTTGCCTTTTTTACCTTCTGCCGCAACATCATATAGCCAGCCAGTATAGTGTACGCTCACATCAAAACCAGGCTCTGCCTCACGGCCAGTGCCCACTTTTGTATCGATTTTTTGTAGTTGAGTAATATCTGTCATGGTAGCTGTTTCCTTTGCATTTGCAGTTTTAGAAGTCTCTGGTGTGGTCGTTTGTGCATTGCAAGCAGTCAGTGTTATTACACATGTACTGGCAAGCAAAATATTAATCCATTTCATTTTTAAATACCTTAATCATTAAATTGGCTTCACTTAAACAAGCAATATCATACCGCAAACTAAGCAAATTACATTCACAAAATGTTTTTTTTAAGGCTGCTGGTGCACCCACTCGATCAGTGCATCTTGTGCATTTTTGCTTGATGCCGCATTTGCATGATTCACAATCATCACCAATACATAACGATGCTTATTCGCATCGAGCACGTATCCTGCAATGGCACTTACCCCATCCAGTGAGCCTGTTTTTAAATGTGCTTGATTGGCCGCATTGCTATCATTTAAGCGTTTTTTTACAGTACCATCTTGCGCCAATATTGGTAGTGACGCCATCAATTCTGGCATGACAGGGCTAGCGTATGCACTCACTAACATTTGGCCCAGATGTTCTGCGCTCACGCGCTCTATACGTGATAATCCTGAGCCATTTTCAATGACCAATTCATTGGCACCAATAGATTTTCCATTCAAACTTTTGCTAGATAACCAATCTTTAAGTACCGCTGCACCTTTGGCTTCTGTTGCAGGTGGGCTAGCTTTTTCTACACCTAAGGTTAATAATAATTGACGAGCCATTAAATTATTGCTCCATTTATTGATGTCACGCACTACATAACCTAATGGGTCTGAAAGTTGCTCAAGTACCTTCACAGCACTACTGGGCGTATTTTGCAAGACTAATTGGCCATTAAATTTTCCGCCTAATTCTTTCCAAAGTTTTTTAAAAGTGTAAAACGCATATTTATCATCATCAAATACACTAAGCTCTAAATAACGCTCGCCACAATCTGGTGAAAATGTGCCGTTAAACGCCACGGTTGCGCCAATTGCCTTTGGCGTGACAGTATAGCCAAATCGACTACGCCATTCGCCACAAGCACCTTGGCTCAGCTTCATATTGTTGATAACTTGTACCTCAGGTAACTCAAACTCTTGGCTAACATTTACACCTTTATCTGTGGTCAAAAATTTAAAGCTTGTATTACGACCATTGACCAAAAAAGCACTGGGTTCAGCGTTATAAGCGCGCCAAGTTTCATCATCAAAAGTTTTTCTCACACCGACATTTTTAGCATAATAGCTTTTATCAACCACTAAATTACCCTTAATTTCTTTAATGCCCGCTTGCTGTAAGCTCATCAATAATCGCCAAAACTCCTGCGCTTTAAAGCTGGGGTCACCATAACCTTTAATTATTAAATTGCCATTTAAAACGCCATCTACAACGGGCGCATCGCGGTATATTTCTGTTTTCCATCGATAATTAGGGCTAAGAATGTCCAATGCAGCGTTAGTGGTCACCAGCTTCATCACGCTGGCGGGGTTCATGCTTTTATCGGCATTGTGGATTAAAGTCGCATTTTTACCTTCAACCGCCTGCACGTAAACGGCTACATTTTGCGGTGGAATACCTGCGTTTTTAAGCGCAACCGCAACTGAACTGGGCAACTCAGCATGCGCTTGCAAACAAGTGGTTAATAGAAAGATAACAATTAAATAACGTTTCATATAGTACTTTTTACAGCCTCATAAGTGGTATTGATCATAAAATTAATTTCTGGCTCGCTGATGCTGTAAGGCGGCATTAAGTAAACCGTATGACCGATTGGACGCAACAATAAGCCTTGCTGCATGGCAGCTTGGTAGCATTGTTTCGAAAATTGTGTGTTTTTGGTTAATACATCAAAGGCAAATATCATCCCTGCGTTTTGTAAGCCTGGGGTACGTACATATTGAATGGGCAAATCAGCAAACATTTGCATTTTAGCTTGAATATCAGCAGATTTTTCAAGGTTGTTTTGTAAAATATCATCTGTATCAAAAATTGCTAAAGTTGCCAATGCAGCACTGCAAGCTAACGGATTACCTGTATAACTATGGCTGTGTAAAAAGCCTTTCGCCACACTATCATTATAAAAAGCCTCGTAAACCTTGTCAGTCGTTAGCACAACAGACAATGGTAAGTAGCCCCCCGTAATGCCTTTAGAAAGACAAATAAAATCTGGCTTCACCTGCCCTTGCTCACACGCAAACATGGTGCCTGTGCGCCCAAAACCCACGGCAATTTCATCTGCGATTAGATGCACATTATATTTGGTGCAAATCTCACGTGCGCGTTGTAAATAGGCTGGGTGATACATGCCCATTCCACCCGCACACTGCACCAATGGTTCAATGATAAAAGCCGCTAATTCATGACAGTATGCGCTTACATAGGTTTCTAGTGAATCTGCACAACGCAAGGCAAACGCCTCTGCAGTTTCACCTGCCTCTGCCAACCTAAAATCAGGGCTGGGCATTTGGGCAGATTGCATTAATAATGGTGCATAAGTATCTTTAAAAATTGCCACGTCGGTAACGCCCAAGGCACCTAGCGTTTCACCATGGTAGCTATTTTGTAAGCTAATAAACTTTGTTTTATTAGCCTTATCAGTATTACGCCAATAATGAAAACTCATTTTTAACGCAATTTCTGTAGCACACGCGCCATCACTGGCGTAAAACGCATGGCCTAAACCCGTCAACTGGCTTAGTTTTTCTGAAAGTGCGATTACTGGCTCATGGGTAAACCCCGCCAACATCACATGCTCAAGGGTATCTAGTTGCTGCTTAATGGCTGTTTTAATGCGCAAATTATTATGCCCAAACAAATTCACCCACCACGAGCTCACTGCATCTAAGTAACGCTTGCCTTCCGCGTCGTAAAGCCAAACCCCATCCCCTTTTGTCATTGGAATTAATGGAATCTGCTCGTGCTGCTTCATCTGTGTACAAGGATGCCATACTGCGTTTAGACTTCTATTTAATAGGGTTTGATTGTTCATAGCAGAATTGTACGATGTTTTTTAAGCGTACATAAATCAAATGTCGTCATTAGAGGTCGTTTAGTCTAAAATTCAAGTTCACTTACACACTGCCAATTTCGCATGCAAAAAACCCGCAAACACCTTGAACTTCTCTCCCCTGCCCGCAATGCAGATTTTGGTATTGAGGCGATTAATCATGGCGCGGATGCTATTTATATTGGCGGGCCAGCCTTTGGTGCGCGCGCAAAAGCGCCCAATACGGTGAAGGATATTGCAAGGTTGGTAAAACATGCCCACCGTTACCATGCTGAGGTGTTTGTGGCGCTCAATACTATTTTTCATGATAACGAGCTTGAAGGCGTGCGTCAGCTCGTGCATGAGCTTTATGAGGCGGAAGTGGATGCGCTGATTGTGCAAGATATGGGCTTACTAGAACTTGATTTATCACCAATTCAATTACACGCCAGCACGCAAACGGATATTCGTACAGTTGAAAAAGCCCAATTTTTAGACCAAGTGGGGTTTAGCCAAATGGTACTAGCCCGTGAACTGGACTTAAAAACAATAAAGCAAATTGCAGATGCGACCAGCGCAAACTTAGAATATTTTATTCACGGCGCGCTTTGCGTAGCGTTTAGCGGGCAATGTTTTATTAGTCACGCCCATACTGGCCGCAGTGCCAACCGTGGTGAATGCTCACAAGAGTGCCGCTTACCTTTTACACTTGAAGACCAAAAAGGCCGTATTATTGGCAAAGACAAGCACTTTTTATCGATGAAAGATAACGACCAAAGTGCAAATCTTAGGGCACTTATTGAGGCGGGTATTAGCTCATTCAAAATTGAAGGTCGATATAAAGATTTACCTTACGTTAAAAATGCCACCGCACATTACCGGCAGTTATTAGATGAAATTTTGCACGATCATCCAGCACTTGCCAAATCATCGCACGGTGATTGCACTTATACTTTTAGCCCGCAGCCTGAAAAAACCTTTAACCGCAGCGCAACAGATTACTTTGCTAATGGCCGCCAAGCGGACATCGGCGCGTTTGACACGCCTAAATTTTCAGGCGAATTACTGGGCAAGGTCACCAAAGTAGGCAAAGATTTTATTGAAGTAGAAACGCCAACCCAGCTGCATAATGGTGACGGTGTGTGCTTTTTTGATGTGCATAAAACGCTGGTTGGCTTACGCATTAACACCGTTGAGAGCAAACGCCTTTACCCAAACGAAATGCCAGCAGATATTCGTAACAACACAACGATGTATCGCAACCGTGACCATGCTTTTATGCGCTTGCTAGAAAAAGACTCTGCTGTGCGCAAAATTAATGTTGAATCGATTTTTTCTGAAACACAAGATGGGTTTGCTTTAAGCATGACTGATAGCGCCAGCTTTAGTGCAACAGCATATTGCAAAGCGGATAAAGAAATTGCCATAAACCCTGAAAAAGCTGAAGCGAGTTTAAGCGAAAATTTAAGCAAACTCGGCAACACAGATTTTATAGCCACATCCATTTACTTGCAAACAAAAGCATCCTATTTTGTCCCCGCTTCTATTGTGAATAGTTTGCGTCGTGAGGCGATTGAACAATTACGATTAGTGCGTAGTGTTGGTTACCAACGCCCTACGCCTCGTGCCGCCAATGAGCCACTGGCTATTTACCCTGAAGATACTTTGAGCTATTTAGCCAATGTGTATAACCAAAAAGCGCGGCAGTTTTATGCTAAGCACGGCGTAAAATTAATTGCAAAAGCCTATGAAGCCAACGAGGAGTTAGGCGAAGTGCCTGTGATGATTACTAAACATTGCTTACGCTTTAGCCACGGCCTTTGCCCGAAAGAAGCTAAAGGCGTTATCGGCGTGCAAGGTACAGTAACAGCCGAGCCGATGACGCTCATCAATGGTAATGATCGATTTACCCTGAAGTTTGACTGCAAACCTTGTGAAATGCATGTGATGGGTAAAATTCGCAAACCTGTTATTCAACTGGGGCCACCACAAACCGTGCAATTTTTTAATAAGCGTCCTTAAAATTTCACCTACAAATTTAATGCTTTTTGAGCATTAAATTAAGCGCTTTTCTCTACTACATTATTTCGATGCTCTGCAAGCCAGTCTGCATGCGGCTTCCAGCGGTGTTATTTTTTCTCGGTGGTTAAAGCCTTAAAAAATAATGTTGTAAAAATTTCAGTTTAGACATCATTTAGAAACATCTTATGACTAAACTCTCAGCGCATTCTAGTGTTGTGCAATATTTCATCGCTATTGTTTAAAACTGCACCAAGCTTGTGTTAAGAACACGTGTATTTATGCGGGTATTAAATAGCTAACTTGCTGATTTAAATTAATAATAAAAAATAATTTAATTTGGCATCAAAATTGCTTAATCTAAATCAACAACGTTAATCAGGAAAAGTCCCATGTTTAAAAATATCATCTCAGCCATCACTTTCGCTGTAAGCCTTGCTGCATCTGCGCCTAGCATGGCGTTAGAAGATCAATCTGTGAAACAGGCTGAAACTTCATTAACAATTACTGATAACAGCCATTTAAATAGCATTAAAGGCTCTAAAGAAGCCAGCCAATCGCCTTCAGCTACGGGTTTGATGTTGTCTTTAGCGTTAATTAGCTTTGTATTGCTATCAAATCGACGGGCAATTTGATTTAGCCTATTAACTTATCAACATGCTGATGGGTTAGCTAACTGCAATCAGGCTTTTTTTACAAATTCTGATTTCAGTTTCATCGCGCCAAAACCATCAATTTTGCAATCAATATCGTGGTCGCCATCCACCAAACGAATATTTTTAACTTTAGTACCCACTTTTACTACTGAAGATGACCCTTTTACTTTTAAATCTTTAATCACCGTAATGGTGTCGCCATCTTGCAATACGTTACCGTTCGCGTCTCGGATCACTTTTTCTGTTTCACTTGCTTCAGCGCTCGCTGTTTTATTCCACTCATGTGCACATTCAGGGCAAACGTAATTATCGCCATCTTCATAAGCATATTCAGACTGACAGTGCGGACACTTGGGTAATTCACTCATGATTCATCCCTTTTTTGTTTAACAGACTGTTCACATTTTAACTTATGGTGCTGGGTTCATCATGCTTAAATGTATTTTGTCAATTTCTGCCAACACCGTATCGCTTAACTTCACTTGATAAGCGCCAATATTTTCTTGTAATTGCGTCATGTTAGTTGCGCCAATAATGGTGCTAGAAACGCACCAGCGATGCATCACAAAACTCAACGCTAGCTGTGTTGGTGTTAGGTCGTGCTGGCGAGCAAGCTTTGCATAAGCTGCGCTAGCCGCCATAACGTTAGGTTTTTTATAACGCTGCGCATAGCCTAAAAACATCGTGACTCGACCAACCGCCTGCGGGTCATCAATATATTTTCCACTTAAATGCCCAAAAGCAAGTGGAGAGTAGGCGAGCAAACTCACATTTTCACGATAAAGTATTTCGCTCATGCCAAAATCAATGGTGCGATTCATGAGGTGGTAACTATTTTGCAAGCTAGCAACGCGCGGTAAATTGTATTGTTTGCTGATGCGTAAAAATTCCATCATGCCCCACGGCTGCTCATTACTTAATCCAATTGCACGCACTTTACCTTCGGCAATCAGCTCTGCCAGTGTTTCTAACTGGGTGTGAATACTCACCCATGCCTTTTCATTTCCTTCTGCATCTTTTTCTAATTTAGGGTCAAACTGATATTGCCCAAACAACGGCACATTGCGCTCGGGCCAATGTAGCTGGTAAAGGTCGATATAATCAGTTTGTAAACGCTTTAATGAATCATGAATGGCAGCACGAATATTTGCCTTCGTCAGCGTATCATCGCCATTGCGAATCCAATGTAGCCCACGGTTACGACCAGCCACCTTGCTACCTAAAATAATGTTATCCCGTGCTTGGTTTTTTAACCAATGCCCTATAATGGTTTCGGTGCGGGTAAAAGTTTCAGCTTTGGGTGGCACTGGGTACATTTCTGCAGTATCAATAAAATTAACACCTTGCGCTAATGCATAATTTAGCTGAGTATGTGCTTCAGCTTGTGTATTTTGATCACCAAAAGTCATGGTGCCTAAGCAAACTTTAGAAACGTTAAGTTCAGAATTTCCTAATGTTGTGTATTCCATTTTAACCTCGAAAAAATTTTAATATTTTTTGAAAATCCACTTGAAATGTATGAATTGCACCCCAAATTAGCAATCTCGGTATGCGAGTGCTAAAATGCCGCGGTGCGCTTTTTAATTTAAGCAACCTTAATGTTTGATAAACATTTAAACAAATTCAATTTTAAGTAACATTTTATAGTCTTATCAGGAGAAACCGTATGAAAATTCGTCCCTTACACGACCGTGTCATTGTAAAACGCTCAGAAGAAATCCGTACAACTGCATCTGGCATTGTGATTCCAGACAGTGCAGCCGAAAAACCAGACCAAGGCGTGGTGCAAGCAGTTGGTAATGGCAAACGTGATGATAGCGGTAATTTAATCGCTTTAGACGTTAAAGTAGGCGACAAAGTGTTATTTGGTAAATACGCTGGCCAAGTAGTTAAAGTGGACGGCGAAGAGCTATTAGTCATGCGTGAAGAAGACATCATGGCGATTGCTGAATAACTCAATTCAATCTAATAACATGCTTTAAAATCAATTCAAAAGTCTATCAGGAGAATTTAAGATGGCAGCAAAAGACGTAAGATTTGGCGACGACGTTCGCCAAAAAATGGTTAATGGCGTAAACATATTAGCCAATGCAGTTCGAATTACTTTAGGTCCTAAAGGCCGTAATGTTGTATTAGAGCGCTCATATGGCGCGCCAACCATTACTAAAGATGGCGTATCTGTTGCAAAAGAGATCGAATTAAAAGACAAATTCGAAAATATGGGCGCACAAATGGTTAAAGAAGTTGCTTCTAAAACCAATGATATTGCTGGTGACGGTACGACAACAGCTACCGTATTAGCACAAGCGATTATCCGTGAGGGCATGAAATCTGTCGCTGCTGGTATGAATCCAATGGATATAAAACGTGGTATTGATAAAGCGGTTGAAGCAGCCGTTGCTGATTTAAAAGCGCAATCTAAACCATGTACCACTAGCAAAGAAATCGCTCAAGTCGGTTCAATTTCAGCTAACTCAGATGAATCTGTCGGCCAAATTATTGCTGACGCGATGGATAAAGTAGGTAAAGAAGGTGTTATTACCGTTGAAGATGGTTCTGGCTTAAGCAACGAATTAGACGTGGTTGAAGGTATGCAATTTGACCGTGGCTATTTATCGCCGTACTTCATCAACAATGCTGAGCGCCAAATTGCATTAATGGATAATCCGTTTGTATTGTTACATGACAAAAAAATCTCTAACATCCGCGATTTATTACCAACATTAGAGCAAGTGGCTAAAGCTGGCCGTCCATTGTTAATTATTGCTGAAGATGTTGATAGCGAAGCGCTTGCAACACTAGTGGTCAACAACATTCGCGGTATTTTAAAAACTGTTGCTGTTAAAGCACCTGGTTTTGGTGACCGTCGTAAATCAATGTTAGAAGATATTGCCATTTTAACGGGCGGTACTGTAATTGCTGAAGAAGTGGGCTTGAAACTTGAAAATGTAACGCTTGAAAACTTAGGTCAAGCTAAACGCATTGAAGTTGGTAAAGAAAACACGATCATCATTGACGGTGCAGGTGTTGAAGCCAACATTAAAGGGCGTATTACACAAATCAAAGCGCAAATCGAAGAATCGACTAGCGACTATGATAAAGAAAAACTAAACGAGCGCGTTGCTAAATTAGCGGGCGGTGTGGCAGTGATTAAAGTGGGTGCTACCACTGAAATCGAAATGAAAGAGAAAAAAGCCCGCGTAGAAGATGCTTTACACGCAACGCGTGCAGCGGTTGAAGAAGGCATTGTTGCTGGTGGTGGCGTAGCGTTAATTCGCGCACGTGATGCAATTGCTAAAGTAAAAGGTGACAACCTTGACCAAGAAGCAGGCGTTAAAATTGTATTGCGCGCAGTTGAAGAGCCACTACGCTTAATCACACAAAACGCAGGGGTTGAGCCATCAGTGGTGGTTAACAACGTTGCAGCTGGTAAAGGTAATTATGGCTACAATGCGGCTAACGAAACTTACGGCGACATGATTGAAATGGGTATTTTAGACCCAACTAAAGTGACACGCTCAGCACTACAAAATGCAGCCTCTATTGCTGGCTTAATGCTAACAACGGACTGCATGATTGCTGAACTTCCTAAAGATGACGCACCAGCAATGGGCGGCGGCGATATGGGCGGTATGGGTGGCATGGGCGGTATGATGTAGGCTTTTGATTTTGCATCAACTTTCCGCCAATAGCGGGCGGGTTGATGCAATCACGAAACTTGCTGCATGATATTCCATAGCAAGAAAATAAAAGCCTCGCAATTGCGGGGCTTTTTATTGCCTTAAAAATTTGACGCCAAGTTAAACGTCAACTAGGATGTCTATTTCAGATTAAGCAAGAAAGAAGGCTATGACTGACCATACAGATGGCAAAGACGGCATGGAATTACCAGAATCTGGCAAGGTTACAAAAATATCGCGTGCAGCATTACAAGTGGTCAGTGGTGTCGTTCCGTTTGCAGGTGGCATTCTGTCTGCGATCGCGGGAGCTTGGTCGGAGGGAGAGCAAGAAAAGGTCAATCGTTTCTTCGAACATTGGGTTCAAATGCTTCAAGATGAGCTGAAAGAAAAGCAAGAAACGATTATCGACATTATGGCGCGTCTAAATCTTCAAGACGAAGCTATTGCAAAGCGCGTAGAAAGTAAAGAATACCAGTCGCTCGTTAAGAAGACATTTCGCGAGTGGTCTGGCGCCGAAAGCGAAGAGAAAAGAGTATACATTAGAAATATCCTTTCTAATGCAGCCGCCTCGCAGGTATCCAGTGATGACGTTGTTCGACTGTACATAGATTGGATTAATACATATTCAGAAATGCATTTTCAAGTAATTGGGGCAATATATAACAGTAATGGCATCACTCGTGGGGAGGTCTGGAGGAAAATTGGGAAGGGGCAAGTGCGGGAAGATTCCGCTGATGCAGACCTTTACAAACTGCTATTCCGTGATTTGAGTACAGGCGGAATAATCAGACAGCACAGAGACATTGACTATAATGGTAGCTTCATTGCTAAGAGGCTCGAGCGCCGTCCAACAGGTAGTGGCCCCCAAATCACCAGTATCAGCATTTGACCAAGAGGAGGGCTACGATTTGACCGAGTTAGGCAGTCAATTTGTGCATTATGCAATGTCAGATTTACCACTAAGGATTGAATTCAAAAGCAATGTGGATTAGTTCTAGCTCGTGTATTTTGTAAATATGATTAACCATACTAAATATACACCAACTATCCAAGCACTTTATAATTGCGCATCGCTATTCAATAACACCTACCTTATGCTCCTAGAAAAAACAGGCCAATTACATTCCTCATGGCAAGCTGTCATTGGTGATGAGCTCTGCAAGCCTTATATGCAGACTTTACGTGCTTTTCTTAGCCAAGAAAAAACCACTGGCAAAATCATTTACCCGCCAAGTGCGCAAATTTTCAATGCATTTAAGCAAACGCCTTTTGATAAGGTTCGTGTAGTGATTATTGGGCAAGACCCGTATCACGGCCAAAACCAAGCGCATGGCTTGAGTTTTTCTGTGCCTGAAGGTGTTGCTTTGCCGCCATCTCTAAAAAATATTTTTAAAGAAATTGCCTCTGATTTAAATATAAATATGCGTAACACTGGTGACTTAACAACATGGGCGAGTCAAGGCGTATTGCTGTTAAATGCCACGCTCACGGTGGAACAAGCCAAAGCGGGCTCACACCAAAACAAGGGGTGGGAGCAGTTTACCGATGCCGCCATTGCCGCACTAAACGTGCATCGCAAAAATTTGGTGTTTGTGTTATGGGGTAGTTATGCGCAGAAAAAAGGGGCGATGATTGATGAAACAAAGCATTTAGTGCTTAAATCCGTGCATCCATCACCACTATCGGCCCACCGTGGTTTTTTTGGTAATCATCAGTTTTCAAGAATTAATCAACATTTAATTCAGCATGGCCAACCAGCCATTAACTGGCAACTTTAAATCAAGCACGCTTAATAGCACCCTATTAAAGCTTTCAGTTGCTACCGAGATAAATTAGATACCTTAAAAGTCGCATCTAAATTGGCATTATCATTATAAAGACACATCGTACACCACAATAATAATGATAAAAAAAGCCCCAACTCAAGGGGATGAGAGCTGGGGCAAAGTGCCTTAGTGCTAAGGCTTCCACCTAGGGAGGGAAGGTGGAAAAGACAACCAACTAATTAGCTGTCATACATACTCAGAGTTGAATGCTACGCATTAGTTCTCATTTGTTTGTAACACTTTGTATCCTATCAACTTACTTTTTTTAACGCCTAGCCATGCGATAATAGCGCTATGGAAAATCAACAACAAACCCCTATTTCACCTGACCCACTTTTAGCTGGGTTAAATAATAAACAGCTTGAAGCCGTTACGCTTCCGCATCAATCGGCATTGATTTTAGCGGGTGCAGGTAGCGGTAAAACACGCGTGCTGACAGCGCGCATTGCTTGGTTAATTCAAACTGGGCAAGTGTCACCTACGGGCTTGTTGGCGGTCACTTTCACCAACAAAGCAGCAAAAGAAATGCTCACACGCATTACCGCATCCTTGCCTATCAGCACACGGGGCATGTGGGTTGGCACATTTCATGGTTTATGCAATCGGCTGTTGCGTGCACATTATCGTGAGGCAGGCTTGCCCCAAAGCTTTCAAATTTTAGATATTGCAGATCAACTCTCAATGATTAAGCGCTTGATGAAGCTCATGAATGTGGATGATGAAAAGTACCCGCCTAAGCAAGTGCAAAATTTCATCAATGGCTGTAAAGATGAGGGGTTACGCGCACATAAAGTTGAAGCTTACGACCCACATTCTCAAAAAATGCGTGAGATTTTTGATGCTTATGATAAACAATGTCAGCGTGATGGTGTGGCCGATTTTGCAGAGCTTTTATTACGCTGTTATGAGTTATTAGAGCGCGATGTGAGCATTCGCACACATTACCAAAGCCGCTTTAAATATATTTTAGTGGATGAATTTCAAGATACAAATCGTCTGCAATATTTATGGTTAAAGCTTTTGGCGGGGCTTGGTAACTGCATGTTTGCGGTGGGCGATGATGACCAATCTATTTACGGCTTTCGTGGCGCACGCGTGGGCAATATGCGTGATTTTGAAACAGACTTTAACGTCCAAAATATCGTTAAGCTAGAAGAAAACTACCGCTCGCATAGCAATATTTTAGACGCTGCCAATGCGATTATTTCACACAATAATCAGCGGCTAGGCAAAAATCTTTGGACTTCTGCTGGCGCAGGAGAGCCCGTGCGCGTCTATGACGCCTATAACGACACTGACGAAGCGCAGTTTATTGTAGATGAAATTAAAATGCTGCACTGCGAAGGCATGTCTTTAGGCGACATCGCCATGCTTTACCGTAGTAACGCGCAATCACGCATTTTAGAGCAAGCTTTATTTAACGCTAACTTGCCCTACCGCGTTTATGGCGGCCTACGATTTTTTGAGCGTGCCGAAATTAAGCATGCGCTCGCTTATATGCGTTTAATCGCTAATGCTAACGATGACACGGCCTTATTGCGCGTCATTAACTTCCCTACGCGCGGCATAGGCGCTCGCAGTTTAGAGCAATTGCAAGAAATAGCACGTGCGAATGACACGAGCATTTGGCAAGCGGCCATCAATAAGGTAGGTAATGGCAAACTCGGCGGTAAGGGCATTGAAGGTTTTGTGGCGCTCATTAGGCACATGGTTGATGAAGCCTATGGCCTTAATTTGGCAGAGTTAACTGAAATTGTGATTAACCAATCTGGCTTAGTTGCCCACTATGAAAATGACAAAGAAGGCGAAGATAGAATTGAAAACTTGAAAGAGTTAGTCACGGCTGCGGTGTCATTCACCAATCAAGATTTTGGCAACCATAACAATGTAGATGGCGATACGCCACAAGATTTACTCAGCCAATTTTTAAGCCATGCCAGCCTAGAAGCGGGTGAACACCAAGCCGATGTTGGGCGTGATGCTTTGCAATTGATGACCGTTCATGCATCAAAAGGCTTAGAGTTTAAATCTGTATTCATCAGTGGCTTAGAAGAAGGCTTGTGCCCACACGAACAAAGTTTATATGAAAATGCTGGCTTAGAAGAAGAGCGCCGGCTGATGTATGTTGCGGTGACCCGCGCGCGCCAACGCTTGTATTTGAGCCATGCGCAAAGCCGTATGTTGCATGGCAAAGTCCGCCTTGGCATTCCATCACGTTTTTTAGATGAAATACCTGAAACTTTGCTTAAACGCCTCAATACCAAGCCCGTGCCTAAATCTAACTTCAATCGTGACTACAATGCACTGCCGCAAATGATGAGTGCGCAACAAAGCCACTCACAAAAAAATGCCATGCCTTGGAAAGTGGGCCAACAAGTTAACCACACAAAGTTTGGTGATGGTGTGGTAGTGAGCTATGAGGGCAATGCCAATGATATGCGCGTGCAGGTTAATTTTGGGCGTGAAGGCTTAAAATGGTTGGCGCTAGAATTTGCTAAATTGACGCCTATTTAAGCTAAAAGACTATCTTTTTTGCTATCGATACGCCCGAGAGATTTTTGATGCTCTGTAAGCCGCATGCAGACTGGCTTACAGAGGAGGTGAAAGGATATGTTGAATTTTTAGCGATTTTTTAAACATAAATAGTGTTTAAGTTGCTTAGCTTAATGGCTACGAAATTTCACTAATTCCTCTTTAAACCAAATAGCACTTTTAGTTTCTTTGTCACCACATTTCACCAAATACGCTTTGTGGCTCATGCTGCTTTCAGAAGCGGCGCGCACGATGAAATCTTCAGTCGTGGTAATTAAGTTTTTACCTGATAAATAATCATATTTTTGGTTGAGATGCGCTACCGCTTTATCTGCGTTATACCACGATCCGTTTCGATTAAATTCGCAACCTGAACTTTTTAAATGTGTAAACAAATGGGTAATTTCTTGTTTTGTATTGGGAGAAATTTCCGCTTGCGCTGAGCATGACGCCGCTAAAACAATCGCTAATAATAATTGATTCATGTTTTTATTTTCTTGGCCTTCACTAGTTACACTGTGAATAAATACATAGCGAATAGATACATAGAAAAAACGCCCTTGCGGGCGTTTGGCTGACTAAATGGCTTCTAATGCCGCTGGTTTGCTATCTGTAATGTCGTTAAACACCAATTTAACTTGCTCTTTATCATCTAAATCTACATGCACGCTGCCACCGTTAGCTAGCTTACCAAATAATAGCTCATCGGCTAATGCTTTGCGTATGGTATCTTGAATCAAGCGTGCCATAGGCCGCGCGCCCATTTGTGGATCAAAACCTTTTTTACCTAAATAGGCTTTTAGTGCATCGCTAAACGTCACTTCCACTTTTTTATCATGCAATTGATCTTCTAATTGAATTAAGAACTTATCAACCACACGAATAATAATATCTTGTGACAATGGCGCAAACGATACCATTGCGTCTAAACGGTTTCTAAACTCTGGCGTAAACATGCGTTTAATATCCGCCTGCTCATCCCCCACTTGTTTAGCATTGGTAAAGCCCATGGTGGATTTTGATAAGCTTTCTGCGCCCGCATTGGTGGTCATAATAATTGTTACATTTCTAAAATCTGCTTTACGGCCATTATTATCGGTCAATGTGCCGTGATCCATCACTTGCAATAAAATATTGAAAATATCTGGGTGCGCTTTTTCAATTTCATCTAACAGCAAGACAGAGTAAGGCTGCTTAGTAATCGCCTCGGTCATTAAACCACCTTGCTCAAAACCGACATAACCTGGTGGCGCACCAATCAGGCGGCTCACGGCATGGCGTTCCATATACTCGCTCATATCAAAGCGAATCAGCTCAATGCCCATAATATAGGCAAGTTGCTTGGCCACTTCAGTTTTACCCACACCTGTTGGGCCACTAAACAAGAAGCTGCCCACAGGCTTGTTATTGCCACCTAAGCCACTACGCGCCATTTTTACGGCTGAAGTGAGTGTTTCAATGGCTTTATCTTGACCAAACACGACGGCTTTTAAGTCGCGCTCTAGCGTTTTCAACGCACTTCTATCGTCAGCAGAAATATTTTTAGGCGGAATACGCGCAATTTTGGCAATAATATCTTCTATTTCTTTATTGCCAATGATTTTTTTCTGTTTCGATTTTGGCAAAATACGTTGTGCAGCACCCGCCTCATCAATCACATCAATGGCTTTATCAGGTAGGTGTCGGTCGTTAATATATTTTGCCGCCAGTTCTGCCGCAGTGGTTATGGCAGAAGCGGAGTATTTAACGCTATGATGCTCTTCAAAGCGTGATTTAAGCCCTTTTAAAATCTCAATCGTCTCAGCCACGCTCGGCTCAGCCACATCCACTTTTTGGAAGCGCCGAGAAAGCGCATGATCTTTTTCAAAAATACCGCGATACTCTTGGTAGGTCGTTGCACCTATACATTTAAGTGTACCGTTTGATAGTGCTGGTTTGAGCAGATTTGACGCATCTAAAGTACCACCACTCGCGGAGCCTGCACCAATTAGGGTATGAATTTCATCTATAAATAAAATAGCATCTGGATTTTCTGCAAGCTGCTTCATCACCGCTTTTAGGCGTGCTTCAAAGTCACCTCGATATTTGGTGCCTGCTAACAATGCACCCATATCAAGCGAGTAAACGGTCGCATTGGCCAACACTTCTGGAATATCGCCTTCAACAATACGGCGTGCTAAACCTTCAGCAATGGCTGTTTTACCAACCCCTGCCTCACCCACTAAAAGCGGATTGTTTTTGCGACGGCGGCAAAGTGTTTGCACCACGCGCTCTAACTCTGGGCCACGCCCAATTAATGGGTCAATTTTACCCGCAGCCACTTGTGCGTTTAAGTTAAGTGTAAAGTTATCTAGCGCACTGTTAGGCTGCGCGCCTGCTTCAGTTTCTGTTTCGGTTTCAGCACCTTCTATTTTTTCAGCTTCTGGGATTTTTGAAACCCCATGTGAGATAAAGTTAACTATATCTAAGCGTGTCACGCCTTGCTGATTCAAGAAAAATACCGCATGCGAGTCTTTTTCACCAAAAATGGCCACTAATACATTGGCGCCAGTCACCTCTTTTTTACCTGAAGATTGCACATGCAACATAGCACGTTGAATGACCCGCTGAAAGCCCAAAGTAGGTTGCGTATCAACTTCGTCTTCGCCCAGCACTATGGGGGTATGTTCTTCAATATAGGCACTTAAATCAGTACGTAAAGTATCCAGTTTGGCACCACAAGCACGTAGCACTTCTGCCGCAGTAGGGTTATCAATCATGGCAAGCAGTAAATGCTCAACGGTGATTAACTCGTGACGCTTTTGTCTAGCATCCATAAACGCCATATGTAGGGATACTTCTAACTCTTGGGCAATCATTTTTAACCTATCTTTCTAGTTTTACAATTTGCATCGTTACATCACTTCTATCGTACACTGTAATGGGTGTTGCTGCTCTCTTGCGTAATCAAGCACTTGATTCATCTTGGTTTCTGCAATATCTTGCGGATATATGCCACACACACCAACGCCCTCTGTATGTACTTTGAGCATAATTTGCGTCGCTTGTTCACGGTTTTTATTAAAAATTCTTTCTAAGCAATCCACCACAAACTCCATGGGCGTGTAGTCATCATTAAGCAACAACACTTTATACATGGGGGGCAATTTTGGTTTTGCTACCTCAGGTTTAAGAACAGTGTTACTTTCATTCGGTAAGTTAGCCATATGTAGATTCTATTTTGGGCTTAATTCAGAAAATTTCAAGCCTAATTTGATTGATTTATTGAAGTTGATACTACTCGTTTGCGACAATCAGTTGCGCAGACTAAGGGAATATCTTCACGCTCTTCACAATACGGTCTTGTGTTTGAACAATTTCGAGTACATGAGCGCCGATTTTAAAGGTTGTGTTTGGCTCTGGAATATCTTCGAAGTGTTCTAAAATAAGGCCATTTAGTGTACGTGGGCCATCCAAAGGTAATTGCAAATGTAGCTTTTTATTCAGGTCACGTAACATGCTGCTACCATCTACAAGCCAGCTTCCATCTTCTTCTTGACGATAGCCTCCTAATTTTGAGGGCGATTGCGTTGTAAAGTCGCCAATCATCTCTTCTAAAATATCCTCTAAAGTCACGAGTCCTTTAAACTCGCCATATTCATCCACCACTAGTGCGACGCGCTGTTGCTTTTCTTGAAACTGTTGCATTTGCATATAAAGCGGTGTGCCCGATGGAATAAAATAGGGCTCTGTAACCACTTCACGTAATGCCTCTTTATCTAAATCATTACTCTCATGGTGCGCACGTAATTGCGACATCACCTTACGCAAATGCAAAATACCAATAATTTCTTCATTTTCTCCTTGGCGCACGGGTAGGCGCGTGTGATGGCTATTGGCAATTTGTTGCAAAATAGTATCTAACGGTGCATCAAAATCAATGCTTTCCACTAAGGTGTGTGCAGTCATCACATCATCCACTGTAATTTTTTCTAAATCAAACAAATTCATCAAAATAGAGCGGTGTTTTTTGGGGATAAAATGTCCTGCTTCGGTAACAATACTACGAAGTTCTTCAGTCGTTACCGAATGCTGTGCCTCTGCAAAATTGACTTTTAAGCCTAGTATTCGTACGAATATTTTTACGAAAAAGTTAACAAAAGAAACCACTGGGTTAAACAACCACAACAATGGATAAATTAAATAGCTGCAGGTAAAAGCGAGTTTTTCGGGGTAAGCGGCGGCAATCACTTTAGGTGAGATTTCACTAAATATCAAAATAATAAAAGTGATTACCAACGAACCAGCAGCTAAGACATATTTGCTTTCCCCAAATAGCTGATGGCTTATTTGCACTTCTAGTGCAGATGCACCAACAATACACAATGTATTGCCAAGCAAAATAACGCCTAATAATTTGTCGGTTTTTGCTAGCAAAGCATTTGCCAACCGCGCGCCTCGATGACCCTGTTTGACCAAGTGTTTCATGCGAAAGCGATTGACAGACATGAGGCTGGTTTCAGCCATAGAGAAGAAAGCACTACTACAAAGCAGCAATAATAAAATACAAAATTGCCAGCTTAAGGGGAGATGTTCCAAAAGGGTACTTTAGATAATAATTAGAGGAGCTTAGTTTACAGGCAAGCAAGCACTGTAACAAGCGACAAGATAGACCATTTTTAGTGCGTTAAAATCGCTCGGGAAGTTTTTAAGTGCTTATTCAAACACATATTGTTTATTTTTAATGCTCACCTTTGGTGGGGTTTTAGTCCGCTCAAAAAAATCACTGCCTTGCTTTAAGTTTTGCCAAAAACTTAGCCATTCAGAGTTTTGATGCTTAGCTAAATTTGCATCATTTAAACGAAATGGAAAAGCTTGTACTTGAATTGATGGTTGACCAGATTTAAGTGTTGCTGCAGCTATGGTATAAATTTCTTCAATTTGCTGATCTGTCATGGCATAGCAACCAATAGAAACGCAGTTGCCATGCACCATCAACGCATCGCCTGTGCGCTGATACGCGCGATCGTAAGCATTGGGATAACCTAAGTTAAAAGCTAGATGATAGTTACTATTTGGGTTGAGTTGTTTTGGCGAAATTGTATAAAAACCTTCTGGGCTTTGCCTATCACCTACTTTTGTTTTAGGCCCTAAGTTACCTGAAAAATAACAAATTTTGTAAGTTTTAAAAAGTCTGTATTCTATACCCGATTGTAGCCAAACCTCTAACTCACTGCTTTCTTTAAAAATGCGGATTAATACAGGCGCGCCAAGCGCAAAGTTTTTTTCCTTTAAGGCTTGCTGTAAGCTTGGGCTGATGCGTTTAGCAGCCTCAGTAGCGCGTGCACTTGTTGGAATATCAACGGCTGAAAATACAGGCTGAGCAAACATGATGAAACCACTAGAAAATAAGACAATAAAAAATCGAATGATTAAACGCAAATTCATCATTTTTACCACTTTCAATGTCGCGTTTAAGCAAAATCTGATGGATGTGGATCAACCACTTTTTCGTTCGTGTTGCCTTCTTTTTCTTTTTTACTTTCAACATCCCCAATCAAGTTCGCGCGGCTGACACCTAGCCACATAGCAATTGGAGAAGCCACTAGCACAGATGAATAAATACCGAACAAAATACCAATGGTGAGCGCCAGCGCAAAGTTATGTAGCACTTCACCGCCAAATAGCAGCATTGAGCCGACCATGGTTTGCGTCATCAAGTGGGTAATCACCGTGCGCGACATAGTACGAGTAATCGCATTATCAATCACTTGCACAACCGTGGCTTTGCGCATTTTTCTAAAGTTTTCACGTACGCGGTCAAACACAACGACAGATTCGTTGACAGAGTAACCCAACACGGCTAACACCGCGGCCAACACCGTTAAGTTAAATTCCCACTGAAAGAACGCAAAGAAACCTAAGATAATGACCACATCATGCATATTGGCGATAACGGCTGCGACTGCAAAACGCCATTCAAAACGCATCCATAGATAGAGCACAATGCCAATAATGACAAAAAACAGCGCTAATGCACCATTTTCATACAGTTCGCTACCCACTTGCGCACCAACCGCTTCTACGCGGCGAACTTCTGCTTTAGGGTCAGCTGCCACTAGTGCCGTTTTAACTTGCTCTGAAAGCTTAGCGACCGAACTTTCTGTTTTAGCGGGTAAGCGAATGAGCACATCGCGGCTTGAGCCAAAATTTTGCACCGTCACTTCTTTTAAACCAATGCTATCAACCGCTTTACGAATGCTATCAAGGTTGGCCGTTTGCGGGTAGTTAACCTCCATCACCGTACCACCAGTGAAATCTACGCCAAAATTAAGGCCACGCGTTGCTAAAAAGAATACGGCTAATATAAACGTAATCAGCGAAATTGCCGTTGTAATTCGGCCGTAACTCATGAAAGGAATGTCTTTTTTGATTCTGAATAATTCCATAATTTTTTACTCTATATTAAGGTTTCTGAAGGTCAGTATAGCTAAAAATTAAGCTTTATAAATTTGACCAATCGACAATTTAGCAATCTTACGGCGAGACCCGTAAATGAAGTTGACAATCGCGCGCGACACTAAAACAGCACTAAACATTGAGGTTAAAATACCCAACACATGCACCACCGCAAAGCCTTTAATCGGCCCAGTACCAAACATAAATAGCGCTAAACCTGCAATCATGGTCGTGACGTTAGAGTCCAAAATGGTATCCCAAGCGCGGTCATAGCCCGCGTGGATACTGGCTTGTGGAGTGTTACCATTTCGTAACTCTTCACGTATTCGCTCATTAATCAGCACGTTCGCATCAATCGCCATCCCCAGTGCTAAGGCAATCGCCGCTAAACCTGGCAAGGTAAGTGTGGCTTGTAACATTGAAAGGAGTGCAACAAGTAACAGCAAATTAACCGACAGTGCCACCACTGAAACACCACCAAACACCTTGTAGTAGAAAATCATCATTAACGCTATTGCCGCAAAGCCCCAAAGGGTAGAATGCACGCCGCGTTTAATGTTGTCTTCACCCATGCTAGGGCCAATGGTACGCTCTTCAATAATTTCCATCGGTGCAGCTAGCGCACCCGCACGCATTAATAATGATAGCTCTTGCGCTTCTTCAATATTCGCCATGCCTGTTATAACAAAATTTGAAGAAAGCTCAGCCTGAATGACGGGTGCGGTTAATACTTCTTGCTCACCTTTTTCAATCAGCACCACTGCCATGCGGCGCTTAATACCATCGTGTGAGGCTAATTTCATCGCGCTTGCCCCTTTAGCGTCTAAGCGCACGCTAATGACTGTGCCGCCACTTTCTGAGTCTGGGCGTGGGTCAGCGGCGGTTAAATTGTCGCCTGAAAAAACCACTTCTTTATCCACTAAAACAGGCTCTTCATAACCTGTTCTATCGGCTCTCACTTTTAACAACTCACTACCCGCTGGCACTGTGCCTTTCATTGCCGCCTCCACCTTGGCTGGGTCGTAATCACGCGCGCCATTGTTTAAGCCATGCGCAGTCACCATGCGCACTTGTAAGGTAGCTGTACGGCCGATAATGTCTTTTGCTTTTGCCGTATCTTGTACACCAGGCAATTGCACCACAATACGGTCAGCCCCTTGCTGTTGAATAATAGGCTCGGCGACTCCCAGCTCATTAACGCGATTATGCAAAGTGTGAATATTTTGTTTAATGGCAGAATCTTGTAGCGCTTTTTGCTCAACTAAGTTTAATGCCGCTTTTAAAATGCTTTCGTCGCCCAAGTTACTTTCGGTTAATGTTAAATTGGGGTAATTTTTAGCGAGTAGTGTTTTGGCTTTAGCTAACTCTGCCACATCATTAAAACGCACCTGAATTTCTTGCCCCTCGTTGCTTACTTTTGTATAGGCAATGCGGTCTTTACGCAATGCGGCTTTAAAATCCGTTACATAGCCTTCAACAGATTTTTTAAGCACCGCGTTCATATCCACCTGCATTAAAAAATGCACGCCGCCACGTAAGTCCAACCCTAAATACATGGGTTTTGCGTGAAAAATATTACTCAACCAATTTGGTGAGCGTGACTGCAAGTTGAGTGCAACCGTGTAGTCTTTACCCAAATTAGCTTCTAATGCATCTTTTGCTTTAATTTGCACATCGGTATTGGCAAAACGCGCCTTTACTCCGTGCGAATCAGACATTACAGCATCGTAGGCAATATTTTCTTTTTTAAATGCCGCCTCTACCTTTTCTAGCAATGCTGGGTCTAATTTAGCTGAAGCTTTTGCTGGCAAAATTTGTACGGCAGGTGATTCACCAAAAAAGTTTGGAATGGTGTAAATCAAGCCTATTAGTACCACAATAGCAATTAAGCTGTTTAACCAAACGGGGTAACGGTTCATAGTTTTACTCTAATGAATATATCTTGAATATCTGTTAAGAAAAATTAAAGGCTTTAATCAAATATTTAAATTAAAGCCATTTTCTAAACACTCTTAATCGTGCCTTTAGGCAAAGCGCTTTGAATAGACTGTTTTTGCACAGTTATTTCTGTATTAGTGGCAATTTCAACCGTTACAAAATTCTCGTTCACTTTAGAGACTTTACCTAAAATGCCACCGCTAGTAACCACTTCATCACCTTTTTGTAAAGCCGCAATCATCGTACGCTGCTCTTTGCCTGCTTTCATTTGCGGGCGAATAATCATGAAAAAGAACAAAATAAAAATAACAATTATGGGCAAAAAGCTCATGAAATCTGTTGTAGCGCCACCAGCAGCCGCATATGCGTTTGAAATAAACATATTAAAAATTCCTCTTAAATTGACACGTAAAATTAACGCAAGATTTTAACACAGTCTTAGCTTTTGTTAGTACGATGAACATTATCTATACTTTTTTGCTAAAACTGCTTAATGAAAAGTATTTTTCAGCTTTTGTACAGGCACATGGACAGTACAAGCAGAGCGTGGTGAACTCAAAGCCACACTCGGTGCTGTCATGCTAAGCACCGAACAGCTGTGGATCCGTGAGCTTGAACGCGAAAGACTCAAATTCATGGCTACCGACAATTTTAAGCAGTTGAGATTAAGCTGTATTAGAATGTGCCATGACTTAAACACCTTTGTGATTCAATGTCTCGAGAACATATTGAATTTTACCAGAGGGCTTTTAAGCCTGCTTTATTTGTTTTAATTGTGGGACAGAAGTGAGCCCAACCGATTTCGCAAGTCAGTATTACATTCATTACCCAATTGCAACATCATCATTATGACTTGCCCTTCTACTAAATCGGACCTAGCTCAGTCAGTCTCCATTGATTTATTCAAGCCAAATTCCGCATAAAAATGCGGCTTTTTTTACCGAAATTTAATGTATATTATTTAGCACCTCTGTAAGCCGCCTAGCATAAGGCTTGCAGACTATATTTTTCTATCGTAGGTAATTTAAACATTAATAACTTTTAGTTATATAAAGATTTGTTTAGTTCTCCCGCACAGATAGCACGTATAAAAAATGCGGCCTTAGCCGCATTCAATGGCGCATATTTTAGGCGGCGCAAGCCAGTGCTAATAGCTGAATGGAGAAATGTTTATGTTTGTGATGCCCTGTTGCATTAAGTGTTTCGTGTGCAGATTTTAAGCAGGCTTTAGCGCAGCCTACGCAACTCGTGCACTCGCTGGCCACACCTAAAGTCTCTTTTAAGTCTTTAACCGTTTTTGCGCCGTTTTGGGCGGCGTTAAAAATTTGCTTTTCTGTTACAGCTTTACACACACAAACGTACATGAATGAAGCCCTCTAATGACTATGAAATATTATGACTTTAAAATCTTATTGATAATTATTATCATTTAAAGTTCAATTGTCAACCTTTCTTTAAGCCTAAAAAGCAAAAAAGTCACCTAAGTGACCTTTTTTGTTGATGCTAACAATATTGGCTTGCTATATTAAAGCTTAATCGCCAGCAGGCTCGATATGCGCTTGCAAATAGTTGGACAGCGTAATTTCGCTTATCAAGCTGTGCTGTGTTTCTAGCCAGTCGATGGTTTCTTCGCAATGCTCTAAGAGCTCTTGAAGTAAATCGCGCGATACGTAATCTTGCAGGGTTTCGCAAAGCGCAATGCTTTCAATCAACTGCGGGCGCTGAATATCGCGCTCGTAAGTTAAATCGCCATTTAGGCATTCAACTACGTTTTCACCAATCAGCAATTTACCTAAATTTTGCAAATTAGGCAGTGCATCTAAAAACAAAACGCGTTCTATCAGCTCATCCGCCTCTTTCATCACGCGGATAGATTGCTTATATTGGTAATCGTTAAGCTTCTCTAAACCCCATTTACGAAACATGCGCGCATGTAAAAAATATTGGTTAATTGCCGTGAGCTCGTTTTTAAGTACTTTATTAAGCGCATCGGTGATTTTTTTATCACTTTTCATACGGCCTCCTATGCGCCAGCTTTAATTTGGCTTTGTTGGTAGTTTTCTAGGCCAACCAATTCAATCAGTTTCAATTGTTTTTCTAACCAGTAAGCGTGATCCATTTCAGTATCTTGCAGTTGCACTAACAGCATGTCGCGCGTGACGTAATCTTGCGCTTTTTCACAGCTGTCGATAGCTTTTTTCAACTGACCAACCACATGGTACTCTAGCGCTAAATCAGACTTGAGCATGCTTTTCACATCTTTGCCAATATTCAGCGCGTCGCGCTCGCCTAAGTTTGGTGTGCCTTCTAAAAACAAAATACGCTGTATCAGTGCTCTTGCGTGCTCACGCTCATGCAAAGATTCGTGCAAAATGTGCTCAGCTAAGTGTGCAAACCCAAAATCTGCATACATTTCACCATGGATCAAATACTGATCGGTCGCGCTTAACTCACCTGCTAACAAATGGTTAAGTGTTTCTAGGATTTTTTTATCGCCCTTCATTTTTTGCTCCTTTATTTAATCTACTTTATGTCATCATAATACAATATTTGCTTCAAAATGCAAGTCATATAAAATTACAATCATTTGATTATTAATGATATTTTAATGATAACGTCAATAAAAATCATTCTCAATGCTAAACAGAAATACTGATATGCTGAATATTCAGCACCATCATAAGACAAACATCAAAGCATGTACTTTGTTAACGCTGTAAAGCTTAAGATGGTAAAAATTTATAGGTTTAGCCGTATCAATTACATTTTTTGAACAACTACCTCAAGCTAGCACGCTTGGTGGCAAACTCTGCTTTAAACGCTTCAAACGTACCATTTTCAATGGCTAGCCGCATACTTTGCATCAACACTTGATAATAATGCAGATTGTGAATGGTGTTTAAACGCGCACCTAAAATTTCACCTATGCGGTGTAAGTGGTGCAAATAAGCACGGCTAAAATTTTGGCAGGTATAGCAGTTGCAATGGGCATCCAGTGGTTGTGTATCGGTTTTGTGCATGGCATTTTTAATTTTAATATCGCCATATTGCGTAAACAGCCAACCGTTGCGCGCGTTGCGTGTAGGCATCACGCAATCAAACATATCAATGCCTTGACTCACTGCCGCCACTAAATCTTCAGGTGTACCAACGCCCATTAAATAGCGCGGTTTATGTTGCGGCATTTTTGGCGCGGTGTGGGCAAGAATGCGTAGCATATCTTCTTTAGGCTCTCCTACTGACAAACCACCAATGGCAAAGCCATCAAAATCAATCTCGACCAAACCATTTAAAGAAATATCGCGTAGCGCTTCATACATGCCCCCTTGAATAATGCCAAACAGCGCATTTGGGTTACCTTGATGGGCAACTTTACTGCGTTTTGCCCAGCGCAAACTTAATTGCATTGAATCATTCGCTTCATTTAGAGTGGCGGGAAAAGGCGTACATTCATCAAAAATCATCACAATGTCTGAGTTCAACACCTTTTGAATGCGCATGGATTCTTCAGGCGTTAAAAAACAAGTGTCGCCATTAATCGGTGATTTAAACTTGACACCCTCTTCAGTAATTTTGCGCATTGCGCCCAAGCTAAACACCTGAAAACCGCCAGAATCCGTGAGAATTGGTTGATCCCAACCCATAAACTTGTGCAAGCCACCGTGCGCAGCAATCACCTCTAGCCCCGGGCGTAGCCATAAATGAAAGGTATTGCCCAGCACAATATGTGCATCAATTTCTTTTAACTCAAGCGGCGACATCGCCTTAACCGTGCCATAGGTGCCCACTGGCATAAACGCAGGGGTTTGCACATCGCCATGTGCAAGGTGAACCGTGCCGCGCCGTGCAAGGCCATCTTGTTTGTGTAGGGTAAATTGCATGATTTAATCTGGATTAATTTGCTGGGTTAATTTAATAGGTGAAATTGATTAGCCGCGATTTTATCACACGCCTTTGCTATACTCGCCTTTGTTCAATTGGCCGAAAAAATTTAAACATGGTGAAAATAGATAAAAATCGTCGCCAGCTTGCAACGCGTAGCGCAGGCTGGGCAAAATGGTTAGGCGCAACGATTGCCAAAACACAAATTACGCCCAACCAAATTTCGCTACTCAGCATCTTGCCTGCGCTCATCGGCGCATGGTTGCTAGCTTGTACTCATATCGAAAAAACGCCTAGTATATTGGTGTTGATTACCCTTTGCATTCAATGTCGCTTGCTGTTTAACATGCTCGATGGTTTAGTGGCGATTGAAGGGGGCAAGCAATCTAAAGTGGGGATTTTGTATAATGAAATTCCTGACCGGATTGCGGATTCGCTTTTCATTGTTGCTTTAGGTTACGCCATTGCACTGCCTTGGTTAGGCTGGCTCGGGGCGCTTTTGGCGGCAAAAACGGCTTATATTCGTGTGCTAGGCGGCGCTAATGGGCTGGCGCAAGATTTTCGCGGCCCATTAGCCAAACAGCATCGTATGTTTGCGATGTCTTTAGGTTGTTTAATTGCAGCTGCCGTCTTGTTTTTTATGCACGATAAATATACTTCAAAGCTAGTGCTTACTATCACCGCTTATATTATTGCTATTGGCTCAGGCATTACGTGCATTAATCGCACCTTAGCCATTGCCAAGCAACTTAAGTCTCAATAAGCATGCTGGCTAGTTTAGTGCGTGTTAGCATCATCGGCTTGGTTAAGCTTCTCGTAGGGGCGCACCCACGCTGGGTGGCCTCAGCGCCCAATGCAGCGCAAAGCATTTACTTCACGAACCATTCTAGCCATTTAGATACGCTTGCGCTTTGGGCGGCGCTACCGCAAAGCATTCGTGTTAAAACAAGGCCAGTCGCTGCTAAAGATTATTGGGATAAGGGTATCATCAAGCCATTTATTGCTTTAAAAGTGCTAAACGCCGTGCTAATCGAGCGTGAAATATCGCGCTATGTTAACCCGCTTACCCCGCTACTAGATGCGCTACAGCAAGGTGACTCACTCATTATTTTCCCCGAAGGCACGCGCCGCGCGCAAGCCGAACCCAGTGAGTTTAAAGGCGGTTTATACAATTTAGCGGTCGCTTTTCCTTTGGTAACATTAGTGCCTGTTTATTTAGATACCTTGCACCGCAGCATGCCAAAGGGCAGTTGGCTGCCCGTGCCCTTAATTTGCACAGTGCGCTTTGGCGGATCTATAGCACTGCAGGCTAGTGAGCATAAAAAAGACTTTTTAAGTCGCGCTAGAGTAGCTATTTTGAAGTTGATTTAGGAATAATTTTTATGCTCTATGCTTTAGTCAATTTAAATCCAAACCAAAAATTTTACTGGCTCATTGGCGGTGTGGCCGCATTGTTAGCGGTGGCTTCAACCATTGGGTGGATTTTACAATCGCGCTTAAATAGGCAAGCCAACTCTAGCGAAAAGTCTCGTAAAACCATTAATAATCTAGTGGTGCGCGTCAACGCTTGGTGGGTGATGATTGCCATTTTAGGCATCGCTTTTTTAGCGGGTAAAATGGGTGCGGTCATTTTATTTAGTGCCATCTCATATTTTGCACTACGTGAATTTATAACCCTCACCCCTACCCGCACTGGCGACCACCGCACTTTATCATTGACGTTTTTTTTACTCATTCCATTGCAGTATTATTTAATTTATATTGATTGGTACACTTTATTCAGCATTTTAATTCCCGTTTATGCTTTTTTATTGATGCCATGTATTTCTGTACTCGCCCAAGATACCGAGCATTTTTTAGAACGCACCGCCAAAATTCAGTGGGGCGTCATGATTTGCATTTATTGCATCAGCCACGCACCCGCATTATTACTACTGCCTATCACCCACTATCAAGGACAAAACTTATTGTTACTCACTTACTTTTTATTGATTGTGCAATTAAGTGATGTTTTGCAATACGTGTTTGGCAACTTGTTTGGTAAAACAAAGATTGCCCCAGTGGTAAGCCCAAACAAAACGCTTGAGGGCCTGATTGGTGGTGGTTTAAGTGCTGTTGGCGTGGGCGCTGCATTATGGTGGCTTACACCATTTACGCCGCTTGAAAGCGCTGGCATGGCAGCCGTCATTGTTATCATGGGGGTTTTAGGTGGGCTAGTCATGTCGGCCATAAAACGTAGTTTAGGCGCTAAAGATTGGGGTAATATGATAGAAGGCCACGGTGGCATGCTAGATAGAATGGACTCTGTCAGTTTTGCTGCCCCTATATTTTTTCATCTAGTACGCTTTTTCTTTACGACGTGAATGCATAGATGTCTGTTGAACTGTTTGCTATACTTAACTTAATATCAAGCTTAATTAAAAATTAGCTTAACTAAAATTGACCTAATTGATCTAAATATACGATGACTGAAAAAGACGAAATCATAAAGCCTAGCGAACCCGATCAAACAGGTCGGCGCTCGCGCGGCATTTATTTATTACCCAATTTATTTACTTCAGCCGCTTTATTTGCAGGCTTTTTTGCCATTGTGCAGGCGATGAATAATAATTTTGAACAAGCGGCTATTGCTATTTTTATTGCAATGGTGCTTGATGGCTTAGATGGCCGTGTTGCCCGTATGACCAACACGCAAAGTGCCTTTGGTGCAGAGTACGACAGCTTGTCTGATATGGTGTCTTTTGGTGTAGCACCTGCATTAATTATGTACGTATGGGCATTAAAACCGCTTGGTAAATTAGGCTGGCTAGCTGCTTTTGCCTATTGCGCCTGTGCCGCGCTACGCTTGGCACGATTTAACACTAAATTAGATGATGAATTTCAAGACAAGCGCTTCTTTCAAGGTCTGCCTAGCCCAGGCGCTGCGGCGCTATTAGCGGGTTTTGTCTGGGTTTCTTATGCCTACGATGTGACTGGTCGCGATGTGTTTTTTGGGATATTACAATGGAAATGGATGACTTGGGGCATTACCCTTTTTGCAGGTTTATCCATGGTCAGTGATTTACGTTTTTATAGCGGCAAAGATATCAACCTTAAAGAAAGCGTACCTTTTTTTGTCATGCTAGGCATTATGCTGGCCATTGTGTTAGTTTCTTACAGCCCGCCTGAAGTATTGTTTTTAGTCATGGTGGTGTACGCACTATCAGGCTATGTGTTGTGGATACGCGACCGTTTTAAAAAATAAGGATTACTTTTTGCTAAAACACTTGCATAGGTCATTAAAACGTTCTATATTTCTAATCACTATGTTTTTTTCACACATCGCACATACTGTTTTTGCTGTTAGCTTATTGGCTAGCGCAGTTTTTTTACGCAAACTACTTGCGTTACGTGCGCCTGCACGCACCCTGCGCTAACGCGCACAATATATCCCACCCCCCTATTAAGTTTGACTAGCGTTGCACGTTTGTTGCAGCATGTGCTTTAATTTGTGCATTATTGATGCTAAATTAAGCTAAAATCCAAAAGATTAAATTGAAAGAAAAACACCATGAAACACGATTTTAATCAACAAGACCAAATTATTATTTTTGATACCACCTTGCGCGACGGCGAACAAAGCCCAGGGGCGGCCATGACCAAAGAAGAGAAAATTCGCATTGCGCGCCAGCTTGAAAAATTAGGCGTGAATGTGATAGAAGCTGGTTTTGCCGCAGCTAGCACGGGGGATTTTGAAGCCATTTCTGAAATTGCCAAAATCATTAAAACCTCAACGGTTTGCTCATTGGCGCGAGCGAGCGAAAATGATGTGCGTCGTGCAGGTGAGGCGATTAAACATGCGGCTAGCGGGCGGATTCACACGTTTATTGCCACCAGTAAAATCCACATGGAAAATAAATTACGCATGACAGAAGACCAAGTGGTTGAGCGAGCTATACAAGCGGTTAAATGGGCTAAAGAATATACCGACGATGTGGAGTTTTCTGCTGAAGATGCCGTGCGCTCAGACGTTGACTTTTTAGTGCGCATATTTGATGCGGTGATTGAAGCTGGTGCTAAAACCATAAACGTGCCTGATACTGTGGGCTATAGCATTCCTGCACCGTGGGGCGCGTTGATGACCATGTTAATTCAACGCGTCAAAAATAGTGATCAAGTGGTGTGGAGCACGCATTGTCATAATGATTTAGGCATGGCAGTCGCGAACTCTTTAGCAGCTGTGATGGGTGGCGCACGCCAAGTGGAATGCACCATTAATGGCTTAGGCGAGCGTGCAGGTAATGCGAGTTTAGAAGAAATTGTGATGGCGATTAAAACCCGTAGCGATGTTTTCAATTTAACAACGCGCATCGACACCACGCAAATTGTACCCACTAGCAAGTTAGTTTCTAGCGTTACGGGCTATCCTGTTCAGCCCAATAAAGCCATTGTTGGCGCTAACGCTTTTGCGCACGAAAGCGGTATTCATCAAGATGGGGTATTAAAGCATCGCGAGACTTACGAAATCATGCGTGCTGAAGATGTGGGCTGGAATACCAATAAACTCACTTTGGGCAAGTTATCTGGCCGCAATGCCTTTAGAACGCGCTTGAAAGAATTGGGCATTGAGTTAGCCAGTGATGATGCTTTAAATGCCGCATTTGCCCGCTTTAAAGATTTGGCTGATAAAAAATCAGAAATTTTTGATGAAGATTTACACGCTTTAGTGAGTGGTGAATTTGTGCAAGAGGCTTCTGAAAACTACAAATTGGTTTACTTGCAAGTCACTTCACAAACAGGCGAAGTGCCGCACGCTTTTATTACCATTTCTGATAACGGCGCAGAAAAGAAAGCCGAAGCCGATGGTGGCGGCCCAGTAGATGCGACCTTTAAAGCCATTGAAAACATTGTGAACAGTGGTGCTGAGTTGCAATTGTATTCGGTGAACAACATCACCAGTGGTACCGATGCGCAAGGTGAAGTGACCGTGCGCTTAGCCAAAGGTGGCCGCATTGTGAACGGCCAAGGTGCTGATACCGATATTGTCATTGCATCAGCTAAAGCGTACTTAAGCGGCTTAAATAAATTGCACAGCAAACTTGAGAAAATGAACCCACAGGTTTAATAAGCCACAAGCTTAATGAATCCAAAGTTTATGAGCCCACAAGTTTAGCGATATTGATTTAAAAAAGCATCTTAAAAAATACCGAGCAAAAATCACTGCTCTGCAAGCCACATTCTAGGTCGCATGCAGAGTAGCGCTAATAAAGAGTACCGAATTTGGCCTAAAAATGTCTTTAAAAAAACAAACCATTTTCATTATTGTCGCGCTGTTTTGCACCTACTTTTTTTGGGGTTCAACTTACTTAGCCATCCGTTTTGGCATTGAAAGTTTTCCGCCATTTTTATTAGTAGGTTTACGTTTTACAGTAGCAGGCTCTATTTTATATGGTCTATTGCGCTACTATGGCTCGCCTAACCCCACTCAAGGCCAGTGGCTGAGTGCGGGCGCATTAGGCATTTTATTGCCAGCATTGGGTAACGGCACGGTCACTTACGTGCAGCAGTCCGTTTCATCCAGCGTCGCTGCCTTGTCTATTGCAACTGTGCCGATTTGGATGGCGATTTTTTCAAGTCTAGTGGGCATTAAAAATAAGCGGCATAAAATCAGTCGTCAAGAGTGGCTGGGGATTGCTATTGGTTTTGTTGGCATTGTGCTGTTGAATATGGGTGGTAGCCTGCATGGCAATTTTAAGAGTGCATTACTATTAATTTTTGCTGCGGCATGCTGGTCGTTTGGTTCAGTATTAGGCAAGCATATCGCTCTACCAGCGGGCTTAATGGCAGCCGCTAGCCAAATGTTGGTAGGTGGTATAGTCATGTTAGTTGCAAGCTTGATCCGTGGCGAGGTTTGGCCAGCTACGATTAGCGTAAAATCTTGGTGGGCATTAGCCTTTTTGATCATATTTAGCTCGCTCGTCACCTACAGCGCTTATATGTACTTGCTAAAAACTGTGCGCCCGTTGGTGGCGAGTAGCAACACCTTTGTAAACCCTGTGGTGGCTTTTATTGTGGGGATATGGCTAGCTAACGAACACATCTCCGCTAATGAATACCTAGCACTTGCAGTAATATTAGTCGGCGTGATTTTAGTGCTGAGCAGTAACAACGAAAACCTTAAATTAGACGAAACAGAGATTAAAAATGCATGAAAAAAAACAAAATTTAGCCTTATTTGATTTAGATAATACCCTACTCGCTGGCGATAGTGATTTTCAGTGGGGACAATTTATGATTGCACAAGGATTGCTTGACCATGCAGCGCACCACGACCGCAATGTGCAGTTTCATGAAGACTATAAGCAAGGTAAGCTGGATATAGCCGCTTTTTTAAAGTTTCAATTGCACCCGCTATCGCAGCATCCACATCAATTTTTAAATAAAATACATCTAAAATTTATGACCGAAGTCATTCGCCCGATGATGACTGAAAAAGCAAGCGCTTTGGTGAAAAAACATCGCATGCAAGGCGATATTTTAATGGTGATTACCGCCACTAACAGCTTTATTACACGTCCTATAGCACACGCATTTGGTATTGAAAACCTGATTGGTACCGACCCTGAAGAAATCAATGGTGAGTTCACGGGTAATTTTGTCGGCGTGCCTAGTTTTCAAGCAGGTAAAGTGACACGTTTAAACCAATGGCTAACCGAACAAGACCAAATGCTTTCAGATTTTGCAGTGAGCTACTTTTATAGCGATTCACACAATGATTTACCACTCATGAAGCTGGTCACCAACCCTGTTGCAGTGGATGCTGATGAAACCCTAACCGCGTATGCACAACAACAAAACTGGCCCATCATTAGCTTAAGATAACAGTAATTTAAAGGCTAAAAAAACACCGAGCGAAAAATGATGCTCTGCAAGCCGCATGCAGACTGGCTTATAGAGCAGGTGAAGTGATATAAGGCTAATCCTTACCCATTAATACTTGCAAAATAAACTTACTGCCCACATAAGCCAGCAACAGTAGCACAAAGCCTATTAGCGTTAAGTTAGTCGCTTTTTTACCACGCCAGCCATATTGATAATGGCCAAATAACAGCCAGCCATAAATCAGCCATGAAGCCACCGAAAAGATGGTTTTATGGTTAAACTTAGCCGCTTTCCCAAACAGCTGCTCTGAAAAAAATACTCCGCTGATTAGCGTTAGCGTGAGCAACACAAAGCCAATCGAAATGACGCGAAATAATAATTTTTCCATCACTAAAAGCGGCGGGAAACTAGGTAATTGAATAAATGTTTTCTTTTGATGCAGGCTACGCTCGGCAATCATCATTAACATCGCGTGCAATGTTGCAAAGGTAAATAAACTATAGGCGATAAAAGCAACGCCCACATGAATAAGCAATAGTTGTGCGCCTTCTATTTCCACATAATAACTTTGCTGGCTCAGCACAGGTAAAAAAGCAAACACTGCCGCAAGCGGCAATACAAAAGCCTGCAAGCTGTAAAGTGGGTGCTTCAGGCTAACAAGCCAGTATATCAACACCGTGAGCCATAAAATAGCGGATAGCGCCAAGTAAAAACCTAAATTGAGCCCAGCTGAGCTAAACAGATGCGTATATAGCAGCCATCCGTGCAAAACCAGTGCCAAAGCGATCATAGTCGAATGCAATTTAAGATTTTTATCTGGCAATTTTGCAACTCGCCAAAAATCTACCGCCACGGCCAAGTAGATAAAAACAACCACTAAATAAGAAATTAAATTTTGCATGCTTTAATTATCGCGTGTTTAGGTTAAAATTGCACATTAAAATTATTACTTTAAAATTAGCATCATAATACTTAAGCGGAATACAACATTATGCTAGACAACCTGACTGGCCGCCTACAAGGCGTGATTAAAAATTTACGCGGTCAATCACGCCTATCTGAAGAAAATATTGCCGATGCGATGCGTGAAGTACGCATGGCACTGCTAGAGGCAGACGTTGCCTTACCTGTTGTTAAAGAGTTTATCGCAAAAGTTAAAGAACGTGCGCAAGGTAAAGAGGTTTTAGCCAGCCTAACGCCTGGCCAAGCGGTGATTGAAGTCGTTAATGATGAGCTAACCGAGCTGATGGGCAAATCCAACGTCGGCTTAAATTTGTCCGCTGTACCGCCTGCCATTATTCTCATGGCAGGCTTGCAAGGCTCAGGTAAGACCACCACTTCTGGTAAACTAGCCAAACTTTTAAAAGAGCAAAAGAAAAAAGTCTTGCTCGCCAGCGCGGACGTTTACCGCCCTGCTGCGATTGAGCAGTTAAAAGCACTAGCTAAACAATTAGAGGTTGAGTGCTTTGACAGTAATGCAAACCAAAAACCACTGGATATTGCTGCCGCAACACTAGATTTTGCTAAACGCGGCTATTACGATGTGGTGATTTTTGATACGGCAGGCCGCCTTGGCATTGATGAAGTGATGATGGCCGAAATCAAAGCCCTGCACACCTTCCTTAACCCCATTGAAACACTGTTTGTGGTAGATGCCATGCAAGGGCAAGACGCTGTTAACACAGCAAAAGCCTTTGGAGAAACTTTGCCGCTAACGGGCGTTGTTTTAACTAAACTAGATGGCGACTCACGTGGTGGCGCAGCCTTATCTGTGCGCCATGTCACGGGCAAGCCCATTAAGTTTGTTGGCATTAGCGAAAAAATAGATGGGCTAGAACCTTTCCACCCAGACCGCATGGCTAGCCGTATTTTAGGAATGGGTGACGTATTAGGCCTGATTGAGCAAGCGCATAAAAATGTCGACATGGCAGAAGCGCAAAAAGTAGCAGACAAAATTAAATCTGGCGCTAAGTTTGATTTAGAAGACTTTAAATCTCAAATGAGTCAAATGCGCAAAATGGGCAGTATGCAATCTCTGATGGAAAAGCTACCTGCGCAATTAGCGGGAGCCGCAAATCAGCTGCAAACTGCCGAAAGTGAAAAAACCATTCGCCGCATGGAAGGCATTATTAACAGCATGTCCCCGCTTGAGCGCCGTAAACCTGAAATTATTAAAGCCACGCGTAAAAAACGTATTGCCGATGGTGCAGGCGTGCAAGTGCAAGAAGTGAATCGCCTACTTAAGCAATTTGAAGAAACACAAAAAATGATGAAAATGTTTAGTAAAGGTGGCATGAACAAAATGATGCGCACCATGGGCGGCCTGATGGGCGGAAAATTGCCTGGAATGCGCTAATAAAATTTTCTAAAATGAGCGTTATTCTGATACCAAGAAAATTATTTCGATAAAATTACACTTATTTTTAAGTTTTACATTGACCAAATAACCAGTTTCTAGCATAATTGCGCCCTTTCCCGAGTGAAGTAATTTAAAACTCAATGGGGCGTTAGCTCAGCTGGTAGAGCAGCGGACTTTTAATCCGTTTGTCGTGGGTTCGATCCCCGCACGCCCTACCAATATCTAAAAGGCTTCCAGCGATGGGAGCCTTTTTTCATTATGGTCGACCGTAGCTAAATCGTAACCATCAAAAACAGAATCTAATCGTGACGCGTGCTCCTACTACCAGTCTCAAAAAGAGTTATTTGATAATCTTTTACACCTATTCCAAACAAACAAAGTTCAACTTGCTAACATTCAAAGCCAAGCGAATCTGGAGTCAACCTCATGGTATAAGGCCCATGAAATTTTTAAAGAGCGTTTTCATGTTCCATTTTCTATGGATATTGAAAATACAACCGACTCCATTTTAGGGACAGACAAGCCGACCGTTGTTTTTACTTTTCAAGCTGATGATGGGTCGCCTATCAAGTTTAATAGAGGTGAATTGGACTCTCTAGAAACTCTATCTCAAGGTGAGCGTATAGCAATGTATCTACTTTATGTGATATTTGAGTTTGTTCGCCGAAAAGAAGAGCCTGTAAATAATTCTGTGTAAATGCGGTTTTGAGTGCATTAATTTAAGGGTGGCACTCTGTCACCCAATTCAATACTAAAG
>JBATAW010000058.1:0-14439 GCA_049662045.1 Methylophilaceae bacterium | reverse complement strand
TTAAAAGCCGAACAATTTTACTTTTTATCAGAAATGAGCACGTTAAAAGCCTTAGACTTTAGGTTTATCGATGTAAATAAAGGCAGAATTGACAAGTTGAATAAAGCTTTTAAAGAAAAAGGCATGGGATCAGTGTTAAGTTCAGAAATATGCGCAGAGAAGCGTATGCAGTTGGCGCAAAGTTTTTTTATTTAGGCGATAAAGTTTAAATGATAAGTAAGCCCATTAGCTAGCCAAGCCTCATAACATCGGACGCCTATTAGCTACACCACTAGCTAGCACAATCTGACAAATATGTTCAAGCCTTTCAATGTGCTCAAAAGCCGTCCAAGGATCCCTAGCCACTGCAATGACGCCATGACGATCTAAGCCTACAATATCTGCAAAGATAGCTCCATCTGGCTGCAACTCCAGTGCTTGGCAGGTTGCTTCAGCCAGCTCATCGCTGATGGCGGGCACAATAGGAACGTTTGGAGCAACTTTTGTATATCGATGAATTTCAGGAAACTCTAATGAAAGTGCTTGCAAATCATACCCAGCATACATGGCCGCGATGGTATAGGTTGGGTGGACATGGATAACTGACCGAGTATCAAGAAGCTCCAACAAAAGTCGCCTATGCAACTCTATTTCGCCACTAGGCTTACCTGTTGCCTCAGTGCTGACTTTTACAAGAGATTTATCTGCCTGGAACTCCATTTTGACCAAGCTTTCAGCATCCAGGCGCTGCTTCTTTGTGCCAGACGGTGTGATATAAATCCAATTTTCATTTTTTCGACGCACTGACCCATTCCCATCTCGGGTTGAAATCCAGCCGCGGCTATAACATTCCTTTAAAACATCGCATACTGCAGTGATCATAATTACAGTCACTCCTAATTAAAATAGAGTCAAACACTAAAGCCAAGTGCATTCTTAACAGTACTTACAGCTTTGAAAGTTCGGACGGTGTAATAGTTCATATTCATTAGCTTTCGTCCATTATTTATCTTAAAAATGATAAGAATTGCCACTTTGACCCAAACCTGCTTGGTAGGGTTAATATTTTCATTTCTATCACTAATATTTATTAGGCTGTAATATAAGATCTCATTCAATGACCTAATTCGCACTTCAATATGGCAAGTTACAAAACAATCGAAATCTCACAAGCCTTTGCTAAATTTGACGATATCTTAGATGTAAGGTCTCCAGCTGAATATGCAGATGACCATCTTCCTGGCGCCATCAATCTACCCGTACTTAGCGATGAAGAGCGCGCCTTCGTCGGAGCTTTGTACACGCAGGTTTCCAGCTTTGAGGCTAAGAAACATGGTGCGGCAATGATCGCACGCAATATTGCACGGCATCTAAATGAAACATTGATTGACAAGCCAAAAACGTGGCAGCCTTTGATTTACTGTTGGCGCGGTGGCATGCGTAGTGGTGCAATGGCGCATATTTTGGCGCAAGTTGGCTGGAGAACAGCACAACTTCATGGTGGGTATAAAGCCTATCGTCGTCATGTTATATCAGCACTAGATATATTGCCCAGTGAGTTTAAATTTATCGTCCTTTGTGGCGCTACTGGGTCGGGTAAGAGTCGGTTACTGCGCTCGCTTGCAGAACAAGGCGCTCAGGTGCTTGACCTTGAGAGGTTGGCACAACATCGCGGCTCTCTACTCGGGCGTCTTCCAAATCAGAAACAACCCTCACAAAAAACTTTTGAGAGCCGTGTCTGTGAAGCCCTGAAAAGCTTTTCAACTAAACGACCAATTTATGTAGAAGCGGAAAGTCGCAAAATTGGTGCCATTTCTTTACCGAGCATTTTGATCGCACACATGCGTAGTGCTCGATGCATTCTAATAGAAGCCACTGTCGATGGTCGTATTGAACTATTATTAGAAGAGTACGCGCACTTTTTTTATAGCCCTACCATGCTCACTGAACGACTTGCTTTACTGACGGAGCTACATGGACAAAAAGTGATTAGGCTTTGGTGTGAAATGGCAAACCAAGGGGAATGGCGGGAATTGGTGAATGATTTACTTATCAGGCATTATGATCCTGCCTACCTACGTTCTACCATTGGTCATTTCGAGCAATTGCCGATGGCAGAACGATTACCGTTAGCCTCGCTAGGCATTAAAAATTTAAAGCGTGTCGCTATAGAACTCATTAACAAAGAAAACATCATATTATGAACAAAATACGACTAACAGAGTATTCACACGGCGGAGGTTGCGGATGCAAAATAGCACCAGCCATGCTGACCCAGATGCTTGCAAAATTACCCCCATTGAGTGGCTTTTCAGATTTGCTGGTTGGCATTGACTCTAGCGACGATGCGGCAGTTTATCGTTTGAACGACACCCAAGCGATTGTTGCCACCACGGATTTTTTCATGCCGATAGTTGATGACCCTTATGACTTTGGACGTATCGCCGCAACTAATGCGCTTTCCGATATCTATGCGATGGGTGCTAAACCAATTTTTGCATTAGCGGTTGTTGGCATGCCTATCAATAAGTTACCAATGGAAGTTATTCAAAATATTATGCTCGGTGGCGCATCGGTTTGTCAGGCGGCTGGTATTCCAATTGCAGGCGGGCATTCCATTGATTCACCCGAGCCGATTTATGGGCTTGTCGCTATTGGGCTTATACACCCAGACCAAGTTAAACGTAATAATCAAGCAAAGGACGGTGATGCTCTGATTTTAAGCAAGCCTATAGGTATTGGTGTTTTAAGTGCGGCGCTTAAAAAAGGCACACTAAGTGCAGAGGGCTATCAGCAGATGTTAGCGATAACGACGCAGCTCAATCAAACTGGCACTTTACTCTCAGCCATGAGTGGCGTAAATGCGGTGACAGATGTGACTGGCTTTGCCTTGTTAGGGCATCTGCTCGAAATTTGTCGTGGTTCAGCATTAGCCGCCGAAATTGAATTTAGCAAAGTGCCTTGTATTGATGTTGCGCTTAAACTGGCTCAAGAAGGCTATGCTACTGGCGCAGCAGAGCGAAACTGGGATAGTTATGGCGCACAAGTTACGCTAGGGGGAAGTATTACTGAATGGCAGCGCAAGTTTTTATGTGACCCGCAAACCAGTGGCGGTTTGTTGGTGAGCTGCTCACCAGAATCTGCGGATGCTGTTTTGAAGGCTTTTTATGATGACAACTTTAAACAAGCCGCCATCATTGGCAAAATGCATAGCGGAGATGCAATGGTCACTGTACGTTAAGTAGAATTTAGCTGGCATTTAAACTCTTTATCTGGCCTTCAGCAAGTGGAACTACACGCCCATTCGCAATAGTATCAACTTTTATCTTGTTGGCTAGATTCAATAAAATGCAACACTCAAATGAAGTGCAACATAAATTAAGATACCGCTTTAGGACAAACACATCGTCTATTTTCTTTTGAGGCTTAGTGGCAGGGGATGCTTTCTTCAGCAACTACATTACCCCAATGAACTGCATTTTTTATAGCAACTTCACTTGCCTGACGTAGCGCCGTGGTCCCGCCCTTTGCATTTGGCGAGGATGATGGGATACTTTCTGAAATAAGTTGGCTGGAGATAATTCTTCGAGATTTTTTCTCAACTAACTGCACGCTCAACTGCACAACCCCTTCACTGGCAGTTACTGTTTGAAAAACATGATCAAAAGCTTCTAACTTTAGTTTCAAACTACAGCTCAAAGGATTTTGTACCGTAGTTGCCATCGCATTCAACCTGCTCGAAAATAGCGCTGAAGGTGCAGACGCCCAGCGACTTTCAGTGTAGAAATAGATGCGCGAAGGGTTCTGGTAGTTCAAACGATAGCGAATTTTATTATTATTCAGAGACTCTGCTACAACCAGCTCTTCTATAAGTATTTTTGAAGTAATTTGCTGATTATTTTGATCAGTGTTTGACAGACCAAAATCGTAAATTGCCATGTTCTGTATAGTTTTGTTATTGCTAACGCATGCTGTTATGCTGCTTACAATTAAGCTTCCAGCTAACAGTAAAATAAAAAGGCGTATTTTTAAACTCATGGCTTGTTAGTAAATCCTTCTTCACCAGGCCCTGGTAGCAGAGCTGGTTTCCCAAAAATGATGCTTTGCGGATTCTCTTCAAGGCCATTAATTAACTGATCAAAATGGTACACACTACGATTCATGTTTTGAGTCAACAGCTGTAAATTCGGCAAGGTTTCAGTGTTAAGTGTGTTATTAAGCTGATTGGTACTTAACTCGATTTGATTTGCAGTGTTGCGGAACACTTTAGAAGTTTGGGTTAGATCGCTTATTAGCGGTCTTGCAGCATCGGCTGTCTGCTGGATACTTTCTAGTGTATGTACAAGCTGGACTTGATTTTGCTGGGATGCAACATTGCTCACGTTGTTAAGCATAATTCTAGCCGAATTAAGCACTGGTAACGCTTGCTCGGAGGCTTTATTGAGATTTTCAACTGTGTGATTTAATTTCTGAGTGTCAATGCTATTCAAAACACGGTTAGCTGATGCGGTAAGTTGACTACCACTTTGTAGAAAGCCTTCAAGTTGAGTAACGAGTTGCGGGCCTTTGGCTATTAGCTGATCCATCATGGAAGGCCGAAGCACAATAGTGCCACCAGCTAATAGCTCAGGCGCGGTTTTACCTTCATCATTTAAATCAATATAGGCTAGTCCAGTTAGCCCCTGCAGGCGAAGTTCAGCATAGGAATGACTACTAAGTTTCAGGTTTTGTGCAACTGTAATAGTAATCAGTATTTTGGATTGCACTGATGGGTCAATGGATATTCGTGTCACTTTGCCTACATCTACACCACGAAATCTAACAGTAGCTTCGGCATTCAAGCCCGCGACAGGCAGTCTGGATTCTATGGTGTACTCTGTCTGAGCTTGCTGCGAGCCACTCATCCACCAATAGGCAAACGCCAATCCCATCCCTAGCAATAAGGTGAAGATGCCAACAGCAACAGCATAAGCGCGACTTTCCATAGGTTAATTATATTCTCTAAAGCTTAGATCGGATACTTTGAAAGAAATTGATTACGAAAGGATGATTAATTTTAGCCAATTCTTTTAATGAACAGTCTGCAATAATATGCTTCTCCTCCATTACGGCCACACGCTCTGCCAGCGAGGCTAAGGTATCCATATCATGCGTGACAAAAATCACAGTTAGTCCCAATGATTTTTTTAGTTGTTTAATAAGCTCGATAAAGTTATGACTACGATCGGGGTCTAACCCTGCGGTGGGTTCATCAAGTACCAAAAGTTCTGGCTCCAGAGCGAGCGCTCGAGCAAGCGCCACACGCTTTACCATGCCCCCTGAGAGTTCTGCTGGTAGCAGTTGTGCAGTACGAGGCTCAAGCTCAACCAGTGATAGTTTATGCATGACCAATTGATAAATAGCTGATTCATCTAATTGTTTTAATTCGCGCATGGGGAAAGCGATATTATCGAAAACCGAGAGTGCCGAAAATAAAGCTCCTTCTTGAAATAACACGCCAAAGCGATTCATCAGTCGACGTTGTGCTACGCGCTTCACGGCGTCAAGGTTTTGCCCAAATAATAGTACGGCACCCTTTTGAGGCTTCGTCAGTCCAATGATGTGGCGTAATAAAGTGGTTTTGCCGCAACCTGACCTGCCAACCAGAGCGATGATGTCGCCACGCCTAACCTTTAAGTTGAGATTTTGATGAATGATATGGTCACCAAATTCAGTACAAACGTTCTGTATGTCACAGATGACTTCTTGATTTGCACTATTTCCATCTGAATTATTTTGGATAAAGTCCTCAGTCATACACCTATACCACGCGTCAAAATTGCAAACCAGGCATTGACCAGAATCACACAAGATATTGCTGTTACTACTGAGCTTGTTGTGCTATTGCTCAAGCTTTCAGTATTTGGTTTAATACGCAAGCCAAAGTGGCAGGCGACTAACGCGACTACAAAACCAAACATCAAGCCTTTTATCAAACTGAGCGAGAGATTTATGGGCTGAACAACCTGCGGCAAATAATCAAAGAAGAATCGAAAGCTGATATCCAACTCTATATTAGCAGCGAATGCCCCTCCAGCCAACATCCAGCTAGATGTCCAAAGTAACAATAAAGGAGCGACAAAAGTTAGTCCCAAAACTTTGGGCAGTACCACCCGTAAAACTCGTGAAATCCCCATTGTGGTTAATGCATCAATCTCATCTGTAACACGCATCACGCCAATTTGCGCGGTCATCGCAGAGCCTGACCGTCCAGCGACCAACACGGCCATCAGAACTGGGCCGAGTTCGCGAATAATACTTAGCCCTAAAATATTAACTATATAAATATCAGCGCCAAATGCATGAAGTTGCTTAGACATTAAATAGCCCATAACCACGCCGACCATAAATCCTAGCAGGGCTGTAACAGGTAATGCATTTACGCCGCTTTTGTATACGTTAGCGCTAAACTCACGCCCAGGAAAATCTTGTGGGCGACGAAATAGATAAGCAATTTCTATTAAAAGCAAGCCTAGCAATTGAATAAAGTCGGCGGAATGGTGCATAAAAAGAAACACCTTTTTACCCAAACCATCAAGCGGTGCCAACCGATCATGTTCAGTTTTTTCAGCTGGAGGTCTAGTTAAGCTAATAAGTGTATTAAATAGCACTAACTGTTCTGGTCTGAGTGAAATGTTGTCATTGAGTTTATTGCCCCAGCCTGATAAAAGGGTGACCGCACCCGCGGCATCAAGCTGTTCAACGCCTTGCAAGTCCCAACTTGCGAAAGTATCTACAAAAAATGGCTGTAATGATTTTTTTAGCTCAGAAAAATCATTTGTTGAATCGCGTAATGACCATTGTCCGAAGAGTTGGACATGCTGCCGACCTAGGTTATCTTGGTTAACACGAAAGCTAGCCGCAGTCATCCAGTATCTCCTTTATCGTAGATGATCATTTTTCAAAAAGCTGCAACATAATTACATTCCTAGGTGCCGTTTTCTGTCAGAATACCTTTATCAGTGGATAGTCTATTTATGCGCTCTGCAGTATTTGATAATACCCAATATTTTTGATTGGGTAATGCTACATACTATACTTTGATTTAGGTCCACTGGATATATTTGACCGTCTGTAACAGGCATGTTAGGGTCTTATGGTAATCCCACCAGAAAAAAATGCATTCATCATTTAAACTCCGTATTTTTTGTAAATTATGTTCAGTATAAATGACTATTTTGCGTGCAACTAAAATAGCTCAAAGATGTCCACTTAGTTGGCTAAATAAAGTATTGAATAATTTTTGTTAAAAATAAAGATATTAGGAATAATTATATGGAAAATACAGGGTTCATTTTATTGCTCGCTTTCGGTCTTTCGGTCGTTGGACTTTTGGTATTTATTTGGTCGATGTCCAAAGGTTTTTTTGGAAGCAGTGCAGGTACAGGCGCTAATGTTATTTTTGGCGAGCACGAAATAGGGCTGGTCGAAGACCCAGCAGTTAGTGATACAGATGAACTGCAACATGAAGTGGGCCATACCAACGCAAGTATGTCGGCGCAAGAACTTAAAGATAGACAAATTGCGGATGCCTCTTCTGCATTGCCTGCGTTTGCTTGGATTACATCAGGTGTGGTATGGCTGATATTCGCCTCTATTGCAGGTTTAATTTCTTCAATTAAACTACACAACCCCGATTGGTTGACATCGGAAGCTTGGCTCACTTTTGGGCGTTTACGTGTAATGCATCTATCTGGCGTAGGTTATGGCTGGTCGTCAATGGTGGGTATCGGTGTCGCACTTTGGATGATTCCACGGCTATTAAAGACGCCACTTGTTGGTGCTAAATATGCGCTATGGGGTGCTTTGATCTGGCATGTGGGTCTTATTTCAGGTCTTAATGCGATTGCGCTAGGATATTCTGCGGGTATGGAGTGGTTAGAAATTCCTTGGCAAATTGGCATGTTATTTGTCGTTGGTGGGGCTTTAGCAGCGGTGCCATTATTCAAAACATTTGCAAACCGTAAGGTGGATCATCTCTATGTCACGGTTTGGTACATTGGCGGCGCATTGATTTGGTTTCCGATTCTGTATTTTATTGCCAATATTCCAGGTTTGTATTCTGGGGTGCAAGGTGCGGCGATGAACTGGTGGTTTGGTCATAACGTATTAGGTTTATGGTTTACACCTTTAGGTTTGGGAACCGCTTATTACTTTATTCCTAAAGTGCTGGGTAAGCCGATTTACTCTTACAACTTATCATTATTAGGCTTTTGGTCATTAGCATTTTTCTACTCACAAGTAGGCGGCCATCATTTAATCGGTGGCCCATTGCCATCATGGTTAATCACGCTTTCTATTGTGCAGTCTGTGATGATGATTATTCCAGTGTATGTGGTCGCGGTTAATTACATTATGACAGTGGGCACAGATTACAAAGCGGTGGTTCACTCACCTACATTACGTTTTATCGTATTAGGGGGCATATTGTATACCGCAGCCTCAGTGCAAGGGTCATTAGAAGCACTGCGTTATGTGAATACCATTACCCATTTCACACACTATACAGTGGCACATGCGCACTTAGGTAATTACGGATTTTTCACCATGATCATGTTCGGCGCAATCTACTTTATTATGCCGCGTATCGTGGACTGGGAATGGCCTTACCCTTGGATGATCAGTGCGCATTTTTGGCTAGTCAGCATTGGCTTTGCTATCTATTTTATTGGCTTGTCCATTGGTGGGTGGTTGCAAGGTGAATATATGTTAGATGCCGCTAAACCGTTTATGGATTCGGTACTGGTGACTATACCGTATCTAAAAGCACGTTCCGTTGGTGGTTCATTGATGGTACTAGGCCATATTGTGTTTGCCGTACACTTTTTCTTATTGGCGCTACACTATGGCTCTAGAAAATCTGAGGCGGTTCTTGGCGCGCCGTTGATTGAAAAACTATCTAGAAAAAAAGTGAAGGGGGCATAAAATGAGCGGTGTAATTAATGGGAAAAAAATTGTACTTGGCTCACTAGTAATCATTACTTTTGCGACTATTGCTTTGGTGGTATTACCTTATATGCAACTACATAAATTAGAAGCCCCAGAAGGCTTAAAACCTTATACTGACCAGCAAGCGCTTGGCAGAGAGGTCTATATTGCCAATGGTTGCATATATTGTCATTCACAGCAGCCACGGGATGCAAACCTTGGTCCAGATGGGAAACGCGGCTGGGGCCGAGCCTCAGTGGCAGCGGATTATGTCTATGACCAAGTGCATCTTTTAGGCACGATGCGCACAGGGCCAGATTTATTTAACATTGGTGCAAGACAACCATCTGCAGATTGGCAATTAGGTCATTTGTATCAGCCACGCGCTTATACGCCTGGCTCAATTATGCCTAGCTTTCCTTTTCTGTTTACCGAGCGTAAAGGCCCTGCGGTCGCTGGTGAAGTGGTGGTGACTTTACCACCTGCTTTTACTAAGCCAGGTATAACCATTATTGCAAATCAGGATGCTTTGAATTTGGTTGAGTACTTAAAAGGGATGGATCACACCTATAAAATCAAAAAAACCGTTAAAGAGAGCTTTGAAGAAGTTAGCGGTGCATCTGGTCATAGGGAGGCAAAATAATGGAACATAAGAAAAGTGATTCGCATTCAAGAGAATTATCTGATCCTGACGAGGAATCAAATCCGTTGCCATGGTACGTCATTATGGCAATGGGGGCATTGTTTATGTGGGGCTTGTTTTACATTAGCCAAGCCTACATGGGTGCTGATTCTTTTGAAGGAGACAACAGAACCGTTGCAGTAGCTGCGCAGGCAGTTGGCGGTATGCAGGCAGTTGCGGCGATTGATGGTGGTGAAATCTATCAAGGTAAATGTGTTGCATGCCATCAAGCCAATGGTGAGGGTGTGCCTGGCGTGTTTCCGCCATTAGCAGGCTCAGAATGGGTGTTAGGTAACCCTGAGCGCTTAGCACATATCCCCTTGCATGGGATACAAGGCAAGCTAACCGTAAAAGGCACTGCCTACAATGGCCAAATGCCAGTATTTGGTGCATTATTAACTGATGGTGAAATTGCGGCTGTGTTAACGTATGTTCGTAGTCAATGGGGTAATAAAGCCGATGCAGTCACTGAAGCAATGGTGAAGAAAGTACGTGAAGCCACTAAGGATAAAACAACGCCTTATAACGGTGATGAAGAACTTTCTAAGCTCTAAAGAAATTGCTTGGATTAAGATCGAAAAGGGCTTGCTAAGGTTATCACCCCTGCTGGTAATAATCTTTTGGTTGGTTTTTTTCGGCCTTATTACGCATTACTTTTCAAATATTACGCTAGAGTCTGAGCGACGTGATAATCTATTTAAGCAGCAGCCTGAGATGTCATTTTTAACTACTGTAGATGACCAAGGTCATGCTTCTAACTTATCTCAACTAGCAAAAGATCAACATAAAGTATTGATTACCCAATTTATTTACACGCGCTGTAGAACTTTATGTTTATCACTAGGCGATACTTTTCAGCAAGCGCAAACCCAAATTACCAACAGAAAACTCACGCAACAATTAGGTTTGGCCAGTATTAGCTTTGATGTTGACAATGAAAACACCAAGAGCCTGCAAGCTTACCGACAAAGAATGCACGCAGATCCGCAAGTATGGTCGTTGCTAAAGATTCAGAATGCACAAGTGTTAGATACCGTAAAAAGAAAACTTGGTCTGATGGTGATTGAAGATCAACAAAAAGACTTTGTGCATAACAGCGCTTTTTTAGTGATCTCTCCACAAGGGCATCTGGTCGGTATTTTTGACCCAGCAGATATTGATAATGCTATTGAGCTGGCACTGAAGAAATGGCAAGTAAAACCATCGAACACAGTAAGCTGATATGTTAAACGCAGCTTCAATAGCAAAATCCAGAGTTGTTTTGCCATTTTTTATTTTAGCGCTAGCTATTTTTCCGTCATTTCCCGTGGTTCGAGTTTTGATTGAAAACAGCATGACTTTTCACATGTTATTTCAAATCCCTATGCTTATACTGGCTGGTTACTTGCTTAAAAACAAACCTAAAGACGTGCAATACTCACTGATGCAGTCATTTGCACAATGGCTGTGGATATATCTTGCTGGCTTGTTTTGGATGTTGCCTATTAGCTTGGATAAGGCACTCATTTACCCAGCATGGGATATTTTTAAAATAATTAGCTTATTAATTACAGGAGCGATTTTGAAAGTAGTTTTTCAATCCCATCGAATCCTAGCTTTGTTTTTTATAGGCAGCACAACAATGATGCTATTTTTTGTCGGATTTTACTATCAAGGAACAGACGTTAGATTGTGTAACGCATATTTAATTGAATCGCAGCAAGTCACGGGAATCGGGCTGGTTGTGGTGGCTAGCTTATTGCTGTTGTTTTTATTGTGGAAGATACAACAAGGCTTAAAGGCAATGGAATCGAATAAATAATAATCAGAGTGTTCGCTAAACACACTTTTTTAGAGTCCTAAGTTTAACCCCCTTCTATTTTAGCTACCGCTAAAAATAGGGGTTAAATCGCGCTCAATCAACTGTTTAGGTACGCCACCAATAGCCAAATGATGCCGTCATTAAAACACAGGCACTACCAGAAATAGCATATCACTTACCTATGCTCACTTGGCATGTCAGTACGCGAAATACAAGCATAGCTCACTGATATGTATGGCGTTGAAGTGTCACCTACTTGAACTTCATCCATGACAGATGCAGTGGTTGACGATGTGAAGCGCTGACAGTCACGGCCACTGGACGCCATTTACTCTATGGTTTATTTAGATGGCATCGGTAATCAGGTTTTTACAGAGGGCGATGCTTGTAACTCAGGTAATGCTGATTCACCACAAATCAACAAGCAATAACTAAATTATCAATAGAGTATCAGAGATTATATGATGCTACCCAGTTGCTTAAGGCAAATCACTTACCCCATTATTCTTCTAGACGAAAACCAATTTTAAGCGTCACTTGAAAATGTGCTACTTTACCATTCACAATATGGCCGCGCGTTTCAGTCACTTCAAACCATTCTAAATGCTTGAGTGTTAACGCAGCTTTTGCGATAGCACCATGAATTGCATCGTCTGAGCTAGTAGCCGATGAACCAACGATTTCAATAATTTTATAGGTGTGTGGCATGATTTTATGCTCCAAGTTGAATAAAAATTAGGTTGATGAAGATCATTTTAACGAGTTACTGTGAATTTTACAATCCAAGCTTATGCTACAGGTCGTACAAACCAAACCATATTTTCCACATCGTCCGCTACTAACAAGCTGCCCGTCATGTTCACTAGCACACCTACAGGCCGACATTGTGGATCTAGACAATTAAATAAACAAATCCCTTCGATGTTGTTGTAATACGCAATCTCATAATCGACTGGGCTAAGCCAGTTATTGGTTAAAGGTCTGCACACACAATGATAGTAACACTAAATGTATTCAAATATTGTTTGTTGCGCCTCCTACCTAGGGGCGAATTGTCTGATAATAGACATCACCCGATTACTCACATCCGCATACAAGGCATCGTTACTGAAGTAAGCCACGATGCCATGTTGTTTGACGAGGTCTTTATACTTAAACCATGGCGCCCCAGTAATCCCCCCACATAAAAGTAGCATTTAGAAATAGAATTTTCTTAATTATATTTAAAGGAAGTTTTACATGAAGCTATCAAGATTTAGCGAGAGCCAGATCATCAACATATTGAAACAAACAGAAACAGGTGCGCCAGCACCTAGTTTATGTAGGGAGCATGGTATGACTCTGCCACATTTTATAAATGGCGTGCTAAATATTGGGGTATGGATGCGTCCATGGTAACTCTGGACCTAGTCAAAAAAGTAGATAAGCACTCCCTCTAAAGATTTAATCTAACTTTAGAGAAGCTAGTATGACAAAACGTTACAGCGAGCAACTCAAGCAAGAATCAATTCAATATGTACAAAGTTATCCTGAGTCAGGGGTTGCAATCATGGCGAAGCAATTAGGCGTTGGTTACTCCACATTAGATGGTTGGCTACGTCACCACCGTAAAAGCATGGGTGTTACTAAGTCAGCATTGATGAGCACCGACCAACAACGCATACGCCAATTAGAAAAGCGAGCCTGTAAATAATTCTGTGTAAATGCGGTTTTGAGTGCATTAATTTAAGGGTGGCACTCTGTCACCCAATTCAATACTAAAGCGATTCAGCGCAGCCTTCCAATCCCGTAGCGGCATCGTCCATTTCTTGGAGGCTTGCAGCATCGCTAAATATACCACTTTAAATGCAGCATTGTCATTGGGGAAGATTTTACGGTTTTTAATGGCTTTGCGTATTACGCTGTTGAGTGACTCAATCGCGTTGGTGGTGTAAATGACTTTGCGTATTTCCGGTGGGTAGTCAAATAAGGTAATCAGGTTTAACCAATGATTACGCCAACTTTTAGCAATGCTGGCATACTGACTATCCCATTTATGAGCAAAGGACTCTAACGCCCGCTCTGCGGCATCGCTGGTAGCAGATTGGTAAATGGTTTTAAGGTCAGTGGCGACTTCTTTCATGTGTTTAGAAGCCACATAACGCAAACTGTTGCGCACCATGTGGACGATGCACAGCTGAATCTTCGTCTGTGGATATGCAGCAGCAATGGCATCGGGGAACCCTGTTAAGCCATCGACACAGGCAATGAAGATGTCAGCCACGCCACGATTTTGTAATTCTGTTAACACATTGAGCCAGAATTTAGCACCTTCATTCTCTGAAATCCATAGCCCCAGCAGCTCTTTCTTACCTTCCAAGTTCACACCGAGTGCCAAGTAAATGGCTTTGTTGATGATGCGTTTGTCCTGATTCACTTTGACGACGATGCAATCCAAATACACAATGGGATAAACCTCATCCAGCCTACGTGATTGCCATGCGTGGACATCCTCCAGCACGGCCTCGGTGACTTTGGAGATGAGGGTGTGCGAGATTTCTGCGCCGTACATTTCCTGAAACATACCCGCAATATCACGGGTACTCATGCCACGTGCATAAAGACTTAAGATTTGGTCGTCAAAGGCGGTAAATCTTGTTTGCCCTTTGCGCACGAGCGTGGGTTCAAATGCGCCTGCGCGATCCCGTGCGGTTTGTATGGGCATCTCACCAAAGTTACCCTTGAGGGTTTTAGCCATAAAGCCGTTACGGCTGTTGGCATTGCCTGTGGCGCTATCTATTTCCAGGTGATGGCTGAGTTCCGCTTGGAGTGCTTTCTCAACCACTTGCTTCATGAGCTGATTGGTAATCAGACTGAGGTCTTGTTCGGTCTTAACAAAGCTGGCGAGCTGTTCAACGAGCCCTGCTGGCAGTGGGAGTGTTTCATTTGCTGATTTGTAATTTGTGGCCATGATAATTTCCTTTGAAGGTCATTGGTAAAATATCATTTACACAGATTTTTTTACAGGCTC
>JBATAW010000057.1:0-25512 GCA_049662045.1 Methylophilaceae bacterium | reverse complement strand
TCAAAGGTGCTTTATTGTTTAAAAAATTGTACACTGGTATCATATCAATCAATATGTTAATTAATTTTAGGATATCATAAACTATTATGGTCACTACATCAAACACTACTTTGCAAAATGAGCCGCCTAAGTTGCTAGACCAAGTGCGCGGTAAAATACGTTTAAAGCACTATAGCATACGTACTGAGCAGGCTTATGTGGATTGGATTAAACGCTTTATTTTGCATTTTGACAAGTGCCATCCAAATGATTTGGGTGCGGCTGAGGTTGAGGCATTTTTAACGCATTTGGCGGTGGTGGGTAAGGTGGCGGCCAGTACGCAAAATCAGGCTAAAAGTGCGTTGTTGTTTTTATATAAAGAGGTGTTGGGTAGCGAGCTGCCGTGGCTGGGTAACGTTGAAAATGCCAAGCGCCCAGAGCACTTGCCTGTGGTGTTAACGCAAGATGAAGTGCAAAAAATTTTGGCGCATTTAGAAGGCACTAATCATTTAATCGTCAGCCTGCTTTACGGCACGGGCATGCGCATTTTAGAGGCGTTGCGTTTACGCGTGCAAGATGTTGATTTTGCTAGAAAAGAAATTTTAATCCGCAATGGCAAGGGCTTTAAAGATAGGGTGACAATGCTGCCAGCCAAGTTGAGTGCGCCCTTAAAGGCGCACCTTGAAAAGGTAAAAATTTTGCATGCGCAAGATTTAGCCAAGGGTTATGGCGCCGTATATTTGCCTTTTGCCTTAGAGAAAAAATATCCGTCTGCCGCATGTGATTGGATTTGGCAGTATGTGTTTCCCACTGGCAAGTTGTCAGTTGACCCACAAAGTAAAGATGGCGTTACGCGCAGGCATCATGTGCAAGATCAGGCCATTCAGCGTGCGGTGCGTCAAGCGGTGGTGAATGCAGGCATCACTAAAGCCGCCACGCCGCACACGTTTAGGCACAGTTTTGCCACGCATTTGTTAGAAAATGGCTACGATATTCGCACTGTGCAAGAGTTGCTAGGCCATGCTGATGTGAAAACTACCATGATTTATACGCATGTGTTAAACAAAGGCGGAAGCGGTGTCAGAAGCCCGCTAGATACGATGCTTTAATCATATAAATTTAGTAATGTAACCACACAAAAACGCTACGAGAGAAAATAATGCCTCTGTGAGCCGCTTGCAGACTGGCTCGCAGAGCGCCCCAATAAGGTGCATACATTTTAGGTGTTAAACAACGCTTTTTAAAGTGGTATTTTTCACCCTATTTTAGTGAGTGCTAATAAGCTAATATAATCAAATTTTGCCTTAAAAGTACGCTAGACCGATTGAATTTTGTGGCACAAAGCGTATTATAACAATTGTTATAACTTAATGTAATTTAACTCGTCAGTGGAGCGAAAAATGCAAACCTTAAAACTCACGCAAATTGGTAATTCAGTCGGCTTAATTTTGCCTAAAGAAGTGCTAGCACGTTTAAAGCTTGAAAAAGGCGATACAGTGTTTTTAACCGATGCCCCTGGCGCTGTTACTATTACGCCGCACGACCCTAGCTTTGAAGAGCAGCTAGACGTTGGGCGCGAGTTTATGCGCGAGTATCGCGATACATTTAATGCGTTGGCAAAGTAGCCTTGCGTCAATTTAAGTGGATAAATAAACGTCTGCTGATTATTTTGCATGATGAAAGCTTAGCGTTACATGGCGGCGCATCAGGCGTTAGGGATCATGGCTTGCTTGATTCGGCACTCAGTCGTGCGGTTAATTTAGCCATGTATGGTGAGCCAGATTTTGCTGAGTTAGCTGCTGCTTATGGGCTTGGTTTAGCTAAAAACCATGCCTTTGTGGATGGAAATAAGCGCGCGGCATTTCTTTCAGTGGGGTTGTTTTTAGGCTTAAATGGTTACAAATTGAAGGCAACGCAGGTAAATGCCACTTTAACCATACTCGCCGTTGCCGCTGGTGAGCTTGACGAAGTGAGCTTTGCCAACTGGCTACGCCAAAATTCTGTGCAAAAATAGCGGTTTTTCGCCATTTTTCTTTGGTTAGTTAGCCTAAGCTGGTTTAAAATAACAGCTCAAATAATTGTTGATTAATATACTAGGGATTAGATACATGCCAGTTTATCGCTCTCGCACTACCACCCACGGCCGCAACATGGCAGGCGCACGCGCTTTATGGCGCGCCACGGGCATGAAAGACGGCGACTTTGATAAGCCCATTATTGCCGTGTGTAATTCGTTTACCCAATTTGTGCCTGGACACGTGCATTTAAAAGATTTAGGCCAGCTGGTGGCGCGTGAAATTGAAAAAGCAGGCGGCGTGGCCAAAGAATTTAACACCATCGCGGTAGATGATGGCATTGCCATGGGTCATGGCGGCATGCTGTATAGCTTGCCTAGCCGAGATTTAATTGCCGATAGCGTTGAATATATGGTCAATGCCCACTGCGCCGATGCTTTAGTGTGTATTTCAAATTGCGATAAAATCACCCCTGGCATGCTGATGGCGGCGTTGCGCTTAAATATTCCCGTAGTGTTTGTTTCTGGCGGCCCAATGGAAGCAGGCAAGGTAAATTGGCAAGGTGAAGAATTAAAGCTTGATTTGGTCGATGCCATGGTGGCCGCGGCTGATAGTAAAGTCAGCGATGAAAAAGCCGAAGCCATTGAGCGTTCCGCCTGCCCAACTTGCGGCTCATGTTCAGGCATGTTTACCGCAAACTCTATGAACTGCCTAACAGAAGCGCTAGGCTTAAGCTTGCCAGGCAATGGCTCAGCTTTAGCCACACATGGCGCACGTAAAGCCTTGTTTTTGCAGGCTGGGCGCTTAATTGTAGAAATCGCCAAACGCCATTATGAGCAAGATGATTACAGCGTATTACCACGCTCTATTGCTAATATGAAAGCGTTTGAAAACGCTATGGCACTGGATGTGGCCATGGGTGGCAGCACAAATACGGTATTGCATTTACTCGCTGCCGCGCACGAAGCTGAATTAGATTTCAGCATGAGCGATATTGACCATATTTCACGTAAAGTACCTTGCGTGTGCAAAGTAGCCCCCGCCACGCAAAAATACCACATGGAAGATGTACACCACGCGGGTGGCGTAATGGGTATTTTAGGCGAGCTAGACCGTGCAGGCGTTATTCACCGTGACACCCCAACGGTGCATAGCAAAACCTTAGGCGATGCTTTAGATAAATGGGACATTAAAGTGACCCAAGATGAAGAAGTGAAAAAGTTTTACCGCGCCGCGCCAGCGGGTATTATCACCACCATTGCTTTTAGCCAAAGTATGCTCTACCCAACGTTAGATGACGATAGGTCTGAAGGTTGTATTCGCGACAAAGCCCATGCTTACAGCCAAGATGGCGGCCTAGCCGTGCTTTACGGTAATATTGCGCAAGATGGTTGCATTGTTAAAACAGCGGGTGTTGATGACAGTATTTTAAAATTTACAGGCCGCGCGCGCATTTTTGAAAGCCAAGATGCCGCCGTTGAAGGCATTCTTGCCGATCATATCGTCGCTGGTGATGTGGTGGTGATACGTTATGAAGGCCCACGTGGTGGCCCTGGTATGCAAGAAATGCTCTACCCAACCAGCTATTTAAAATCTAAAGATTTAGGCGCAGCGTGTGCATTGCTCACCGATGGCCGTTTTTCAGGCGGTACCTCGGGCTTAAGTATCGGTCACGCCTCACCAGAAGCCGCAGAAGGTGGCGCAATAGGTTTGGTTGAAGAAGGTGATACGATTGAAATTGATATTCCAAATCGCACCATTCATTTGGCGATTAGTGATGAAGAAATGTCGCATCGCCGCCTAAAAATGGAAGCTAAAGGAAAAAATGCTTGGAAACCCATCAATCGAGAGCGTATAGTATCACCTGCTTTGCGCGCTTATGCCGCCATGAGCACCAGTGCCGCACGCGGTGCAGTGCGCGATGTGAGCCAAATAGAAAAGTAAAAAGTAGATTAAAAATAAGATTAGGTTTGAATTTAAACCAATAATAATAGTCACATTATTAAGTGGCAGGGATTACATAATAAATATAATTTCAGGGGGAGGCTAGTCGCACGATGTCAGAAAGTAATTTAGATTTTATGATTCAGCCACAGCTAAAATTCACACAAGATGAAGTTGGTTTAGAGTTTATTGAGATTAACAACCCACTTGCCACCGCAAAAATTGCACTGCAAGGCGGGCATGTGGTTGCTTGGCAACCAAAAACTCAAACTGAGCCAGTCTTATGGTTATCATCCAATGCACGCTTTATTAAAGGTCGCTCAATACGTGGCGGTATTCCTATTTGCTGGCCTTGGTTTGGTGCGCATCCAACGGATGGCACCTTGTGCGCGCATGGCTTTGCGCGGGTTATTCCATGGCAATTGGTGGATGCAGATACCCTGAGAAATGGCGCAACACGATTATATTTGCAAATGATGGAAACAGCAGAATCACGCCGTCAACTTTCATACCCGCATTTATTGTCAATGACCATCACCATTGGTGAAACCTTAAAAATTGATTTGGCCACCACCAATAAAGCAAGCCATCCGTTTGTAGTAGGTGAAGCGTTTCACACCTACTTTAACGTGAGCGATATTTCAAATGTGCATGTTAAAGGCTTAGAAGATGCTTTGTATTCTGACAAAGTGTTTGCCTACGAGCGTCGCGTTGAAAAAAATGATGTGCGCTTTAATGGCGAATTTGACCGTGTGTATTTAAACACCACAGCCGATTGCACCATAGAAGATACAGGCATGAATCGCCAAATTCGCATATCAAAATCAGGTAGCCAATCTACTATTGTGTGGACGCCTTGGGCAGATAAAGCGGCGCAAATGGGCGACATGGGAGCACCAGATGAATGGCGCACCATGGTTTGCGTAGAAACGGCAAACGCTTTGGAAAATGCCGTTGTGATTTCACCTAATAGAACGCACGTATTATCAGTTGAGTATAGTGTAGAAACTTTGTAGTAATGCTGTGAAAAGTAGTAGCGCTGTGAAAATAACGCTTTAAAAAATAAAGCCTAATATCGAAAGTGCATTTGCACTTTCGATATTCAGGTTGCAGCCATCATTAGATATAATTCTTTAACTTTACTCCAAACAAGTGTTATTTTAAAGGCGCATAAATATGCCAAATCATCTGGCACAAGAAACCAGCCCTTATCTTTTACAACACGCACAAAACCCAGTGGAATGGTATCCATGGGGAGAGCAAGCACTCAAGCTAGCCCAAGAGCTCAATAAACCGATATTGCTCTCTATTGGTTATTCGGCCTGTCATTGGTGCCACGTGATGGCGCATGAGTCGTTTGAAGATGCGGATGTAGCCGCCATTATGAACGCGCACTTTATCAACATCAAAGTTGATCGAGAAGAACGTCCCGATATTGACCAAATTTATCAATCCGCCCACAATTTATTGTCACAAAAAGGCGGTGGCTGGCCATTAACGGTGTTTTTAACCCCAGAACAGCAACCCTATTTTACAGGCACATACTTTCCTAAAACAGCACGACATCAGCTACCAGGCTTTACCGATATATTGCCGCGTATTGCTGAGTATTATCATGAGCACGCTGCAGAAATTGCCAATCAAACGCAGCAATTAACACGCGCTTTAGCGCGAACGGTACCAATAGCCAATGTCATTGTGACAGCAAATGCAGAGAACATTCAAGCTGGCTTTGAGCAATTAAAAAGTCATTTTGATTTTGAAAATGGTGGCTTTGGTTCAGCGCCTAAATTTCCCAATCCAGCCGATATCACCATGTTGATGCACCAAACCCATATAGGCGATCGGCAAGCTGAAGCCATGGCGTTACAAATGCTAACAGCGATGGCAAGTGGCGGTATTTATGACCAACTTGGCGGCGGATTTTGCCGCTATTCGGTAGATGAGCGGTGGAATATACCGCATTTTGAAAAAATGCTTTACGACAATGGTCAGTTACTTTGTTTATATGCTGATGGTTGGCAACTGAGTAAAAATCCACAATACGCAATTGTGGTAGAAGAGACAATTGCCTGGCTAGCGATAGAAATGTGCCATGAAAACGGTGCGTTTTATTCATCATTAGATGCGGATTCTCTGAATGAACATGGGCATAGCGAAGAAGGTGCGTTTTATGTTTGGCAACCAGCAGAAATTAAAGCCTTACTAACCCCAGATGAATTTATTGCCATCAGCCGATGTTTTGGCTTTGATCGCGCGCCTAATTTTGAAGGCATTGCTTGGCACCCCTATTTAGCCATGACCCCCACCGATGATGAAGCTATTTTACTGAAATTCGCCCGCAATAAGTTATTTAACGCGCGCGAAAAACGCCCACGCCCAACGCGGGATGACAAAATACTCACCAGCTGGAACGCACTCGCTATCAAGGGGCTAGCACGCGCTGGGCGTGTGTTTAACCGCGCTGATTGGGTAATCTTGGCACAAAATGCGGTAGATTTTATCAAACAAACCTTATGGGTGAATGAGCAATTGCTGGCCACTTACAAAGATGGCAAAGCGCACCTGAATGCCTATTTAGATGATTATGCTTTTTTGTTAGACGCTTTAATAGAGCTGATGCAGGCGGATTACCGTGCGCAAGATATGCAGTTTGCTGAAGCCTTGGCTGAAGCATTGCTAGAGAAATTTGAGGCGGAAGAAGGCGGTTTTTACTTTACTTCGCACCTGCATGAAAATTTAATCCACCGTATCAAACAAGGTTACGATAATGCAACACCCAATGGTAACGGTATTGCGGCCATTGCCTTGCAACGCTTGGGGCATATTTTAGGCGAACCGCGCTACTTACAAAGTGCAGAGCGCACACTGCAAGCTTTTGATGTGACCATTAAACAAAACCCCGCAGGCTGTGGCAGTTTGTGCCATGCCTTAGCAGAATACTTAATGCCAACCACGCTGGTGGTGATGAGTGGCGACTACTTTAAGCTACAAGAATGGGCGGCAGAAATCAATACGCGCCATTATCCGCATCATTTGTTTTTCTATCTTGATGATCGCCAACAAAATTTACCTAAAATACTACAAAGAAAATCCTCAAAATATGTCAACGCAACGATTTGCAAAGGCGTTGAATGCTCAAGTAGCATTGATGACTTGACTGTTTTGTTAAGTCATCTCTAATTAAAAATGCATCTCGCTTGTTGCACGATGTAATTTTGAGTATGATAGTAGACTGCATAAATACAGAAATATGGTTAGCCACCGCAAGGTGAACTTTAAATTTTGGTTGGGTTTTCTTTAATATTATTGGGTATTAGGAGATTAAGAATGAAAGCATTATTAGTAGCAGTGGTAGCAGTTGGTACTTTGTTCATGGCTGGTACAGCTTCAGCTAATCAGGCCTTAGCTGAAAAAAGTGGTTGCATGGCTTGCCACAGTGTTGATAAAAAAATATTAGGCCCTTCTTACAAGGATGTTGCCGCAAAATACAAAGGCGACAAAACAGCAGAAGCAAAATTGATTGCTAAAGTTAAAGCAGGCGGTAGTGGTACTTGGGGTCCTATGCCGATGCCCGCGAATAGCCCACGCGTTAGCGATGCTGATATAAAAACGCTGGTAAAATGGGTGTTAGCACAGTAATTTAAAGTTTTTGTGTGAGTAAAAAGCCAGCTTAATTCGCTGGCTTTTTTGTTGGGTGACTGCATGGTAAAAACCACAAAAAGGTCACATATTTTGAATCATCTTATTTCGATGCTCTGTGAGCCGCCTAGAATGCGGCTCACAGAGCCTATTTTTTTGCTCGTGTAAAAGTTAAGCAGTTTTTAATATTGTTAATAGTGTTATTTGACCAAACCAAATAGGTATAAAAACACCGCAAAAATGCCAATGGGTGCAACAACATTGTTGAGTACACGCCAGCATTTAAATCTGAAAGTGTCTAAATTTAACTCGGCTTGCACGTGGTCTTTTTTCATAAAATAACCAGCAAAAATTGCCATGAGTAAACCACCTAAAGGTAATAAAATAGTGGAGGTGAGTTTATCTAGCGTTTCAAAAATATTGAGGCCAAATACAATTTTCACGCTTTTCCATTCGTTAAAGGACATGATAACGGCCACACCTAGCAACCACACTGGTACGCCCAATACCCACACGGTGGTGCTGCGCTTAATAGTGGTATTTTCTACCAGCCAAGCGGTGGCGGGTTCTACTAATGAAATCGCCGATGTCCACGCGGCAAAAGCAACCAATATAAAAAATAAAGTGCCGATAAAGTTACCCCAAGGCATGTGGCCAAAAGCGATAGGTAAGCTTTGAAAGATTAACCCAGGACCAGAACTGGGTTCTAAATGGTTGGCAAACACCAGTGCGTAAATAGCTAAACCCACTAATAATCCTAAAAGCGTGTCAGCCAGCGCAATATAAATAGTGGTGCGCGCAATGGAGACATCGCGTTGCAAGTAGGATCCGTACACCATCACCGCGCCCATGCCTAAACTCAGTGAAAAAAATGCGTGTCCCAAAGCGGAAAGTACAATCACGGGGGTGATTTTTGAAAAGTCTAAATTGAACATAAAGTGATAAGCCGCTGTAAAGTCACCAACTGACATGCTATACCCTAACAGCACTAGCAAAATAGCAAATAAAGCGGGTATCAAAATATTATTGGCTTTTTCTAACCCAGCGTTCACGCCACGTGCCACTACGCCCATGGTTAAGCCCATAAAAGCGGTATGCCAAGTGATTAAAGTTAAGGGCGATGCAAGCATTGCATTGAAATTAGCGGTTGATTGTGTGCCAGTAATATTGCTAAATGCGCCCCGCGCAGCTTCACCAATATAGCTTAACACCCAGCCGCCTATCACACTGTAAAAGCTTAAAATAAGCAGCCCTGTAATCATGCCCATGCCGCCTAGCCATTGCCAGCGAGCTGAGGCATTCGCTTCTATCGCTAAAGTTCGAATACCATCAAACGGATTTTTTTGCGCACGGCGGCCTATTAAAATTTCAGTCATCATCAATGGAATACCTACCAACAAGATGCAGGCTATAAACACCAGCACAAAGGCGCTGCCACCATTGACACCGATCATATAAGGCAGTTTCCAGATGTTACCTAAGCCTATGGCTGAGCCCGCCGTGGCGAGCATAAAGGTCCAACGATTTTTCCACGCACCGCGATGCTGTGTCATATGGCCACTCCAGTAGAAAATTTATTTTTTACTAGAAAAGTAACGTTCTGTTTCTTGCTTGATGACTTTTGATAATAACAGTAAGCCAATTAAATTTGGAATGGCCATCATGCCGTTCATCACGTCTGAAAAGTTCCATACAAACTCTAAACTCACCATTGCGCCAACCATCACCGCTACCGTAAATACCACGCGGTAAGGCTTAATGGCTTTTTCACCCAATAAATATTCAATCGCTTTTTCGCCGTAGTAGTTCCAACCAATCAGCGTTGAGTAGGCAAATAGTGCTGTAGAAATCGCCACAATGACTTTGCCAGTATGGCCTAAGGTTTCTGCCATGCTGCGGCTGGTGAGTTCAGAAGGACTCACGCCTTGTGTCCAGCTGTGGGCAGTAAGAATGACCAGTGCCGTCATGGTACACACTACTAAGGTATCAATAAAAGTTTGCGTCATGCTAACCAATGCTTGTTTTACTGGGTCGTGCGTGCGTGCTGCGGCAGCGGCTATGGGGGCTGAGCCTAAGCCAGATTCGTTAGAAAATACCCCACGCGCAATACCATAACGCATCGCCGCTGCAACGGTTGCGCCTACAACCCCACCTGTGGCCGCGCTTGAGTTAAAAGCGTGGTAAAAAATTAAACCAAATGCGTGCGGAATTTCATTGAAATTAAGCGCAAGCACCCAAAGGCTGGTGGATACATACAAAGTAATCATTAAAGGCACTAGCAATGAGGTGAATTTAGCAATCGACTTAATGCCCCCTAGAATCACCAAACCTGTCAGCAGAGTCAGAACAATGCCTGTTGTCAGGGTTGGGATGCCAAAAGTAGATTCAAAAATTTTAGCGGTTGCATTAGCTTGCGTCATATTACCAATACCAAACGCCGCGCAAGCCGTAAAAATGGCAAACAAAGTTCCCAACCAAGGCAGCCCAGCACCTTTAGCCAAATAATACATGGGCCCGCCACGCATGCCGTGCGCGCCTTTTTCACGATATTTAACTGCAAGGACGGCTTCGCTATATTTAGTCGCCATGCCAACCAAGCCCGTCATCCACATCCAAAACACTGCGCCTGGGCCGCCAAGGCTAATGGCGGTAGCAACACCCACAATGTTGCCGATGCCCACTGTTGCAGCCAGAGCGGTCATGAGTGCGGCAAAATGGCTAATGTCGCCTTCTTGATGGTAGTCTTTTTGAAAAATCAGTTTAAAAGCATGTGGTAAAGCGCGAAACTGCATGCCTTTTAAAATTATGGTGAGATAAAGCCCCGTGCCAACCAGTAGAATCAGCATCGGTGGACCCCAAACAATCCCCGAAAGTGTTTTAATAAAACCTTCAATTGCTAGCATTTTAGCCCCCTATTATTTAGGTGAATAGTAGCAGTCAGGTGGCATGCTGGCAATCAAAACGCAAGCATGTAGTGTAGGCTAAAAATAGCTCAAAAAAGCGTTAAAATCGCCCGAGCGAAAAAATATGCTCTGTAAGCGGCCTAGAATGGGGCTTACAGAGCATCGAAATAAGATGCACATAAAAATGGGCAAATAAATTTGCCCATTTTTTATCACTGACTGAACTTAAAGCTCAGTTAACGTTGGCTAAAACTATTGTGCTGCTGGTGTTTCAGCTGCTGGTGCTTCGGTTGCTGGTGCTGCTTTAGCTTTCATTTTTTTTTCATGTTTTGTATGTTTACGGTGATGTTTTTTAGCTGGTTTTGCAGCTGCTTCAGTTTTAGCGGGTTCAGCCGCTGGTGCAGCTTCAGTTTTAGCTGGCGTAGCTGCTTCTGTTTTAGCAGGTTCAGCCACATGCTCTACTTTTTGAGTTGCCATTTCTTTAGCTTTATCAACTACTTTTGCTGTATCAGCAAATGCTGATGAGCCTAAAGTGATTGCAAATGCGCCTGCTAATAATGCTGCTAATAATTTGTTCATAATCATATTCTCCTAAAGTTGTGTAGTTAAAGTTATGTAGTAAAAAAGCTGGCTTCAGGTAAATTAAAAACGACACGTCTAAAAACCTACCCTCCACCATGAAAGCTAATATACGCCGCAAAACTGACACTAAGCTGACAGCTGAAATTTTTTTAAAATATAATTTTGATGCTTTATTAATTCGCTAGCATAAATTGGTTAGAATAGCCTGAATAACCTTTTATCAGCGAGAAGACTCCATTGCGGCTACTATTAGTTGAAGATGATTTGATTTTAAAAGATGGCTTAGAGCGGGCGTTTAACAAGTCTGGTTACGCGGTTGATGTGATGACTGATGGCGAAGGTGCGGACAAACTGTTGTCATATCAAGATTACGACGTTATTGTGCTTGATTGCGGCTTACCAAAACTAAGCGGCTTTGAGGTGTTAAAACGCCTACGCGCCAGAGGCAATAAAACCCCCGTGCTTTTATTAACCGCTTTAGAAGATACACAAAATCGCGTTAAAGGGTTAGATTTAGGCGCGGACGATTACCTAACTAAACCATTTGACTTGGCAGAATTAGAAGCACGGCTACGCGCGTTGATTCGCCGTGGCGTTTCTGGTGGCAGTGCCAAAATTACGTTTGGCGAGTTAACTTTTGATACAGTGGATAGGCAGTGCTATATTCAGAATGAAGCACTGCCATTATCAGCCCGGGAGCTAGCCTTGCTCGAACTATTAATGCTTAAAACCAATAAAGTGGTGAGTAAAGCTAAAATTCTTGAGCATCTTTGCAGCTGGGATGATGAGATTAGTGAAAACGCAGTAGAAGTCATTGTGTCTAGACTTCGAAAAAAACTGAATGAATTTAATATAGAAGTGCGCACTGTGCGTGGCTTGGGATATTTGTTGTCCATGCAAACGCCATGATCAATATACGTGCAAACTCTATCCGCCAAAAATTGTTAAATTGGCTACTTATTTTGCTCATTCCATCATTACTACTCGCTGGATTATCGGCTTATTATTTAGCCAATTATTTTGCAAATATCGCCTACGATAGCTCCCTGTATAGAAAAGCATACGCTTTAGCCGATGAGGTTGAAGTCAAAAATGGTAGTGTGGTGGCAGATTTATCAGATAGTGCGCTTAATATTTTAGAGTTTGATATTGATGACTATATTTATTACCAAGTACAAAATACTAAGAAAAAAGTAGTATTAGGCGATGAAGTGCTTCCCCAACCAAAAATAATACCGCCTGTTGGGCAATCTAATTTTTATGAAGCAACTTTCGAAGATGAAAAATTGCGGATGATCGCCTTAAATTATTCATTAGATGAACAAGGTTTAAAAGATAACATCATTATTTTAGTTGGTGAAACGACCAGTAAGCGTAACAAAATGACGGAAGAGATTATTGCTTTTATGCTCATTCCGCAAATTATTTTGATTTTACTCGTTTTATTTTTGGTGAATTTAGGTATACAACGCGGCTTAGTTTCACTGGATAAATTAAAAGCGCTTATCAAGAGTAGAGCACCTTTGGATACTCACCCTATTGAAGAAAATGACGCACCACAAGAATTGCAGCCTTTATTGCACGCCATGAATGAGTTGCTAATGAAGGAAAAATCAGCGATAGATGAACGCCGGCATTTTTTAGCCAATGCCGCGCACCAGCTTAAAACCCCATTAGCAGGGCTGAAAATTCAAGCAGAGGCGGCGTTAAGAGAAAGTGATTTATCCAATATTCAACACGCATTGAAACAGATTAGCGCGGGCAGTGATAGTTTAGCGCGTTTAGCGAATCAATTATTAAGCTTAGCGCGCGCAGAACCAGAAAGTAGCCAAGCGCTAGTATTTACGTCAGTCAATTTAGTGCAATTGGTGCATGAAGTAACGGCTGAGTGGGTGCCAAAAAGCTTAGAAAAAAATATTGACTTGGGTGTAAATTGCACTACTTCAACATTGAACATTCACGGTAACGCAACGCTATTGCAAGAGCTACTCAACAACTTATTAGACAATGCAATTCGCTATAATCCGCCTTATACCAGCGTCACTGTTGGGTTAGAAATCATTAATCATGCAGCGGTATTAAGTGTGCAAGATGATGGTGTGGGGATTGCGGCATTTCAACAACAAAAAGTATTTGAACGGTTTTATCGCGTGTTAGGCAATGCAGAAAGTGGCTGTGGTCTTGGCCTAGCCATTGTGCGTGAAATTGCGCTGCAGCACCATGCACAAGTTGAGTTAACTTATACAGATGTTACGCACACTAAAGGCACTTTAGTTAAAGTGATTTTTAAAAACATGTTAAGTGGCAATAATTTGCACTAACTTTTTTATACTATTTAAAATGCTGCTTTAAAACCTCAGTCATATCACTATGGTCAAGCACGCCAGCGCTTTCCCGCAGGCTATGCATGGCCCACATCGGCGCGCCAACATCAACGGTAGGCACGCCTAAGCTAGCTGCAATCATCGGGCCAATGGTGCTACCGCAGCCTAAATCAGTACGGTGCGCGTATTGTTGATACGGCACATTGGCCAGTTCACACAGCGCCATAAAGCGCGCAGCGGTATCTGCATTGGTGCTATAGCGTTGATTGACATTGGTTTTAATCACAATGCCTTTGTTCACAAGCACATGGTGGCAAGGCTCATAGCTACCAGCATGGTTAGGGTGAAAAGCATGCGCCATATCGGCACTGATGAAAAAGCTATTCGCCAGCGCACGTAAACGGTTTTCTTCGCTGGTTTTGGTAGCGTGACAAATGCGTGCAATTACATCAACCATAAAGCTGCCGCCAGCACCAGTTGCACTTTCACTGCCGACTTCTTCGTGATCAAACAAGGCGCAAATGCAGGTCGCGTCTGGTTTGTGCGTGGCAAGTAGGGCGCTCAAAGCCGCATGGCATGAAGCTAAGTTATCAAGCTGGCTATTAGCCATAAACGCTTGATTCATGCCCCAAAGCATGCCTTTTTGGGTGTCAACTACATTTAAATCCCAAGTTAAAATATCCGTTGGCGCAACTTCTAGCGTGTTGGCTAAATATTGCATCAGCTGTGAGTGGGCTTCGGCGTGGTCAGCCGCTAAACCAAAAATAAGCGGTAAGCCCGTTTGCTTATTTAGTAGCAGACCTTTGTCGTTCACTTCGCGGTTCATATGAATGGCTAGATTTGGCAAGCGCACGATGGATTCTTGAATGTGCACAAAGCGTGCTTGAATAGCTTCACCATTGCGCACCATCACACGTCCTGCAAGACTTAAATCGCGGTCGGTAAATGTGGCTAAAATAGGCCCGCCATACACTTCAACCCCCATTTGCGCTATGCCTTGGCTGGCAAAGGCTGCTTTTGGTTTTAAACGTAAACCTGGAGAATCTGTATGCGCCCCCACCATTTTAAAGCCGCTATCGACGATAGGTTGATTGCCCATAATAAACGCGATAATCGATGCGCCATCTCGTACTACATAGTATTTTCCATTTTTTTTAAACTGCCACGCTTGATTTTCAATGAGCGGTTTAAAACCTTGCGCTTTTAAGCGTGCCGCTACATTATTTACCACATGCCAAGGGCTAGGGCTGGCGTCAATGAAATTGAGTAAATCTTGTGCATGCTGTATTGCTTGACTAGAAATATCCATGCTTACACCCAGTTTTTATCAATTAAAAAATCCGTATATAGCTTAGCTTCGGCGCTGCCTGCTTCGGGTTTCCAGTCATAACGCCATTTCACAATGGGTGGCATGGAGAGTAAAATGGATTCAGTTCGACCATTTGATTGTAAGCCAAATAGCGTGCCACGGTCGTACACTAAATTAAACTCAACATAACGGCCACGACGGTAGGCTTGAAAATCGCGCTCACGCTCACCAAATACGGTATCTTTACGGCGTTGCACAATTGGAATATAGGCCTGTGTCAAGGCATCACCCACAGCTTTTACCATAGCAAAGCTTTGCTCAAAGCCTAATGCATGAAAATCATCAAAGAAAATACCGCCGATGCCGCGTGGCTCTTTACGATGTTTTAGGTAAAAATAAGCATCACATTGCTGTTTCATTTTCGGGTAAAGCTGGTCACCAAACGCTGCGAGCGCTTGCTGACAGGTGCGGTGAAAATGCACGCAGTCTTCTTCAAAACCGTAATAAGGTGTTAAGTCCATGCCGCCGCCAAACCACCAAATATCTTGTTCGTCGGCATGTTGTGCTTTAGCTACAAAAAAACGTACATTCATATGCACGGTTGGAACATAGGGATTGCGCGGATGAAACACCAGTGAAACCCCCATTGCTTCCCACGGGCGACCCGCAGCCTCAGGGTGCGCTACGCTCGCCGCAGGAGGCAATTTGCTGCCTAGTACATGCGAAAAGCCCACGCCAGCGCGTTCAAAAACATGACCTTCTTCTAACATGCAAGAGTTGCCCCCCCCGCCTTCAGGGCGCTGCCAGCTATCATTTAAAAAATTTTTGCCATCAACCAGTTCGATAGCTTCGACGATGCGTGCTTGTAAACCTTGTAGGTACTCAAGAACGGCGGTGTTATTGGTCATGAGTCATTTTCTATTGGCGAATAATTTGGTCAGTGATTAAATCTTGTATGCGCGATGGTTTGCGTCTAACCCCAATTTTACCGTGAATGACCAGTACCCTGCCAGCAAATTTACGCAGACAAGCTGCATAGGTTTTAATGGCATGCTGGCCACTCATATTAGCGCTGGTGGACACTAATGCCATGCCTGCAACTTGGCATAAATCACGGCTCAGCTTAAGCCCAGGGACGCGAACGGCAATCGTGTCTCGTCCACCAGTGAGCACAGGTGGGCAGCGTTGGCTGGCCGGCACAAGCCAAGTATGTGCGCCAGGCCAAGCGCGCTGCATTTTGTGCTTAAGTTGAGGGGAAAGCGAGGCAACAAATGGAGCTAGTTGACGCGCATTTTTACCAATGAGTATCAGCCCTTTTGTCGCATCACGCTGCTTAAGTTTGAGTAATTTCTGAATCGCTTTTTCATTGCGTGGGTCGCAACCTAAACCAAAGCATGATTCAGTTGCATAGGCAATCAGTCCGCCACGTTTTAGGTGTTGTTTAAGCATACTCGATTCTAACAGCGCTTAAGACTTTGATGAGTTGCGTAAATTGATTTGGTGGCTTAGCGCGGCTATTAAGCATCTACTTTTGTTCAGCAAGCGCTTTTAAAAATTGTTCAATATCCCACTCGCAACCAGCGCAGCCAGAAAGTGCGCCAGTTCTTCTTGAAATAGCGTCTTGGTCTAAACCTTGTAAATGCAACTGTTGAATTTCTCCACGCGTAGTACCTGAACACACGCACATTATTTCGCTAGGGTCATTTTCAAAATAGTCATCGCTCATCATCATTTGGTTTTTTATTTAAATAGCGCGGTAAGGCAAAAATAAGTAATAGTACGATGATGATCAGGAAAATGAGTTCCATTTAAGCGCAACCCGCTAAGTTTTGATGGCCCGATACCCAATATCGGTGCGATATTGCACACCTTCAAAGTGGATATTTTTTGTGACTTTGTATGCGTGTTGCTGCGCAAGGTTGACCGTTTCGCCCAGTGCAGTAACACATAATACACGCCCACCACTGGTAGCCACTTTGCCATCTTTAAGTGTGGTGCCCGCATGAAAAACATGTGCATCCACTAAGTCTTGAGGTAATCCCGTTATTTCGTCACCTAATATTGGCGTTCCTGGGTAGTTGGCTGAGGCCATTACCACGCCAAGGGCAAAGCGAGCATCCCAATCCGTTTGTGCCAGGTTAAGTGTGCCATTGACAGCATGCTCCATTAACCCAACTATATCTGTTTTTAAGCGCATCATGATAGGCTGTGTTTCTGGGTCGCCCATGCGACAGTTAAATTCTAACGTTTTGACATCACCGTTAGGCGAAATCATCAAGCCAGCATATAAAAACCCAGTGTAAGGAATACCATCTTTTGCCATGCCCTCTACCGTTGGACGAATAATTTCACGTAGAGCTTTGGCGTGTATTTCAGGTGTGACGCATGGGGCAGGGGAGTACGCCCCCATACCGCCAGTGTTAGGGCCTAAGTCCGCGTCTAATAAACGTTTATGGTCTTGGCTAGTGGCTAGCGGTAGAATATTTTTGCCATCCACCATCACCATAAAACTCGCTTCTTCACCCACTAAAAATTCTTCAATCACCACACGGGCACCAGCTTCGCCCAATTTATTATCTGAAAGCATGGCATCAATAGCAGCATGGGCTTCATCCAAACGCATGGCAACCACCACACCTTTACCTGCGGCTAATCCATCCGCTTTAACGACAATAGGCGCACCCTGTTGATTAACGTAGTCATGGGCTTTTTGTGCATCGGTAAAGGTTGCATATTGGGCGGTTGGAATTTTATGGCGCACCATAAATGCCTTGGCAAAATCTTTTGAGCTTTCTAATTGAGCCGCCGCTTTAGTCGGGCCAAAAATTTTTAAACCAGCGGCACGAAAAGCATCCACTACCCCTTGGCTAAGCGGCGCTTCAGGGCCAACAATGGTTAGGTGAATGTGCTCATCTTGGGCGAATTTAACTAACTCATCAATTTTGCTAATCGGCACATTCACCATATCAGGGTTAGTGGCAGTGCCTGCATTGCCAGGCGCAACATATACGCGACTAACCTTTTTATTTTGCGTGACTTTCCAAGCAAGTGCGTGTTCGCGTCCACCACTGCCAATGACAAGTATTTTCATATGATTTAAACCTAACGTCTAATGCCTAAAATGGCGAATACCTGTGAGTACCATGGCTAAACCACGTTCATCCGCCGCTGCAATCACTTCTTCATCGCGCATGCTGCCACCTGGGTGAATCACGCAACTTGCACCATTGTCAGCTAATACGTCCAAGCCATCGCGGAATGGAAAAAAAGCATCTGAAGCAACGACAGAACCTTGCAAGCTTAAGCCTGCGTTTTGTGCTTTAATTGCGGCAATTTTGGTGCTATCTACACGGCTCATTTGGCCAGCGCCAATACCCAATGTCATGCCATTACCACAAAATACTATGGCGTTCGATTTCACGTATTTTGCCACGTTCCATGCGAACATTAAATCCATCATTTGTTGTGGCGTTGGTTGTTTTTTGGTGACCACTTTTAAATCAGACGGTTTGATTTCGTGATTATCGGCGGTTTGAATGAGTAAACCAGAGCCTACGCGCTTGCTGTCATGTGAGTTGCGACCTTGCTCCCACGGCGTGTTTCCACCTTTTGGCAATGCAATTTTGAGCACTCGCACATTTGCTTTTACGGCCAATAAGGCGAGTGCTTCTTTGCTATATTCTGGTGCAATCAGCACTTCCATAAATTGTTTAGAAACAGCCTCAGCCGTAGCTAAATCAACTAGACTGTTAAGCGCGATAATGCCGCCAAAAGCACTGGTTGGGTCGGTTTGAAAGGCTTTTGTATAAGCATCAACGCTGCTTTTACCTAAGGCTACGCCGCATGGGTTGGCGTGTTTGACAATTACGCAGGCAACAGAAGCACCTAAGGTGCTGATATTGTCAGCATTAAATGATTTAACAGTTTCCCAAGCTGCGTCTGCATCGGCAATGTTGTTATAGCTTAATTCTTTACCTTGTAATTGCTCGGCAGTGACCAGTGAGCCAGGTGCAGGGTGTAAATCACGATAAAACGCCGCCGTTTGATGCGGATTTTCACCATAACGTAAATCTTGCACTTTAATAAAGTTGGTATTACTTTGTGCAGGGTATGGGTTTAAAACAGGCTGATTTTTGCCTACGCTTTTTTCATAATCCACGGCCGATAAGTAGTTGCTAATGGCTGCATCATATTGGGAAACACGGTTAAAAGCTGTCACTGAGAGCGCAAATGTTGTGGCTTGAGAAAGTACCCCATGATTAGCTTGTAGTTCAGCTAAAACAGCTGGATATTGGCTTGCATCGGTTAGCACGGCAACGTCTTTCCAGTTTTTAGCCGCACTACGCACCATGGCTGGGCCGCCAATATCGATATTTTCAATGGCATCTTCAAGCGTGCAATCTGTTTTACAAACGGTTGCTTCAAACGGATATAAATTAACCACTACCATGTCAATATTAGGGATGCTAGCATTTTGCATGGCAGTAACATGCTCAGGCAAATCGCGCCGACCCAAAATGCCACCATGCACTTTAGGGTGCAGTGTTTTGACGCGACCATCTAACATTTCTGGAAAATCTGTGTAATCGCTAACTTCAATCACAGGGATGTTATTATCGCGAAATAGTTTGGCCGTGCCACCTGTTGATAAAAGCTCAACATTGAGTTTAGTTAATGCCGTAGCAAGCTCTAAAATACCTGATTTATCAGAAACGCTAATGAGCGCACGTTTAATTGTAGCCATGTTGATCTTTAAATATGAAAATTATTGAAGGTTGTATTGCGCCATTTTTTTGCGCAAGGTATTGCGGTTTAAGCCTAACATTTCAGCCGCTTTGCTTTGGTTGCCGCCTACTTTATTTAGAATATATTCCAACATCGGTTTTTCAACGCATTGCAAGACCATATCGTATATGGCGTGTGGTTGTTCGCCCTCTAAATGTGCGAAATATTCGTCTAAAGATTTTTTGATGCTTTCTGAAAATTCGTTTGCCATAAGTAATTAAGCAGCTAACGCTTCTCCAGCTTCAATTTCGTTATCAGCATAAATTAAACGCTCTGAGCGAGATTTTTGCTCAGCAAAAAAATCGTTAATCGCACCAAGCTGCAACTCAATGGTCTGCAGCGTGTTCATATTATGTCTAAAGCTGGCAGAGCCCGACAAGCCTTTGGTGTACCAAGAAATGTGTTTACGCGCCATGCGCATGCCCGTTAAGTCGCCATAAAAATCATATAAATCATGAAGATGCTCAAGCATCACGGTGTGAATTTCATCGACCGTAGGGGGTAGCAAATGCGCACCCGTTTCTAAATAATGGGAAATTTCTCTAAAAATCCATGGGCGACCCTGTGCGGCGCGGCCTATCATTACCGCATCTGCCCCTGTGTAATCCAGTACGAATTTAGCTTTTTCTGGTGTAGTGATGTCGCCATTGGCGATGAGGGGGATGTTTATGGCTTGTTTTACTGCGGCAATCGTGTCGTATTCAGCCTCGCCCATATAAGCGCAAGCACGCGTGCGGCCATGCATGGCTAACGCTTGTACACCAAGGTCTTCCGCCATTTTGGCAATTTGCACCGCATTGCGGTTATGCTTATCCCAGCCCGTACGGATTTTTAACGTCACTGGAACATCCACCGCAGCAACAACCGCTCTTAAAATTTGTGCTACCAGCGGCTCATCTTTTAGCAACGCGCTACCCGCCATCACATTACAGATTTTTTTAGCTGGGCAACCCATATTAATGTCGATAATCTGCGCGCCATTATCCACATTATGCTTGGCTGCTTCAGCCATCATTTGTGGGTCTGCGCCAGCAATTTGAACAGAAATTGGGTCAACTTCGCCTTCATGGTTAGCACGGCGTTTGGTTTTTTCGCTGCCGTACAAAAGTGAGTTTGAAGTCACCATTTCAGAAACAGCCAGCCCAGCACCCATTTTTTTGCATAGCTGACGAAAAGGACGGTCAGTTACGCCAGCCATGGGGGCGACGATGAGATTGTTTTTCAGGTTGTGATGGCCGATTTGCATTGTTGTTTTTAATGGTGTTCGCGAAAGTTGCCTATTTTATACGCAATTGCGATTTCAGTGACTATATTTTTGTTATTTGCCAAATGAAATGTGTTTTTTATAGCATTAGCGATTATTTCACTTAAGGTCTGCTGCGGTTCTGCTGCAAAACTTAGGCTTGATATGCCTTATAAAAGAATCAATACAACGTAGTGCATTTTAATTCCTTTGTTGATTGATGCTGACCTGAGTCATCCATTCACATAGCAAAAATAAGTAATATGGGTTAATTTGATTTAAATTGTTGAATCGCTTGGCTAAAACTGTGCATGGCTTGATACGCTTCAAGGCATTCTTCATTGGGCGTTAGGGTGAACTCAAGTTTTTCGGTATCATTATCTTGTTCATAATAGGTCACATAAATATCAATTTCTGCACCTTTGCTCAATAGATTTTTAAGCCCTTTTTTAGGTGAGAACATCACCATGTGTTTATAGGTGTAATCATTATTGTAGAAGCTTAACGTAAATTTACCACTTTCTGACTTGTAAGCAAAATAGTATTGCTTGGTGTCCTCTTCATTTGGGTAAACCATCCAAAAATCTTCTGATTTGAAGTGAGGTCGTTTAAATAAATGTTCAAAATCTTTAGCTACGTTGGCTTTAAAATGGGCAATCGGCGCTTGTATTTTTTTCATATCTAGGCAGTTCATGTTAGCCAGCATTTTTTTACTCACTGCCAAGTAGTGTCCGCCGTAGCCGTCATCTTCTGCTTGGTAAATGGCGTCAATAAACACTTCATTTAAATCGTGCGTAGCAGGGTAAGCAATGATGGCGCTTAACACTTCACTATTTTCATCTGTATATTGAATGGTTTTTTTAATGCGACCAATATCGTCCACAATAGCGTAGGTGTTTAAGTTGCCAAAAGACATTTCAAAATCATCGCTAACTACGCAAAGACAGGTAGCGTGACCACCTACAAACAAACTGCCGTGATTGTATTTGCCATACAATAATTGCGTATTAAGTTTGCCCCCAACAAAATGTGTATTGCCCCACAAGCCAATATTGGCAGCTTTTAAATCGCCCAGCACCACAAAAAAAGGTGAAATATCAATTTCATTAGCAAGTAGACAGGTGTCAATAGTGAGATTTTTTAAGAAAATAAAGCCCGCAACGATTATATTTTCAGGTTGATTTTCCCAATCCATATCAAATTTATCGCAAACAACATCCTCTTCTGCCACTAAATAATAGCCTTCAGTGGCTGGCGCTGGAAAAGCTTGGACGGGATATTCTTGATTGGCAATGCCCCAAGTTAAGTTGCCTAAATAGGCATTGGCCTCACGTAGCATCAGTACTTTAAAAGTCACGCCGCTACATTCCACATGCGTGGCCTCATACGGTGTTTGTTTTGCCCATGCTTTTTCAGTTTTGCGGGCTAATTTAGCCGCATACTCAATCTCTTCTGTGCTGGCACGTGTTACCGCAAGGTGCATCGCTTTAAAGCGCTGGTAAGCTTGCTGCACCATTGCGGTATCATTTGGCAATATTGGCACAGGTTCTTGTTCCCAGCCATTATGCGCCTGAAATTTAATCGCTACGCATTCCATGCCCGCTGGATTGGTTTCAATATCGTAGTGAATCATGTTGCAATCAAATTCTTCAGTGTCAGATTTAATTTCTTTGCTGACATGAATGCGTTCGCTTTTATCGGCACTTTTTTGTCTAAAGCTAAAGTGTAAATTGTTATACCAATAGCCATTTTTATCTGGGTCGTAGTAATCGGGGTATTTGTCTTTGACATATGACAAGCCTAAAATATCGCGAATGCTTTGCTTAGTGGCAAGCTGCAGTAAATCCTCATAGCTGATTTCGTTTTGTTTGGCGGGTTGATAGCCTTTAGCAATAAAATCCGCGCACAGCAAGCTTTTGCCTGCTTGAAGATGGCTTAACACCTCGCTACCACGGTTTAATACGTTGATTAAATCTTCTTGGCTATCCTCGTCATCACTGACATCTTCAAAGTATAATATTTCATCAAATATGCCTGCAATACTTGCGCTATTTATCGATTGCCAGTCACCCACTTCGTCATAATTACTAAGATGGTAAGTAAATGCCTGTTTGCCCTCTATGTTGACGTGATATTGCTCGGTTTCCATAAACACTAATGCGCTGACATCGCCCTTAACAGTTAAGTCACCATGGTTATAATCACCCCAAAACACTTCGCTAAAGATGCTATTACCCGTCACAAATATCTCTTGCCCGCCTACCAAAGCATTTTGCGTTTGTAAGTTGCCTAGTATGATGAGGCCCGTTGCGCCATCGGTGTTTTCATTATAAATATAATGCTTAACCGTCAGGTTACCCACAACCAAAAGTAAGAAAATGATTTCATTGTTTGGCAACGCGGGCGCTAAGATTTCAATGCTATCTAAATTAAGTGAATCGAGCGTTAAATCGCCTTCATGAAACAGCACCCATTCACTTTCAAACTCCCCACCATGCAGATGGTTACGGTTTGCCGCCCAACTATCACTCGGTAGCAAGTGTTTAATTTCGCTAAATTTTTTAAGGGCTAAGGTGGGCATCAATTTGGCTTAGGTTAAATACAACGCAAGGTAAAATAGTTTTACTTAGTATGCCATAAGCGATTAAGCTAGGCGATGACAACCGCAAAACTATCACATTCAATAAATTAAACATTCATGCTGGGCTTGGTTAATTGCTCTAAGTTGCTCAGCCAAAACATGGCTTGTGCTTGCGTTTCACCACACATTTCAAGGCTCGGTTGTAAGCTGCCACAAAAAGTAGGGCGCTCAGGCTTGCCAAAAATCTTGCAGCGGTTAAATTCATCTAGCTGAATACAACGCACGCCAGCGGGTTTACCGTTTGGCATTTCAGGGATAGGGCTGTTAATACTGAGTGCGGTGCAACAAGCCCCACAATTGGGTCGGCAAATCATGATATTTAGGCTATATTTTGCTTTATTTTTTCATTGTCATGGCTAATGCCCTGCAAAGCGCATTCAGATGCGGCTTGCAGGGCGATGATTTTACTAATGAAGCGCGCATATACGTGAGAGCTAAATATCAACCCAAGGCTAAATATCAACCCAAGGATAGTGTAGCGCGCTAACGCCACTTTTTAGCTCTTGTATAGCAAGCTTAACTTGTGCATCTTCTCCTTTAAAGCCTAGCTCTAGGGTTCTGCGCTGGTTGCTTCTTGGCAGGCTAAAGAGTTTTAACATGGCATATTTTGCTAAGATGGTGCGCATTAAATCAATTAAGTCACTCTCACCTACCTCAGTGATTAAAATAGACTGCTCAATATAGTCTTGCTGGTGAAAAAGATGGCGGTAGTATGTTTCAAGCACCCATTCCACCATCGGGTGCGCCATTTCAGGAAAACCTGGCACAAAATAATGCTGGTGAATACTAAAGCCTGCTACCCGATTCACTGGGTTAGGAATTAAATCGCAACCTTTTGGTAAGTCTGCCATCAGTACACGCTTAGGGTAAGCGCCTTCACCATACTGCGCTACCATTTCAGCGACTGCACCGTGATGGCGCTCAATGGGCACGCCAGCAGCCTCGGCAGCACATTGGCGGGTGTAATCATCTGGCGTAGCGCCAATGCCACCAAAGCTAAACACAATATCACCATGCGCTTGACTACGCGCCATGCTGGCTTTAAGTAAACCAGTAATTTGCGCTGGAATATCGCCCAAATAATTCGCCCAACTTAACTGCAAACCACGCGCAGAAAGCAGGGCGATGACTTTGCTTAAATGCGCGTCTGTGCGCTTGCCAGAAAGGATTTCGTCGCCAATGATGTAGAGGCCGAAGTTTTGCATAGTTTTTAGTTCTCAAGTACTGCCTGTTAAATAGATGATTTTTTATTCCCGACGTTCCATCATTACAACGTTACACCATTACACCATTACACCATTACGTCATTACGTCATTACGTCATTACGTCATTACGTCATTCCCGTGTAAATGGGAATCCATGTTGATTTTAAATTAAATCTAAATATAAATCCCGCCAATCGCCATTGATACTTTCTATTAACTCAACTTTCCATGCGCGATTCCATTTTTTTAACTGCTTTTCACGCGTAATCACGGCCATCATGTCGTCACATTGCTCAAAATATACTAAACGATGCACTCGATATTGCTTGGTAAAGCCTTCGACCAAGCCTTGCTTATGTTGCCACACACGTTGAATTAAATCGCTAGTCACGCCAATATATAACGTGCCACGCGGCGCACTTGCTAATATGTAAACACAAGGCTGATTCATGGGGTTAAAGTTCAAAATAGATTCCCGTTTTCACGGGAATGACGAAAGTGGGAGCATTTTTAATTGAGAAAAGCATCGCATGCGATTGCAATAATTTTAGTAGCATATTTTTGCAGTAAAGCAAAAGCGCTAACCACCAGAGCATTTCCACCGTCTGCACATCCTCTCCATATTTTCCGTCATTCCCGTGAAAACGGGAATCCATTTTGCGGTGGGCACATGAAATTGCGTACGCTAAGTTACTGTAAAACATGCGTTTTAAAAAGTTAAATCATTTTGATTAAGTGCGCGTTTGGCCGTTTGCCAGGGCGGATCTTTTCACCTAAATGGATATGCCAAAGTTCATATCATTATTTTTTCTTAGGGTCTTAGGAAGTTAAGCATACATTAACGTATGATAACTTCTTGAGATGATTAGTAAAAATAGATATTACAAGCGTTCGCGAATTGCAGAAGCTAAATTCAGACAGATAGTACGCTGTTTTTCG
>JBATAW010000056.1:0-49096 GCA_049662045.1 Methylophilaceae bacterium | reverse complement strand
ACGTTGAACAGCCATAATTACCCCATGAAAAGAATATGTTGAAAAGAACAATAAAATACCATTTTTACGACTTTTAATAAACCAAAAAATGGTGTCAGTGATGCTTATTTACTATAAAACCTCGTTAAACCCTATACGTAAACTTTAAAATTCATTAATATTGCTTGGTTACATTAATTAACAACACTTTACTTTTTTTGAAATTAACACCCCAACGCACAGCAGAATGATAAATGATGGAAGTTAATAAGTTAGCTAAATTAGTTGTTGCCACTGTGTTTTTAAATGTTGCCAATACTCAAGCTGCAGGCTTTGCGTTGATTGAACATAGTGCCAGTGGCATGGGAAATGCTTTTGCAGGTGGCGGAGCAGTTGCTGAAGATGCAAGTACGGTTTACTTCAACCCCGCTGGAATGACGTATGTTCAAGGAACACAACTTGTAGGTGCTATCCACTTCATTAAACCAAATGCAGAATTTAATAACGATGGCTCAATTGCTGGCGATTACCCAGGCCCTGCGCCAGCAAGACCATTAGGAAACAGTGGCGGTGATATTGGTAGCTTAAACTTTGTTCCCAACATTTATTTTAAGATGGATTTAAATGAAAACGTTAAAATTGGTCTTGGCGTTAACTCGCCTTTTGGGTTAAAAACTGAGTATGACCCCCACTGGCTGGGGCGTTTTCTGGCCATTAAGTCTGAAATTCAAACAATCAATATTAATCCATCAATCGCTTACAAAATCAATAATCAGTTATCTGTAGGCGCTGGGATTTCTGCCATGTGGGCACAAGCAGAGCTGACACGCGCTGTTAATATAGGTTTAGCAGAGTCTGACGTTAAAATTAAAGGTGACGATTGGGGATATGGCTATAATTTTGGTGCCATTTATCAAGCTACCCCTGGCACACGTATTAGTGTAGCTTATCGCTCAAAAGTGAACCAACACTTGGAAGGTGATGCCACTTTTGGATCAGCATTGCTTGCAAAAAGTGGTTCAATATCAGCCAACACTACGCTACCAGAAACACTTTCGATGAGCGCTTTTAGTCGTATTGGTAATCAATGGGACTTAATGGGAGATGTGACTTTTACCCGTTGGAGTCAATTTAAAGAGTTACGTATCAATTATAGTAATGGTACCCTCTTAGCAAACACACCTGAAAATTGGAGCAATACATTGCGCTACTCAATTGGTGCAAATTATCATTACAATGATGCTATTAAGCTACGCGGCGGGCTAGCTTATGACGAAGAAGCGATTAGCGATCAATTTCGTACTGCCCGCATACCAGGTAACGATAGAAAGTGGGTTTCAATGGGCGCAAATTGGAAAATTCAACCTAACGCCAGTCTAGATATTGGTTATGCCCACTTGTTTATTAATGATGCAACGGTTAGCGACAACCAAGTTGCTTCTGGTAGCGGCCTAATTAAGGGAAGTTACGATGGTGACGTTAATATTTTAAGCCTGCAATATACCCACAACTTTTAATTCTAAACATGCCTATCTAGGCCTTAAATTTTTTAAATAAAGATATTATTTAGGGCATTTGTTAAGTTGTTTTATTCAGGAGTGTTTACAAATACCGCTTGTCAAATATTTTGTAAGTTTTGTACGTAAGGTATTTAAAAATTCATTATTGGGCAAATAAACTAGATTTTGTATATCCTTATGGATGTACAATTAATGTTAACGCAATTTAATTAACTGTGACAGAATCTGAAATACATGATGAAAGCTAATGAAAAAAGTGTAGAGATCTCTGCAACCTGCCCCGCATGCGGTTTGCTTTGTGATGATCTGATGGTTGAAGTTCATGAAAATGGTGTTCATGTAAATGATATCAAAGTGATGAAAAACGGCTGCGAAAAAAGTATCACCTTTTTTGAGCAACCATTAGAAAATACTCAGGCTAGCATCCGCGGTCAAGCGGCTTCAACCAAAGATGCTGTTGTTGAAGCTGCTCGTCTATTAAAGCAAGCAAAATCACCGCTTTTTGATGGCTTAAGCACCGATGTAACGGGTTTTCGCACGCTTTTTACATTATCACAAAAGGTAAATGCCGCATTAAAGCATACTAATAGCAATAGTTTGCAACGCAATATGCGCGTTTTACAAAGCACAGGCTGGCAAACAACCACGCTGACTGAAGTAAAAAATCACGCTGATGTTATTTTATGTATCGGCACAAATATTGTTTCGCACAACCCGCGCTTTTTTGAGCGTTTTGTTGACGTAGATGGCATGTTTGTTTCTGCCAAAAATCGGCAGGTAATTGTGCTCGGTAACACCCAAAATAATAGCAACATTAAAAGCGATGCGCTGGAAGCCGCATGGAACCTGCCTTGCAGAGCAGATGATTTACCCTCGGTGACCATAACCCTGCGTGCTTTAGTTGCTGGCAAGCCATTAAAAGCCACTGAAGTTGCAGGCTTAAAAATGGCTGATTTGCAAAAATTAGCGGATACTTTAAAAGCCGCAAAATACGCGGTAATCGCTTGGGTGGCAAAAGATTTAGATTTTCCACAGGCTGAATTGACTATTCAAAATATGACCGAAATGGTAGCAACCCTTAATTTAACATCACGTGCTGCAGGTTTGCCACTTGGTGGGAGCGATGGTGACACAACGGTCAATTATGCAAACACCTGGCTGAGCGGGTTTATACTGAACGATGAAGATGTTGACCATGATGTGGTTGTTTGGGTCAATAGTTTAGGAAACAATCAACCAAGCCCTAAAACACAGCAACCACTTATTGCATTGGCGAGACAAGCCCCTACTGACATTATTCCAGAGGTGTTTATTCCTGTTGCCACCCCAGGCATTGATAGCAATGGCTTATTATTCCGCGTCGATGGCTCTGTAACGCTACCACTTAAAAAATTACGCAGCAGTAGCCTACCAACACTGAGCGAAATTGTTAGTCAAATTGAGGCTTTATTATGATTACCCTCCTCAAAAACGGTAAAATTTATGATCCAGCACAGCAGAAAGATGGCGTTGTTGAAGATATATATATTCGTGATGGCCGCATTATTGCAAAACCTAGCGCATCAGAAAAAATTAATGAAACCTACGATTTAACAGGAAAAGTCGTCATGTCTGGCGCCATTGATATGCACAGCCATATTGGTGGTGGTAAAGTGAATATTGCTCGCATGATGCTACCTGAGTTTCAAGAAACAAAACGCTATACTGAGCCAGAAGCGCATATCTGCACGCCAAACTGCTCGCATAATGCCACACCGAACACGACTGACACGGGTTTTCGCTACATCGAAATGGGTTATACCGCTGCGTTTGAACCCGCTATTTTGCCATCTAACGCGCGTCACACTCATTTAGAGATGGGCGACACGCCGATGATCGATAAAGGCGGTTATGCCATGTTAGGTAACGATGATTACTTTTTGCGCTTACTGACGAATGGCGCAGATCAAAAAGCAATCAACGACTATGTGGCGTGGACCATCCAAGCCACACAAGCCATTGGCATTAAAGTAGTAAATCCTGGTGGTATTTCAGCTTTTAAATTTAATCAGCGTCGATTAAATTTAGATGAAAATAATGCGCACTACCAAATTACCCCACGTGAAATTTTACAAAAATTAAGCCGTGCGGTGCACGAAATTGACATTGCCAAACCTTTACACGTGCACTGTAATAATTTAGGCGCTGCAGGTAACTTTCAAACCACTTTAGACACCATGGGGGCTTCAGATGGCCTACCCATGCACCTCACACATATTCAGTTTCATAGCTACGGGGCAGAAGGCGACAAAAAATTTTCATCAGCAGCAGCACAAATTTCTGAAGCATTAAATAAAAACAAACATATCACAGCCGATGTTGGGCAAATTTTATTTGGTCAAACGGTGACAGCATCGGGTGATACCATGATGCAACATCTGAATGCACAACATGCAAACCCGAAAAAATCGGTGATTATGGATATTGAGTGCGATGCGGGTTGTGGCGTAGTGCCATTTAAATATCGTGACCAAAACTATGTAAATGCCTTGCAATGGGCAATTGGTTTAGAAATTTTCTTAAGTGTTGAAGACCCTTGGCGCATCTTTTTAACAACAGACCATCCCAATGGTGCGCCATTTACCAGTTACCCACATTTAATTCGTTTGCTGATGGATAAATCTTTTAGAAACGAAGCCTTTGCCAAATTGAATTTAGACGCACAGGCCATGAGCAATTTAACGAGCTTAAACCGTGAATATAGCTTGTATGAAATTGCCATTATGACGCGAGCAGGGGCGGCTAAGCTCATCGGTTTAAATCATTGTGGGCATTTGGGCGCAGGCGCGCAAGCGGACATTACCGTTTATACTGACCAATCTAACCGAGAGGATATGTTTGCTAAACCCAACTTTGTTTTTAAAAATGGCGAATTAGTGGTTAAAGACGGCAAAGTGGTTAAAGTGGTTTGGGGGGCAACACACACGGCTAAACCTGCATTTGATAGCAAGGTTGAAACTGGTTTGCGTGACTACTTTAATCAATACCATACCATTCAGTTAGATAACTTTAAGATTTCTGACGATGAAATCGTGGACAATGGCCGTGGAAAACTGATCGTCAACTCTACTAAACATAATCATTAGAACTAAATCATGACTAGACTATACGGTGAGCAACACAGAAAACTACAAGATGAGTTTGGCACGCGTGCTATGGCTGACCGTGTAGAAGAGCTTGTTTGTCGTACCGAGTTTGATGATGGTGCCATTAGGTTTATTCAAACTGCTGAAATGTTTTTCTTATCCACCATTGACCACCAAGATCGCCCAACTGTTTCATACAAAGGCGGTGATGCAGGGTTTGTTAAAGTGTTGGATAGCAACACGTTAATTTTCCCTAGTTACGATGGTAACGGTATGTTTTTCTCCATGGGAAATATCATCAGTAATGCTAATGTTGGATTGTTATTTATTTCATTTGAAACCCCGAATCGCCTGCGTATTCAAGGTTCAGCAAGCATTTCTAAGGCGCCAGAGTTAATGGCTCATTACAAAGAAGCTGACTTTGTTGTTACTGTTAAATTGTCTGAACTTTGGGTAAATTGCCCTAGATATATCCCAAAAATGCAGAAAATTAGAGATTCACGTTACACCCCACGCGACCATTGCGAGACGCCTGTGGCTGGTTGGAAACAATTAGACTTAGTGCAAGATGTCATCTCTAAAGACGACGCTAATAAAGCCGAGGTAGCTGGTGTGATTAGCATAGAACAATGGATGGGAAAAGTCATGACAGGCGCAGAGGACGCATAAATCACATGCAAATTAACAGCATACAAATTGACGACACTTATGCCGAGGCATTTAATATGCGCGGCACGCGAGTCATTATTACCGCACAAAATTTAAAATGGGCATACCATGCTGCCAACGCGATGACAGGGTTTGCAACGAGCGTGATTGGCTGCGGGGTAGAGGCTGGTATCGAGCGCGAATTAACGCCAGATGAAACACCTGACGGTCGTGAAGGCGTGACTGTATTAATGTTTGCTATGGGTAGCAAAGTGTTGATGCAACAGCTTGAAACCCGCATGGGACAATGCATACTCACCTGCCCTACTGCGGCGGCGTTTGCAGGTATTTCAAGTGAAGACCAAATTAGTTTAGGTAAAAATTTACGTTATTTTGGGGATGGGTATCAAATTTCTAAAATGATTAATCGTAAACGCTATTGGCGAATCCCTGTGATGGATGGTGAGTTTCTTGTGCAAGAATCCACAGGCATGGTGCGCGCTATCGGTGGTGGGAACTTCTTAATTTTAGCCACCTCGCAACCAGCAGCACTTGCTGCCGCTGAGGTAGCGATTGAAGCAATGAAACAATTACCAAATATTATTATGCCATTCCCAGGTGGAGTTGTGCGCAGTGGCTCTAAAGTGGGGAGCAAATATACCAAGCTATTCGCTTCAACGAATGATGCGTTTTGCCCAACATTAAAAGGGTTAGTTAACACCGAATTAAGCGACGATATTGAATCCGTCATGGAAATTGTGATTGATGGATTAACTTTTGAAGATATCGCGCTTTCAATGAAAGTCGGCATACAAGCGATTTGTCAACTAGGTAAAAAAAGTGGTGTAAAACGCATTTCCGCAGGCAATTATGGTGGAAAATTAGGACCACACTTATTTAAACTGCATGAAATTTTGGCTTAATCATATGACTCCCCTCACCTTTACCTTAAACAATTCGCCAAGCTTTAAACTCAATTGCAGCCAATTAACGCCTAATTTATTAGCAAATCTAACCATTGAGCAAATTAAAAATTTAAAGCTGACTCAATCAAATAATGGCCCGACTGTTGCAGATTTTTTTGATGTAGCAGGCGATGATAGTCAAAATATCCAGTTTAAAAAAAGTACGGTGCAATTAGACTTCATTGGCCATAAGATGAACAAGGGTACGATTAACATTGAAGGCAATGCAGGTGATTTTTTAGGCAGCCAAATGCAAAATGGCACTATTATTTGTCACGGAAATACGGGCGACCGTTTAGCCGACCAAATGCGCCGTGGCTTAATTTTAGTGGATGGTAATGCGGGCGAATACTGCGCCAGCCGCATGATTGCGGGTACCATTGGTGTTTATGGAGAGGTTGCACAATACATAGGCTATGGCATGAAACGCGGCACGATTTTACTCACTAAAACACCCAATTTACACTGTACTATACAAGATTGCGGAACCCATCACTTGCCATTTTTAGCGTTGTTATTTAAATCTTTTAAAAGCCTACATACTAAATTCAATGTAATCCAAAATCAGCGCGTGCAACGTTTTGCTGGTGATTTAGCTTGTCAAGGCCGTGGTGAAATCTTAGTTATTTCACCTTAAGCCTTGCTAATGCTAAAATAGCATTTTAAATTTTAAATGATGCTATGCCCCAATACCTCACTGCCGCCTTATATAAGTTTGTCAGCCTGCCTGACTACCAATCATTACAAGCCCCGCTGCTCGCTGAGTGCCTGCTATACAATATTAAGGGTACATTACTATTGGCTGAAGAAGGCATTAACGGCACCATCGCGGGCAGTTCAGACGATATTCGGCACATCCTAAGTTACCTCAAAAATGCGCCCATTTTTAGGCAACGTTTAGCCGATTTAGTGCATAAAGAATCCTACGCCGACAAACATCCGTTTTACCGCATGAAAGTGAAGCTCAAAAAAGAAATTGTCACCATGGGCGTGCCCAGCGTGAGCCCTACCCAAAAAGTAGGCACCTACGTAAAACCAGAAGATTGGAACGCGCTGATTAGTGACCCAGATGTCATTTTGTTGGATACGCGCAATGACTATGAAGTGCATATTGGTACTTTTAAAGGCGCGTTAGACCCAAAAACCACGACATTTCGCGAATTTCCAGCATTTATCGCCCAAAACTTAGATAAAAACAAACACAAAAAAGTCGCTATGTTTTGCACAGGTGGCATTCGCTGTGAAAAAGCCTCCTCGTTTATGGTCGACCAAGGGTTTGAAGAAGTTTACCATCTTCAAGGGGGTATTTTAAAATACCTAGAAGTGGTAACTGAAGAAGAAAGTCTTTGGCAGGGTGAATGTTTTGTGTTTGATCAACGCGTTGGTGTTAAACATGGCTTGGCTGTGGGTGAATATGATCAATGCTATGCATGCCGCATGCCGCTCTCGCCTGATGAATTAAACAGTGAAAAGTATACGCCTGGTATTTCATGCCCACATTGCTTTGATAGCATTTCAGCTGAAAAACACGCGGCTTTAACGGAGCGCCAAAAACAAGTCATTTTAGCGAAAAAACGCGGGGGGATGCACATAGGCGAAAAGCAAGAAAAATAGCTATCAATTAATAATAAAAAGCTATTTTTGGATGCCATCTTATTTCGATACTCTGTAAGCGGCCTACTATGCGGCTTACAGAGCATAAATTTTTGCTCGGCAGTCTAGCTTGGTAATTTAGTAATGAAAATATGACACAAAAAATCCGCTTTTACAGGATTTTTTAGTTCAAAAATTTACCCACTGCCTGCGCTCGAGTGCTGACATTTAGCTTACCAAATATACGTTTTAAGTGGCTTTTTACGGTGTTTTGGCTAATAAATAAAATCTCACCAATTTCTTGGTTCGTCTTACCAACTTTCACCCAATAAAGAATTTCAAGTTCACGCTGGCTTAACCCTGCAGCGACATTGGGGTCAATAACAACGCCCTCTGGCACTTCAGTAATTTCAATATGCTGGATGCGTCTTAGCGTGCTATCAATGTGTGGCATGACTAAACCCATCACCGAATTTTGTACACTAAAGGTAATATCTTTACTTAAAAATACGTATAAACATTCACTACTACCGCGCACATCACTTACACCATACACCAGCATAGAATGAAATGGTTTCAATTCACTGGGAAATGGCGCTTGTATTTGCCCCGCCAGCCCTTGGTCATCAAGGCTATTGAGAATGTACCAACGCTGATTATTTTCACCCCATAAAGTATGCAAGTGCCGCATAAAGCCATCAAATTTATCGGCAGCATCCATAATCACTTGCGTGCTAACCTCACTCACATTTGAAGCAACATCGTAGCTCAAACCATTTTTTTTAGATGACTGATTAAATTCGCCCCAACTAGCGAGCAGCATATCATGCGGCAATACCTCGCCAATCGCGCCTTGCAGCCAAATAAAAAAATCCACGTGCTTATCAATCTTATAAGAAGATCGAATGGCTCCGAATATCTTTTCTACGAGTTGATTGTCAATTTCCATGTATTTTTTTTGTAAGTAGCATTATTTTACACACAGCTTATTCTACACTGAAGTGCGTAAATCTGAAATATATTATTCAATATCAATAGCTTATCAAATTGCATATATGGCAGGTAGATTTCGCCACCAGCCATGAATATCCATTCCATAGCCAAATACATAGCGGTTAGGGACTTCTAATCCAACAAAATCCACCACCATCAAAGATTTACGTGTGAGTTTTTTTTCTACGAGCACCGCTGAAAATACTTTTTTGGCACCTAATGCTAAACATTTTTCACGAATAGCATGCAAAGTAACGCCTTGATCTAAAATATCATCTAACAGTAATACAGTGCGATTGGTTAAGTCTGAACGAGGCATGGCATACCAAGATAAATCATCGCCAACTTTTTTATTTTGGTAGCGGCTAGCGTGTATATAATCCACCTGCAATGGGAAAGACAGCTGCTTTAATACTTGGCCAGCAAACACTAAACCACCATTCATGACGCAAATCACAATAGGGTTGGTGTCTGCTATTTTAGCGGATACATCTAGGCTAAGGCGTGTAATGGCAGTTTCCACAGCCTGTGCAGTATGCACAATATCAGCCAGCGCGAGCGTTTGTTGTGGATTGAAGTCGCTGCCTGTAGTGGCCAAGTGTTTAGTACACTGTAATTTAGTTGAGAAGCTGCTTTAGATAAGCAGAAAATTCTGCACTAATCTCTGGATGTTTTAAAGCCAACTCTACGTTAGCTTTCATAAAGCCTAACTTACTGCCACAATCGTAACGTATGCCCGCAAAGCGATACGCCATGATTTTTTCAAATGCCATTAAGTCTGAAATGCCATCCGTCAGCTGAATTTCTCCACCCTTACCTGGTTTAACCTTTTCTAAGCAATCAAATATTTTTGGTGTGAGAATATAACGGCCAACGACTGCTAGCGTAGATGGCGCATCAGCAGGTTTTGGTTTCTCAACAATACTTTTCAATTGTAGTAAGTTTTTTTCAACTTCAAATGCGTCAACTATGCCATAGCTCGCTGTTTCTGCTGGCGATACATTTTCCACCCCTAATATTGAGCATTTTGTACGCATATAAACTTCTGCCATTTGTAGCGTTGCCGCTGGTGTGGCATCAATTAAATCATCGGCTAAAATTACTGAAAAAGGATGATCGCCAACAACAGGCTTTGCACATAACACCGCATGGCCCAAGCCTAATGCTTTGGGCTGACGAATAAAAATACAAGAAACATGGGATGGCAATATGCCACGCAAAACTTCTAACAGTTGTTTTTTACCACCCGCTTCAAGCGAAGCTTCTAGCTCACTTGCGTTATCAAAGTGGTCTTCTATCGAGCGCTTATTTCGCCCTGTAATAAAAATCAACTCCGTCGCCCCTGCCGCAATCGCTTCCTCCGCGGCATACTGAATCAAAGGCTTATCTACAATCGGTAGCATTTCTTTAGGGCTGGCTTTAGTTGCAGGTAAAAAACGTGTACCCAAACCAGCAACAGGAAAAACTGCTTTAGTTATTTTATTCATTATCAATTACTCTCTTAATGCAATGTCACTTGCTTATTTGGCACTTGCGTAAAGTTATCTTTAGGCTCTGATGTTGACAGTGAAGTTTTAATGTCAGGCGTGTATTCTTCAACCCAGTATTTTAACTCATTTTTTATTTGAGACTCACTCATGGATTGTAAAGTTTTAATCCATAACAGCAGATTTTTTAACCAATCAGCATCTACAGCTCTGGCACTAGCAATGCGTAGCTTTTGATGTGGTGTAGCCAGCGTATGTTCGTCATTAGCTAATAACTCTTCGTAAAGCTTTTCTCCTGGGCGCAAGCCTACGTATTCTATTTTTACTTCCTCTTCATTCAGCCCTGATAGCTTAATCATGGTGGTGGCTAAATCCGCAATTTTTACAGACTCACCCATATCTAATACAAATATTTCTCCGCCCTGCCCCATTAAACCTGCTTGTATCACCAGCTGAGCAGCTTCAGGGATTGACATAAAATAACGTGTAACATCTGGGTGTGTAATCGTGACTGGACCGCCATTCGCAATCTGCTCTCTAAACTTTGGAATCACACTTCCACTACTACCTAAAACGTTGCCAAATCTTACAATGACATACTTGGTCACGAACGCTTTAGTTTCAGATTTTTCAGTAGCAGTTTGAACAAATGTTTTCATCTGAGCTACATCGTCAGTTGGGCTTGAGTAATTTGAGTTTTGCATTTGCAAACCTTGGCAAACCATTTCAGCCAAGCGTTTACTTGCCCCCATCACGTTTGTTGGATTAACGGCTTTATCTGTTGAAATCAGTACGAATTTTTCAATGTATGCCTCAGCACAGGCTTGCGCTATCGTATAAGTTCCTATCACATTGTTAGAAAGTGCCTCCAGCACATTGCCATTTTCCATGAGTGGCACATGCTTGTATGCGGCAGCATGAAAGACTACTTTTGGCTGATGCTGCGCTAGGATTTGATTTATACGTAATTTATTTTTAACGTCACCCGTTAGGTAATGCAACGTAACAGTTAAGTGTTGGCGGCTAAACTCTTGCTCAAGGTTGTAAAGAGAAAATTCAGACATGTCCAAACAAACCAAATGGCTAGGCTGGTACTTCAGTATTTGCCTACACAATTCAGAACCTATAGACCCACCAGCGCCACTCACTAAAACGGTATTATTGTAAATTAAATCTTGTAAACCTGAGCTATCTAACTGTACCGCATCTCGACCTAATAAATCTTCAATTTCAACATGTCTAATTTTAGAAATTTTTACATTTCCACTCATTAAGTCTTCAACAGAAGGCACTGTCAGCACGTTTAAACCCGCAAGACTAGCGATTTCAATCGCACGGCGTCTAGCTTGGTGTGCATCAGCAGGCTTGGCGACAATTGCGTTATTTACGTTGAGTACTTTGGCAAAGTCTGGTATTTGTGCAATACCACCTAGCACTTTAATACCCATTATCTCACGACCATGAATGTCGGCATTGTCATCGAACAAGCCTACCACACGCCATTCATGACTTCGTTCCAAATCTTTCAATAAGGCAATAGCAGTCTCTCCAGCCCCAATCACCAATACGGGCTCACCACTTAATTGGTTTAATCCATAAAGCTGATGCTCTTTCCAAGCGCGATAAATAAAACGACTTCCACCCATCATCAATAGCAAAAGTAAAGGGTTAAGCACTAACACTGATCTTGGTACAATAATACTGTCAGGCTTAAACAAGAACAGCAGCACGACAATCAAAATAGATGATGATGCAATGGCAAGCAAAATACGTTTTAGGTCTGGCAAACTGGCAAACCGCCACACGCCCTTATATAGCCCAAACTTTATAAAAAATATCAGCTGGATTGGGATAACGTAGACGGCAACCACCCAAAAACTAGCTAGAAAATCATCGGGAATATTGAAATTAAAACGAAGCAAATAAGCAAAAAACCAAGCAAGTACAGAGACTAAAATATCGTAAAATATGGCCGCATATTTACGCCAGTTTGACGACCGCCTATCAACAAAAGTCAAATTTTTATTTTTATTAATCATAACGTTAAGTTTTGGTGAATACATCGATTAATTAATGAATAAGTGCATTTTACCTAAAACATGATTGCTGACGTTTTTTGTTATCGTAAAAGTTTTCAATGTAATACGCCATCACGATTTAGTACTTTTAAGAAAGTTAAATAAATGATTTTCAAATCCAATATAAAAGTTTGATGATTTAAATAAAATACGTCTAGTTTAACTTTAATTGGAATCGGCAACTCATCACGCCCATTCACTTGTGCCCAACCTGTTAGGCCTGGCAGTAATTGATCAACGCCATACCGCGTTCGTAGTGCAACTAAGTCATCCTGATTAAACAGTGCTGGGCGAGGTCCAACAAAGCTCATATCACCTTTTAATATGCTCCATAATTGTGGAAGCTCATCAAGGCTTGATTTTCGCAAAAAAGATCCTACAGGTGTTAAAAATTGTTTAGGGTCAGGCAACAAATGGGTAGCTAATGCTGGGGTATCAGTCTGCATGGTGCGAAATTTAGGCATCTTAAAAATGACATTATTTTTCCCCACACGATTTGACCAATATAGAATTGGTCCAACTGATGTCAGTCGCACCACTATGGCAACCAAAATGATAGGTGTCAGCAAAAACAATAACGCCCATATTGCAAAAATTAAATCAAATAGCCGCTTCAACTTCATTTACCTTTAATCATCGTTGGTACAGTGTCAATAATGCCATCAGAAAAACTCACAATTGGTTTCCAACCTAAAATTCTACGGGCTTTATCAATACTGACCTGCAAATTACCACATAATCGCTGTGCCACATTTTTTTTACCTAAAAGTGTCGCGCCAAATTCTAGCATTTTTTGTGGAATTGGTAACAATCTCGCTTTGACTCCTATCGCTTTAGCGCAAGACTGCAATAGTTCTGTAGTAGAAACGTCCTCACCATCTGAAACCAAAAAAGTTTGATTTGCTGCATCTGGGTGTTTAATACAACATAAAATCATACTGACTAAATTACTCACATGCACCAAGCTACGCTTGTTATGAATATTCCCTAAAGGTAGCGGTATGCCACACATTATAAATCGTATCATATTTGCAAAATTAGCTCTAACGCCTTTACCATACACTAATGGCGGACGAATAATCGTCACTTCCATGGTGGTAGTTTGAGAAATTTTTATTAATGCTTGTTCCGCTTCAAATTTGGATATTCCATAATCATCTTGTGGCTTTGGGATATCTAACTCTGTAAACGGCTTATTGCTCTCAGTAAACTCTCCATTAACCTTTACTGAGCTTATAAAAACAAACCGCTTTACACCCAATCCTACGGCTTGTTTGGCTAAGTTAACAGTCCCATCAACGTTCACTTTTCTAAACTCAGCCAAGGGGTTTGTTGCAGCATCAATCATCACATGCACCCGAGCCGCAAGATGTACAATGACATCCACTCCAATTAACGCTTCTTTCCAATCAGTGTCGGCGTTAAAATCTGAAATGATAAATGGCTGCAAATTAGGATTAATTTTATTGGCATTTCTATAAACACCTACTACATGATGTCCATTTTCACATAAAGTATCACATAATACTTTACCCACAAACCCACTTGCTCCAGTCACTAATATATTCATAAATGAGCTAAATCACTAACAGCTAATTAAGTTTACATTTTTGCATAGTTAATTTAGATTGGTAAGCAATACTAATACATCAAGTGGTGTATGAATCATTGCATCGGCCTGCCAAACCTGTGGTTCATCACTAGCATCTAAATAACCATACATGGCAACCGCAGTCTTCATCTTCGCTGCCCTACCCGCTTGAATATCACGCTCAGCATCACCAATATACCAACAGTATTGCGCATTCACATTAGCTTGCTCACAGGCCAGCATTAATGTTGCTGGGTGTGGCTTTGGCTCCGCTGCATCATCAGCACAGACTACACAAGCGGCGCCTTGCATTAAATTGATGGATTGCAATAAAGGCACAGTAAAACGACGTGGCTTATTTGTCACAACCCCCCATAACACGTTTTTACTTTCCAGCTCATTTATAAGCAAATCCACCCCTTCAAATAGCAAAGGTGAACGCGTTAACACTTGGTCGTAGATGGCTAAATACTCATCGCGCATTTGAGGAAAATCTGCGTCATTAGAGTTAAGATTAAAGCCAATAGACAATAAACCTTTTGAACCATGTGAGGCATAAGGCCGAATTATTTCATGCGCTAAAAAAGGTAAACCATGCTTTTCACGCTGCAAGTTGAGCGCATAACCTAAATCATGGGCGGTATCAACTAAGGTGCCATCTAAATCAAACAACACCATTTTTGTCATATTTTTGCTGCCTGCAAAATATAATTCACTGAAACATCATCCCCTAATGAATATATTTTAGTCAGTGGGTTATATTGCATGCCTGTAGTTGCTTGCAAAATCAGGTCGGCATTTCGCATCATTAAGGCTAATTCTGAAGGCTTGATGAATTTAGCATAATCATGTGTACCTTTAGGTAACATATTGAGCACGTACTCTGCACCAATCACCGCTAGTAAATAGGCTTTGGGGTTACGATTTATCGTTGAGAAAAATACCGAACCATTGGGTTTAACCAGCTTAGCGCAAGCAGCAACCACACTAGCAGGATCTGGCACATGTTCTAGCATTTCCATACAAGTCACTACATCAAAACTAGCAGGCGCTTCTTCGGCAATCTGTTCTACTGATATTAAACGATAATCGATCTTTGCGTTACTTTCTAATTGATGTAATTTGGCCACATTTAAAGCCTTTTCGCCTAAATCAATACCAACAACATCCGCTCCAAGAAAGCTCATCGCCTCAGTTAAAATGCCACCGCCACAACCAACATCCAACACTCGCTTGCCTTGCAATGGGGCTTTACTATTAATCCAGTTTATCCTCAGCGGGTTAATTTCATGCAAAGGTTTAAATTCACTATTGGTATCCCACCACTTATGGGCAAGATCAGCAAATTTTTGTAGCTCAACTTCATCTACATTTGTCATCAGTGCTTTCCTTGTATTAATTGACTCAATTTCGGCTGCCATGTATTCACAATTTCTGTTAACTCACTTGGTTCAATATTCGCAAAAACACCCGCACAATAACGTAAATCTCCGGCCACCCAAGTGTGCGTAACGTGCTCACGTCCACAGGCATAAACAAGGTGTGAAATAGGATCATAGTACGGCGCAATCGCAAAATCACTCAGTTTAACAGCGGTTAAATCTGCTATTTTACCAACTTCTATAGAGCCAATTTTATCCTCTAACCCTAAGGCCTTTGCTGCATTAATCGTTGCCATTTCTAACGCTTGATGCGCAGGTAATATTGCAGCATCTCCCGTAGTCCCTTTTGCTAATAAAGCACTTAAGCGCATTTCAGCAAACAGATCAAGTCGATTATGGCTTGCAGCACCATCTGAGCCTAAGCCTACGTTAACACCACTTGCTAGCATTTTAGCCACTGGCGCGATACCACTAGCTAACTTTAAATTAGAAGTCGGGCAATGGGCTATATGACATCCATACTCGGCCAATAAATCAATTTCATGTGGCAGCAGATGAACACCATGTGCCGCAACAAAGTTATGAGAGAGTAAACCTAACGCTGCCATGCGCTCTATTGGGCGCATATGATATTGTTTTTCTGATTGTGCAATTTCTGCTTGTGTTTCATGTAAGTGTGTATGAACACCAATACCTAGCTGCTCAGCATAAGTTACAATACTTTCAAAAGTTTTATTAGAAACCGTATAAGGTGCATGCGGAGCAATAGAGGAAGTCACCAATGCACTATGCCTCCAACTATCATGTGCAGCAAACCCTTTTTGCAGATAATCTTCTACATCATTTGCATATTCCGTTGGAAACACAAGCACGATTAGCCCTAAATTGGCTCTTATGCCAGCTTGGATTGATGCGGCGGCGGCAGATTCTGGGTAAAAATACATATCATTGAAAGTGGTAATGCCACCACTGAGCATTTCAGCACAAGCCAACAAAGTGCCATCTTGTACAAAGTTAGCAGAGACAAATTTTTGCTCCGCTGGCCAAATGTGCTTTTCTAGCCAAGGCATGAGCGGTAAATCATCGGCTAGACCACGCATTAGGCACATGGCTGCATGGGTATGTAAATTAATTAACCCAGGGATTAATACATGTTCATTTAGTACTACGGTTTCTTTTGCTTGGAAACGGGATTTAGATAGTAATGTAGAGCATATTTCAATGATTTTACCTTCCTGAATAACAACGCAATGATTTTCCAATAGTGTATTCTTTGGGAGTATTGGCAATAACCAGCGCACCTCAATCATTAAATCAACCGAAGTTTTGACTATCGAAGTGTTGACTGAAGTATTATTAGTAACCGTCATTTAAGCATTATAGCGATTAAACCTAGTAGATTTATCACTGTCTTTATAATTGGCAATAAAAAACCCCGCAATTGCGGGGTTTTTTATTGAAACTTAATTATTTACTGTCAACTTCTTTTTCAGCTTCAGCGCGAATTTCAACGCGACGGTTTGGCTGTAAGCAGGCAATTAATTTTTTAGTTGCTTTGTTACCTTTACATTCAACCACTGGCATTGATTTGCCTTTACCTGATGATTGAATTATTCCAGAATCAACACCTTGTGAAACTAGGTAATCTGCTACTGTTTTAGCACGGCGCTCAGACAATTTTTGGTTGTAAGCTTCTGAACCAAGACGATCTGCATGGCCAGTCACAATCACAGCTTTAAATTCTGGGTTAGCTTTAATTTTTGCCGCTGCATCATCTAAAATTGGTTTAGCACCCGCTTTTAAACTCGCTTTATCAAAGCCAAACAACTTTTCCGCACCAACTGTAATGGTTTCATATTTTACTGGCTCTACTACTGGTGCTGGCTCTGGAGTTGGTTCTACTGCTGCTACTGGTGTTGGCTCAGGTGCAACTGCAGCCACTGGCATTGGTGCAGGTACACCAAAGCGGAAGATACCGCCTAAGCTTAACAGTGTATTACCAACATTTTCATTGCTACCATAGGCACCAGTACTTACATCAAGATTTTGAGCACGACTCCAGCGATGGCGCAAATCTGCTTGCAAACCAAAAGTATCGTTAAATAAGTATTGTGCACCAATACCAACATTAGCCATCCATGATGTATTAGAAGCCGATGCATCTGCACCTGCTAATGTATAAGCTTGTTTATTACGTGCAATGCCTAAACCTGCAAGCAAGAAAGGACGGAAACTATCACGGCTAAACATATATAGTGCATCCGCACCTAAAGTAGTTTGCTTGTAGCGTCCATCAAGCCCTACATTGCTTCCAGAGTTAGCAGATGCAGTGTCATAGTCAATACCACCTTGAACATCCCAGCTCTCACTTAACTCTTTACCAATTTTAAGTGACACTCCACCACCATTGCTGTTAGCCTTTAAATCGCTATCCGCGTTCAAATAGCTTACACCTGGAACAACATACCATGCACCGTTGTACATGCCTTCTGCTGATGCTGCAACTGCAGCCAAACCTAATGTAGCTGCAACAGCTAATTTAATCATATTTTTTTTCATTTGTCTTGCTCCTATTAAAAAAGTACATGCGAAACCAGTTAAGGCTTTATTTGTATATCATAAAAATAAAGCTATTAATTTTCAAACTTTGTGTAGTTATACTACCCACTCTCTACAAATAGCGCAATGCTGGTGCACGCTTAATACGCTAATATACGTGATTATGTTGTATTTTTACAAAATCATACAGCTGACTCTAACAATAGCGACTTAATCAAGCGTACTTTTTCTGGATTAAGCTTTTGCGTGCGCTCTTCACCTTCACACACGCCACCCCTAAAACCCATATAAGTAGGATTTAATGTCCTAAAATTCACGATATGTTGTGATTTTAATGAGCCGGCAAAACCTAACATTAACCCATATTTTTGCACATGTTGTGCCAACGTATTGAGCTGATGTGACGTGTAGTAATTTAGCAAAGTTTGACCATTCTTTTTTGCCGTATCTAGCATGATCCCGACAAAACCTGCTTGCCAAATAGCATCAACTAAGGACTGCGAGTACGGTTGCTCAGCAAATAACACGGCAATAAGCTTATAACCCTGTTTTGTTAAATTTTTAAGTGCATCTAAACAGATCTGAACCTGTGTTGTATCAAAAAAACCAATTTTAATATAATCCACTTTTGTGGCAGCCATTTGACTGACCCGCTCTACCAACAACTCAGGCAGCATTGGCACATCGCCTATCGTGGCACTAATCAACTGATTAGGGTTAAATTTTCGTAAGTAATTAACAATTGATTGAACCGTTTCTATCGGTAATGCTCCTAATGCGCCCTTGTTAGGGTTCTTTAAGTCTATGATATCTGCGCCATTTTCAATGGCAATTTGCGCTTCTTCAATACTTGTTACGCTAATTAATAGCTGGGGCTTCAGTAACTGTGGTTTTAATAAATCAGGTCTTTTAGGCAAGATTTTCACCTGTTTGCTCAGCGTAAAAATTATCTATTTTTTCCATAAGCCATTGCCATGCTTGCTGCTCACGCTCTCCAGCCGTTTTATCGATGGCGATTTTTAAATAACTGATTTCAGTTTCAATTTTTTCACGTGGTAATAGATGCAGCCTGCTTGCTAATACCGCTAGCTCAATCACCGCACCTTGCGCACGATTAAAACCATTAAAGGCGTGATGTTGCGCTTCAAGCACCACTTCAAAAAAAAGCTGTGGGCGCAACGCATCATCTTGCACTTTAATTAGTGTTAGCTCTTTGTGTGCCAAGGTATTTGCTAAACGAACACCGTTAACTTTGGTTGTGGGTAATAAATCTAAACTTTGCTGACGAGTGATGGCGCCAGCAAAAACCCGCACATCATCGGTTAAGTTTAAAACAGCGCATTTTGTGGCAAGAATGTTTTCTAGTGTTGCAGAGGGTTTGTAGGGCGAAATAACCACTAAGTTACTTTCATAGCGCACACCAAATGGCGTGACATGTGGCTTACCTTGCTCATCTACTGTGCTAACAATGGTTTCAAAGATCATTTTTCGTTTCTTTTTTTGTTGGTTGCTTTTCTTTTATAGAGGCTGCTCGGTGTGCAACTTTTGGTTTTTTATCTAAATCTAAAATATTGATGCCCCACTCTAGCATTTCGTCTTGAACATAACGTTTATTAAGTTGGTGTGCAATTTGTGCTCTGGCCAATTCCACGCCTAAATAAAACGCATGAGAGGCATCATTTTGCACGGCTAGTTTTGGGTAAAACTCAAAAGGGTCAAGGGCTAACAGCGCGCCATCCCGATTGTACACATGCACACCCGACTCACTGACCATAACTCTAAAACTGGGGTCTTTGATTTGTGCGGCAAAATCAGCAACTTCTTCAGCATTGTACGAAAATGGTTTTCTATCATGCAGCCCTAGCAAGCCATTGCTATAACCGCGTGGCAATCGATCATCCTGCTTGGCGGCATACATCACTCGTCTAGCAATATCCGCTTCTGCAATGGCATTGACGGCATGAGGGCTCACTGAAGTGGCAAGCACCGCGTTAATATTGAGCTCTGAAATAATACCAAACAGCAAAGCATTGATGCCCGTTGTGTCAGCATCGGTTAACTCTGTGAGATTACCCACACCCATCATCACTGCAATATCGGGGTATTTTTTTCGTAGTTTATGGTAGCGTACTATCGAGTCGGTTAATCCAAAATGAATGGGGTCTAGAATAGGGTCAGCCATAAAACTTTTGCCTTTTTGTAGGCAAGTTTCAATGGCGCGATAAAGCGAATTTAATTGACCTGCTTTAGCGGGAATTAATATGGGTATGGAAGCTACCTCATCGGCGACCCACAAGGTTTTTTCGGTTAAGCTTAATAAATAATCTGCACCAGCATGGCCTGCTAATAACAACTCATCCGTGTTAATTGAATCCACGCTCACCTGAAAATCGGCTTGCTTTAATGCTTTTATAGCGTCTTTTAGATGTCTAAAAGGTCGATTTGGCAAGCAACCTAAATCAATCACATTGGCACCTTGTGCCCTAAAATGCGTGGCTCTAGCCACTATTTGCTCAACCGTTAAATCGGGGGCATCAACAATTTCAGCAAAAATTAAAGTGCTGTATTGGCTTAAGTCTGGCGTTAATCCAATATGCCCAAAATATTGGGGTAAATCTTTTAAATCTTTGGGGCCACGTTCAACTGGAATACCAAATTGGCGATGAAGTTGACTTAGATCTCCTTGGCAAAGCCCAGGTAAAATCATTTTACTCGCATCCCCTGTGGTTTTAAGGCGGCGCAGAATCATTTCAGGGGTCATGAGCGCAGCGACAGAAACGCCAATTTGCTCTACACGATATTTAAAAGGCGTTATTTTAGAGTTTGCTAGGGCTTTATCTTGCAGTCCAGCCAACACTTTATGCAAGCTTTTTTCAGCCAGCTTACCTGTTAAAAAAAGTATATTTTCTGCTTTATTTTGCATGTCTTTATGACTGCACCTCTGCAAGCCTCATAGAGACTGCCTCGCAGAGGCTTGAAAAACGCTCGGTGATTTTTGTATGTTCAAAAGTAGCTAATTTAGCGACGTTATCGAGGTCAATTTTTCGCGGGTAAACTTGCACAATATTGTCACGCGGCGCTTCAGATTCAATAAATAAAGCATCTGATGCTGGCGCGGTATCGCAAGCAAATATAATACTAGGTACGCAAGTTTTACCCGCTTGGGCGTATAAGTTGGTGACTAAGCTATCTGAAAAGCCATAGGCCATTTTTGCAATGGTGTTAGAAGTGGCTGGCGAAATCACTAGCGTGTGATACAACCCTTTATAAAACAACCCAACGGGTACGCTACTGGCAGTTTTATCTTGGTAAATTTTATGACCTGATGCTTCAAGCTGTGCCTGAAAGCTATATTGCTTAATGATTTCAGCCGCGGCTTTGCTTAAATAGACATCAACATTGTGCAATGTCATTAAAAAATCTAGTGACTCACGTAAGTAATGGCCTGAACCTGTGATTGCCCATGCGAGGCGTTTTGTTTGCATCTTAATAACTTAAGCAAAAGGATGTTCAACGACAATGGTCTCATCACGCTCTGGGCCTGTTGAAACAATGGCGATTGGCACACCACATAAAGTTTCTATGCGTTTAAGGTAACTCTGCGCAGCTTTTGGCAAACCAGCCCACGTTTTTACACCAAAGGTGTTTTCAGTCCAACCAGCAACTGTTTCGTAAATGGGCTTACAACCATCAACATCATCCGCACCAATCGGCAACACATCTAATTTTTGTCCATCTAGCTCGTAACCAACGCAAATTTTCAGTTCTTTAATGCCGTCCAAGACATCTAGCTTGGTAATACATAAGCCTGTTAAACCGTTAATCATAGCGGAACGGCGTAATGCAGCCGCATCAAACCAACCACAGCGGCGTTTACGTTTGGTCACGGTACCAATTTCTTGCCCTTTAATAGACATTTGTGTGCCAGGCGCACCCGCAGTATCAATATCCAATTCACTTGGGAAAGGTCCGCCGCCAACGCGCGTGGTGTAGGCTTTTGTGATGCCCAACACATAGTGCAGCATATTAGCGCCCACACCTGTGCCAGCAGAAGCTTGGCCCGCGATACAGTTGCTTGATGTCACATAAGGATAGGTACCATGATCAATATCTAACAAAGTACCTTGTGCGCCTTCAAACAACAGGTTTTCACCGCGTGCGTTCGCCGCATAAATATCTGCTGAAATATCTGAAATCATCGGTTTTAATGCAAGCGCATGTTGCATACTGGCATCAAGTTGTTGATTAAAATCTACCGTCTTTGCACCTAAGTAATGAGTGAGCACAAAGTTGTGATAATCCATTACCTCGCGTAGTTTTTCTGAAAAACGCTCTGGGTAAAATAAATCATAAACGCGCAAAGCGCGGCGCGCGACTTTATCTTCATAAGTAGGGCCAATGCCTTTACCCGTGGTACCGATTTTTTTATCTGCACTGCGCTTAGCTTCGCGTGCTACGTCAACTGCTACATGATGGCTTAAAATAAGTGGACAACCAGCGCTTACTTTTAAGCGGCTTTTAACTTCTAGTCCATCTTTTTCAAGTGCGGCAATTTCACTTAGCAAATGCCCAGCATCCAACACTACGCCGTTACCGATATAGCAATTAACACCAGCGCGTACAATGCCAGATGGTACAAGATTGAGCTTATACACGCGCTGTGCGTCACCTTGCCCCACTACTAATGTATGGCCAGCGTTATGTCCACCTTGAAATCGCACCACGCCTTGGGCATGGTCAGTGAGCCAATCTACAATTTTACCTTTACCTTCATCACCCCACTGGGTGCCAATGACCACTACATTTTTTGCGTTTGATTTTTTTGCTAGGGTGTTTGCCATATAAACCACTTAAAATTTTAAAATATTGGGTTACTAATAAAGTTCAAACACTAATTAAGTGACTCAAGTTGCCACTCATTATTGTTTAACACCAATTTTTGGTTGCAATTGAGCTCTGCTACTTCAATGACTTCATTCGATAGTATTTGAATCACCACATGGCCACTTGTGCGTAACTGATCAATTTTAGATTGCAATTTAGCGTCACCGCTCACAGGTGCAACGATTGTTTTTGGTAATGTTGCAGGCGATAAAGCAATAACGACACCGCGTAAATCTAGGCTAAAGCCTGTCGCTGGACGTGCTCGACCGAAAGCTTCACCAACTTCATCATAGCGCCCACCTAATGCAAGCGGCCCTTTATAACCTTGCGCATAGGCAGCAAATACGACACCGCTATGATAATGGTAGCCACGTAACTCACTTAAATCAAAACCAACTGATACCCCTAGGCCACCTACCGCCATGCTTACTTTAGCCAAACTATCTAAAGCAGCTTGAATCGCTGGTGTGTTAGGTAAAACTTGACGTGCTTGGCCTAAAGCACTTATATCACCATTTAATTTTGTTAATTGAATCAATGCTTCACGCGTAGTGGTATTTAAATCAGCCGCTAAAGCAGCAACTAATGATTGGTCTTTACTTTGCAATGCAACAAATAGAGCTTGCTCTAAGTTTGCGTTAATTTTGCCTGTTTCTACTAGGCTTTCAAAAATGCCAACATGACTAAAATCTAGGTGAATATTTGAAATACCTATGGTTTGCAAAGCAAGCACAAGCAAACGTTGCACTTCAATATCACTTTCTACGCCTGCATGGCCGTATAACTCTGCGCCTATCTGCAACGGTTCTCGCGTTTGCGCCAGTCCATCTGGCTTTGTGCGAAGCACACTACCCGCATAACAAAGCCTTGTAATGCCTTTATAATTTAACAAATGGGCATCGATACGTGCGGCTTGCGGTGTCATGTCCGCGCGTGCACCCATTAATTTGCCAGTCAACTGATCAACCACTTTAAAGGTAGTTAAATCTAAATCATAACCAACGCCTGTCACTAGAGACTCCATGTATTCCAACATTGGTGGAATCACATATTGATAGCCATGCACATGGAATAAGTCTAATAATTTGCGACGCAAATGCTCAATACGCAAAGCTTCTGCAGGAAGTACATCTTCAAGATATTCTGGGAGTAGCCAATTACGCATATTGATGCTCAAGATTAATCACTATTATCTAAATAAAAATATTAACAACAAGCCACCGAGGACTGAAATTAAACCAAAAAATCGTAATTGACCATCTCTATACGCAATCATCCGCTTAAAAGTCTCACGCCAAGCTTGCGGTAAAAGCAAAGGCATCAGTCCTTCTAATATTAGCATGATGCCTAAAGCCATTAAAAATGTGTTACTCGTCACTTTACAAAGGTCACATTATTTCTTTGATGGATTACGCATATATTTGAAAAAATCCGAGTTCGGATCAAGCACCATTAAGTCATTTTTGTTTTTAAAGCTATTTTTGTAAGCCTCAGTGCTACGATAAAACGCATAAAACTCTGGGTTTTTACTATAAGCTTCATTATAAGTGGCTGCCGCCGCCGCATCGCCTTCACCCTTAATTTTTTGTGCATCTTTAAAAGCTTCTGCTACGATCACTTCACTTTGCTTATCAGCATCTGCACGCACTTTTTCTGACTCTGCAAAACCTTCTGATCGTAATTGGTTGGCCATGCGTTTACGTTCTGCAATCATGCGGTCAAAGACAGATTTACTAATATCATCTGAGTAATCTACTCGTTTTAAACGCACATCGACCACTTCAATGCCCATTTGGCGAGCTTCCAAATCGGCACTTTTACGTAAACTACTCATCACGGCCTCTCGCTCACCCGCAATAACATCGCGTACTGTACGTTTACCAAACTCTAAGCGTAATCCAGCGTTAATGACATTAGAAAGACGATTTTCAGCAGCAGACTCACCACCTTCTTTGATCGAAACATAATATTTTGCTGGATCAATAATGCGCCATTTAACAAATGAATCCACTAGCATGTATTTATTTTCACTGGTGTTAAATTTTGCAGGCTCCTCCCAATCAAGCGTCACAATGCGGTTATCAAAACGCTTTAACTCGTCAACAAAAGGAATTTTAAAGTATAAACCTGGCGTTTTTTTAGCGTCAATAATCTTACCTAAACGCTTAACAACAACAAACTCTCTTTGATCAACTGTATATGCCGATGTGAATAAAAACATCAGCGCTACTAAGCTGATAACTAATATAGTGGTAATATTTTTCATGTGTTTAACCTATTTTTAACCTAGCCATTGAGTTATCGCGTTTCTCTCTCACGGCTACGCAAAGCTTCACGTGCCTGATCAATAGAATCTACATTTACAACAGGTGCAGCTGCTTGCGGCACTGGTTGTATTTGGCTTTGTGTTGGCGCTTGAACGGATGTGCCTGAATTAACCAACTTATCAATCGGTAAATACAGCATGCTACCTGCTTTTTGATCAATAACGACCTTGCTTACACTAGATAAAATTTGTTCTTGTGCGTCTAAATAAAGACGTTGACGTGTGACTTCAGGAGCATTGTTATACTGCGTTAAGATTTGATCAAATCGGCTAGCATTACCTTTGGCTTCATTTTCCATTTTGAGCTTATAACCTGCTGCTTCAGCTAACAATCTAGAGGCTTGACCACGTGACTTTGGAATAACATCACGCGCATAGGCTTGACCTTCATTGACCTGACGTTGGTTATCTTGGTTTGCACGGTTCACATCTTCAAAAGCCTCTTGCACAGCTTCTGGTGGCAATGCGCTTTGAAGTGATACATTAATAATATGAACCCCTGATTTATAACGATCTAATATAGACTGCATACGAGCAGTGGTATCCACCAAACCTTTTTGCAGTAAATCATCTAGCTTATTTTTACCAACCACCTCACGTATAGCTGACTCTGCTGCCGACCTAACGGCCTCGTCAGGTTCGCGGTTGTTAAATAGATAATATTTAGCATTATTCAAATTATATTGCACAGCAAATTGAAGCTCAATAATATTTTCATCTTCCGTCAACATTAAAGCTTCTTTTGGTTGCTTGGTTTTTCCAGTGCCACCATCCCCGCTGGTTCTATAACCCACCTCTAAGCGTCGAACCTCTTCCATGTTGACTACCGTTGCTTTTTCTATTGGATAAGGAAACACCCAATGCAAACCAGGTTCAGTGACGTCATCAGCCATTTTACCAAAGCGTTGCACGACACCTACTGAGCCTGAATCCACCTTATAAAACCCAGTAGCGAGCCATATCAATAAGATGATTGCGATGATGGGCAGTATCGGTAAGCTAAAATTTACGCCATTAGTTGGGCGATTTGGCTGATTATTATTTTTACCACCGCCAAACAAACTGTTTATTTTATTGCTTACATCACGTAATACTTGATCTAAGTCTGGCGGGCCTTCATTGTTTTGCGCTCGCCAACCTGGAAATTTAATCATTTACTGCTCCTAAAAAATCGCTATCATTTTTGCATACTAAACATGCTTGACTAACAGTTGACGTTAACTTTCGGCCTAGACATAGGCAGCTTCATCAGTACTTTGTTGTTTTAAAAGTTGATAATGCTCAGCCATGGCCAAACGTAGCAAATCCATCCCTTCGCCTGTTTTTGCTGAAACATGAATAGAGGCAATTCTACCATATTCATCTCGCGCTATTGTGGGTGGCAAGCTAACACGGTCAATTTGGTTATGCACTAAAATTTGTGGCACTGACAAAGCACATATTTCACTCAGTACTTTATTGACTTGTGCTACTTGCTCTTCACGATTGGTGCTGGCAGTATCAACAATATGTAGCAATAAATCCGCTTGCGCAGCCTCTTCTAGCGTTGCACCAAAGGCTTCTACTAAGGCATGTGGCAAATGTTTAATGAAACCGACGGTATCAGATAAAACAACAGAACCACATTCTGGAATGAATATTTTATGCGTTGTAGTATCTAGTGTGGCAAACAATTGATCAGCCGCATAAATGTTCGCTTTAGTTAGGCGATTGAAAATAGTTGATTTACCTGCATTAGTATAGCCGACCAGTGAAACCGTCATCACATTTGAGCGTTTTCGTGCCCTACGCTGCATGCCGCGTTGCGCTTTAAGCTTGATGAGCTTTTCGCGCAATTGCTTGACGCGAACACGCAACATACGACGATCTAGTTCTAATTGCGTTTCACCTGGGCCACCGCGCACACCGATACCGCCCTTTTGACGCTCTAAATGCGTCCAGCCACGTACTAAACGGGTAGATAAATGCTCTAATTGCGCAAGCTCTACCTGCAATTTACCTTCATGACTTTGCGCGCGTTGGCTAAAAATATCTAGGATTAATCCCGTTCTATCCACTACACGTGCTTGTAATAGTCGCTCTAGGTTACGTTGCTGAGAAGGCGACAAGTCGTGGTTAAAAATCGCAACATTGGCTTCACTAGCTTGCATCATCAGCTTTAATTCATCCGCCTTACCACTACCAATAAAAAACTTGGTATCAGGTGTTGAGCGCTTATTTTCAAGTGTGCCACGTACCGCCAACCCAGCGCTAACGCTGAGCTGTCGCAACTCATGCAAGCTTTCATCATAATCGCTTTCGCCAAAATCTACGCTAACCAATATGGCGGCTTCAAAGCCAGTTGGCCTTTCAAACAAATCTTTCAATGGTGACCCGTTTAGCTAAACATAAGTTGACTAAGCTTCTTCTTCAGCCAAGCCGACATTCACCATACGGGCTGGTACAATCGTTGAAATAGCGTGCTTATAGACCATTTGTGTGACCGTATTTTTTAGCAAAATAACGTATTGATCAAACGAATCCACTTGGCCTTGCAATTTAATACCATTGACTAGGTAAATAGACACTGCAACATGCTCTTTGCGAAGTGCGTTTAGAAATGGGTCTTGTAACATTTGCCCTTTTTGAATCATGACTTTCTCCTATTGTTTGGAGTTAATTAAAAGTTACATAGCTCGCGCTACAGTATTGATACTACTCTTAATGAGACCGAGAACAAGTGGTTTTGTTCTTTTTTATATCACTTAAATTTACATTAAACGTTGGCCAATAAACCGCCTTTTAAATACTCAATAATATATTGGGATGATGATTGAAATTTCAATGATTAAAATCACAATATTTACCATCATTATTTTGATGCCTCTGTAAGCGGTCTAGAATGCGGCTTACAGAGCATTAAAAAATTCTCGTACAAGTTTTACATGGTTTTTAATGTAATTTAAATTGACCAGCCTGTACCATTTGTTTAGCTAAAGTTTCACCAAAACTAGCGCTTGCACTAGCGCCAATACGTTTGGCGATACGGCTAGCAAAATCTTCATGATATGAAAAATCGACAATATTTTCTTGCTTAATAACCTCACGCGCGACAAAATCCGCGCTACCTAAAGCATCAGCAAGCCCTAGCTTAATACTTTGCTCACCACTCCAAAATAAACCACTGAATGTTTCGGGCGTTTCTTTTAAGCGTGTACCACGACCTTCACGCACAACGGTTTTAAATTGCTCGTGAATTTCATTTAACATACCTTGAGCAAAGGCTTGTTGTTTCGGATTAACGGGCGAAAACGGATCTAACATTCCTTTGTTTACACCAGCCGTCATTAGCCGTCTTTCAACGCCCACTTTTTTCATCAACTCTGTAAAACCATAACCATCCATCAGTACCCCAATAGAACCCACAATGCTTGCTTGGTTAACATATATTTTGTCTGCAGCAACAGCAATATAGTAGCCACCTGAAGCACAAATATCTTCTACCACCGCATACACTGGAATGTTTGGATGCAGTTTACGTTGCCGCTTGATTTCATCATTAATAATGCCTGCCTGCACTGGGCTGCCACCAGGGCTATTAATACGCAGGATAATCCCTTTAGTATTTTTGTCATCATAAGCATCATGCAAACTACTCATCAACCCATCCGCATTCACTTCCCCACCCGCTTCAATCACACCTGACACATCAATTAATGCGGTGTGTGGTCCAGATTTACCTTCGCCGCCTTTCCAACCAAGTGCAACAAATAAAAGTCCAAACAAGTAAGTAAACATTAATGCTTTAAAAAAAATGCTCCAGCGACGCGCTTTTTTTTGCTCGGTTAACGCAGAGGTCGCTAGTTTTTCTATGGTATCGCGCTGCCATTGCGTATCTTGAGGCTGGGCAGTTTGCGATTGATTCTGTGAAGAAGGTTCTAATGACATGGTGACTTTCTATAGGTTATTTATGTAGTTTTAATTGAATCTGTATCTATAATAATTGTTTGGTTAACTTCAGTCACAGCAATGGATTTTAAACTTTTACCCTTGCATGGCCCGATAACACAGTGACCGTTGTCAGGGCGATAGTGTGCTCCGTGAGTTGCACAAATTAAAAAATCTTTTTGCCTAGTAAAAAATTCACCCTGATTCCAATCCAGCTCAACGGGGACATGGGCGCATTGATTCACATATGCATATGGCTTATCCTGATAACGTATCACAAACCCAGTGGCTAAATCACCTAAGTCGGGCAAGTCAAACCGCAAGCCTTGCCCTCCGTTTTCTAGTTCTGCACTGTTAAAGGTAATGATATTTTTGGGGTTCACTTTGATTCCACAGCTATTCAATATAAATTTTAGGGCTTTCCAAATATCCATTCTACCATTAGGCATAATTAAGCAACCAATGACTTAAGCTAGAGAAATCATTGAATTCTTGTATAGGCGCTAAATGTTGCCATTGCTCAGCAGTGTGCGCACCATAGCCAACCCCTATCGATTGAATACCTGCATTTTTTGCCATTTGTAAGTCATAGCTAGTATCACCAATCATTAAAGCGCGCTCAGGCATGACCACGAGATGATCCATTAATTCATTTAACATTTGTGGGTGTGGTTTTGAAAAACATTCATCAACGGTACGCGTCGCCTGCAAATATTGTCCTATACCGGCGTGCTCAATGGCTAAGTTAAGACCTCGTCGACTTTTTCCCGTTGCAATAGCCTGTTTATAACCTAGCTGACTTAATGCAATAATTGTTTCAGTAGCCCCCTCAAACAAAGGAATTTCACCCTCCCCAGCATAATAGTTAGCCGTATATTGGCTGGCCAGTTTATGTGAAACCTCTGGGGGCAATTCACCATACAGACTATGTATGGCTTCTTTTAAGCCTAGCCCAATGATATTACGTGCTGTTTGCATTGAAACTGCAGGTAAACCAACCTGCTCGGCCGCACTCAATATTGCTTGCGTGATCATGCCAGTCGAATCCGCTAATGTGCCATCCCAATCCCATACGATTAAATCAAATTGCTTAGGCATTAATATTTATTTCCTCTAACTTCACTATAAATTGACTGAGTTCAACGGGAGTTGGCGCTACTAGTACCAACTTATCTTGGGTTAATGGGTGTCGAATTTTTGTCACAGATGAATGTAAAAACATTCGCTTTAAGCCTGACTTTTGTAAGGCTTTATTTAATCCAAAATCCCCATATTTATCATCACCGACAATTGGAAAACCTAAATGGGCGAGCTGAACTCGTAGTTGATGTGTGCGCCCGGTGACCAACTGCGCTTCTAGTAAGGTAAATTGACCTAACAAGGGGTGGTTAAAGTTCCGCATTAAGCGAAAAATAGTTTCTGAACTTTGCCGTTCATTATATTTATCCTTACTAACATCATTCACAACATTGACGCGTCGTTCACCATTAGGCAATAAATATCGTTGCAAATCCAGCACAACACGTTTTTTTGCTTCTAACCACTGACCTTTTACCATCACTACATAACGTTTATCTGTTTGATTTTGACGAATCATGTCATGCAAACTTACAAGTGCCGTTCTTTTTTTGGCCAGCATGAGCACACCTGAAGTCTCTCTATCTAAGCGATGCACCAGCTCTAAAAACTTAGCTTTTGGGCGCTCTAAGCGCATTTGCTCGATCACCCCCAAGCTAATACCACTGCCTCCATGCACCGCAAAACCAGCAGGCTTATCAATCACCAACATGGCTTCATCTTCAAAAATAACGCAATCGGCAAATTTAGTTGCGACTGGAACGTTATTTTCTGGCTTTTCAATGACAGTTGAACGTGTAGGAGGGATGCGCACTACATCCCCTAAGCTCAAGCGAAAATCTGCATCAATACGTTTTTTATTCACACGCACTTCACCACTGCGCAAAATGCGGTACACGTGACTTTTTGGCACCCCTTTGAGTACTTTAGTGAGGTAATTATCAACGCGTTGCCCTTCGCTGGCTTCATCTACCGTTAAAAAAGCCGCTGCATTTTCGCTAATTTTATTTACACGCATTTTATTTGACCTTATTATTTTCATACTTTGCTTAAAGTTGCGTTGTAGCCTATACTTGCCAACTAATCAGCCCACTATTTATTTTAAATGCTGATTTAAACGGATACTTGGTTATTGCCGCTCACCATTTTTAAAGTAGCAGCATATAAATTTTAGCGTTCAAGCCGCCGCAGACAAATAAACATAAAGCGCGACTTTAAAGTGAAAAGTAACATTTAGCCAAAAGCTAAATCAAAGATTGACCTAAGACAGAATTTTAACGAATTTAAGCCACAATTGGCGTGAATTTAGTAAATTAGTTTGCTTTAACGATGACTTAATATAGAATCTTCAACACTTATTTAGTTGGAATCTGTTAGGCTAAACTCAGGCATCATTATAAAATCCATCACATCGCAACACAGTGATTTAGGATGTTTTGTAGGCCTTCAGCCAAGCCGTTTTAAGCATAATAGCGCTATTTGCCCGCATTTTTACCTGTCTGTCAACCTCTTTGGCATTTTCACCTTAAGTTGCAAATTATCACTACCGCTGTTATTTATTTCAGCAATAAGTCTATCGCTCCGCTTGATCTGTAGCTTGAATATAAGCTAATTTTAGATTAGGAATCCAACATGAAACGCATGTTATTTAATGCAACGCAAGAAGAAGAACTACGCGTTGCAATTGTTGATGGGCAAAAACTCATCGATTTAGATATTGAACACGCTGGTAAAGAGCAGCGCAAAAGTAATATTTACAAAGGTATTATTACGCGCATTGAGCCTTCTTTAGAAGCCGCATTTGTAGATTACGGGCAAGAACGTCACGGCTTTTTACCTTTTAAAGAAGTTTCACGTAGCTACTTTAAAGAAGGTGCGGACAGTAAAGCACGTATTCAAGATGCCTTGAAAGAAGGCCAAGAAGTGATTGTGCAGGTTGATAAAGATGAACGTGGTAACAAAGGTGCTGCACTGACGACGTTTATTTCATTGGCAGGTCGATATTTAGTGCTAATGCCTAATAACCCGCGTGGCGGTGGTGTTTCACGCCGTATTGAAGGTGAAGACCGCGATGAACTGCGTGATGTATTAGCGCAAATAAATGTACCAAAAGGCATGAGCGTGATTGCCCGTACCGCTGGTATTGGCCGCAATGTTGAAGAATTGCAATGGGATTTAAACTACCTCACACAATTATGGACCGCCATTGACGACGCGACAAAACCAAAAATAGATGATCAAGGCAAACGCCTCAACCCCGCGCCAGAACTTATTTATCTCGAGTCAAGCTTAGTCATTCGCGCGATTCGAGATTACTTTAGCGCTGATATTGGTGAGATACTAATCGACACTAAAGATATTTTTGATCAGGCCGAATACTTTATGAGCGTGGTAATGCCAAGCAATGTATCACGCGTTAAATTGTACCAAGATGAAATCCCGCTTTTCACACGTTTTCAAATTGAACATCAAATTGAATCAGCCTTCTCTCGAGAAGTACGCTTACCCTCAGGTGGTGCAATTGTCATCGACCATACTGAAGCTTTAGTTTCAGTTGACGTTAACTCTGGCCGTTCAACGCGTGGTAGTGATATTGAACACACTGCCTTTAATACCAATATAGAAGCTGCCGAAGAAGTGGCGCGCCAATTACGCTTGCGCGATTTAGGTGGCTTAGTGGTGATTGACTTTATTGATATGGAAAGCCAACGCAATCAGCGCGAGGTTGAAAATGCTCTGCGTGATGCTTTACATGCAGATCGCGCGCGCGTGCAAACTAGTAAAATCTCAAAATTTGGCTTGCTAGAGCTGTCACGCCAACGCTTACGCCCAAGCTTAGGCGACACCAACCATATTCCCTGCCCGCGTTGTAGCGGCACAGGACATATTCGCGGTATTGAGTCAACGGCTTTACATATCTTACGCATCGTTCAAGAAGACGCGATGAAAGAAAACAGTGCGATTATTCAAGTGCAGTTGCCTGTAGAAATAGCCACGTTCTTGTTAAATGAAAAGCGTGCCGATATCCACATGATTGAACAACGCATTGATGTAGAAATAGTATTAATTCCAAATATCCACTTAGAAACCCCTAACTATAATATTGTTAAGGTTAAACATGATGATGTAAAAGATGATGCCAGTCGCGCCAGTTATAAAATGGTAGAAATGCCAACGGAAACGACTTATATTCCAAGTGTAGAAGAGACTACTAAGGCAATTAAACCTGTTGCAGCAGTTAAAGGCATAACCCCCGCTGCCCCTGCACCAATTGTTATTGAGCGTACCATCGCAGCCCCAGTAGTAGCGCCAAAATTATCTTTAATGGATAAAATTAAGCGCTTTTTTGGCGCAGCCGCAGAAACGACTCCTGTGCAAACGATTGAAACTAAAAAGCCAGAAGTGCAAAATCGCGACAATAACCGCAATAGGAATGATAGAAATCGTAATCGCAATGAAAAAAATCGTAACGATCGTGGAGATAAAAATGGGCAACAGCCAGACCGTTCTGCCCAGCAAAATACTGCAAATGCACAAAATCAAGAACCACGCCCACCTAAGCCACAACAAGCGCGTGCTGAGCAGCCACGTCAAGAGCAGCAACGCAAGCAAACGAATAATAGTGAAAATGTAGCCAATGCAGTCACCGCAGTCATTGCGGAGACAACGGCAATTGTTGATGCTAACAAGCCACAAAACTCTGAGCGTAGTCGTCGTAATCGTAACCGCCGTAACCGACGTGATCGCGATGAAAATAGCCCGTTACCATTTGTACCAAATGAAGAGCAAAATGCAAATCCAGTGGCTGTCACTAAAGATACAGCGGCTTCAATAGCGCCCGTTGTAGTTTCTCAGACCATAGATCAGGTGCTGGCTGTAGAGCTAGGTCCAGTAGAAAAATCTACGGTTCAAGAGTCTGAAGTTCAAACGTCTGTAGTTCAAGAGACTATGACTCAAGAATCAGTAGCTCAAGAGCCACAAGCAACGAATGCTGAAATACAAACGGAAGCTAAAGTTGAAGCCATAGAAAATAAAGAAGCTAAAGCGAAACCTAAGCAAAAAGCCACTAAGAAAGTTGAAGAAATTAATGCGCCGCATGCCAATATTGCTGAAGCGATTAAAGCTAAACGCAAGATGGATAGCGATGACAAAGTGACAGAAGCGATTCCAGCCGCAATGTTGAGCGAAACAGAGGTCATTACAACAGAAGTGCCTGCGAGCAAAACCAAAAAAACGAGTAAACCTAAACCTACACAAAAACCTGTAGATTTAGTGGCCAGTGGTTTGCAATTGGTTGAAACAAAAGCAGATGCGTCAAAAGTAACCGCACTAACTGAGCCTGCCAAACCAAAAGCGCCAAGAAAAGCAGCCAACTGGCAGAATAAAGCTGAAGTAAAAGCGGAAGATGCGCCTTTAGTAATGGTAGAAACGCAAAATAAGTAGGATTTTTTGAGTTAAATAAAAAGCTGACTTCATTATGTTAAGTCAGCTTTTTTATGTCTGAAAATACGGCTTAAAAAAGGCATTATTGAAGAATCATCCCTAACGCCGCCCTACGAGCAACCTAGAATGCGGGTTACAGAGGCATAAATTTCTCTCGAAGACTATATCATATATTTTTAAGCCCACTTTAACGCCGAAAATAACTCATCAACATAAAGCCAATGGCTGTCATGATTAAGCTACCAAGCACATGGCTTACAATATGTGTTGCTGCCCAAGCATATTGCTGTTTATGCAAAAAATTAAAGGCTTCTGCTGAAAAAGCGGAAAAAGTGGTTAAGCCGCCTAAAAAACCAGTCATCACAAATAAGCGCAATTCATTTTGCTGTGGCATGGCTATAAAATACGCCATGGCCATACCCATCAGCAAACCGCCGCCTAAATTTGCCACCAACGTGCCTAGCGGCAGCGTGCTAGCATTCAAGGTGATACCCAATCCCCAGCGTATCCACGCGCCAATTGCCGCACCACTGCCAACAGCTAGCCATTGTCCTATTGCCATATCATCACTTTCAGTTCAAAAATAATCTATAATGTAAATATACCATTGTTTGCATTGTGAGAATATTATGCGTGTACTTTTTGCTACTTCTGAAGTTTTCCCTCTCATCAAAACAGGCGGCTTAGCGGACGTTAGCGGCTCATTACCTGCCGCTCTACAACATTTGGGGGTGGATATTCGCATACTAGTGCCAGGTTACCCGTCAGTGCTTGAACAACTTGAGCCGTTGCAACATCTTGCAGATATTTCAAACTTACCCGTTGTTGGGCAAGCAGAGTTATTACTAGGCACGATAAAAGAAACCCAAGTTAAAGTCATGGTGATTAAATCGGCCAGTTTATATGAACGCGCTGGTGGTCCTTACGCAGATGCCAATGGTATGGAATGGCTAGATAATCCCGTGCGCTTTGGTATTTTATCAAAAGTGGCGGCGATGCTCAGTGGCGAAAATTCACCTGTTAAAGATTGGCAACCCAACATTGTGCATTGCAACGACTGGCAAACAGGCTTAGCGCCCGCTTATATGAAGCTGATAGATAAAGGTCAAGCTAAGTCGATGATTAGTTTGCACAATATGGCATTTCAAGGCTGTTACGCACCCAGTTGGCTACCAACGTTAGCTTTACCAAGTACGCACTTTACCTTAGATGGCTTTGAGTACTATGGACAACTATCATTTTTAAAAGCAGGCATTTTTTATGCTGATACCATTAGCACCGTTAGCCCAAGTTACGCAAAAGAAATTCAAACCCCTGCCTTTGGCTTTGGTTTAGAAGGTTTGCTCAGTAAGCGTGGTGATGAAATCAAAGGTATTTTGAATGGGATTGATGCAAAAGAATGGAGTCCAAAAACAGATGTGCATTTAGTGAAAAACTACAGCGTAAGGCAGTTAGCTGGTAAAGCAGAGGTAAAACATAGTTTGCAAGAAAAACTAGGCCTAGAACTAGATGCCAATGCGCCACTGCTTGGCGTTGTCAGCCGCCTAACGCACCAAAAAGGCTTAGATATGCTTGTGCCCATTGTGCAGCAACTGTTAGACTCAGGTTGCCAGTTGGCGTTATTAGGGGGTGGCGAAAGTGAGCTTGAAAATGCCTTTCGACACTTGGCACGTAACAACGCTGGTCGTTTAGCGGTCACCATTGGCTATAACGAAACACTTTCACACCAAATCATGGCTGGGTGCGATATGTTTATTATGCCTTCACGTTTTGAGCCTTGTGGACTAAACCAACTTTATGGCTTAGCCTATGGCACACCGCCAATCGTCAACGCCACTGGCGGCTTAGCGGATTCAGTCATCAACACCAACATCGTTACTTTTAAAAACAAAACGGCTAACGGCTTTGTCATGAGTGAGGCTAGCCCTGCTAGCTTATTAAGCTGCATTAAAGAAGCCATTAATGTCTTTAAAAATGATGCAGTAGCTTGGCGGCAAATTCAAAAAAATGGCATGTCACAAAATTTGAGCTGGGACAAAAGCGCGCTTGAGTATTTAGCTGAATATGAAAACATGTTGGCTTAATGACGGCCAGTTCAAGAAACTAAGAGAAAAAGTAAAAGTTGGCATGAGAAATGCTTATATTTAATTGTAAGCTTCTCCAAGCTTATATCTTCCTCTTAGGGGCATCGTAAGATGCCCCTTTTTTTTGCCTATACTTTTATAAAGTGACAATAAAAATCACTTCACAATAAAGTATTCTCGATAGTATTTCAGCTCATCTATTGACTCGTAAATGTCTGCCAAAGCCTCATGTTTGCTCGCTTTCTTAAAACCCGCATAGATTTCTGGCTTCCAGCGTCGTGCCAGCTCTTTAAACACGCTCACATCTAAATTACGATAATGAAAGTAAGTTTCCAAATTTGGCATATAACGTGCCATAAATCGTCGGTCTTGACAAATTGAGTTGCCGCACATGGGCGATTTACCAATAGGCACATACTGTTTTAAGAACTCTATCATCACTTTTGTGGCTTGTTCTTCATCAACTGTTGAAGTCTTTACCTTATCAATTAAGCCTGAACGACCATGCGCACCTTTGTTCCACGCATCCATACCGTCTAAAACTTGGTCACTTTGATGAATAACCAACACTGGCGACTCACCTAAAACGTTTAAATCAGCATCGGTGACCACTGCTGCCAACTCTAAAATTCGATCAGAATCAGGCAACAAACCACTCATTTCCATATCTAACCAAATTAAATTATTCTGATTTGTACTACTAGCTGCTTCTGCCATCATGATTTCCATTAAAATATCAATAATTCAAACGTATTTTTTAGCGTTAGAGAACTAAACGCAAAAATATGCTTCACAATGCATACATATTAACTGAATTACACTGACTTGACACATGATGCCTGCTACCCTAACGACTATTTTCATCACTTTACTTGCCGCATCAACCATGATTCGCCTATGGCTAGCACGCCGACACTTTAGCTATATTCAAGTACATCGCGGTGCGGTGCCAGCTGCCTTTGCCAATAGTATTTCATTAGAGGCTCACCAAAAAGCTGCTGATTACACCATCGCCAAAACTAAACTTGGCATGGTTGAATTGCTAGTACAAGTAGCGCTTTTACTCTGGCTAACGCTTGGCGGTGGTTTGCAGTGGATAGATAATATTTGGCAAAACGTTTTGCCCAATCGTGAAATGTGGCGCGGTGCGTTGGTGATTATGAGTGCTTTAATCATTAGCGGCCTCATTGATCTACCCTTTGATTACTACAAAACCTTTGTGGTAGATGAAAAATTTGGTTTTAACAAAATGACTGTCACCATGTTTTTTACTGACCTAATCAAACAAGCTGTTGTTGGTTTAGCATTGGGTGCACCTATTTTATTTGCGGCACTTTGGCTGATGCAAAGCGCGGGTGAATATTGGTGGCTGTATTTGTGGTTTGTTTGGAGCGCCTTTAATTTACTCATGCTAGCTGTTTACCCCACATTTATTGCGCCATTGTTTAATAAATTTTCACCATTGCAAGATGAAAGCCTAAAACAGCGTATTGAGGCTTTACTCACCAAATGTGGCTTTAAATCACAAGGCTTATTTGTCATGGATGGCTCTACGCGTAGTAGCCATGGTAATGCTTATTTCACAGGTTTTGGCGCGTCTAAACGCGTGGTATTTTTTGACACCCTGCTTGATAGACTCAATGCCGATGAAATTGAGTCTGTACTCGCGCATGAGTTAGGGCATTTCAAGCACAAGCACGTTATTAAACGTATCGCATTGATGTTCATGATGAGTTTTATTGGGCTTGCGTTATTAGGCTGGTTGACGCACCAAGCGTGGTTTTTTACAGGGCTCGGTGTGATCTCAACCAACAACTACATGGCTTTGATGTTATTTTTGTTGGCTTCACCCATATTTTTATTCTTTTTACGCCCTGTAATGGCAAGTTATTCACGTAAAAATGAGTTTGAAGCAGATGCTTATGCCGCGCAAAACGCCAGCGCTAAACATTTGGTTGAGGCTTTGGTTAAACTCTATCGTGATAATGCCTCTACGCTAACACCAGACCCGTTACATTCCGCCTTTTACGACTCACACCCACCTGCCAGTGTTCGCATCGAGCAGCTCCTTGCACAAGCTAGCTAGTATCTGGGCTAAAATCCAACATTTTATAATCCGCAGTATAAACTAGCCTATGAGCATCAATTTGAAACATACTGCACCTTTGCAAGGCGTCATCGTATCAGCCTATGGTAAGCGATATCAGGTCGAGCTAAGCAGTAAGCTGCGCATTAGCTGTGTAACCCGTGGCAAAAAAACTGATTTAACCTGTGGTGATGTGGTGACATTACAGCTGACAGATAAATATGAAGGCGTCATTGAAACTACCCTGCCGCGCAAAACCTTGTTGTATCGCAGTAACGCATTTAAAAGCAAAATGCTAGCCGCAAACGTTACTCAAATTATCATCGTACTGGCTACACAACCAAGCTTTTATGAAGCGCTGTTAAATCGATGTTTAATTGCTGCGGAATCAGCCAACGTCAAACCGCTCATTGTGCTTAATAAGTGCGATTTGGCGGATAGCGTGCAGGCTTCACAAAAATTAAGCTTATATACTTCCCTTGGTTACTCGGTGCTTGCCCTTTCAGCAAAAAACGATATATCCGCACTAAAGCCTTACTTGCAAGGGCAAGCAAGTATATTAGTCGGGCAATCTGGCATGGGTAAATCGACCATCATCAACGCCCTGTTGCCTGAAGAAAATGTCCGCACACGTGAAATGAGTGAGACTTTAGATAGTGGCAAACACACCACGACCGCCACACATTTATATCACTTAGATGCAAACAGCCAACTGATAGACTCGCCTGGCCTGCAGGAGTTTGGCCTATTTCACTTAAGTACCAGCGAACTTGAACACGCCTTTGTGGAATTTAGACCCTATTTAGGTAAGTGTCGCTTTAATAATTGCCAACATCTGCAAGAGCCTGACTGTGCCATTAAATCTGCCATTTTGACGCAGGCTATTTCTCCTGAACGTCTCTCAATATACCAAATACTACGCTTAGAACTATCTCACATCGCGCCGCGATAGTAAAAAAACAACATGTTCACCTGACTTAAACTGCTGAATAGTGGGCAAATCAATGAAAAATACTAGCGTTAAATTTGAAATTATCGTTAAAATAGCAGTTAGTGACTTTTATTAAACTAAAGAATAAAATTAATCTGGTAACTAATTGAAATTTATTAAAAATATTGAAATTAATTTATATATATTTACATACATAGAATGACTGATATTCATAAACAAAAAACACCAGTCGCCAAGCTTGGCATTGGTATGTTTGTCACCGCCTTAGATAGGCCTTGGCTAGGCACGCCTTTTTTACTTGAAGGCTTATTGATAGAAAATCAAGAACAAATCAACATCATGGACAAATTATGTGAATTTGTTTATGTTGATCACACTGTTTCTGTTGGAGAGTTTTTTATCCCACCGGCAAGAAATGAAGTGGCGATAAAACGTGAGGCTAATTCAGGCTATGTTGGGTCTAAACCTAAACTCAAAAAACTAGCTAATCTTAGTCCTGCCCAACAAAAATTTTCATTTTATAATATTCTTAAAGAGATTCAGGCAAGTAATCAAGCCTCTAAAAATGGTGAAAATAACCAAGACGAAACAGACAACATTCTACTGAACATTCAAAACATCAATAGCCAAGTGCATACAGCTTCTGCTTTGGCTAACGATAATTTAGCGAATGATGAAACACCTCAAGTTGAACCCACTTCTTTAATTGGCCGGGTAAAAGACGATTTATCTAACTTTTTAACAGGGATGGGCAGTTGGTCAAAACCAAATAAAAAGCTAAGCACACGTACCGATCCCACCAAAGCAGAAAAGTCTTTAGCGCAAGATGGCTCAGAAGCTATCTCTGCTTTCGAAGACACTTCTCCTGTTGAAGATGAAATTGCTGAGATATATCCGACTTATCATCAATCACAAATTGCCACCAAAGATATCTTTGAGAAACTTGCACTTAATCAAAAAATTGACATTACTCATGTTAACGAAGCGCTTGATCACATGGTGGCAAGTATTGAGCGTAACCCAGACGCTTTAATTTGGCTGGCTAAATTGAAGCAGTCAGATAACTATGCCTATAACCATGCGCTAAATGTTTCCATTACCTTAATGGCATTTGCAAGCTATATTTCAATGCCCAAGGCGGATATTAAAAACTTAGGGATGGCAGGTTTGCTACAAGATGTAGGTAAAGGCAAAATACCGCACAATTTATTACATAAATCAGAAAAACTCTCTAATGCTGAATTTTCAATACTCAAAAAACATGTTGAATATTCAATTGGTATTTTAAGAGAAACGCCTAATATTCCAGAGGTCGTTTTTAAAATAGTGGCAGAACACCATGAACGCTTCAATGGTAAAGGCTACCCTAACGAGTTAATGGAGCAAGGCATTAGCATGGGCGGGCAAATGGCAGGCTTGATTGATACTTACTGTGCTATGACAACCAATAAAGTGTATGCCAAAGGAGTTTATAATCAAGTTGCGCTAGAGAGAATTCAAAAAATGGGCAACATTTTGTTTAGTGCTACCATGATTGATCAGCTTGTACAGTTTTTGGGCATCTACCCTGTAACCTCCATCGTAGAACTCAACTCTGGTGAAGTTGGCGTGGTGATACAACAAAATAGTGTGCGACGCATGCTACCTAGAGTGATGATATTACTGAATGCTGATAAATCTAAAAATACTTTCCCTGCGACTATTAACTTGATCAATAAACCACTTACGCCATCTGGCGAGCCCTACAGCATTAAGCGTGGGCTACCCGCAGACAGTTTTGGGCTCAACGCTAGTAACTTTTATGCATAATATTAATCAAGCGCTACAGATTCCAGCTTGGTCAGCGGACATGAACACGTTAGATGAATTTACCGTCTCTATTTCACCTACAGCCATGTTACAACGTTTAAGCCTATATGCGTTAAAAGCGACTGAGATTATGGGTGAGTATACTTGTAATCAGCCAATATTGAGTGATATTGCGCAAATGATTGATTCAGATTTAGCAGACCTAGCCTCTATCAACATTGTACAAACATGGCCTAAACAACTTAATTGGGTGCAATTTAATCAGCATATTGAACAGCTCCAATCCGCATGGATTAGTGATTATCAAAACGGCTTAAGTATTGATACCGCTTTTTTGCTAGCACGTAGCTTATTGTTAAACACACCAGACAGCACCAGCCAATTAAAATTTCAGTGTTTTTTAATGCACACCTTAAGTAGTACCACGCATGCCTTAGATCAATACCAATATCGGTTTTTACAACATTTTGATGAGGACACACAGCTGCCTAATCAGCAGTTATTACTCAATACCTTGCAACAATATTCCCTAGCTGGGCATTCTGGAATTGGGCATTCAGACACGCCTATAGATATTCAGCAATTGGGCATATTAATGGTTAATTTAAACATTAATTTTGAAGACACATCACTTCAAGGCGAACTACTCAATGAGATGTATGCGGATATTGTGATGGCAGCAGTCACCGTTATTCAACAACATCTCAATAAAGACGCCAGTCTATTTAAAGTGGGCTCACAAGAATTAGCCATTATAGTAAACAATCTTAAGTTTTCTGGGCAGTTGCAATTAATTGCCAGCAAAATTGCCCACGCATTTGAAGAAGAGTTACCATTAAATAATACTACTTTGATTTTAAATCCATTTTTTGGTGGCATCAGCTCACTTAAAACGCAGGTGAGCGCACTATCGCTATTAGACAGTGCCAAAATGGCATTACATCAGGCCATTGTCAGTGGACAGCAAATTGAAATTTATGATGAGCTTGTCACCAGTGCCTCGTTAAATCAACATCAGCTTGATGAGGCTATTATCAAAGCCCTACAGCAAAGTGAACTCGATTTATATATACAACCCGTGGTTAGCCTTAAGCCAACCGCTGCTGAGACTGAGATCGATCTGGATTACTGTATCAGTGGTGAATTTTTATTACGCTGGCCAAATATCGAGCGACCTTTTGTTTCGCCGATTAGACTTATAGATACCATATACAAAAAAGGCTTTGGCAAAGTATTTATCCGCTGGTTGATTAATACAGCTTGCAGGCGCTGCGCTGAGCTAATGAACACGCATCAGCGTCGATTTTCATTTAATATTAATTTAAGTAGTACCGATTTGCTTGATGAAGACTTGTCTGAGCTACTCACCCAGTCTACATCACTTTGGCAGGTACCCGCACAATATCTTGTCATAGAAATCACCGAAACAGACCTGATGGTGAATGAAGAAAAAGCCATGAAAGTGCTCAATCAAATTGTTGACTTAGGCTTTAAAATTGCGCTAGATGACTTTGGTACTGGCTATTCATCCATGGCACGTTTACGCAATATGCCGATACACCTAGTTAAAATAGACCAATCCTTTGTTAGGCATCTCGCACAATCAAAAGAAGACAAAGCCATTGTGCAGTCTATTTTAGAACTCGCCCATAGCTTGAATAAAGATGTCGTTGCTGAAGGGGTTGAAAATTTAGAAACGTTAAACATTTTGCGAGATTTAAAATGTGACAAAATTCAAGGTTATTACTTTGCAAAACCAATGCCATTTGATGACTTTATGCCTTGGCTAAGCAAATTTGAAGCAAGCCGCCACGCATAATATATAATAGCGCGCTTACTAGCTATGTTTTAGCTAGTCTATCAATTAACACCGTTTAAATTAAAACCGTACCAATAAACGTCATACGAATTAACATCATGCAAATTACCACTCGACTTGAATTTGATGCAGGTCATCGTATTCCCTGCCACAAAAGCCAATGCAAAAACTTGCATGGGCATCGTTATGCGATTGAAATCACCCTTTCTGGCGATATTATTAGCAGTGAAAGTGCCTCAGAAAATGGCATGGTGATGGATTTTTCGGATGTAAAAACCATCGCAAAAAGCGCCATTGTTAATGTCTGGGATCATGCTTTTTTAGTTTATCAGCATGATACTGAAGTGCTTAATTTTTTAAACACTCTGCCCAATCACAAAACGGTGATATTTCCCACTGTGCCCACCGCAGAAAATATGGCTGCAGAAGCTTTTAAAATACTCAAGAGCGAATATCACGACATCTATGGCAATCACTTAAAACTTGAAAAAGTACGGCTGTATGAAACACCCAATAACTGGGCTGATGCACTAAGCTAGGCTTGTTTTAAAGCTACTTTTTTTGACCAAAATCCCCCGACAAAAAAATAATGCTCTGGAAGCCGCATTCTAGCTGGCTTACAGAGCATCAAAATAATGTACATATAAAACTAGCTGTTATTAACGTACTTTGCCTAAAGTATTTTTAGGTAATCAAGCCATTTCTTCGCCACGTTCAGCATAGTGTTTTTGTACCCATTGTCGGTAATCGCCACTCGCCACATTTTTGACCCAATCTTGATGATCTAAATACCAGTTAACGGTTTTTTCGATACCAGTTTCAAAGGTTTCTTGTGGTTTCCAGCCTAATTCACTGGCAATTTTTGTGGCATCAATGGCATAACGTTGATCATGGCCAAGACGGTCCTCTACAAAAGTGATTTGGTCAGCATAGGATTTCCCATCCGCGCGTGGTTTTTTAGTGTCTAGCATTCGGCATAAGGTACGCACTACTTCAATATTGGGTTTCTCGTTCCAGCCACCGATATTATAAACCTCACCAACTTTACCTGCTTCTAGTACGCGGCGAATTGCAGCGCAATGGTCTTCTACATACAGCCAATCACGAATTTGTTGACCTGTACCATATATTGGCAATGCCTTGCCAGCCAACGCGTTATGAATAACCAATGGAATCAGCTTCTCAGGAAAATGATGCGGGCCATAGTTATTTGAGCAATTGGTGGTTAACACAGGTAAGCCGTAGGTGTGATGATAAGCACGCACCAAATGATCTGATGCCGCTTTTGTAGCTGAATATGGGCTATTAGGTTCATATTGATGCGTTTCTGCAAATGGTGCTTCGTCTTTCTCAAGCGAGCCATAGACTTCATCTGTTGAAACATGCAAAAAACGAAAAGCATTTCTATCACTGGTACTAAGTCTGTTCCAATAAACGCGCACCGCTTCTAACAAATGAAAAGTACCCACCACATTGGTTTGAATAAAATCTTCGGGGCCATGAATAGAACGGTCAACATGGCTTTCTGCAGCAAAATTAACCACTGCTACCGGCTTATGTTCAGCTAATAAACTATCAAGCAAAGCTCTATCGCCAATATCACCACGTACAAACAGGTGGTTAGGATTTTGCTGGATATCCACCAAGTTTTCTAAATTACCTGCATAAGTCAGCTTATCAAGATTGACCACTTTACCTAGGCCAAGCTTTACCCAAGCCAACACAAAATTGGCACCGATAAAGCCTGCACCACCTGTTACGATAATGGTTTGTTTCATGTCATTTTCTTTCTTTAAGTAATGGTTTTTTTTAATCGCTATTATTAAGCGTTGTCTGTATTCAGCGTTTTCCATAAACAATCGCCAGATTTCTTTAGCGATTCCAAATAATCTTCATGCGCCGTCATTTCCGTAGCGTCGGCTAGTCTTACTTTCAATGGCGCAGCTTCCTCAAAAGCAACTGACTGGGTGGATTGCTGAGTCTGATTTAGATCCATCATTAAGCTGTCTTGACCACGCGTCATCGACATATAAACCTCTGCCAACAGCTCAGCATCTAACAATGCGCCGTGTAAAGTACGCCTTGAGTTATCAATGCCAAAATGCTTGCACAGTGCATCTAAACTATTACGTTGCCCTGGGCGCATTTCTTTAGCCATTTTTAGGGTGTCTGTAATTTTTGCTGCAATGCTTTCAACTTTTTGTATATCCATCAAGCCAAACTCGCAGTTCAAGAACCCAACGTCAAAAGGTGCGTTATGCATAATCAGCTCGGCATCTGCAATAAACGCGATTAATTCTTTGGCAATATCGGCAAATCTTGGTTTGTCTTGCAAAAACTCTAGCGAAATACCATGCACCTCTTGTGCACCATGGTCTATTTCTCGTTCAGGATTAATATAAAAATGTAGATTCTGCTTGGTAACGCGGCGGTTAAGCACTTCTACCGCTGCCACCTCAATAATACGATGCCCTTGCGCGTGGTATAAGCCCGTTGTTTCAGTATCTAAAAATATTTGCCGCATCTTAATTGCTTATCGCTAAATGATTAACTTGCAAAACTTGTTCTACACCTTTGTTGGCCAGTAAATCTGCGCGCTCATTGCCAACATTGCCCGCATGGCCTTTTACCCAAACCCATTCTACGATGTGTTGTTGCGCTAAAGTATCAAGCAGCTGCCACAAATCATCATTTTTTACAGGTTTTTTATCTGCAGTTCGCCAATTACGCGCTTTCCAGCCTATTAACCATTCAGTCATGCCTTTTTGTACATATACTGAGTCTGTCAACACCTTTGCATGGCAGGTGCGGTTTAAAGCTTCTAAAGCACGAATAACCGCCGTTAATTCCATGCGGTTATTGGTGGTTAGTAACTCGCCTCCAAATAGCTCTTTTTCTCTATCCCCATAACGTAACCATGCACCCCAACCTCCTGGGCCTGGATTACCTTTACAGGCACCATCCGTATAAATTTCAACTTGTTCATTCATATATTAAATATTATAAAGCATTCAAGCGCTATGTCGTATAGCCCCAGCGTACTAAAACTGTCTGGCTCATCATCATTTTTAAACCATCAGCCTTTTATACATCTATTTGTTCTGATTGAGAAGTGTGTGACTTTGGCTGGCGTACGGCTAAACCAACTGTAAGAGGTGCGGTTTTCCATTGTGGTTTAATGGGTATCAATCCAATTACACGTTTTTTTGCGATAATAAAATAAACACCCCCAAACGATCGACAACAACGTGCGCCTAATTTATCCATAAAAATAAAGCGTTGATGCCATGATACCTGTTGAAATGGCGGGGTATGTGCGGTCATTTTCACCATCATCACCTCAAAACCCAACAAAGTTAACCAATCTTTAATGCGAGCAAGCCCTATGTATTGGCCATTCCATGGGTAAATCGGATTTTTCGATTGCCAATGCTTTCGCTTAGCATTCAACCCCCAGGCACTCATGGGATTAAACCCAGAAATCAGCAAATGACCTTCATGCACAACCACCCTTGCCGCTTCACGTAGTGTTTGATGCGGACTTTCACTAAACTCTAAACGGTGTGGCAATAACAATAAGTCTAGGCTCATTTCGGCAAATGGCAAAAAATCATCTTGGCAACATAAGTCGTGCTTTAAAGTAGTCGTTGCGTCATGGGTAGCCAGAAATTGATGTGGAATACGTGAGTTACTTAAAAGATTGTGATGCAAACCACCCATTTGCAAGGCATTAAAGCCAAATAAATCAAACACCGCTTGATCAAATAACGCCTGCTCTTTTTGCAGTAAGTATTGACCAGCGGTTGTATTAAACCAATCTATATCTATTGACATTTTGCCATATAAAACAAATGATAGACGCTATGCATCATGATAATCAAATTATACCAATTCCTGCCTTTGAAGATAACTATATATGGCTTATTCACAATGGTAGCCAAGCAATTATAGTTGATCCTGGAGATGCAGCACCCGTCATCTCTACATTAAAAGGCTTGAACCTCACCCTCAACACTATTCTGATTACACATCATCACCATGATCATATTGATGGGGTTGCGGGACTATTAGCGACTTATCCAAAAACGCACGTATACGCCCCAAAATTAGATCACTACGCATTTGCACACACCTCTTGCAGCGAGCCAGATGTTATTTACCTAACAGCATTTAATATCACATTTAATGTTTTAAATTGTGCGGGTCATACTGCTGGGCATATTGCTTATTTTGCCAAGCTGGAAAATGAAGAATATTGGCTTTTTAGTGGGGATGTCATTTTTGCGGTAGGTTGTGGCTTTGTGCCTGAAGGGTCATTTGAACAAGCCTATCAAACATTGCAAAAAATTGCCGCATTACCGTTGCAAACTAAAGTATTTTGCACGCATGAATATACATTAGCCAACATCCACTTTGCACTCAGTCTCGAACCAAATAACCAAGACTTATGCCAACGTTTACGTGATACACAAATGATTCGTGCGAAAAATCAAGTTAGCCTCCCCACAACTATCGGTTTAGAGCTAGCAACCAACCCTTTTTTACGTTGTGGGTGTAGTACCATTTTAAAGTCAATTAACTCAAAAACTTCAAACAGTTTATCTAATTTTACCGCTGTAAGAAAACTTAAAAATACTTATAAATCAAATATTTAATATATTTATTTAAAGTTAAATATAACATTCTTTTACTTGACTTAATTCACATTTAGTCTGTAACATGCATTAGCTTAAAATTGTTGCGAAATATCAATTATCTTTGTAAGGCTTTTTTTGAACCATCCCCTCTCTAAAATAACGCTATTAACTGTCATTTACTTGCTATGTTGCCAACATGGCTACGCTGCTACCAATGTGCTTGGACAAGAGATTCTTGATAGCCCTAGAGAAAATACTAGCGAAAAAACGACCAGCAAACAAAATGAGCCAAATGTCACAAATCAATCAGTAGATTCAAAAAGTACGAACACACCGCTAAATTTACCTACACAAGATAATGATGTGCAAGATAATGCCATTATTCTAGATAGAAACATCCCAGCAAATGAAACAGCCACTGAGTCGCCAGCAGTGATCAATATTGGTAGCGATGATTTATGGGTACGAATCAAAAAAGGCTATGCAATGCCCACTTGTAAATCTAACCTTGTGGCAAACCATGAAAGATTTTTCAGTTCAAAACCTGAATATGTAAAGCGCATGGTCGAACGTAGCCAAAAATATTTATTCCACATTGTAGAAGAAGTCGAAAAACGTGATATGCCCACAGAAATCGCCCTGCTACCTATGATTGAAAGTGCCTATAATCCACAAGCTTATTCAAGAAGTCGCGCCTCTGGTATTTGGCAATTTATGCCAGATACTGGCCGATATTTTGGGCTAAAGCAAAACTGGTGGGTAGATAATCGTCGAGACGTGACCATTGCTACCGATGCTGCGCTAACATACCTACAAAAATTACACGATATGTTTGACAGCTGGGATTTAGCGCTAGCAGCATACAACGCAGGCGAAGGCACGGTTGCACGAGCGATAGCGCAAAACCGTAAATTAGGATTAAGTACCGATTATGAAAGCTTGAACTTACCTGCAGAAACTAAAAACTATGTACCTAAACTCCAAGCCATGAAAAATCTCATGACCTACCCAGAAAAATATGGCCTTAAAATTCAAACGATTGCAAATACCGCCTATTTCACGCGGGTAACTGCACCATCGCAAATAGATGCCCATTTAGCTGCAAAATTAGCTGAAATTAGCGATGCGGAAT
>JBATAW010000055.1:0-1784 GCA_049662045.1 Methylophilaceae bacterium | reverse complement strand
GCCTTATATTGATACCAAAACCCCAGCGGTGCGTATTCATGCCTATTTAACGGTGGATAGCTATACCTATTATATTGATAGCTCGGGCGCCGCTTTGTATCAACGAGGTAACCGCAAAGCCAGCATTGAAGCGCCTTTGCGTGAAAATTTAGCGGCAGGTATTTTAAAGCTTTCAGGCTGGCAAGTCGGCCAACCATTGTTAGACCCAATGTGTGGCAGCGGGACTTTTTTGCTTGAAGCAGGCATGATGGCGCTCAATATTGCCCCTGGTTTAAAACGTGATTTTGGCTTTGAACGACTCAAAAATTTTGAGTCAGACACCTGGAAAAAAGTGAAAAACGCGGCGTTAAAAGCAGTCAAACCCGCCACTTTTCAACAGCTTTATGGTAGCGATTCGGATATTCATGCGGTACGTGTTGCCCGCCAAAATTTAGATGCGGCTGGCATGATAGATGTTGCAAAATTAGCCCAAACCAACTTTACCGAGCTAGCACCACCCGCTACAAACGGTGTGCTGGTGACCAATCCGCCGTACGGCGTGCGCATTGGTGAAGATGAGGAGTTGGCCATACTTTACCCCAAAATGGGCGAAGTGTTAAAACGCCAATTTGCAGGTTGGAACACCTACTTTTTAACCAATGATTTACGCCTGCCTAAGCTCATGCGCCTCACCCCAAGTAAGCGTACACCGCTATTTAATGGGCCGCTAGAGTGCCGCTTATTTGAGATTAAAATGGTGGCAGGAAGCAACCGAAAATAAGTTATTTTTGAGATAAATTTTGTGCACCTTATTGGGGCGGGCTGTAAGCCAGTCTGCATGCGGATCGCAGAGGTGTTTTTTTCGCTCGGAGGTTTTTAAGGGTTTATTGAGAGGTTTTGTATGAATGATTCACTAACCAATTTACACCATCGAATTAACCAATTTGTGACCGAGCGCGATTGGGCGCAATTTCACAGCCCTAAAAATTTAGCCATGGCAATGATTGTTGAAGCAGCGGAATTGGTGGAGCATTTTCAGTGGGATACGCCAGAGGAAAGCTTGCAACTCAACCCCGAAAAGAAAGCGGCAGTCAGCCATGAATTGGCCGATACTTTCGTTTATTTATTACGCATTGCCGAAGTGCTCAATATTGATTTAATAGCCGCAGCGAATGAAAAAATTGACCTGAATGCCAAAAAATATCCGATTGAAAAAGCCAAAGGTAGCAATGCTAAATATACCGCTTATGAATAATGGAGTGAATTAAACTCAAAAATGCTTGGTATCATTTTACTTAAAGTAATTCATTCCCGACGCTATCGAGTATTTGCGCGAGCAAATTGTTTTTGTCAGGCTGGTTCGTAGCAACGACAGTAAACCAAACATCTTGATTGACGCTGGAAGACGAAATTTTGCTCATGTAAACCAGCATTTCAGCAGCACTTCTAACGCAATAGTTAGCCCACAGCTCTGCTTTATTTCGATCACATTTGTTTTGATCGCAGCGCCAACGGTCTCCGCTAAGGGTTATATGGTCATCTTCGACAATATACAAGGCGCCACCAAGCATCGCGTATGCGTTGTCTGCTAGGCAATGCGCAATTATTTCTGCATACGCAATAGGCCACATCGATCTTAAGGGGCCGCTCAGCTCAATCAATATGCCGTGTTTTATTATTTTGTCAGGTAAGTACTTCACCCAGTCTTCCCAGCCTTCTTTCATTGCATTATCTCAATAGTGTAAAAAGTTGCTTAGATTAATGTGTTCGAGTGATATTGGTAGCTTATATTCATGGTGTAAGCT
>JBATAW010000054.1:0-9812 GCA_049662045.1 Methylophilaceae bacterium | reverse complement strand
CCGCATCTATGATCATTGGAATATTGGTTTTAATCCATTCTGTTGGTGGACGTTTTTCTCTGGTCTTAGAATCAATGACGTTAAAATAGTAGTCACCCATATAGAGTGTATCTGAGAGCAACTTATGTACCTTTTGAATTCCCCAAGCTTTGCCACGCATGAGTAATCCTTTTTCTGTGAGGTGTTTTGCAATTTCTTTACACCCCATCGGCTTGCCTTGAAAGCCATTCAAATAGAGGTCGTAGATCATACGCACAATGCCAGCTTCAGTTTTGTTGATTTCTAACTTTTTCTTTTTACGTCCGTGACTTCCTTCTGTTTCTGTGGAGGCTGCGATATAGCCAAAAGGTGGTCGTGATCCATTGAAGTAACCCTGACGTGCATTTTCTTTCATAGCACGTGAAGTATGTTTTGAGTTCTCTTTTGAATTGTACTCATCGAAGGTGTTTATAATGCGACGCATCATTTCACCAGCAGAATCATCACTGGTTTGCTGTGTAATGGATATTACTTTAACTTTGTTTTTGTTGAGCTTGCGTTCATACACCCCAAATTGAATTGCATCTCTAAAAAACCTTGAGAAGCTATGAATAATGATGGCTTCAAAAGCTTGCGGTTTTTGCATCGCATCATTGATGAGTTGCTGAAATATAGGACGTTTATCATCGGTGGCAGATGCACCAGGTTCAACATACTCATGCACGACTAAATGCCCATTAGCTTTGCACCATTCATTGAGCTGTCTGAGTTGATCTGGTATTGATAAGTCATTATCAGCTTGTCTGGTGGTGGATACGCGAGCATAAAGGGCTACGTGCATGAGGTTCTCCTATTACATATTAATCATTGCCTGTTTCATCTTGTTGGATCATCGCAAGGATAAGATCGAGCATGACAGATTCAATTAAAGCGAGTTCTTCGTTTGAAATACTAACAGCATTTTGAGCGTTGAACCGAATTTCTAGGTTTGAATTTTGTTCCACTCATGGTGGCACCCCCTTTCGCGCATAATCTATTCCTGCCTGTTCCGAGTATCTACTGAATGTTTTCCTGCATCCAGTAATTGTGCTAATTCTGTTTCAAATCCATTTTTGCCAAGTTCATCGAGCATTAACCCCTTGAAGGCTTTAAATTGATGCTCAGTCATGGCTACTTGTGCATAAGTCAGTATTTTACTTTTACGCACATTTAGCAATGTGATCACTGAGTTAATCAATGGCGAACTGATCATTCACTTAACCGCATTTCATCCACGCGACGATTAACGTCTTGCTGCCAAGTTAGAGGATCATGTATTTCTGTGATAAGCGCTTGTAAATGAGCGAAAGCTTCATCCATATAGGATTTCTCTTCCCCCGTATAAAGGGCATCTATTGCAGCTATTCTTTTAACGTAGCCATAAACACTAATAGCCATTCTTTTTAATCGCTCTTCTAGCAGTGCTTTTTGGTCAATAACACTGATAACGCCAAGCCCCTGCATCTGATTGACACGTTCAACCAAGTCTTGCCACAAAGGATGTATTGCCCAGCGTGAACGATTAGAATCATTCGATTTAACTCTTAACGAAGTATGTCCAGTCACGAGCAACCTCATTAAATCACCTTGGCCATCTTCTAAACAAAGCAAGGTTTGAATCCCTACATGACGCAACATTTGTTTACGCACTTGAAACTCGACACGCCAAACATTATTGTCTATGCCCCAAAGCTTATAAAGCCATGTTTTGTTACTTTTTTGAACAACTTCATCAGTCTTGTTATACATACGAAAAACGATTTGATCTTCACCAATGTTAAAGGTCTGGACTGTTCGATTTAGGCGATATTGTTTGTCTTTTTTAGCGGAAGTGACGAAATTATCTTGATCAAAGTCTATTTCAGGCAAAAAATAATCAAAAGCAACATCGACCCTTGATAATCGTTCTGGCTGATATGGCTGCATGCCAACAGAAGCAGCCCATTTAAGAAAACGCTCATGTAAAGCAAATGCGCCATAGTGCCAAAGTGCGATGCTACGGTACTTAACAAAAAAGTTAGGTTTATTAAGCTCACCAAACTCGACGATAAAAACATCATTCTGAATCAAATAGGGATAACCGCTACTTGTGCCATGCGATGCCAGTAAAAACTCTTCACAGCCAAGTTTTATCTTTAATGGCTTTCTGACTTTTGATCTGATGAGAATTTCTTTTTGTACCGCTAAATACTCAAAATCTAATGGATGCTCACCTTGATCAGTCATGCGACCAAGATAATAAGCACATTCGATGGTATCGAAGCCGTAGATGAGTGATTTGAAGGTCATGATGTCGGCTTGAGTTATTTAGGCTTGCGACGTTTAACAGTTTCATTAACCGTTTTCATTGGTCGGTCAAGTTGTACCTGAGAAACTCTAGTGAGTTGCGAACTGATCTCTTCTGGCAACTCTTTCATGACAGCTTCAACCCCTGATTCGAGCACTTGATTGATAATGACTGAAACTGGCGCCCCTGCCATTTCTGCCATATTTTCTATATAGGAAATAATATGCAGAGGGAATCGATGACTGCGCTGAACAGTCGCGTTAAAGCTACTAAAGTTAGCGCCGCCTTTGATTAGCGAAGCAAGTATTTGAGCTGAGGTTGGATCTATATTTGCCATAATTTTTCTAATGGGTTACGTATGGGTTACAAATGTAACTCAAATGGAATTATTGTGTCAATAAGTTTTTCTCAGCAACTATGACTTTTTAATCTAGAATGGTGATAAGTTCATCCTAGAAATTAATGTGGTTTTGTAACCGTAGCCACTCGTTTAGGATTATTTAATGTATTTATACCCCCCCGTGTTACATAAACGGGGGCTTTGACAATTAAGTAGAGCTAAAACTAATAGCTGATGATTAAAGCTCCTCATCTGTAAGAAGAAGATCAATTTGTGCCTTCAGCCTAGCTTTGTCGGCCTCATAAAATGGCATAGGAATTATTAGCCATGCCCTACGACCATTAGGTAGACGTACTGGAATCCGATCACCATCCAAATCCTCATCACCTCGATTCTGAATTGCTAACAAAGGAGCATCTTTTGTAAGTGGAAAATTAGGTTGAACCCAATCATTTTTTTGCAGGCCCTCATCCACTTCATCTTCTATCTCTACTTCAGCATTAACATCACGATCAGCGTTGAAATAATCTACAAAATTTAATGACTTTTTAAAAACAGATAACGCCCCTTCCGCTGGTTGAGGAGCAAATCCCTTTTGAATCAACTCAAATTTTAAATTTGCATCAGATGGTAATCCTGAGTTGAATTTTTCAAGCAGATCATTATATAAAGCAGGACGCTTAAAAAAACTTACAAGCAAAGAACGCTTTATTGTTTCATCAGGAGCAAACAAGTATGTCTCCACATCCTTTGAAACAGCCAACAATCCTTCCTTAGGTCGATCTAAAAGCCCATAGTAACGAAGAGAAGCCAATGCACTCAACGATGTCCCATTATTAGCACCCTTATAACCCATATGTTGCGCCACAATTTCAGTAGGCGCGGGATGCAATCTTTCACGCTCGTATATTTTTACCGCACGAGAAATGGCTTCATCAAGTGGCATTGATGGTGCCCTCGGACTCTTTTTTTTCAAAACTTCGGACATATTTACCTCTTTTAAAGAAGAATAATAATTGATAATTTTCAATAATATACTAAGTATATGCATGTTTATACTTTTTTATATTAAATATCATTAATTAATATAGATTTATTTACTAGTTAATGTAGAGCCATAGAAGTTTATAAAATAAATAATAATAAAATACCACCTATAAACATATAAAATATTCGCGAATAGCGAATTTTATTATATATATTGACTATATTTGCTAATAAAACTAATATTCTAAATTCGCGAATAGTGAATTACTGATAACATGCTTATTAAAAAACAGCTAGTGCTAAAACCTCAAGACTTTCTTGTGTCTTTAAAGATATCAGCGAGTGATAACAGGCCTCTAACCTTTGCCGAATTAGGGCAGGAACTTTCAATGTCTGCATCTGAGGTTCACTCAGCATCTGAAAGAGCTACAGTATGTAGACTACTAACAAAAGATAATGGTCAGTTAAGGGCAATTAACATTGCTCTGCACGAGTTTATTCTTTATGGAGCAAAATATGTGTTTCCCCCAATAATGGGTTCTTTAGTTCGAGGAATACCAACTGGGGCAGCAGGTTATCCATTGAGGGAACATTTCACTCAAGGAGAAATGCTTGAATTTGTATGGCCAGACCCATCCGGCAACACAAGAGGGATTAGTTTGTTACCCATCTACCCATCAGTCCCAATTGCAGCCAGCAATGATTCCAAACTATATGAAATGCTAGTGTTAGTTGACGCAATAAGAGTAGGAGCAGCACGGGAAAGAGAAATGGCCACTTCAAAATTAGCTGAGTATTTATTATGATCCCAAACGATTCAAACATCATTTCACTGGAACTTGCTGCTAAAACTCTCGAGCCATTACTAAGTGAATTAATTTTAGTTGGTGGATGTGCTGTAGGGTTGTTAATTACTGATAGAGCACGCCCACCTATCAGACACACGATTGATGTAGACCTTCTAACCGAAGTTACCCCTTTATCCAGTTATTACGAACTATGTGATAGCCTTAGAGGCTTGGGCTTCGTTGAAAGTCAGGATGTTATATGCAGGTGGAGAAAAGATGAGCTCATTATTGATGTGATGCCAACAGATGCTAAAGTGCTAGGTTTTACAAATAGTTGGTATGAATTAACTGCAAAGATGCCAATAACAATAAGACTCCCGAGCGGGATAAATATTAGACATATAACAGCACCACTACTCATTGCAACAAAAATTGAATCTTTTTACGGTAGAGGAAATGGCGACTACCTTCATCATGACATAGAAGATATAATTAATCTAGTTGATGGTCGCCCAGAATTGTTAAGTGAAATTCGAGAAGCCCCATCAAACCTGCGTGAGTATATAGAAGAAGAGATTGATGACTTTTTAGCAGATAGGACTTTCGTTGATACTATACAAATGCATCTACAACCAACACAGGAAGAACAAGAACGAAGATCAATCATACTAGAAAGACTCATTAAGATTGCGGGGTTATAGCGCTAATAATGAGCATCTCTTTGCTAGTAATAGCAACTTAACACATCAATATAGTTGCTTGCCAGTGCCCAACTTCTTCGTCTCGGGCGCACCAAATTAAAAGCCTCGCAATTCTGCGAGGCTTTTTTTATTGCGGGTCACTTTTTTTGCTTTAAAAGTTTAGCGGTGATAAAGCCATTAAATAAGCCAAAAAAAAGTGCAGCGGCCGCAAATATAGGTATTAAATAGCTGATACCTGCATGCGGTATTAGCCAGATACGCGCTACTAAGAGTTGCCCTGCAATATGTCCAAATGCGGCTAAGATGCTTAATGACACTGGGCCAAAGTATTGTTTTGGTAAATACTGGGCCAGCCATAAAACGCTTAGGCTGAGCAATGCGCCACTGAGACTTAAGGCAAAAGTGGGCGATAAAAATTGACCGAGCAATAAGCTACTGGCGAACACACGCAAAATGCTGACCCATGCCGCTGTTGCAAAGCCGTATTGGTATAGCACGAATAAGGTCACGATGTTAGCAACACCAGGTTTTACGCCTGGTAGAGGTGATGGAATGACCGCTTCTACCATGTGTAAGGCGATAGCCATTGCCGCCAGCTTTGCAATGCGGTGGTCTTCATTAGTGACTTTTATTCTCGTTGCGCTCACTTGCAATGCCTAATAGCTAAGTGAGTCATAGGGTTTGTTTTCACCTAATAATTCTAGGCTGATTTGGTTGGGTAAACAAATAGCGGCTTGACCAGCGAGGTTTAACCAGCCTTGATGTACACAGTATTGGTTATGACAGGGGGCGCTTAAAAACCGTGCTTGGCCTTGGGCAATGCTAATGACGCTGTCACCCAGTTTGCCATGAAGATGAATGTCGCGCTGTTGATTTAGGCTGTAAGTGCCGTATATATGGTCGCCCAGCCGAATTTGTACTTTGGTTGCTTGTTCATTGGTCCAAAAGGTGAAAAACAAGTAAATAACGCAAATCAAACCAGCACAAAGCACTAGCCAATCACCGATGTATAAATGTTGGATGAGTGATTTAATTGAGCGTTGTAAATGGAACATTGGGTACAAGCCAGTGTATTTTTGAGGCTATTTTATTAGAGAGGAAAATGCTGGATCCTTCATCAATCACCATAAAATTTTCAATGCCCATTTCACGCGCGGCTTTCATTCTATTTTCAGGCACTTCAATAAAAATAGGTTTAGAAGCAACATCAGATAAAACGCCTGCTTGTGTTTGGTTAGCGGGTTGTGGTGGCACTAATATGGTCACAGATCGCGCATGTTGTGCAGGGTAGCCAGTGCGTGGGTCAATAATATGGCAATAACGTTGCCCATTTAGCATAAAAAAGCGTTGATAATCACCAGAGGTGCCAATGGCCCAGCCATCGTCTAAATCAATGGTGGCAAGTGCAGTGGGTTGGCGTGGGTGTTGAATGCCGACTCGCCACGGAGTTTCGCCATGTTTGCCTAGGGCAATCACATTACCGCCAATATTGATTAGTGCATTTTTAACGTCTTGTTCACGTAAATACTTTGCTGCAATGTCTAGCGCGTACCCTTTGGCATAGCCGCCTAGATCAAGCTTAACGGCGGGGTTGCTACTGTAAACAGCATTGCCGTTTAACACAATATCGGTCATTTTTGGTTGCGCATGGACTAAATTTTTAATCGCAGGATCATCAATATTAACTGGCGTAAATTCATCACGTTCAAAGCCCCACGTGCTAATTAAATGGCCAATTGCTGGGTTAAATAAACCGTTTGATTTTTCAGATAGCTTAGTGGCATCGGTAATGATAGCCGCTAAATCAGGGCTGATATTAATGGTTTTTTTGGCTTGAGAAAATGCAGCGTTGAGTTGCTGGAGTTCGCTAGGCTGATTCGCTGAAATAGGTTTCCAAGCATGCAGACGATTATGTAAAGATTGAAACTCTTGCTGAATATGTTCTGCTAATTGGCGCGCACGCGCCTCTGGCTCACCATAAATGCTAATGTCAACCAGCGTGCCAAACACGTAACTTTGGCTATGATAAAGGGGCTCGCGACCACAGCTGGTGAGCAAAATAAACAGTATAAAAAACGATATTCGCCACACGAAAAATTCCTCGATAAAAAATTATACCTCTGGAAGCCACATTCTAGGCCGCTTGCAGAGCATCAAAATAATGTGTGCTAAAAATTAGGTTAAAAAACTTATTTTACGCACCGCGCAAGCTTACATTATTTCTTAGCGCATTCATGAAGATTTTGGCAGGATGGCACGGTGTTAAGATGCTTCTTGTTTGTGTTTCAATTTCCACCATCCCCGTCGGGCTGGTAACATTAATTTCGGTTAGATGCTCGCCAATAATATCCAAACCCACTAAAAATAGACCTTCAGCTTTCAGTACTTTGCCCACGATGGTGGCAATTTCTAAATCGCGTGCGCTTAATGGTTGCGCTATGCCTTTGCCACCAGCCGCTAAGTTGCCACGTGTTTCCCCCGCTTTGGGGATTCTGGCAAGCGCATAAGGCAAAGGTTCACCATCAATAATGATGACGCGTTTGTCACCTTGCAAAATAGCGGGTAAATAGCGCTGCGCCATAATCGTGCGTGCGCCAAATTGGGTAATGGTTTCTAAAATGACGCTGATATTGGGGTCGCTCAGTGTGAGCCTAAAGATGCTGCTGCCGCCCATGCCGTCCAGCGGTTTTACCACAATGTCTTGATGCGTATTTAAAAAATTACGGATTAAATCATTATTAGCGGTGACTAAAAACTCAGGGGCAAACTGTGGAAATCGGGTGACAGATAATTTTTCATTCCAACCACGAATGGCAGTGGGGTTGTTGTAAACTTTTGCGCCTTGCCCAGCAGCAATTTCAAGCAAATAGGTGCTATAAAGATATTCGTTATCAAACGGCGGATCTTTGCGCATGATGATTGCGTCAAAGTCTGCAGGGTAAAACTCTATTTTAGCTTCAACTTTATCTTCAACCTGAACATTCACTTGAGCATTTTTTTCAGTAAATTGAAAAGCCTGTGCGCTCACTTTGGCAATGTTTCCACGTAAGAAAACATCATGTTGCTCGCAAACAAATAGCGTGTCGCCACTTTCTGCCGCTGAGCGCATGATGGCAAGGCTAGTGTCTTTATAAGTTTTTAGGTTTGCAAGTGGGTCAAGAATAAAAAGTAATTTCATTGCGTTTTATACCCTTATTCTTTGAGTGGGTCGTGTTCTTGTAGCTCAATGGCGGCAGCCAATAATGCCAAGCGCGCCACTACGCCATAAGCATAAAAGCGATTAGGTGGTGCATCTGGGTCATCAGCACAATCTGGTGTTGAGCATGGTTTTTCAAAAGCTAAGGGTACAAATTGAGAGCCTGGCGCATTGAGGTTTTCATCGATGCCGCGCTCAGTATGTACGCGATAAAAGCCTCCAATCACAAAGTGGTCCATCATATATATTACTGGCTCTGCCACGCCGTCATTAATGCTTTCAAAGGTATAAACACCTTCTTGAATAATCACTTCACTGACTTGCAAGCCTTCTTTGACCACTGACATTTTATTGCGGGTTTTACGGTTTAAATCACGCACTTCATCTGGAGATTTTACCGTCATAATGCCCATGCCGTATGTGCCAGCATTCGCTTTTACAATTACAAAGGGTGTTTGGGTCACGCCATATTCTGCATATTTAATTTTTATTTTCTCAAGTAATTCAGCCACTTTTAATGCTAAACATTCATCGCTTGTTCGTGCCTGAAAGTCAATCCCATCGCAAGTCTCAAAATATGGATTAAGTAGCCATTCGTCTATGCCTAATAATGCAGAAAACTCGCTAGCCACCTGATTGTAAGCGCTAAAATGCTGTGATTTTTTACGCGTGCTCCAGCCTGCGTGTAAAGGTGGAATGAGGTTTTGTTCCAAATTTTTTAAAATTTCAGGAATACCGCCAGACAAGTCATTATTCAGCAAAATGGCACAGCTATCAAAGTCACCTAATACTTTATTCACCAGCTTAATGCGGTTTCCCACCCGAACAACGGGCTCTAGCAACAGCGGTTGGCCATTGCGAGCAATTAGAGTCGTTGGCTCGGTGATTTCTGGTGAAATACTACCGACGCGCACTTCTAAGCCAGCGGCTTTCATCATGTTAACCAGCTCAACAACATTTTGTAGGTAATAAGTATTGCGCGTATGATTTTCAGGGATAATTAGCAAGCGATGTGCTTCAGGACAGACCTTTTCAACAGCTATTTGAGCAGCTTGTATGCATAAGGATAAAAAATCTGGATTAAGATTATTAAACCCTGCTGGAAATAAATTGGTATCCACTGGCGCAAGCTTAAAGCCCGCATTGCGTAAATCTACGCTGGCATAAAAAGGTGATGCGTAGTCTAACCACTTTGAGCGAAACCAGTGTTCAATCATAGGCTGTAGTTCTAGCATACGTTTTTCAAGCGATAAAAGTGGACCATTTAATGCGGTGGTTAAATGTGGAACCATGATTTTCCTTTAAGTATTGCGTTAATCTTACTAGCTAAGCAATGTTCTGTGCTTGAGTATCAGCGTGATAGCTACTTCTTACCATGGGGCCACTCGCGGTATTATTAAAGCCCATGGCTTCAGCTTTTTGCTTTAAAAGGTCAAAAATGGCAGGCTCAACATAACGCATGACGGGCAAATGGTGAGCACTTGGCTGTAAATAC
>JBATAW010000053.1:0-38087 GCA_049662045.1 Methylophilaceae bacterium | reverse complement strand
GCTGCTCAACGAGCTCAGCAGGTAGTTGTGAGAAGTCTTTTGCAGACTTGTTGGTTGTGGACATGATAATTTCCTTTATACGTCATTGGTAAAATATCATTTACACAGATTTTTTTACAGGCTCCATATAAACTCAAAAATTTTTAGCATACAAAATATTTTCGGTATTATTAACGTCACACCTCAATCATTGTCATCATTAAATTTAAAGCCTTGCATTAACTGGCTTATTAATTAGCAATCGTTGCGTGCACAGAGTTAAGTGCATCTTGCAACGTTTCTTCCGACAGTTGATTGATGGAGGTTGCTAATAAGTCTGCCGCCTCTACTGTACGAATAGGTAAATCGTTAGTATTGAGTTCTGCGATTAAACCTGTCGCCGCACCCGCAATAATAAGTAGTTTCTCACGCTCTTTCATGAGTAATTCTAATTCAGCGCGCAACATGTTATCTTCTGAGTTGTGTGTAGTTTGCATATCGTTTAAAGGCTCATAATTAATTCAAGCTCTCATCTTGCATTTTGTTGAGCAGTTCTGTCAACCTGTATCCTCTAGATAGAGGTTTTATGTAGCGCATTGAGTATCGCTAATTTTTAATAATGCTTATGATAAATACTAAATTTAAGGTAGAATACCGCTCTTCAAATATTAATGGTTGCTGTAAAGACTGTTAATCAATGTCGCGAGAGTGGTGGAATTGGTAGACACACTGGTCTTAGAAGCCAGCGGAGAAATCCATGAGAGTTCGAGTCTCTCCTTTCGCACCAAATTTATGCATGATTCATGCAACATAAAAAATGGCTTTCCAACTGGAAAGCCATTTTCTTGAGAAAAACAAAGCAATTGATTCTGCATTTTTTCATGGATTGATGGGTACGAAAAAAATGTATATTATCTTTCAAAATTTATTCGAGAGAAAGTAATGCCGCTGTAAGCCGCATTATAGGCCGCCTGCAGCGATGCTTAAACAATATTGTTTATTTTCCATCAGCTAAGCCACTTAATAATAACAAATATTTCACAGTAGATTTTCTGCTACTTTTAAGGAATTCGTTAGCGATTTCTTTGCCTAAAAATTTGTTAAAAAAGACGCTAATATGCTATAGTCGCCAAGTTAAATTAACCAAAATTGTCTAATCAAAACGTAGTCTATCAAATAGGAATAAACCGCATGGCATTGAATGTTGAAACTCTTAGCACACTAGAACGTCGCATGACGATTTCTATTCCACTACAACCTTTGCAGGCGCAAATTAATGCACGTTTGACACAAATGGCGCGTACGGCTAAATTTGCTGGTTTTAGGCCAGGTAAAGCCCCGATGGGATTGGTGAATCAGCAATATGGCGACCAAGCGCGTGATGAAGTTTACTCAGGCGCAGTTGAAAAAAGTTTTGGTGAAGCGGTAGAAGAGGCAAAGTTGCGTGTGGCTGGCTATCCTAATATTGAGCACAAACCGTTTGATGTGGCCTCTGAAAATTTAGAGTATGTCGCGACCTTTGAGGTGTTTCCTGAGGTAAATGTGAAGGATTTAACAAAAATTGAAATTGAGCGCCCAATTATTGAAGTGGTTGATGCAGATGTGCAAAAAACCTTAGATGTTTTGGTAAAGCAGCGTGTGAGCTTTGTGCCAGTTTCGCGCGCGGCAAAAAAAGGTGATCGTATTAATATTACACTAACAGCTTCTATGGATGGCAAAGAGGTTGAGTCAACTGGCAAACAAGGCATAGATTTGGTATTGGGCGAGGTAGGCCGCTTGGCCGCTTTTGATGAAGAGTTAGCTGGTGGCAAAGCTGGCGCTTCAAAACAATTTGAAATTACGTACCCAGCAGACCATCAGCCTGAACAATTGGCGGGTAAAACGGTCACTTATAATGTGGAGTATGTCAGTGTTTCTGAGCCAAAATTACCAGAAATTGATGCAGATTTTGCAAAAAGCTTAGGTATTGAAGATGGTGATGTGAGTAAAATGAAAGGCGAAGTGGCTGATAGTTTGAAACAAGAGATTACCAAACGTGTAAATGCGAAGCTTAAAGAGCAAGTGTTTCAATCGTTGGTTGACAGTGCTGACTTTGAAATTCCTCGCGTGTTAGTTGGCACTGAAATTAATCGCATGATGGAAACGGCCATGCAGAACTTGAAACAACGTGGTGCCGATATGAATACCATTAAACTCGACCCAACGATGTTTGAAGATCAAGCTAAGCGTAGTACTAAGCTCCGTTTGATATTGAGTAATATTATTAATGCAAATAAATTGCATGCAACTGCAGACCAAGTAAGAGCAATGGTTGATGTGTTTTCTCAAAGTTTTGAGCGCCCAGCAGATGTCATTACATGGTACTTTGCTGACCCAAAACGTTTAGATGAGCCCTCTGCATTAGCAACAGAAGAGAACGCAGTGACTTGGGTGTTGTCTCAAGCTAAAGTGACAGATAAAAAAGTGAAATTTGACGATTTAATGGGAAATGCCTAATGACCAATAATACCTATGTTTTGGAACAGCCACAAGCCGCACAAATTATGACGACAGAAGCATTGGGTTATATCCCAATGGTGATTGAGCAGAGCGGCCGTGGCGAACGTTCTTACGATATTTATTCACGTCTTTTAAAAGAGCGCGTAATATTTTTAGTGGGCCCTGTCAATGACATGTCGGCCAATTTGGTGGTTGCACAGTTGTTATTTTTAGAAGCTGAAAATCCAGATAAAGACATTTATTTATACATTAACTCTCCAGGTGGTTCGGTGACTGCTGGCATGTCAATTTACGACACTATGCAGTTTATTAAAGCGGATGTGAGTACCTTGTGTATTGGTCAAGCTGCAAGTATGGGGGCGTTTTTACTCGCTTCAGGCGCAAAAGGTAAGCGTTACAGCCTACCAAATTCACGTGTGATGATTCATCAGCCATCGGGTGGTTTTCAAGGGCAGTCAAGCGACATTGCAATACAGGCAAAAGAAATTATGTACTTACGTGAAAAACTCAATGCCATATTAGCGCACCACACAGGTAAAACAGCGGCAGAAATCGATGTGGATACTGAACGTGATAACTTTATGAGTGCAGAGCAGTCAGTGGCTTATGGTTTAATTGATAAGGTCATTACTAACCGTGCGGAAGCCGCCTAATTGACCGATTGTTCATCTATTAATTAATATAATTAGGAAATAAATATGGCAAACAAAGCCGATAATGACAAATTACTCTATTGCTCATTTTGTGGTAAAAGCCAACATGAAGTGAAAAAGCTCATTGCTGGGCCTTCTGTTTTTGTTTGCAATGAGTGTGTTGATTTATGCAATGACATCATAAAAGAAGAGGTCAAAGGTACTGAAGGTTTAAAATCAACTGAAGAAAGCCTGCCTACACCTCAAGAAATTTGCAAAATATTAGATCAATATGTTATTGGTCAAACCCATGCTAAGAAAAATTTGGCAGTTGCGGTTTATAACCACTATAAGCGTCTTGGCCACAATAATTTATCAGATGGTGGGCAAAAAGATGAAGTTGAAATCTCAAAAAGCAATATATTGTTAATCGGCCCAACAGGCTCTGGTAAAACATTATTAGCACAAACTTTAGCACGCTTGTTAGATGTTCCTTTCGTCATGGCAGATGCTACGACTTTGACTGAGGCAGGTTATGTTGGTGAAGATGTTGAAAACATCATGCAAAAACTACTGCAAAAGTGTGATTATGATGTAGAAAAAGCCAAGCGTGGTATTGTTTATATTGATGAAGTCGATAAAATTTCTCGCAAATCAGAAAATGCTTCAATCACGCGCGACGTATCGGGAGAGGGTGTCCAGCAAGCTTTACTTAAGCTCATTGAAGGCACCGTCGCATCTATCCCACCGCAAGGCGGACGTAAGCATCCTAATCAAGAATTTGTGCAGCTAGATACTACCAATATCTTATTTATTTGTGGTGGTGCCTTTGATGGTTTAGAAAAAGTCATTCGTATGCGCTCTGAAAAAGGCGGTATTGGCTTTGGCGCAGAAGTCAAAACCAAAAAAGATAGTCAAGAAGTTGGTACCATATTGCGAGATGTACAACCAGAAGACTTAATTAAGTTCGGTTTGATACCAGAATTTATTGGGCGTTTGCCCGTTGTGGCAACTTTAGAGTCGCTCGATGAGTCTGCGCTCATGACGATATTAACAGAACCTAAAAACGCACTGACTAAACAATATATTAAACTGTTTAAAATGGAAGATGTTGAATTGGAGTTTAGAGATTCAGCTTTGCACCTAATTGCTAAAAAAGCTTTAGAGCGTAAAACTGGCGCGCGTGGCTTACGCTCCATTTTAGAGCATGCTTTGCTTGATATTATGTACGAATTGCCTTCACTTAAAAACTTAAGTAAAGTGGTTGTGGATGATGGCGTGATTCGTGGTGACAGCCCTGCGTTGCTGATATATGCTGACCAACCTAGTGAGGCTGTCGGTTAATTGTTCTCTATGTAGCTCCATCGGACTAGTGATTTAATCTTGAATAATATTTTTCTAGCCCCATATACTGTTTCATAAGCACTTTTTGCTTTTTTAGCTAGATAGGAAAGTCTTTATGACAAAAACACTCCCTTTATTTAATTCAGAAGATGGTTTAATACCAGTATTACCTTTGCGCGATGTCGTGGTGTATCCGCATCTCGTGATTCCATTATTTGTTGGACGCACTAAATCGGTTCAAGCGTTAGAGCTGGCATCTGAGGGCGATAAGCAAATTTTATTAGTGGCGCAAAAATCTGCTAATAAAGATGAGCCAAGTGCAGAAGATTTGTACGAAATTGGTACCGTTGCAACAGTATTGCAAATGTTAAAACTGCCAGATGGAACAGTCAAAGTGCTGGTGGAAGGTGTTCAGCGGGCACGTTTTTCAGAGTTCATTGAGACAGATGAATGCTTTGCTGCACGCGTAGAGCTTATTCCAGAATCGGCGAGCGATATCGAAATTCAAGCGCTAATGCGCACGGTATTTGCTCAATTTGATCAATACGTTAAGCTGAATAAAAAAATTCCCCCGGAGATCCTTACTTCTCTAGCTTCTATTGATGATGCTGGTCGCTTGGCAGATACCATCGCCGCACATTTAACTTTGAAATTAGATGAAAAACAAAAAGTACTAGAAATGTTTGATGTTGCAGAACGCTTAGAACATCTGTTACGTTTAATGGAAAGTGAAATAGATATTCTGCAAGTTGAAAAGCGGATTCGTGGTAGAGTTAAACGCCAGATGGAAAAAACGCAACGCGAATATTATTTAAATGAGCAGGTTAAAGCGATTCAAAAAGAGCTTGGTGAGCAAGATGAGAACGCTGAAATGGATGAGCTTGAAAAGCGCATTGAAGCGGCAAGTATGCCTAAAGAAGCGTTAGCTAAAGTGGCGGCTGAGTTGAAAAAACTCAAAATGATGTCGCCCATGTCAGCCGAAGCCTCTGTAGTACGCAATTATATTGATATACTAATCAATTTGCCGTGGAAGAAAAAAACAAAAATCAGTAAAGATTTAATCGCTGCTGAAAAAATTCTTGATGATGACCACTATGGCTTAGACAAAGTTAAAGAGCGTATTGTTGAATATTTAGCCGTGCAGCAACGCGTAGATAAGATTAAAGCACCAATTTTATGTCTAGTTGGTCCTCCTGGCGTTGGCAAGACCTCTCTGGGACAAAGTATCGCTAAGGCCATCAATCGTAAGTTTATACGTATGGCATTAGGTGGCGTGCGTGATGAATCTGAAATACGTGGTCATCGCCGCACTTATATTGGCTCTATGCCAGGTAAAATTTTGCAAAGTATGTCTAAAGTAGGGGTTAAAAACCCATTATTTTTGCTAGATGAAGTCGATAAAATGGGGCAAGATATGCGGGGTGACCCATCTTCAGCCTTGCTGGAAGTGCTAGATCCTGAGCAAAATCACACCTTTGCCGATCATTATGTGGAAGTTGAGTATGACTTGTCGGATGTGATGTTTGTAGCAACTGCCAACTCAATGAATATTCCTGCTGCATTGTTAGATCGTATGGAAATTATTCACCTTTCAGGCTATACTGAAGATGAAAAGGTTAATATTGCCATGCGTTACTTATTACCTAAGCAGTTGAAAACACACGGTTTAAAAGAGCATGAAGTTAGCGTTTCTGAAGTGGTGGTAAGAGATATAGTACGCTATTACACACGTGAAGCTGGCGTGCGTAAACTTGAGCAAGAAATTTCAAAAATTTGCCGAAAGGTAGTTAAAGAGTTATTAACAAATAAAGCAAAAGAAGGGACTAAAGCTGCAAAAAGAATCTTAGTCACCCCTAAAAATTTGGATAAGTATCTTGGCGTACAACGCTTTGATTATGGTGTGGCAGCAAAAGAAAACCAAGTAGGGCAAGTTACTGGATTAGCATGGACTTCAGTAGGTGGGGAGTTACTAACGATAGAGGCCGTGCTATTGCCTGGTAAGGGTAAAACAACGACTACTGGCAAGTTGGGTGACGTTATGAAGGAATCTACGCAAGCCGCCATGAGCGTGGTGCGTAGCCGCGCTAAACGTTTGGGTATACTAGATGACTTTTATGAAAAAAATGACATCCACATCCACTTCCCTGAAGGTGCTACGCCCAAAGATGGCCCCAGCGCTGGTATAGCGATTACAACCGCATTGGTTTCCATATTAACGGGGATACCAGTCCGTGCAGACGTAGCCATGACAGGCGAAATTACCTTAAGAGGCGAAGTGTTACCTATAGGTGGTTTAAAAGAAAAGCTTTTGGCAGCCCATCGTGGTGGCATAAAAACGGTTTTAATTCCATCACAAAACGAGAAAGATTTGTCGGATATTCCTGAAAATATTAAAAAACATTTAGTTATCCACCCAGTAAAATGGATAGATGAAGTATTAAGTTTAGCACTAGCTTCACAACCCATCCCTTTGCCTGAATTAAAAGAAAATACAGAGACGTTAGAAGAAAGTCAAACGAAGGATAAAAGTGCGAAAACTGACACAAATATCGTCGATGCTACTAAACATTAGTGTAAAACTAAGTAATAAATGGATAAATGCTTGACATAGCAATCATAGACTTGATATAAAGTGACTATGAGTAAAAGCTCAGAATAAAAGATATTGTATATAGTTATAAATTTTATTGAATATACTGTTTATTATGTATGTTCTAAATTAACCCTAGGGAGATTTTACGTGAATAAATCAGAACTCATTGACCACATCGCTGAAGCCGCAGATATTTCTAAAGCCGCAGCAGCTCGTGCTTTAGATGCAACAACTGCTTCAATTACAAAAGCATTGAAAAAAGGCGATTTAGTGACACTTATCGGCTTCGGTACATTTTATGTTGGTAAGCGCGGTGCGCGTACTGGGCGTAACCCACGTACAGGCTCAACAATTGAGATTAAAGCTGCAAATTCTCCTAAATTTAGGGCTGGTAAATCACTTAAAGATGCTGTAAACTAGCGTTTTTGGTTACACAGCTAAATTAACTAATAGCAGTAAATTGTTAAGAAGTTGATTGCGCAGGGTGCTTAGCTCAGTTGGTAGAGCGTCGCCCTTACAAGGCGAATGTCAGCGGTTCGACCCCGTTAGCACCCACCATTGATTAACTAATGCTGTAAATTATAGTTTGATATAGTCGTTCCTAATTTTTAAAATTACGAGTGCTAGAAATCTTGGCGCTCTTTTATTTTGCTTAAATTTTGAGATTATATTTATAAAGTAAGTTTTAATCATTTTGAAAATCCGATAATATTACGGATTAAATAAAGGTTAAAGTGACGATTTTAGGAGTGGTAGTTCAGTTGGTTAGAATACCTGCCTGTCACGCAGGTGGTCGCGGGTTCGAGTCCCGTCCACTCCGCCAAATATGCAATAAATAAGCCGCTTACGAGCGGCTTATTTATTTTTAGTGTGCGCTTAAAGCGGCTTTAAGTTAAGGGCTGTAGTGGATTATCACAAATGTTATGCTCATTAGTGGCGCATGGCAGAACCTGCGCATTATAGTGAGAGCCTTGCGGCTTTTTTACTGACAATAGATTAGCTTTTTTAAAAGCCAACTGATGGAGCAACGTTGCAAAAGAGAAATACGCATCGGGGCTATGATACTGAAAATCATATAAACTGAAGTAAATGTGGTTGTTCAGGGTAGACTATTTAAACGACTTATCCATCAAGAACACAAAATCAAATTAACTATTGCTATTATTTGGGCAATAGCACAAAGTGAACGGTGGCATCTTGGTAGCACGAAACACTTAGAATTATTTCAAATAGCGAGCCAAGCGTGTGTGACTAAAGCGCTAAATCGAAGATATAAATTACAAAACGCGCTTTAATAAATATATGTAGTCATTATTTTTAACTAGTGGTGTGACTAAGCACATCATAGCGGTTAGAATGATGGGTGATATGTGTATAAATTTTCAGTATATTAAACTTGAAATTTAATTTTATTTACACACACTGGCCTGTAATCCACGTATTTGCTCGATATTTGGTGCCCAGAAGAGGACTCGAACCTCCACATCTTTCGACACAGGTATCTGAAACCTGCGCGTCTACCAATTTCGCCATCTGGGCAAATCGAATGATTATTGAAATAATGCAGCGAATTTTATAGCAAAGGGGTGGCTATGTCCACGACCAAGAAAAGTAAAGCAAATAAAAATAGTATTAGAAACCAAGACCCGCATGCAGCACGTGAAGCGAGCCGATATGAAACACCAATACCCAGCCGCGAGCTCATATTAAGCACCATGGCTGAGCAAGGCGTACCTTTGCCTGTTGAATCCCTTTACACTTTATTAGAAGTGAGTGACGCAGAACGTGATATTTTCAATAAACGCCTAAATGCGATGGAGCGCGAAGGACAAATTATTCGCAACCGAAAAAACGCGTTATGCATTGCCGATAAACTCGATTTAATTGCTGGTGTGGTGCAAGGGCACCAAGATGGCTTTGGTTTTTTAGTGCCTGACGATAAAACTAAATGTGCGGAAGATTTATTTTTAAGTCCTAAAGAAATGGCGCAAGTGATGCATGGTGACCATGTCTTTGTGCGCATGGCAGGGCTAGATAGACGCGGCAGGCCTGAAGGTAAAATTGTTGAAGTAATTGAGCGTCGCACGCAAAAATTAGTGGGTCGCGTGTTGCAAACTAGCGGCGTGACGATTGTAGCGGCTGAAGATAAGCGGATTAATCTCGATATTTTAATTCCATATCATTTAGACATGGAGGCTAAACCAGGGCAAGTAGTGATGATAGAACTCACTGCACAACCCTCAGCCCATGCGCAGCCCATAGGCAAAGTGGTGGAAATATTAGGCAATTACGCCGATAGTGGTATGGAAATTGAAATTGCACTACGCAAGCATAATTTGCCGCATGAGTTCAGTGCTGAAGCTATTGCATTAGCAGAATCATACCCAAAACTAGTGCAAGCGGCAGATTATAAAAATCGGATTGATTGCCGTGAAATGCCACTCATTACTATTGATGGTGAAACCGCGCGTGATTTTGATGACGCTGTATATGCCGAACCGCAAGGTAAAGGTTGGCGGCTAGTGGTGGCGATTGCCGATGTGAGTTTTTATGTTAAACCTAACGATGTGCTAGATAAAGGCGCATTTGAACGTGGCAACTCTGTTTATTTTCCACGCCGCGTTATTCCCATGTTGCCTGAGGCCTTATCTAACGGCTTATGCTCACTCAACCCCGATGTAGAGCGCTTATGTATGATTTGCGATATGCAAGTGGATGGCACAGGTATTGTGAAGCAATTTAAGTTTTACCCATCGGTGATGCGCTCAAAAGCGCGCATGACTTACACCCAAGTGCATGAAATATTACAAAATCCACAAGGTGAACTAGCGCTTGAATACACATGGTTAATGCCGCATTTACAGCATTTGCAAAGTGTTTATAAACTCATGTTGGCACAACGTGAAAAACGTGGTGCGATAGAGTTTGAAACCTCAGAAACCATCATGATGTTTAATGAAAATGGCAAAATTGAAAGTATTGTGCCTAGCTATCGCAATGAAGCGCACAAACTAATTGAGGAGTGTATGTTGGCGGCCAATGTGTGCGCGGCTGAATTTTTGTTGAAAAATGAGCACCCCGCACTTTATCGAATTCATGAAGGCCCAACGCCAGAAAAATTAGAGTTACTTCGTACATTTATGGGCGAATTTGGCTTTGGCGTGGGCGGTGGAGATAAACCGCACGCCAAAGATTATGGCAAATTATTAGATAAAATCAGAACGCGACCTGATGCGCAGTTGTTGCAAACAGTGTTATTACGCTCAATGCAGCAAGCCGTTTATAGCCCTGATAATGTGGGTCACTTTGGCTTGGCTTATGAAGCCTATGCGCATTTTACCTCACCGATTCGCCGTTACCCTGATTTGCTGATTCACCGCGCCATTAAAGCGGTGCTTAATGGTGAAAAATATAAAGCAGGGGATTGGAATGCGTTAGGCATACAGTGCTCCATGACGGAACGCCGCGCCGATGATGCCACCCGCGATGTGACTAATTGGCTTAAATGCTTTTATATGCAAGATAAAATTGGCGAAGTGTTTGAAGGCACGGTCTCAGGTGTCACCAGTTTTGGTCTGTTTGTGGCGTTAGATGGCGTGTATGTTGAAGGTTTACTACATGTCACTGAGCTAGGTAATGATTATTTTCACTTTGATAAAGCCCGTCACGAAATGGCAGGTGAGCGTACTGGCGTGCGTTTTCGTTTAGGCGATAGGCTCACCATTAAGGTGGCCCGTGTCGATTTAGAAACCACTAAAATTGACTTTACTTTAGTGGCAAAAGTGGGCGACATTAATACAGATGCTCTGCAAGCCAGTCCCAGTGCGGCTTTCAGAGGTGCTAAACAGCCCTCGGCAGAAAATGTATCAAAAAAATCAACGTTAAAGTTATCTGAAAAACCTGTAAAATCTCAAAAAACCGTCAATAATCCCGTCAGCAAACCTGCTAAAAAATCGGTTAAGAGAGACCGCCTTAAACAGACTAAGAATAAAGGTAAACCAAAAAGATGAGCGATGCCCGTATTTTATTTGGCTTTCATGCCGTATTAAGCCGTTTACGCCAACATGCCGCCAGCGTGCAAGAAATTTTAATTGACCGCGACCGCGTAGATGCGCGGATGAAAGATTTGCTCAAAATGGCGGAGCTTTCAAATGTGCGCACCATGGAGGTGGAACGCAGCCGTTTGGATGGCATGGCCGGTACGAATGGCCGCCACCAAGGCGTGATTGCGCGCGTGATTGATACGCCCATTCCCTATAAAGATATTCACGATATTTTGGAATCTGATTTAACTGAACCACCTTTTTTTCTCATTTTAGATGGCGTAGAAGACCCGCATAACCTCGGCGCTTGTTTACGCGTGGCCGATGCGATGGGGGTGCATGCAGTGATTGCCCCCAAAGATAGAGCGGTGGGCTTAAATGCGACCGTACGTAAAGTGGCCAGTGGCGCGGCTGAAACCGTGCCTTTTATCGCCGTCACTAACTTGGCGAGAACCATTCGTGAGCTTAAAGAAGCAGGGGTCTTTGTGGTGGGCACGACCATGGACGCACCGAGTAATTTACTCAACATGAAATTAGACGGCCCGATTGCGATTGTGTTAGGGGCTGAAGGCGATGGCATCCGCCGTTTAACTGCTGAAACTTGTGATGCATTAGTAACAATTCCGATGTACGGCTCGGTTGAAAGCTTAAATGTCAGCGTTGCCAGCGGCATCTGCTTATATGAAATTAGAAGGCAACGGAATATTCAATAATGCGTAAAACAGTATTCAAGCCATACCAATGGCTATTATGCGCGGTTGTTTTGTTAATTTCTTTTTTGTTATATGCATACTTTTCTGACGAAACTTTAAAACCTGAAGTGCAAGCCGTGCTAAATTGGCAGCCACCTGCCAACTATGATGTTGACAATGCTTATTTAACCTTATTGGGTATAGATGCACCAGCCAATCAAGATGCCAATACTGTTGGCAAACAACAGCTTAACGATGATATCGCGCGATTTAAGCAAATGATGCGTACGCATAAAGAAGCTCTAAGTAAAGACCCGACAAGTACAGTGACTTCAGAAAAACTTAACATATCGGATTGGAAAGACATCCGTTGTGAGTATCACACAGCAATCAACTGCGTCGATTACTATCTAAAACTTGATCAAAATAAACTCAATGAAATCAAGAATGACTACCTTGTGCCGATAAATCGTTATGAAGTCATTAAAAATAGTGCGCGTTTTGTAGAAGTGGCCATACCAATGGGCTCAGCTACTTTGCCTGCATACAATTTGCTAGCAGGCGCTTCAGAACTCAAACGGATTGAGGCGATTGTGGCGATTACACATCATCAAGCAGATGAAGGTGTTGCAATATTGGTTGAAAATGCACAGTTTTCAAGGCGTTTGTTAAAAAGCACTAATAGTTTAATTGCTCACATGGTGGCTTTAAGCTTAATACAACGTGATACGCAAGTGTTAAGTGAGTTGCTAGTGAAGTACCCGAAACTAGCGCAATCCTATCAAACCCAATTAGAACCAATATTAGCAACCATTGAAATACCAGAATATAGCATTGAAAAAGCATTTGTTAATGAACGCAATATGATGCTGCCGATGATAGCCAACTTGAAATATGCCAGTGCAGCAGAGTTTTTTGAAAACCCGAATGCTGAAGAAACCAAGCAATCAGCCTCACTAAAGAGTCAAGTATTATTTAAATTTTATCAGGGTAATGCTACAGCCAATCTGTTCTATGATTTGGGCACTTTACGTTTAAGGCTTGCGCAAGCGCCAGCAACGCAATTTACCAGTGTGAAAGATGAAGTCGCACAAAAGCGTGAGCACTACTTTAGCGACTGCATAAACAAAACAACAATACCACTATGTTTTAAAAACAATACTGGCAAGATATTGGCTTTAATCGCTGAGCCTGATTACTCAAGTTATATAGAGCGGCACCATGATGCGGAAGGCTATCTGCGGCTAGTCTACTTACAATTGAAAATACTGGCAGAAGCACCTGATGCAAACAATAGAGATCAATTGCTAGCACAATATCCCAACCCTTACACGCTTAAACCCATGGTGGATGATGGTAAAAATGCGTCATTGACCTTTATTGGGAAATTTCAGAAATTGAACCAAACAAATAGTAATGTGTACCAAGTAAGCCTTAAACATTAACTAAAATTTAGCCTAAGTATGGTGTTGTTAAAGCGTTAAATTTGTACGAGAGAAAATCACCGCCCTGGAAACCGCATGCAGACTGGCTTGCAGGGCAGCTGAGTTGATAAGTGGTTTTTAGCTAATTTTTAGCGTAAATTTAAAGTGCTTAAAGTACGGCCTCTTACTTCTGCTAATAAGCGTGCATTATCAATCAGTGACTCACCATAACTAGGCACTAATTGCTTTAATTTTTGTTGCCAAACTGGCGTATTCACTTGACTGACAAAGCACCGCTCAAGCACACAAAGCATGGCTTGTACGCTGGTTGACGCACCAGGAGATGCGCCTAATAATGCTGCTAAAGACCCATCTTTTGAAGCGACAATTTCAGTGCCAAACTCTAGTTTTCCCCATTTTTTTTCGCAGTTTTTGATAATCTGCACACGCTGACCAGCATTTTCTAAGGTCCAATCTTTTGAATTTGCTTGCGGTAAAAATTCGCGCAAAACGTCCATGCGCTGCTCATGCGTTTGTCTGGTTTCTTTAATTAAGTATTTAGTCAGTGCCATATGGTGTCGGCCAACGCCCATCATGGCCTTTAAGTTATTAGCCTTGAGTGATTTAACTAAATCAAATTTAGAGCCAACCTTTAAAAATTTAGTGGTAAAACCTGCAAATGGGCCAAATAGTAGGGCACGTTCACCTTTAATCAAGCGCGCATCTAAATGCGGCACAGACATGGGCGGCGCACCCACAGCCGCTTTGCCATAAACTTTGGTATGATGCTGCGCAATAACAGCAGGGTTGTGGCAAATAAGCCATTGTCCACTCACAGGAAAGCCACCATAGCCTTGGCTTTCATCAATATTAGCCTTTTGCAAAAGCGGTAATGCACCGCCACCAGCCCCTAAGAAAACAAATTTGGCTTGTATGGTTTTAGTATGCTGCGTGTTTAAGTCAGTAAGATGCACGTGCCAACTATTATCTTTAGCACGGTCTTTAAGTTTATTGAGCGTTTTAACTTGGGTGTTGTTAAGCAACGTGAAGTTTGGCGTGGTTTTTAAATGGGCAACCAGATGGCGTGTGAGCGAGCCAAAGTCAACATCTGTGCCATTTTCTACGTAGGTGGCTGCTAGTTTCTCTTTAGCACTTCTGTGCTGCATCATGAGCGGCATCCAAGCTTTTAGCTGCGCAAAGTCTGTACTAAAAAGCATTTCTTCAAACAAGTGATGCTTTTTTAACAGCTCAAAACGTTGCCTTAAAAAATCGATATTCTTTTCACCCGATACAAAACTTAAATGCGGTGTTTTATTAATAAAACTTTGCGGTGCTGGTAGGGCATTTTTTTCCACTAAATAAGACCAAAATTGCAAGGACACCTCAAATGCAGAATTAATTTCCAAGGCACGTTGAATGGCAATATTGCCGTCATTATCTTGTGGGGTATAGTTAAGTTCACAATAACCCGCGTGGCCTGTTCCCGCGTTATTGAGCGCATCAGAGCTTTCAAGCGCCACATCGGGCAGCCTTTCAACCAGCGTAATGGTTAACGCTGGATTTAACTGATGAAGCAGCATGCCTAAAGTGGCACTCATGATGCCACCACCCGCCAACAAAACATCCGTTTCTAAATTTTTCATCAAATGGCCCAAAAAGTTCGATAAGCTGTTATTTAGGTATGCAGTCATCGCAAAAAAGCCAGCTTAACGCTGGCTAGCATTGCAAACTAAGCTTATTTGTTACGGTCTGGCCAGGCGCGCTCAAGGGCTTCCACTTTAGCATCCATGTCCGCTTTAGCATTTTCAGCTTCAGATTTATTAGTTGCTAACTTGTCTTGCAGTTCTTTTAAGCGAGATTGATCCTCCGCTATACGTTTTTCTTGCTCAGCAACTTGCTTGCTTAACTTGGCCTCATTTGATGTCGCATCGTTATAGCGGTCACGTGCTTCTGATGCCGCACGTTGCTCATTGCTAATGTCACGCGCTAAACTTGGCAAAGCAAAAGTGACCAATAATAAGCTAAATAAAACCAATTTTACTTTTGAATGGTGTTGCACATTAACTCCTTCAATATACGCGAAAAATCCAGTCATTATTGTAGAGTATTTTATGGATTTATAGGATAAATTTTGTCACGCGTTCGAAATTACTAAGTCAAAAATCAGATCCTTTTTTGTTGTCATTTGGTGCTGTTTTTTCAGACATTTTTTTCATTCTGATTTTTAGCAAGTGGCATGCATTTTTACAAATAATCAATCAAAATATACTGGTAAATCAACGCATATCGTTTTAATATATCTGACTGAAACGGCGTACTGATATTTTGGTTAAAAGTATTGAATTATTCATACGCCTTAAATACTTTACTAGGTATTTAAATAGGGTTTAAGTTTGCATTAATTTAAAAAATTGGAGTCTATGATGTCCACTGAATTATTTGATGAAACCTTTCTAACCACATGCCCAAGAGACTGCTACGATAGTTGTGGCATCTTGGTCACCAAAAAAAATGGAGCCATCCTCCAAGTGCGTGGGGACCCAAACCATCAAGTTAGCCAGGGAAAATTGTGTGAAAAATGCTCCATTGCCTATAACCACGAATGGATAGATAAAAAATCCCGTCTAAGTCAGCCATTACGTAGAGTTGGTCCTAAGGGGTCAGGTCAATATGAGCCTATCTCTTGGGATGATGCCTGTGCCGAAATTGCTTCGCGACTTAAAGCGATAATTGCGACTGATGGGCCACAAACGATTTACAATGCCCATTACACTGGCACTATTTCATTGCTTGGCTTCATGTTTCCCATGCGTTTTTTTAACAAGCTGGGTGCAACGGAAGTTAATCCAGATACTATTTGCAATATGGCTGGTCATGTTGCGCTTGGCTATATGTACGGAAATTCTTTGAATGGATTTGATCCGCGAATGATTGATGCAGCAAAATGCGTTATTGTTTGGGGAGCAAACCCTGCTGCCTGTGGCCCCCATGTGTATGAACATTGGTTTAAAAAAGCCAAGGTAAAAACAGTTGTTATCGATCCTATTCGCACGCAAACGGCAATGGCGGCCGATATTCATTTACAGCCTTTTCCTGGTAGTGATGCCGCTTTAGCTTATGCGATGCTACATGTGATCCAGCGTCAGGATTTGGTGAATCATGACTTTATTGCAAAATATACTTTAGGCTGGGATGAAATAGAACCACTTTTAGCGGATTGTACGCCCGCATGGGGAGAGCGTGTCACAGGCGTGCCTGCAGCGTTAATTGAGGAAGTGGCGATACTTTATGCCAATGGCCCATCTCTACTGTGGTTAGGTCAGGCGTTGCAGCGGCAATCCACTGGTGGCAACATCATGAGAGCTTGTGCGCTGTTACCTGCAGTCACAGGTAACATTGCTAAACTGGGTGCAGGCTTTCTTTATTTAAACTGGGATTTGCCATTACGCGGCATAGATGATGCTTATATCACAGCGCCGCACTTAGGCATATACAAACCTGCAAGTGTTAGTCAAATGGATTTGGCCACTCATCTTGAAGACCAAGCAAAAAGTAAAGCACTCTTCGCTTGGAACATTAACATTGCCGCATCAAACCCAGAGCAAACACGCCTAAAAGCAGCGCTATTACGTGAAGATCTTTTTACGGTCGTGGTGGACTTATTTGCAACGGATACTACTGCTTATGCTGACATTATCTTGCCTGCGGCCAGCTTTCTGGAATTTGATGACCTAGTAGCTGGATATTTTCATTTAACACTTTCAGCTCAAGTCAAGGTGATGGAGCCTTTGGGATCATCGCTACCTAATCCAGAAATATTTCGACACTTGGCTAAAGCCATGGGATATAACGAACCAGAATTACATGAAACTGATGCATCAATTCTGGCGCATTTAATGAAACATGCAGATATTGGCGAGAGTTTCGAGTCATTAGCCCGCAAAGGATCAACGCCCGTGCCGCTGATGCCTAGAGTTCAGTTTGGTGATCTAAAATTTGGCACGCCTTCAGGGCTGATAGAGCTGGCCTCATCTTCAGCAGAAGCCAATGGTCACCCACGTATCCCTTTACCCATTTTTGACGCTAAACCAAAGGCGGGTTACTTACGGATGTTATCGCCAGCAGGCTCTTGGTCTTTAAATAGCAGTTTTGGCAATGTGGCTAAAGTTTCCAAGCAGTCAAACAAGGCGTCTATATTCATGCACCCCAAAGACGCTACAGATTGCTTAGTGACCGCAGGAGAAATGGCGCTGGTCTCTAATGATATTGGCCAATTGAAACTAAATGTTGTGATTGATGCATCCCTGCCACGTGGCGTGGTGTTGGTACATAAGGGTCGTTGGCCAAAAAATGAGCCAGAAAACGCCAATGTTAACATTCTTAACCCTGGGCATAAATCAGATATGGGAGAGAGTACCGCGGTGCATGGTATTGAAGTGAGCGTGAAGCCACTCTAAAATTTTTCTAACCAAATGACCAGCATGGCTTCAAGTTATATCGCTGGTTTTTTGGCTGATAGGCTTAAGTTAAGAGTCGCGAGTTAGTAGCCCAGTAGTTAGCGGGGCTATTTACCTTCAAAAAAATATAGTGTCTATACCCCTTAAAATAGTCTGCATGTTGGGCATTTGATTAACAACATGTTCAATCTAAATTATGTCTAAAACCTGACTACAAACCTCCTTGTAACATAAAGTGATTAGCTTAGTCTGTATGGGTGACACATTTTATTGCTAGTAACCAAGTTATAGGGGTTTATTGTCATGTTTAATTTGTTCTTCCTGCTTACAATTTGTAACGTGCACTAAGAATTATTTATTTTTAGCAGGCCGAATTAATTTAATACTACAGGAATGAAAACTACATGAAAAGTACAAATCTGGCACTATCAACATTAGCAATTATTTGCGGCTTAAGTTCAGCGACTGCATTTGCAGAAGATGCAAAAATGGAAGTTGTTCCAGCGGCTAAAATGCAAGTACTACCTGGCGCAAAAAACACGAAATTACCCTCAATGAAAGTTGAAGGTACCAATGCTTATCTTAAAGATATTGTACATAATGCTAACAAGACAATGCCATTAACATGTGGTCTTTTTAGAATGGAAAAAGGCGGTAAAGATTTAGTTTATACCTACGAGTATGACGAAGCAAAAATTATCATTTCAGGCACAATGAACGTTTCTGATGGTTTTAGCAAAGCTAAGCTTAAAGCGGGTGATGTGGTTTATTTTCCAAAAGGCGCAACGATTACCTTCTCGTCTGATAGTCAAGGCGTAGGCTTTATTTGTGGTAACCGTGAATTTGGTGGTGCATAAGTAGACGTTGGGCTAGAAGTTGGCTTAAATATTTTTGAAATTTTAATGATAGATAAGGGGAATTAAGATGCAAATATTACGTTCAAAACGTTCGCTAGCAGTGCTAGGAGCACTCGCGTTGATGGCAGGGAACGCTTACGCCGATCCAAACATAAGCCAAATCAATGCAGATCCATTCTTTTATACACATGATGAAGTCATACCTGCAGGCCAAGGTGTTACGATGGGTGCACCAGATGGAAGCCGCCCTCACAATACACATTCATTGATACCACATCTGCCATTTTATGTAGGTTATATGTATACAAACTATACCTATAGATTTGTTAACGTGGCGGAGCAGGTCATGACCATGATTGGTGAGGGCAAACATGGCTTATGGCGCATGCAAGAAAACGGCACTGTACGCCAATATTTAAAGGCTGGGCATGCTGGATTGGCACCAAATGCTAATCCCTTAGCTTTTGCTAACTTAGCGACTATTCAAAATGATTATAGTAGTTATGACCGTGCAGGAAGCTGGGGCTTTTATAAGTACCCAGATGAAAAGTTGAAGGACGGAAAATTACAATTTGTAGATATGCCGATTTCACATCCTATTTTTGCAGGTAAGTATGCTAAGCATGAAGCAATTGATTTGCCAAGTTTTTACTGCACCATGTCTGAAAATGATTACCCGCATGCTAGAGAAGCGATGAATTTTGTTTTCAGCCAGCCAGGTGCAAATAAAGTTGGTCCTTTAGGTAAGCGTGCAGGTTTAGACGTAAAAGAAAATTATACTAACCTAGTGCGTATCTCTCATATGCCTGACGCTAAATCATGGGTCAACGTAGGAGTAAAAGGTCTTGATAAGTCTTATACGGACTGGAAAGCCGTCGATACTGAAAAAACAAACGCTGAGTATTACCTTGTAGAGCGTCCATTTTTCAATCATCCTTACCTGTTTGTGTTAGCGGTGTATGACAATAAAAACAACAATGATTTTAGTTATGTTCGTCCTGAAGGTGCCTATTATGACTCTCTAAAAACAAGGCGTCTTAACCTTAAAACTAAACTGACACAAAACCCTACTTTTAATGTGTTTGGGTCAAAAGGTGGCGATGATCATAGAGGTGACAGAGATGATCATAGAGGTGACAGAGATGAACATAGAGGTGACAGAGATGAACATAGAGGTGACAGAGATGATTCTAGCCTCCAAAAAGTGGTAGGTTTGCCAGTGTATGGCGTACATCACCCAAATCGCGCATCATATGGCGGTGGCGGTGCTTGCCCACTTAAAGGTGGTGATTGGGGTCGTTACCCAGCAACGAGTGGTGGCGCTGCCTGGCCAACACAGTATGAAGAAGTCACTCCATTGTGTGATGGTGTTTTAGTTGATATTAAATTTACGGCTAATCTAGACGGCGCTAGCTGGAATGACCCTGGTAAGTATTTAGCCAATGCAGCTAAAGGTAGCAAAACCGTGAACTACAAGATGCAACCAGGTTTATATGGTGTATTTACGGAACCGTACAATGTTAATCGTGGCATAAAAAATCCAGATGCGATGAATGTGCCAGCAAGTTTGGATCTACACTTCCCTAGCGTTCGCCCAGCGGTTAGCTATGTGACTCCACCGCCTTTAGAAGATATCGTGGCTAATAATGCCACCCCTGAACTTCAAGTGGCTGACAGCGATGCAGGTAATAAAACACTATTCACAAAGAATGTGTTAGTGGCTTCTAGTGGCGGTATGTCGCCTGCTGGAACTTCTTGCAAACCACAGATGCAATAAGTGGTTTGATTAAAGGTATGGTGGCTTGTGATAACTCACTAGCCACCATTTTTTTATAAAACTAAAGCCAAATTTCACATTTGTTGATTAATTCAGGGAGGTTAGTTGCTTCTAAATTGTTACGTGCATTTCTAAGTTGATTTTCAATGGTACGGACAGACTTGCCTAAATCGTTTGAAATACGTTTATAGCTTAAACCTTTTGCCGCTAATCTGATGGCGGCGAGTTCACAGGTGGAAGGTTTTTTATGCGATTGAAGTTTATTAGGTTTATACCAGTGCTGGCTTATGCCTAATACCGGGCCAAGAAAAGTATCACAAAAAGATTCCATAAAAAGTATTTCTTTTGAATCCCACTCATGTTGTTGATTTGTAAAGTCCACGCACGCTAAACCCACTAGCTTACCGTTTATGGTGAGTCTTTGGATCAGCATAGATCGACTTTTGATAGATTCAAAACTTACTCTAGAGTCGCATAATAGGCTTGATACACTTACGTCATTGCAAACAACGGCACTATGCTGCTTTAGCGCCTTCTGAAAAATTTTACTCTGATTTGAGAAAACAAATCCCGCCTCATTTTTTGTTGGGCAAATGTGATTGTTTCGTATTGACGCAGGTTTATAATATTTATCAGATGTTTCAACAAAGCCTAAGTTAGCGCGATCGGCGGAAAGCTTTAGAATGAGGTAGTCGAGGGCAATATTGCTAATTTCATTTGGAGTATCAATGCACAAAATGAGGTGTGCAACGCAATTTAGTGTGTCGGATGGAAAAATGCCACGATTAGCTTCAATAAAGTACTCTTTTAGTTCCTTTTTTAAAGGGGGTTGACTTAGAAAATTTGATATGGGCATGGGTAGTGTAATTTTTTATGGGTTATCAACAAATAGATGTCAAATAAATGATGTTAAAATTTAAAATTACTCGCTTATTTATTTCATGTCAAGTAATATATAAATTATTAAGTTATTTTTCAATTAAGCTATTAATTTATATGGGATAAACGCTTGCTGTTACCACTTTGGCAGTACCTCTTTAGGAGGCTACTAATATAAGCCTGACTGGTTAATATGCATTGTAGTTAATGTCTAATTGTAACGTCATAATAAAGCGATGAATCTGGATGTGTGCATTAATTTAAGCTACACTCAACTGTAAATTGGCTTTAAGTGGCTTATTAAGAATACTGGGAAGCAAGTATGAAAAGAGTGTGTTGGATTAGAAGTCATGCCAGTATTTTCTGCCCAAGTCAGGTAGAAAAAGCTCATGCACATTTGTTTAGTTTGCTGTGTGTGTCATGAAAAACAGAAATTTCTCAATGGGTTTTACTCAAGCATTCATGCCATCAATGCCACATGGGCTGTCTAAGCAGCGTGAAAGCGTTAAACATAGCCGCGGTTTTACACTGCTTGAGTTGTTAGTAGTCATGGTGATTATTGGTTTACTTGCAGGATATGTTGGCCCTAAATATTTTGAGCAAATTGGTAAGTCAGAAACCAAAACGGCGCGTGCGCAACTCGATGCACTTGGCAAAGCATTGGATCAATACCGTATTGATACTGGTCATTATCCAACATCAGAACAGGGTTTGAATGCACTCAATAAGGCGCCCACTAACGAGCTTAAGTGGTCTGGCCCATACCTTAAAAAAAGTGTTCCAAATGATCCTTGGGATGTGCCATATCAGTATAAGTCTCCTGGGGAGCATGGGGATTATGATCTTTTTACCTTAGGCAAAGATGGTCAGCCAGGTGGGTTGAAAGAAGCTGAAGATGTTGTGAGCTGGTAAGCAAGATACTCGGCGATGGATTACGAAGTCAGAGCAGTGCGTGGTGGAGAAATGGTTTTATTAACCATCGCGGCTAACCATCAAGATGAGGCGATTTCGCAAGCGCAGGCTGAGGGTTATTACGCCATTAATGCAAAACCAAAAGTTGCTTCATTTAGGCTAAAGCCCAGCAAGGGCTTTCCCTTAGCCTTGTTTAGTCAAGAGCTGTTAGCTTTATTAGAAGCTGGGCTAAACTTAGTAGAAGCGATTGAAGCGCTCACAGAAAAAGAAACGCGAGCAGAAGCAAAACATATTTTAGACCGCTTATTGCAAGCCCTTTATCAGGGACAAACTTTCTCTGCAGCATTGTCGCTCATGCCCAAAGCATTCCCCGTGCTTTATGTGGCCACTGTGCGAGCTAGTGAAAAAACAGGGGATTTACCAGAAGCGTTAAGCCGTTACGTCGCTTATGAGCATCAATTAGGCTTAATCAAAAAAAAAATCATCAGCGCCTCTATTTACCCGCTTTTATTAGTAATCGTGGGTGGCTTGGTTATTATATTTTTAATCGGGTTTGTTGTACCAAAATTCAGCCGTATATACGAAGGCACAGGCGGCAATTTACCTTTTTTATCACAAGTATTGTTGGCTTGGGGGTTATTCATTGAAAGCCATGGCAAGCAAATGTTGATCAGTACAGCCATTAGCCTTGTCGCTATGATTTATGTATTTTCATTGAGCGCAGTGAAAAAATGGTTTACCCAAATATTTTGGCGCATTCCTGCCCTGGGTGAGCGTTTACGTATTTTCCAGCTGGCACGTTTTTATCGTACTTTAGGTATGTTGCTCACAGGCGGTACACCGATTATTCCTGCACTAGAATCGGTTTCAGGCTTATTGCAAGTGTCTTTGCGCAGCAGAATGCGGGAAGCAATTCAAGCCATTAGCAACGGCCAGCCTATTTCTTCAGCGATGGAATCAACAGGCCTGACCACGCCAGTGGCGCTGCGCATGTTACGCGTGGGCGAGCGGGGTGGCCGTATTGGCGATATGATGGAGCGTATTGCATCATTTTATGATGAAGAGTTATCGCGTTGGATAGACTGGTTTACCAAATTATTTGAGCCAATACTGATGCTATTGATAGGCTTAGTCATTGGCGTAGTGGTACTACTATTATATATGCCAATATTTGAGTTGGCAGGGAATATACAATGAATGCACCAGACTCTAGTCAACAAGACCTTAGTCAACAAGCTAGCATTAGTGTTGCGGACATTGCGCAGGCAAAAATAATGGCAAAAACTGAAAAGCGTAGAGTGATTGAAACGCTTGAAAGCCTAGTAAATTACCCACAAGAGTCGTTTTTAAATGCACTGGCAAGTGCCATGCAATATGTGCCAATTAGCATGAAGGAAATGCATGATCTTAAGCCAGCGTTTGAGATTGTTCCATTTGCATTAGCACAAAAAAAAGAATGCCTCGCTTTTTATGACGAAAATAACGCGTTGATTCTAGCGTTTGCTGATGCTTTTAACCCAAGTTTGCAAGATTGGGCGCTAGAACAAATATCAGTACAATTTAGCTGGCGCTTGGCGCATCGTAGTGATGTTGCGGCTTATTTAGCTCGGCACGAAGACACCTTGCGTGCCATGGATGGCATTGTTGCAGATACTGAAATTCGCGGCATGGATGATGATGAAACGGTCGCGCGATTATCATTAAAATCGATTAACGAAGACACCAATCCTATTGTTAAACTCATCAATTCCACATTATATGATGCGCTCAAAATAGGCGCGAGTGATATTCACCTAGAATGCTCTGCGACAGGCCTAGTTATCAAGTACCGCATAGATGGGGTAATGGCGGCAGTTGGCGGTATGCAAGGTTTAGATAACGCAGAACAAGCTATTTCTAGAGTCAAAGTAATGTCGCAATTAGATATTTCTGAGCGACGTGTGCCACAAGATGGTCGTTTTAAAGTGGTAACACAAGGGCGAGATGTAGATTTTCGAGTGTCAATTATGCCTAGCGTGTTTGGTGAGGATGCCGTGCTACGTGTACTAGATCGCAAAGCACTTTCTGATGAAGCACGCGGTTTAAGCTTACAGGTATTAGGTTTTGATGAAAAAACCATCGCACAATTTAGGCGCTTAGCCAAAGAACCTTATGGCATGGTGTTGGTGACTGGGCCTACAGGCAGTGGAAAAACGACCTCACTCTATGCAGCCATTTCTGAAGTTAATACGGGCAATGACAAAATTATTACCATCGAAGACCCAGTCGAGTATCAGCTACCAGGGGTTTTACAAATTCCAGTGAACGAAAAAAAGGGGCTGACTTTTGCGCGAGGCTTACGCTCTGTATTAAGGCATGACCCAGACAAAATTATGGTGGGCGAAATTCGTGATTCAGAAACTGCACAAATTGCCGTGCAGGCCGCGCTGACTGGTCACTTGGTGTTTACTACAGTGCATGCCAATAGTGTGCTGGATGTCATTGGCCGCTTTATGCACATGGGGGTGGATCCCTATAGTTTTACTGCCGCCATAAACGGCATTATGGCGCAGCGCTTGATTCGCGCTATTTGCACACATTGTGTTGAAGATTTCCACCCCGATCGAGCGTTGTTACAAGAATCAGGCATTATCGAAGCCGATGCCGCGAGCATGACTTTTAAATATGGACTCGGCTGCGGGCATTGTCGTGGTACAGGTTACCATGGCCGCAAAGCTGTGGCCGAGTTACTCACTCTAAATGATGAATTGCGCGAAATGATTGTAGCGCGTGAGCCGATCCGCAAACTGAAAGAAGCTGCAAAACGTAGCGGTATGCGTACACTGCGCGAGGCGGCCGTTGAGGCGGCAGGAAAAGGCATAACCACATTACAGGAAATTAATCGTGTCACCTTTGTGGCCTAATCCATTCTCAAGTCAAGTGTTGGTAGGCATCAGCCCACAATCCGTTGCGATAATACAAACGGCTGGGTTGAACAAACGCGTAATGCAAAAGCAATACGCACTGATTGCAAAGCCATCAATAGAGCTAGGTTGGGATCAGGCACTTAATCAGCTGCACGCTAAGCTGGCAAGCATGCAACTATCAACTTCAAAAAGTCTAAATATTGTTTTGGCAAGTGACTTTGCACGTTATTTGGTTTTGCCTGCGCACCATAGCTTGATGCGTGCAGGTGAAAAAGTCGAATATGCGCGGGCTTCACACCGTGAGATTTATGGCAATATCGCAGAAACTTGGCATATTCAGTGTGATGATGCCCCACCAAATCAACCTACAATGACCGTCGCCGTTGATCAAGCTTTAATAGCAGCACTCACTAAGCTGGCACATCAATATAAAATGCGTCTAGCTAGTGTACAGCCGTATTTAATGCCTGTGTTTAATCGCATTAAATTAAAGTTGGTCGCAGATCAATTATATTTTGCAGTGGTGGAATTTGGACGGTTATTATTTGCCCATTTAAAAAATGGGCATTGGCAACAAATTCATAGTTTCCCACTCGGCCTAGATTGGCCAGCACAGCTTAAGAACATAGCCTTGCGTGAGGGGATGAGCAACGAAAAAGCAGCAGATTTCGTGCTTATGGTCTATGCGCCTAATCACAAAACGACCAACTTGCCGCACATTGCTGGATGGACATTACAGCGTATTAGCATGGATAGTCAATCATCTAAAGGCTTAGATCCACATTACGCCATGCTGGAGGCATTGCAATGACGGCGCGATTAGAGCTGGAGTTAACCAGATCAGCATCCGAACTACCAACATGGACGTGGCTGGGTGGGATTGTTTTTATCACAGCTAGCGCATTTTCCGTTTTAACTTGGCAAGCTTATCAAATCTTGCAAAATCAACATGAAGCGACTCAAGCACAATTGCAAGTGTTGGAGCAGGCGCAACAAAGATCAGCCTTGGTGAAACCTGTAGCAGCATCTCAGCAAATTAATCAAGAGCAGTTGCAAACACTGAAGTTGGCTGAAATTGAATTGAAGATGCCTTGGAATGCGCTTTTTGATGCGCTAGGCAAATCTAGTATGAAAGATGTGGCAATATTGGCCTTGCAACCTGATAGCAAAAAACAACAAGTGATCATTTCTGGCGAAGCAAAAAACTACACGACTGTGCTGACCTATATTGATCGCCTTTCCCAGCAACCTAACTTAACACAAGTCTATTTGCAAAAACATGTGGTTAACGATGCCGATCAGGATAAACCTATTCGATTTAGTTTATTTGCGCGCTGGCAAACGGCTTATAAATTGCCCAGTAGCACAACCATTGGTAACTCAGCGCCTAGTGAGTTAGCACCAAGCGAATTGTCATATAGTGACTCAACAGCAAGATGAACCAATTTAACGCGATGATGCCGCATATTTACTGGCGAGTGATGCGACTTGTTAGACAGTTAGGGCTATTGGGGTTAGTTGGTGCGGCTCTTATATTAGCAAACCTGATTTTTTTCGGCTTAAAGTACTACCCCACCAAACAAGCGATATTAGTCAGTCAAGAACAATTAATTCAAACGCAAACCCATAGTAAGACTTTGTCTACGCCTAAAATGGCTGCAACACCTAGCTCAACAGGCAATGTTAGCGAATTTTATGCAGAATTTCCTGCTAATACACAATTATCTTCAGCACTGCATTTGATACAACAAACGGCACTTAAACATCAGCTAGCCTTCAATCGTGGCGACTATAAACTCACCTTAAGTAATGCTAAGCAAACAAACAATCAGGGCTTGAGCCGCTATGAAATACAGCTGCCAGTGGTGGGGCAATACCCACAAATGCGTGCATTTATTGATGAAATTATGTTGCAGTTACCTACACTGGCGTTGAGTGAGATGCAATTGAAGCGAGAAAACATCACTGCACCCACCATTGAAGCGCGCTTGGTATTGGTGATTTTTTTAAAAGGGAATAAATGATGACGCTCAATGCTTCAGCCCCAAATAAAAACAACACACTCCTATACATTATATTGCTCGTCACGCTGGGTTTGACTGCATGGACAGCACTTCGAAGTGGAGATGAAGAAGTTGCAATCGTGACGACAACTAAAATTAATCTTGGATCACCAATTTCGAATACAAACACCCGTACCAATAGCATGTCGCCCATTGTTGATGTGAAATCTACCTCTGATGCAGCTCAATCTTCATTTAAAGGCTATAAACGTGTCCCTATGCAGCAGCCAGTGCAAGATTTGTTTGCTGTGCATAGCTGGTATGTAGCGCCACCCGTAGAGAAAGTACTGCCAGCACCGCCACCAAAGCCAACCGCGCCGCCATTGCCATTTATTTACAATGGGAAGCTAGAAGGTACGACACAAGGCACTGTCATTTTTTTAATGGCTAACAACAACCTTTATACTGTAATAAAAGGTGAAAAAGTGGATCAATCGTGGCGGTTAGACGGTGAGAGCGAAACATCGCTACGTTTTACCTATTTACCGCTTAATTTACCAAAAGTATTACTGAAAGCTACAACATCAAATCCAACTATTACTAACCCAGTAGATGAATTTGAAGCTCAAAATAATCAACCTTCGGATTAGTCATGACCCTATTAAATATAAAAACACTGAATAGCCTAAATTTTTTTGCACTGATATTGTTTTGCACTCTGCAATTGACAGGTTGTGTTTCTGCACCATGGGACACGTTAAAATTTTCAAAAAAACCCGTTGAAACGCAAGTCAGCATGGCTAAACAAGAGGTTGAGCAGAAACCTGAAGAGCTAGTGCCACGCAAAAATCTGTTAGTCACGCAAGAGTCAGCCGTGACAAAATTGATGTCTGATGCTGATAAAGCTAAGAATGCTGGCAATTATCAGGATGCGAACGCTATCTACGACCGTATTCTTGTGATGATGCCAAATGAAGCGCGTGCTATCAATGGTAAAGCTACAGTAGAGCGTGAACTTGCAAATAATAAAAAAATTGAAGAGGCACGAGCGTTGTTTGGCAAAAACAAAGCAGATGCAGCAAAAAAAATTATGCATAAAGTGTTGCTACAAAGCCCGAATAATATTGCGGCGCTAAGCTTGCAGCAAGAAATAATGGATAAAGTTGAAGCGATTAGTAACGAACCGCCGCGTTTAAATCCAAAATTTGATAAGCCAGTGACGCTTGAATTACGCGACACCAATATTAAGGTGGTGTTTGAAGTCCTTTCTCGCATCACGGGTATTAACTTTATTTTAGATAAAGACATTAAGCCTGATACTAAAACGACTATTTTTATTAAAAAAGCAAAGGTTGAAGATGCTATCGATTTAGTGCTTTCTACTAATGGGCTGCAAAAAAAAGCACTTTCTGATAATACCGCGTTAATTTTTCCTTATACACAGCAAAAGTTAAAAGACTATCAAGATCTGGTGATTCGTAGTTTTTACTTGAGCAACACTTCGGCAAGGCAAGTCGCCGCTTTACTTAAAACCATGCTTAAGACCAAAGATATTTTTGTGGATGATAGACTGAATATGATTGTGATGCGAGATACGCCAGAAGCGACTCGTATTGCTGAGAGGCTGGTTGCTGCCAACGATCTTGAAGACCCTGAAGTGATGTTAGAAGTGGAGATATTAGAGATTAGTCGATCACGCTTACAAGAGTTAGGTATCGAGTACCCCAACAGACTTGCAGTCACAACGCCTACACCGTTGACTTTGAAAATTTTGCGTGATGATATTAATTCTAGTTTAATTGGCGTGTCACCTAACCCAGCGCTTAATTTCAAAAAGATGATTGATGATGTGACATTGCTCTCTAATCCACGTATTCGTGTTCGCAATAACGAAAAAGCTAAAATTTTAGTGGGTGATAAAGTGCCTATTATAACTAGCACAGCCGTGGCGAATGCGGGCGTTTCTGAGAGTGTTCAATATATTGATGTTGGCTTAAAACTTGATGTTGAGCCACGCATTACCATGAATGATTACGTTAATATTAAAATAGCTTTAGAAGTCAGTAGCCTTGGTGCTAAAACGGTGACCCCAGCAGGCACGGTTGCTTACACCATTGGCACGCGTAACGCTAGTACGCTATTGCGTTTAAAAAACAATGAAACACAAATTTTGGCAGGCTTAATTTCTGATGATGAGCGCAAAAATGCGAGCCGATTACCAGGTATTGGTGATATACCTTTGTTGGGCCGTCTATTTTCGAATCAACGTGATAATAAAAATAAAACTGAGATTGTATTGGCAATCACACCACGCATCTTGGGCAACATTGTGCGTCCACAAGCAGAGCTAACCGAATATTGGTCTGGCACGGAAAATGTGATTACTGATAGACCAAAAATCAGTATTCCAACAACCAGCATGCCTAGTGACCCACGTGAAACCTTTAAGGAAAGTGTGACAGAACCCCAAATCCAAAGTGAAGCACCGCAACCTGAAGATAGCGTCACGACTGAGCCTATAGCAGAACCAGAGTCAAGTAATCTGGGGTCATCTGTGCTTGCTCCATATGAAGGCGAAAATTCTGAAAAAAATATTGCCTCAGATAGAAAGCCTATCGGTAGATGACTTGTGCTATGTCAGCCAAAAATACGTATGGCTTTACATTGATTGAGCTAGTGGTTACCTTGGTGATTGTCGCAATTCTTGGTTCTGCTGCATTTCCGGTGATTAAACTGAATGTGCAACGAGCGAAAGAAACTGAGTTACGGGCAGATTTGCGGCAAATTCGTGATGCGATTGACGCTTATAAAAAAGCAGCGGATGAAGGGCGGATAAAAAAAAGCATTGAAGAAACTGGTTATCCACCCAATTTAGAAATACTGGTGACTGGTGTGCCAGATGAAAAAGATGCGAATAAACACATCTTAAAATTTTTACGTAAAATCCCAGTTGACCCAATGTTAATAAAAGCGAGTGATAACCTAGTGCATGATGAAAGCGTTTGGGGTTTACGGAGCTATGATAGTGAAGCGAGTAACCCTGTTTCTGGTGAAGATGTTTATGACATTTACTCACGCAGTAACCAAACTGGCATCAATGGAATTCCTTATGCGCAATGGTAACCATCACAAATTGAGCATTAGACAGGGGTTTACACTAGTTGAGTTGTTAGTCGTGTTAGCGATCGTTGCGTTGTTGCTCACGATTGCTACGCCGCGATATTTCGCCAATTTAGAACGCGCAAAAGAAAGTACTCTACATCAAGACTTAACGGCTATGCGAGAAGCGATAGATAAATATTATGGTGATAACGGACGATACCCAGAAAGTTTAGTGCAGTTAGTCGAGCGTAAATACATCAATAAAATACCTGTAGACCCAATCACAGAAAAAAATAGCACATGGCTTCTTATTAAGGATGACACTGCTTTAGCGGGCGTAGAAGATGTACGCAGCGGTGCGCAAGGCACTGCCAAAGATGGTTCACGTTATGCGGAATGGTGATATGCAAAAAGCATTTATTAATCATTCAAACAATATTAAAGTCATTAGAAATGGCTTCACTTATATCGGCCTGCTCATTGTGATTGCGATTGCTGGTATTGGCATGGCCGCCGTTGGGGTGCTTTGGAAAACAGAAATGCAACGCGAACACGAAAAAGAACTATTATTTATTGGGCATGAGTTTATAGAAGCTATTGTCAGCTACTACAATGCAACGCCTAGTGGTGTTAAACAACTGCCCAAAACACTAGATAATTTGATCACTGATCAACGCTTACCTATCATTAAGCATCATTTGCGAAAATTATACATAGATCCAATGACTGGAAAAGCAGACTGGGGATTGATATTGCATAAAGGCACGATTGTGGGCGTTTATAGCTTATCTGATGTTAAGCCATTAAAAACACATGGTTTTGAAGTGGGTCAAGAAGGGTTTGCAACCGCCAAAAGTTATCGAGATTGGCAGTTCACGTACAGCGCTGGGATTTAAAGACTGTATTGCCTGATTCTAATGCTTCGAATGCGGGCAATTTGATATAAAGTCTGGAAGCTTTGATAGACATCGTATTTCAATTGCTTACAAGGAGTTCACTTGGAAAGATAGCATGTCTGCTCTTGGGTCGTCATTGGCGTATAAATTGTGAATGGCCACTAGTTTACTAAATATTTAAGTCATAATATTGGTAACTATATAAAGGTGTAATAAATAACCAATAAGACGCTGCGTACAGTTATGTAATGAATAGACTCAATATCACTGACTAGTTGGCGATTACTGGCAGATATGCAAGCCAACATACGTCGAACTAAAGTAAGACCGTTACTTAGTCGCATCTCTAGTCATTAACAATACTTTAGCGTCCAAATTTGCTTATACATTTATTGGAAATTAATTATCCGAAAATTAGACCGCATCACCAATGCATTCACATGGATGAATCAAGCCAATGACTTTTTCATCGTCTCATAGATAAATGAAGACTAGTTTTATCTGACCATCGAGTAGCAAATAGAAGCCAGGCGCTCGATCGCCATGGTTAACAAAGGCTCCTTCTCTCACTCTCTGGTGCCGTTTGCTAAAAATTAAATTAAATTTAAATTGTTTTGGTTGAAGCTCTTAAAACATGTATAATTTATATATCTTATTAGAAGTATGCGTTTTATCAAACTAAAATGCCACCATCTGTTATGGTTTGAGCTGTATTTTTATTAACTCTGTAATTCAAAGGAGAATGTTATGAGCGCAACTTTCACAAAGTCCATGGCGCGAAATGTTTTTTTTGGTGGGGGAGTGTTTTTCTTCCTTTTATTTCTTGCGCTTACTTTCGACACCATGAAAGTTTTGCCGACGCGAGATAATAGTCAAAACATTACGCCAGCCGTGGAGCACGGAAAAAAACTGTGGGAGACCAATAATTGTATTGGTTGCCATACTCTGTTGGGTGAAGGTGCATATTTTGCGCCTGAACTAGGCAATGTTTACATCCGTCGCGGGCCAGATTTTATTAAAGCATGGATTAAAGGCCAGCCAACTGGTGTGCCTGGAAGACGCCAAATGCCACAATTTAATTTAAGCGATAAAGATTTGGATGATTTGGTAGCTTTTCTGAAATATGCTTCAGAAATTAACACTAGCAAGTGGCCACCCAACATAGAAGGCTAATTTGCCCTTATTTATTTGGAGATACCGATTATGAAATACACATCTCAGGCAGTGGCGAAACCCTACTTCATCGCCGCAATTGCCTTATTCCTTGGTCAGATCATTTTTGGTCTGATTATGGGGCTTCAGTATGTGGTTGGGGATTTTCTTTTCCCTGCCATTCCTTTTAACGTGGCTCGGATGGTGCATACCAACTTGCTTATTATATGGCTTTTGTTTGGCTTTATGGGGGCATCATATTATTTGATTCCAGAAGAGTCAGAAACTGAGCTATTTAGCCCTAAGTTAGCCATCATTACTTTTTGGGTTTTTTTAGCGGCTGGCGTACTGACTGTATTAGGTTACCTATTGATGCCTTACGCATCGCTCGCAAAATGGACTGGTAATGATTTACTTAATACCATGGGACGCGAGTTCTTAGAGCAACCGTTACCGACCAAGGTTGGTATTGTTTTAGTTGCGCTATCTTGGTTGTTAAATGTTGTAATGACCGTGCTTAAAGGTCGCAAAACTGCAATTAGTTTAGTGTTGTCGCTAGGTATGCTTGGTTTGGCTGTATTTTTCCTATTTTCGTTCTACAACCCAGTCAACCTTGTGAAAGATAAATTCTATTGGTGGTGGGTGGTGCATCTTTGGGTTGAAGGTGTGTGGGAATTGATTCTAGGTGCAATGCTGGCTTTCGTGTTGATTAAAGTAACTGGTGTTGACCGTGAAGTGGTTGAAAAATGGTTATATGTCATTATTGCAATGACGCTGATTTCCGGCATTATTGGAACAGGTCACCATTACTTCTGGATTGGTGTACCAGCTTATTGGGAGTGGTGGGGTTCTATCTTCTCAGCATTTGAACCTATTCCATTTTTAATGATGACTATATTTGCGTTCAACATGGTGAATAAACGCCGTCGCGATCACCCAAATAAAGCTGCTGTTGTTTGGGCTCTAGGTACTAGTGTTGTGGCTTTTCTAGGCGCTGGAGTATGGGGTTTCTTACATACACTTGCACCAATTAACTACTACACTCATGGTACGCAGCTGACGGCAGCACATGGTCACTTAGCGTTCTACGGAGCTTATGCATTAGTAGTGCTCACCATGATTTCTTACGCTATGCCTATTCTTCGTGGACGTGCTGCCAACCCAGAAAGAGCACAAATTATGGAAATGTGGGCATTCTGGTTAATGACCGTAGCCATGTTCTCTATTGCCTTGCTTCTAACTAGCGCAGGCTTCGTGCAAGTTTGGTTGCAACGTATATCTACCTCACCAATGAGCTTTATGGCGGTGCAAGATTCAATATCAATTTTTTACTGGGCGCGTGAAGGTGCTGGATTGGTATTTCTGATTGGTCTACTGCTTTTCATTCGTAGCTTCTTTGTTAAAGGTGAAAGCCACGCATTAGAATAACTAACTAGTAGTAATAATCAACTTAAGAGAGGAGACTAATCTCCTCTTTTTTATTATATTTAACTTTTTCTGAAAATTTTACTTACAATAATGGCTTAGTATTTTAAAAAGATATTTAATTAATACATCTTTAAAAAACAATTAACAAGGTTTTATTACAGGAAGCAAATGAAACAATCTAGTGATGTGCTTCAACAAGAAGGTCTTCCGGGTGACTTTGCAATTTGGATTTTTATTTTTGCAGAGATGTTGGCTTTTGGCGTGCTTTTTGTGGCCTACGCCTTTGCTCGTGCAAATAATGTCGAGCTATTTAATGCTTCGCAACTGACATTGAGTCTTACCTCTGGTGCGGTCAATACTTTAGTACTCATTACTAGCAGTTACTTTGTAGTGCGAGGAGTTGCTGCTATTAGGCAGGGGTTGAACAAGCAATGCGCGCAATGGCTGACAGGTACATTTTTACTTGGCAGTGTATTTGTTAGTATCAAAATGGTGGAGTTTTACGCAAAATATGCCGCAGACATCACCATGAGTACTAATAATTTTTATATGTTTTATTTGTCACTAACATTTTTTCATTTTATGCATGTACTGATGGGTATGGTCATACTAGCTGTTATTATCATGAAGGCTAGACGTGGAGGCTACAGTGCCCAAGACTACGTTGGTGTTGAAACTGGTGCCTCATTTTGGCACATGATCGATTTTCTATGGATTATCTTATTTCCACTAATTTACATCATACGTTAGGGCAGTATGAATAACGCTAAATCACACTCAAATCTATTTTTAACCATTGTCTGGTTAGCACTGATTGTGCTAACGATTATTACGTTTAGCTTAGGTGAAGCAGGAGAGTCAGGCAAAGATGTCATGCTTACGCTGCTAGCAATTACTATGATAAAAAGTCAGTTAGTAGCCAATTACTTTATGGGCTTACACAAGACTAAGTTTTTGTGGCGCGCCATTATGTTTGGGTACTTAATTGTTGTTGGCGGTTTAATTGCAGTGGCTTATTTAATGGGTCTTAAATAAACTTAACTAATTTAATTGCATTAACTTAAAAGTAATACTGGAAATTATATGGAAAACCTACCTTTTTACCAATCACATGGCAGCGAGGTCGAACTTTTTGAACGTGCATGGCGCAACAACTTACCTTTGCTCATTAAAGGGCCGACTGGCTGTGGTAAAACACGCTTTGTAGCACACATGGCCGCAAAGCTTAATTTACCACTCTATACCGTAGCATGTCACGATGACCTTACCGCCGCTGACTTGGTTGGTCGCCACTTAATTGTGGACGGTCAAACCGTTTGGAATGATGGCCCGTTAACACGAGCCGTGCGTGAGGGCGGTATTTGTTATTTAGATGAAGTGGTAGAGGCGCGAAAAGACACAACCGTTGTGTTACACCCGCTAGCGGATGATAGGCGCATATTGCCGATAGACCGTACTGGTGAAATATTAGCTGCACCACCATCTTTCATGTTGGTTGTTTCCTACAACCCAGGCTATCAAAACTTTCTTAAAGGGATGAAACCATCGACAAGGCAGCGTTTCATTTCACTTGCCTTTGACTTCCCCTCTCGAGCGCGTGAAGAGGCTATTCTTATAGGTGAAACAGGTATCGATGATATGCTTGCAAAGCGCTTGGTATCAATCGCTAATGCATTCCGTGCTTTGCGTGACCATGATTTAGAAGAGGTCGCCAGTACGCGTTTGCTGGTGTATGCCGCCACACTAATTAAAGATGGCTGCGAGCCAGCACTAGCATGCTGTGCAGCTTTGGTTGAGACCTTAACGGATGATCCTGAAACTGCAGTGGCGTTGCGCGAGGTGATTGATGCGACTTTTGGATTATAAGTTATGTGTTTATAAGCTGAGTGGTTTATAAACCAAACATGGTTAAGCATATTCATTTAGGCAAACGTTAATATGGAAGAATACGTCGGTGAACTTTGGCATAAACTAGTTACGCGTGTTGCTGATAAACAGCATGCTGAGGCTGCGGTCAGTTTGACTGAAATTGGCAAAACCGCCGCTATTTTCTTTCGAGCATTAGGCGGCGATGCTGGCTTAAATCTTTCTGCGGCAGCATCGACCCGTCATGGCGCACGTCGTAGTTGGCGCGATAGACTGGCAAGTACTGGTGAGCGGGTTGAGCTATCTTGGCGCGATGGTGAAACCTTACGTTTGCCAGAGAAAATAGATATATTCACGGAGCGAAGCCTTAATCGCGATTTGTATTTGTGGTTAGTAGCACTTTCAGCGGCTGACGTTGATGACAGCCTACCTTGGATTGTCCGCAATCAAACGGCAACGCTGGCAACGTTAGAACGTTTTCCTGGTTTGGCTGCTCGATACCATAGGCTTGTAACAGCACTACTGCCATTACGTATAGCCCCAGAAAAATTGCCAGTTGCAGAAGCTGCGCAAGAGTTAGCTATTAGCCAAGCTCTCCAGCAACCAGGCAGCGTTCACGCTTTGCCGCCTTCAAAAAAGCCATTTAAACCAGTGCCGCTTTGGATGCACCCAAGCCCGCCAATGAGTGCGAGCAATAAAGTCAACACCAGTGATGGTGCGCCAGAACGAGAGCAATCTGACGATAAAAATATTACTAAAAGTCGCCGCAAACATGCTGCTGAGCGTACTGAGATGCCTGATGGAAAAGATGGATTTCTCATGATGTTTCGTGCTGAAAGCTTATTTTCATGGACTGAATATATTAATGTGAATCGTCCGCAAGATGAAGAGGATGATGTTGAAAGTGCCGCGCTTGCAGCCGAGGATATGGATAGCATGACCGTTGCCCGCGACGGCGAAACAACGGTTGCGAAACTGCGTTTCGACCTTGATTTGCCACCCGCTGGTGAGGATGACACGCCGCTGGGAGAGGGTATTTCATTACCCGAGTGGGATTATAAAAAACAAATCATGCAGCCTGATTACTGCCGCCTACAAGAATTTATATCACCACAAGCGCAGCCCTGCGAATTACCAGCACAATTACGCCGCACTGCAAGACGTTTACGTAGCCAATTTCAAGCATTAGTGCCGACTAGAACTTGGCTCAAAGGGCAGCAAGATGGTGAAGAGATTGACCTTGATGCATGGGTACGGCAAGAAGCAGATTTACTAAGTGGCATCCATTCTGACAGCCGCGGCATGTATCGTGCGCAAGTCAATCAGCAACGCGATTTAGCTTGCTTATTACTGGCAGACTTATCTCTATCAACCGATGCTTATGCCTCTGATCATGCGCGCGTGATTGATGTGATACGAGACAGTTTATTTCTGTTTTCTGAGGCCCTTTCTGCGACAGGTGATCGCTTCGCTATGTATGGTTTTTCTTCATTAAAACGCGGTAATGTACGTTTTAATCGCTTAAAAAGTTTTGATGATCGCTATGATGGTTTAGCTAGAGGTCGTATTCAAGCCATTAAACCTGGTTACTACACGCGCATGGGTGCCGCCATACGCCAAGCTAGCACTTTACTTGCCGCGCAACCACAACGTCAGCGTCTGCTTCTATTACTCACAGACGGCAAACCTAATGACTTAGACCGCTATGAAGGGCGTTACGGTATTGAAGATACACGCATGGCACTGCATGAGGCGCGGCAGCAAGGCTTGCGACTGTTTTGTGTCACCATTGATAATGAAGCCAACGAGTATCTACCTCATTTGTTTGGTGTTGGCGGTTTTGCCGTGATAAGAAAACCAGAAGATTTACCTAAAAAACTTCCACTGTTGTATGCACAAATGACACGCTAGAAAAACTTTTAACATTTAATACTGAATCGCCTGCTATTTCATAGACACTCATCAGCCATTGTTTTGAATTGATTTTTATAGTCTATCGGAGACAGCAAACCATTGGAATTATGACGTCGTTTTGAGTTATAAAAAATCTTAATGTAGTCGAATATATCTTGCCTCGCATCATCACGCTGATTATATATTTTTCTTTGGGCTCTTATAGATAACGCATAAAGTGTTATAAGGGCAGCATGAGAAAGAGCAGATTAAGTCTCGTCAAACAATCACAATTAACAGAGCATTTTGTTGCAGGAACGATGGCAAGATGCACAACTGCTTTAATTGGCGTGAGTCGCAATACAACAGTTTATCACTTTCAAATGTAGCGAGAGATTATTGTTGATGAGCTTGAGCAAGCATCATATGAATCTTTTGATGCTGCGAAAGATATGGCTGAGGAAATGGTTTCTAAAATTGAAGGCGTTAAAACAACTCAAAATAGTTTATTGGTAATAAGTTAAACATAGATATTTGATTGTAAGCAGGTTAGAATCCATACGATAATTATTATGTGGTTTTTTTAAATGAAGCATTTTAAAGGTACGTAACATGACCACTAATACCGAACAAAATGTAGTACAAAATTCAAAAAAAGATTTATTGAGCCTGTAAATAATTCTGTGTAAATGCGGTTTTGAGTGCATTAATTTAAGGGTGGCACTCTGTCACCCAATTCAATACTAAAGCGAT
>JBATAW010000052.1:0-31389 GCA_049662045.1 Methylophilaceae bacterium | reverse complement strand
ATGGACGATGCCGCTACGGGATTGGAAGGCTGCGCTGAATCGCTTTAGTATTGAATTGGGTGACAGAGTGCCACCCTTAAATTAATGCACTCAAAACCGCATTTACACAGAATTATTTACAGGCTCCAATAAGCCTCATCAGGTGCTTGCTTATTCAAGCTTGAATGCTCAGGTTCTGAATTGTGCCACGCCATCATAAGCCGTTAAATACACATGTTCATATTTCACCGAACGCCACAATCTCTCCACCATCACATTGTCACGCCAGGCACTGCGCCCATCCATACTCATCTGACAGTCTGCCGCATGTACGGTATCGACAAAGTCCTGGGCGGTAAATTGGCTGCCTTGGTCCGTATTGACGATGTCAGGCGTGGGGTGGTTCGCAAGCGCCTCGTTCAGCACATCGACCGCATGGCAGGCTTCCAGTGTAATCGCCACTTTGTGTGCCAGCACCTTGCGTGTTGCCCAGTCAATGACCGCTGTTAAATAGACAAAGCCTTTTGCCATGGGGATGCTCCATATGCAGTTTATCAATGGCATGCATCAACGCTAGGTCGGTTTCACTGATGGGCTTGGGCGTGTAGTAGACCATGCCACGGCTAAAGCCGAGCAGTTCAGCCTGACGGCTGATGTTGAGTTTGCTATTTCGGTTAATCATTTCCTTACGCTCAGCAATCCCGCGCATGCGAGCGCTGTTTCTAAAAAGCTTGTCCTCGACTCGATCGGGGATCATTCTCCAAGGTAAGTTGGCCGATTTTAGCGTGAAGAGGTTTGAGATCAACAGGCTATGCTATGGGCGCTACGCCAAAGACGCTGGCGGCCTCTGCCAGCAAATGTTTCTTCCATTCAATTATCTGGTTCGCATGTATTTCAAAGTCTTCGGCAAGCTGACTCAAGGTTTTGTCACCTTGTATGGCTGCTAGTGCGACTTTGGCTTTAAAGGCTGCGCTGTGGTTACGGCGGGGTCTTCTGGACATTTCGTTTACTCCTCAATTATTTGTCATTTTATGACAGAGTTGAGTAAACTTGTTCACTTATAGCCTTGTTCAGTTTTGCTGAGCCAACTCTTTACTACGAGAGATTTTAAGCTTGCTACCGCAAGGACTGCCCCGCGTAGAATATACCCGCTACTATAGTAGGCGCCTTTAGGCGAAGCACATTATTCTGAGTGAAAGTACTAAGTTGTATGTGATAAGCTGAATTCTGGGCCGTCAGCAAAAGTGTGTAAATAAAGTTGATTCAAAATAGGCTGTCTTCATTAAAATTTTGTCAAATTTCATCCAATGATTTTGCCTATAAATATTCTAGCTATTTGCTAAAACTGATGCGGTAGCATTTTTTTAAATTACCTCAAATGATATAATGCACACCACTTATTTCTGAAAGATAATCATGCAAATCGGAACCCCGCTTAGCCCTAATGCCACTCGTGTTATGCTACTTGGTAGTGGTGAGCTTGGCAAAGAAGTCATTATCGCGTTACAGCGTTTAGGCGTTGAGGTGGTTGCGGTAGACCGTTACGAAAATGCGCCAGGTCATCAAGTGGCGCATCGCGCTTACACCATTGATATGACCAATGACCAAGCATTGCGTGATTTAATCACAAAAGAAAAACCGCATTTAATTGTCCCAGAAATTGAAGCGCTAAACACTAGCACGCTGGCAGATATTGAATCTGCAGGGATCGCTTTGGTAATTCCTACCGTTAAAGCGGTTCAATTGACCATGAACCGTGAAGGCATTCGCCGATTAGCGGCAGAAGAACTAAAACTACCAACATCACCTTATGCGTTTGCACGCAGTGAGGCCGAGTTACACGCCGCCATTGATGCGGGGATTGGCTACCCATGTTTTATTAAGCCCACCATGTCTTCCTCAGGTAAAGGTCAGTCGCGCATTACCAACGCATCTGAGGTGAAAGCTGCTTGGGAGTATGCTGGTAAAGGCGGCCGTGTTAATCAAGGGGTTGTCATAGTTGAAGGCCAAATTGAATTTGACTATGAAATAACCTTGCTCACAGTGCGTGCTAAAAATGCACAAGGTGATATAGAAACGTATTTTTGTGAACCGATTGGCCATGTGCAAAAAAATGGCGATTATATTGAAAGCTGGCAACCACAAGCCATGACTACTGGCGCGATACAAGCCTCTAAACATATTGCCAAAGCCGTCACAGACAGCTTGGGCGGTTTAGGTTTGTTTGGCGTAGAGCTTTTTATTCAAGGCGACAACGTTTGGTTTAGTGAAGTCAGTCCGCGCCCCCATGATACAGGCATGGTAACGATGTGTAGTCAACGCTTTAGTGAGTTTGATTTGCATGCCCGCGCCATATTAGGCTTGCCTGTAGATGTTAGCCTGCGAGAAGCAGGCGCCAGTGCCGTAATTTATGGGCAATTTGAGGCAAAAAATTTAGCGTTTGAAGGGGTGGATGCCGCTTTGGTTGTGCCTAACAGTGATATTCGCTTATTTGGTAAACCAGAATCTTTTACCAAGCGTCGCATGGGGGTGGCATTAGCCACTGGAGCAAACACAGATGAAGCGCGTGGTCGCGCAAAATTAGCCGCGAGCCTAGTGAAGCTAAAAATTGAAACCAAAAGTTGATTAATAATGCTAGATAAAATAGAAGAAGCAGGTAGTGATAAACGCACTTTTTTTGAGCTACTTGGTGGTGAAACCGATGGTATTGCTAATATCCGCCAGCTGGTTGAAAATTTTTATGATGTGATGGAGAGCGACCCTAAAGCCGCTCCTATTCGCGCCATGCATCAGCCTGATTTAACCTCAGCGCGTGAAAAGCTCTTTATGTTTTTAACGGGCTGGACAGGTGGGCCGCAGCTCTATATCGAGCGTTATGGTCATCCTAGGTTGCGTGCCAGGCATATTTCTTTTGCAGTAGATGAGTCTGCGCGCGATCAATGGATGTATTGCATGATTAAGGCCATGCACCAGCTTAATTTAGAGGATGATTTGATGAAGAAATTAGCAAATCAGTTATATGGCGTGGCTGACTTTATGCGTAACCAAGAGTAACTTAAAAGAGATTAGTTTTACACGGACGACTAATGATGACTAAAACTTGCACAAGATTTGTTCAATAAATTTGTGTTATTGTGTGAGAGTCTAAAAAAGTATCTTTAAGAGCATAACCTTATAAAACGTAACTTTTTAAAATTACAACAATGGCATCAATGATACAAAATTCTAATAAACGCATGATTGCAAGTCTGCTGATACTGAGCTTATCCGCTTGCAGTACTGTTTCTACCGAGACGTTTCATCCTGAAAATCCGCCTAGCCAATGGGTGGAACCCTTACCAAAAGTGCAAGCGCACGAAGGAAAATTAGAAGCATTATCGCATTGGTGGCAACAGTTTAACGACCCAGTCATGTTGCAACTGGTTGAAGCCGCGCAAAAAGCTAGCCCAGATATTGAAAATGCAAAAGCACGCGTGGTCGCAGCAAAAAGTGCCGTGACCATCGCAGGCGCTCAACTGCTGCCAAGTCTCAATGCTAATGCCAGTGTTGTGCGTACAAGAAGTGGGCAAGCTTTTCCAACTACAGATGGCATACAATATCCGACGACTAATACAGCTAGTGTTGGCTTAGATGCGAGTTGGGAGTTAGACGTTTGGGGTAAAGGTAAGGCGAATAAAAATAAAGAAACGGCTAATTTAGTTGGTGCGCATGCTTTATGGCACGAGGCTAGAGTTATTGTGGCGGCGCAAACGGCTTCGCAATACGTTAACTACCGCTTATGCGAAAATTTAACGGCAGTCGCTAAACAAAATGCGGATTCCAGCGCCGAAACAGCTAGATTATCTGAGTTAACAGCTAATGCTGGGTTTTTAGCCCCAGCGAGTGCGAGTCAATCTTTAGCGCAAGCAGCAGACGCAGAAAACTTACTAAAAAAGCAAGCCTTGCAATGCACCATTAATATTAAAGGTTTGGTCGCATTAACCGCTATTGCCGAGCCAGAGTTAAGAAATTTGCTAGCTCAAGCCAGCAGTGTTATGCCTACAACCGCTGGTATCGAAGTGACAACTATCCCTGCAACATTACTGGCACAGCGTCCAGATGTGCTTAATGCAGAGCGTAATGTGGCTGCCGCTAGTTTTGAAATTGCCGAAAATGAAGCGTTACGCTATCCGCGTTTAAGTTTAGCGGGCAATATCAACCTAGCTTATGACTCTTTTTCGCGCAAACTGACCAGTCGAGCAGAAAGATCGTTACGAGATAGTTTAACTTGGTCAATTGGGCCATTGGCCATCTCTTTACCCATTTTTGATGGGGGTACGCGCCAAGCGAGTATTCAAACGGCAAAAGCACAGTATGAGGCCAATAAGCGCACTTATGAAAGCGTGGCCCGTAATGCTGTGCGTGAAGTTGAAGAGGCAATGGCAACCTTAAATAATGCTCACATGCGCTTAGAAGACGTTAATAAGGCGGCTGAAGGTTTTCAGATTTCATTAAAAGCAACAGAAACTCGCCATCAAGCTAATTTAGCAAATTTATTTGAATTAGAGGAAGCCCGTAGGGCAAATTTAATCGCCAAAAACAATGTATTTATTACGCAAAGCGAGCAAACCCAAGCGTGGATTTCACTTTATCGCGCGATGGGCGGTGGGTGGACATCAGCACCACATCCATCAGAACAAACCTTGGATAGTGAACTTAATACCATTAAGTGATGATTTTAGGGTGATCACTTAATATATACAAAAAATGAGATTAACCATGCCTAATTTAAAAAATATTTTCTTAACGAGCGCTAATCAGACTAAGTTAGGTGTTGGTTCAGTCGTGTTAGTGTTGTTATTGGTTTCGATTTATAGCAGTCATGCAGATCAAGATGCAACTAAGCAACTGTCAACTGCCGCTTTAACCGTGACTCTTATTGAGCCACAACAAACGGTTTTACCACTTAAGCTTTCAGCTACTGGTAATGTGTCAGCATGGCAAGAGGCGATTATTGGTAGCGAAGCCAATGGTTTACGATTAACAAATGTATTGGTTAACATCGGAGATGTCGTTAAAAAAGGGCAATTGTTAGCAGATTTTTCGGCAGAATCTATTGTTGCAGATCTTAATCAAGCCAAGGCAAGTTTATTAGAAGCGGAGGCACAACAGCGTGAAGCGATTAACAACGCCGATCGCGCTCGTACTTTGCAAAATACAGGGGCCATGTCTAATCAACAAATAGATCAATATACAACAGCATCAGATACGGCTAAGGCGAGGGTGGCGGTTGCCAAAGCCGCCGTAGCCACGCAACAAATTCGCCTAAAAAACACTCAAATATTTGCGCCAGACAGCGGTATTGTTTCTGCCAGAGAGGCCACCGTCGGCGCAGTGGTTGGCACGGGTACAGAATTATTTAAGTTAATTAGGCAAAGCCGCCTTGAATGGCGAGCAGAAGTAGTATCTAGTGATTTGTCTAAAATTAAAACAGGTCAGCTGGTCAATATCACCACATCTGACGGCTCTACTTTAAAAGGTAAAGTACGCAAAGTTTCACCTACAGTAGATATTCAAACACGTAACACCTTAGTTTATGTTGATTTACCAAGCAATAGCTCAGCTAAAGCAGGGATGTTTGCTAGGGGGGATTTTTTGCTTGGTCAAACCAATGCACTAACTGTTCCTCAGCCAGCCTTAGTGTTGCGAGATGGCTTTACTTATGTGTTTGTCGTGCAGGATGATCATGGTAAGAAAATAGCTAAACAAATTAAGGTGCAAACGGGTAACCGCATTGGTAATCTTGTGGAAATTACCAGCGGATTACAAGCGCATCAGCCGATAGTTGCTAATGGTGGCGCCTTTTTGGCTGATAATGACTTGGTCAAAATTACGGCACCCATCAGTGTAAATTCTGTTAAAAATAGCCAAAAATAACCTATGAATATTTCCGCATGGTGTATTAGAAATCCAATTCCCGCCATCATGTTGTTTGTGATGCTTACCTTTGCGGGCATCATGAGCTACCGATCAATGAAAGTGCAAAACTTTCCAGATCTTGATTTACCAACGGTGTTGATCAACGCATCATTGCCAGGCGCATCTCCCAATCAATTAGAAACCGATGTCGCGCGAAAATTAGAAAATAGCTTGGCTAGCTTACAAGGGTTAAAGCATATTAACACTACCGTGCAAGATGGCATGGTTTCTATCACTGTCGAATTTCTGCTAGAAAAACCAGTACAAGAAGCGGTGGATGATGTGCGCTCTGCCGTTTCACAAGTGCGATCTGATTTACCCTCAGATTTACGCGACCCTGAAGTCAGCAAGCTTAATATATCGGGTACGCCCATTCTTTCATACACCATTAGTGCGACTAGTATGGATGACGAAGCACTGTCTTGGTTTGTAGATAATGAGCTAACAAAAAAACTATTGTTAGTGAAAGGCTTAGGCAAAGTCACCCGTGTTGGCGGAGTAAATCGACAAATTACGGTGTCATTAGACCCTGCAAAAATACAAGCCCTTAATACAACCGTTACCGATATTTCACATCAACTTAAGCTCGGCCAAATGGAGTCTTCAGGAGGCCGCACCAAATTAGGCGGTAGCGAGCAACCGATGCGCACGATTGCGACCGTAGATTCTGCTGAAGCCATCGGTAATATTGCTTTAAGTTTGTCTGATGGCCGAAAAATTACACTTAATCAGGTGGCAAGCGTCACAGATAGTTTTGCCGAGCCACGTTCTGCCGCCTTACTAGATGGTAAGCCTGTGGTGGGGTTTGAAATTTCTCGTAGCAAAGGGGCTAGTGAAATCGAAGTTGGGGATGGTGTTCAGCAAGCCTTAGCAGAGCTTAAGCTTAAACATCCTGACATTGTGTTAACAGAAGCTTATAATTTTGTTCAGCCAGTTAAAGATGAGTATAAAGCCTCATTATTGATGCTCATTGAAGGGGCAATACTGGCCGTTTTAGTGGTTTTACTCTTTTTGCGTAATGCTCGTGCTACCTTTATCTGTGCGGTCGCTTTACCTTTGTCAGTCATTCCAGCGTTTACAGGTATGGCCTTTTTAGGCTTTAGCATTAATATCGTGACGTTGTTAGCGCTGTCTTTGGTCATTGGTATTTTGGTGGATGACGCTATTGTAGAAGTGGAAAATATTGTGCGGCATTTACGCATGGGTAAGTCGCCCTATCAGGCGGCAATGGAGGCGGCGGATGAAATTGGCTTGGCGGTGGTTGCAACCACTTTTACGCTTATTGCTGTGTTTCTACCAACCGCTTTTATGAGTGGTATCCCAGGCAAGTTTTTTAAGCAGTTTGGCTGGACAGCCGCTTTTGCAATTTTTGCCTCACTCGTCGTGGCAAGGGTGCTGACACCGATGATGTCAGCTTATTTGCTAAAACCAACGCATACCCAAGCTAAAGACGGTGTTGTAATGCAATGGTATTTACGTGCCACACAATGGTGCTTACGATATCGCTGGCTAACAGTGATTGCTGCTGTATTATTTTTATTTGGCTCTATCAAGCTAATACCATTATTGCCAACAGGTTTTGTGCCAGCGGATGATAGTTCAATAACGCAAGTGTATATAGAGTTGGCGCCTGGGGCGACCTTAGAACAAACTAAGCAATCTGCTGAAGAGGCAAGACAATTGTTACTTAAGATAGCGCATATAAAAACAATCTATACAGCAATAGGGGGCGGTAGTGCTGGTGCTGACGCGTTTAGAGGTGCAGATGCCGCTGAAACGAGATTAGCCACATTGACCATTATGTTGGATGATCGTTCAAAAAGACCGCTCAAGCAAGTGATAGAAGAGGATATCCGAGCGGCTTTGGTCAATTTGTCAGGTGTACGCAGTCGCGTAGGCTTGGGTGGGCAAGGTGAAAAATATATATTGATGCTTAGCGGAGATGATACAGCCGCTTTAAAACAAGCTTCAAATGCCATTACGCAAGAAATGCGCAGCATACCAGGCATTGGTAATATTGCTTCAACAGCGAGTTTAATTCGCCCAGAAATGATTGTTCGCCCCGACTTTAATAAAGCCGCTGATTTAGGCGTCACAAGCAATGCGATCAGTGAGACTTTACGAATTGCAACCAATGGTGATTATGACTTTGCATTGGCCAAACTGAATTTAAGCCAACGTCAAGTGCCCGTTGTGGTGCAATTAAGTGAAGCCGCTCGACAAAGCCAAAGTGTGTTAGAGCATTTAGCAGTGCCAGGGGCAAAAGGCTCTGTGATGCTAGGCCAAGTGGCGAGTTTTAATATGGAAGGTGGGCCTTCAGTGATTGACCGCTATGACCGCTCACGTAATGTACAAATCAATGTAGAGTTGGCAAAACTCACATTAGGCGAAGTGACAGAAGCCATTAATAACCTACCCAGTTTGCAGCAATTGCCTGCTGGCATCAAACAGTTAGAAGTGGGCGATGCTGAAATGATGGGCGAGTTGTTTGGCAGTTTTGCGCTAGCAATGCTCACAGGCGTATTATGTATTTATATAGTGTTGGTGATTTTATTTAAAGATTTCTTACAGCCAGTGACTATTTTAGTCGCCTTGCCGTTGTCGCTTGGCGGCGCTTTTGTGGCCTTGCTAGTCGCGCATAAAAGTTTTTCTATGCCCTCACTTATTGGTTTGGTAATGCTGATGGGCATTGCGACTAAAAACTCAATTTTATTGGTTGAATATGCCATTGTTGCACAGCGTGATCACGGTTTAAGCCGCTTTGATGCGCTGGTGGATGCTTGTCATAAGCGAGCTAGACCGATTGTGATGACCACGATTGCCATGGGTGCGGGGATGTTACCGATTGCCGCTGGCTGGAGCTCAGGGGATACTTCATTTCGCTCACCAATGGCAGTGGCGGTTATTGGTGGCTTAATCACTTCAACCTTTTTAAGCCTGTTGGTGATTCCAGCTGTGTTTAGCTATGTGGATGATATTAAAATATTTTTCAAGAGAGTTTTTGCTGGCGCGAAATAAACTGGTTTGAGCACACTTATATTTTCGGTTTACTTTCTGGGTAAGCTTTTAGATATATTGACAAGTCTTCGTCTAAGGTATCCCAGTTAATTGTTTTGGCCACCTTGGCATAAACCCAGTGAATAAAGGGGTTTTTGTGGGCGCAGTAATTGGTCAATGGCACGAGTGTATGCCCCAACTCAATTTTTGGAGAGTAGCCAGTTTGCCCACTTTGAATCGAAGTGGCTTGTTGAGAGGCTGTCCAGTCGATCGCAGCCTCCCATAATCTAAAATATAAGAACCATTCTTTTGGTTTTTGGTAATCAAGCCCAATAAACTTATTAATGACATGCTTGCCCAAAGCAAAGCAAAGCATAAAAGCAACCATTTTATTGTCATTTCGGTCTCTCAACACAATAAAATATGAATAACTTTCTTGGGCGATTAGGTCAAAAAAAGTGCGATTAAGCCGTTCAAACTTGGTGGTTCCTTTTTCATAGGTTTGCCAAAATAAATCAAATATTTCATCCATAGCTGATGCATTTGGCTGCTGGATGATTTCAACATCTACTGGCGCTTCAGCCGCTAGCCGTAATTTCTTTTTTAATTTATTGCGGCGAGATGACTTTAATGTATTGAAGTAACTATCTTTAGTGGCATTTGGAAGTTCAGCCACTGTGCCTGGAAAGCTTACAACGGAAAATAAATGTTTTGAAGAGGCAGAAAAATCATCTTCATACGTTTGCGGAAAATCTTTCCAAACACGCATAGATGCATTTAATTTAACGGCTTGTAACGACATGGCCTTATTAATGGTATTAACAACGCTCAGCCGATTTGCATGGGCAAGCATTCCTACACGCCCTTCATCACTACATGGTGAACCTATAAAAAGCGTACGTTGATATAGTGCAGATGGAAACACTAGACCGAGTACATTTGCAATAGGGACTAATGCAGGTGGCAGAACAATTTTCATTGGTACGTTCATGACAAAAGCTGGCGCAAGCGCAACAGGACCAGAAGCGTCACTAACAACAGCGTATAAAAATGTAAACTGATCAGTGATGCCGCAGCGCTCAAGCGTTTGGTACCACCAGCGCCCCTCAAAAGGCGCGGGAAAACAAGCTTGCCATAATTCAGAAGAGATGTCAGATTCTGAATTGACCCACAGAACAGAATATTCAGCCAAGTGATTGTTCCAATACTTTACAAATGTTCATAAAATCTGCATCACCTAACCATAAGCTGTTGGTTATAGTGAGGGTGCGCGCAGCAAAATCACGTGCATTTGGCGTTATTTGATTTTTAAATGGCAAGTAATCGTAATTGCATAACGCATGAATAAATAATCGGCCCACCCCTAACCTAGCTGGCCAAAGCTTTGCTAAGGCCAAGTCACGCGCCTGTTCAGTTGGCATTAAAACAAGGAAGTAGGGCCATACGCCAACATTTCCTTTCGTATCATCCATCACTATAAGGCCATGAATAGCAGTTAAAATTGATTTACGATGATAAGCCTGAGCGTTGGTTTGTTCAATAAAGCTTGGTAGCCGTTTTAATGCGCGCGCCCCTTTTTTTTTGCGCCAGCGTCCAACACGATGAAGTGGAAAATCAGCATGGCAATCATCGCCTGCGGCTTCAATCAGTTGATTTTTTTTAAGTTTTCGGCGTAATGTTAAACCAAAAGTCAGCGTTAATCCAATGGGTCGGTAAAATAAATAATATCCAACAAGGGCGAAGGTTCGCTTTGTCTCTTCTATTATTTGGCGTGAGTTAGCGTTATCGCATACTTCGCGAAGGAGTAGCTGGTGCTTTTCGTTACGCGCAACTACCGCGCCGCCACCGTAAATGGTTAAGCCTTTACCAACGCCTAAGCTGAAACAGCCCATGTCACTCAGAGTGCCTGCAATTTTACCTTGCCACTTTGCTCCAAGGGCTTGCGCTGCATCTTCTACCACATACGCGCCCACTTCATGCGCAATTTTACTAATGCTGCCAATATCAGCAAGCCGTCCTGCTAGATGGGTGGGAATAATCGCTAACGTATCTTCATTACAGACGGATTTTAAAGTGGGTAAGCAAAAGTCAAAGTGGTTCAGTTGTGTATCACAAAGAACAGGTATTAAGCCACAACGTAAAATGGCGAGTGGTACAAGCGGGCAGGTATAGGCAGGTATCACAACATTGCGACGCTGACTGGTTTGTTTTAGCGTTGCTAATGCCAAAAATATGGCAGCAGTGCCAGAGCTTGTAATTTCAATTGAAGACTGTTGCAGATATGCCGCTAAATCATCCTCAAGACTAGCATCACTGGGCCAAAAATCTTGCCACAAAAGTGGTAAGCCAGCTGTTGGCGGCGGTTCACTTGGCCACTTCATGGCTTGGCTGCTTTGCTTCGCTGATACTTAAAAATACAATGCCCAGCAAAATGCAAAATGCGCCTAATAATTGCATGTTAGTGAGTTTTTCACCAAAATAATGGGCAGAAATAATCAACACAGGAATTAATCCTAAGTGTGATGCGGCAAAAGCTGGGCCAACAGGGGCATGTTTTAATAAAGTCATCCAAGAGATAAATGCCCCTAAATAGCCTAGTATGGCGGCATATAACCATGGATTATGGAGTACTAAAGTTATCCATGTTTGGCTCATTGCGAACGCGCCAGCTTGGCTAGAGGCTAATTTGATAGAGACTTGCGTGAGCGTATCAAAAGTAATTAGAAAGCCAAAACCAATCGCATAAAAATAAATTTTTTTCATAGGTAGCCACCAACCATTACAACGCCTACAGTAATTAACGTGATGCCTAGTACGCGAAATGGATCTAGCATTTCTTTGAAAATAAACCGACCAGCAAGCATGATAGCAACCGTATTAAATCCACTAAGTAAAACACCCAAAGACAAAGGTAGTATGGACAGCAATATTAGCCATAAGACAAACTCAAGGCAAAAGCAGAAAATGCCAACCCATAGTGGCCAAGCGACTAACATTCGCTTCCAGCGTTGCAACTCACTTGCATGTTCGGTAACAGCGGCATGCTTAAAGGCAACATGTCCTGTGGTATCTACAACAATATTGAGTAACCAGACAAAAATGGCGAGATTAGACAAGGATAAATGACTCGCTGATGTTACAAAAAAAGCGTTTAAGCATCAAACTTTTTTGAATATTAAGCTAGCGCCCGTGCCACCAAAAGCAAACGAATTACTCATTGCATATTCAAGTTTTGAGTGTTTTTTGGCCACATTAGGCACATAGTCTAGGTCACATTCTGGGTCTGCTTGCATTAAATGCATGGTGGGTGGCAGGGTGCTATTTTGAATGGCAAGCGTGGTAATAACCGCTTCTAAAGCACCAGCAGCACCCATTAAGTGGCCATGCATAGACTTTGTTGAACTGACGCTTAAATGGTATGCATGATCACCAAACACCTGCTTAATGGCTTTAGTTTCAGTGGCATCATTGAGCTTGGTGGCGGTACCGTGCGTATTAATATATTGAATTTGATTAGCGTCAATTTGTGCATCATTTAGTGCGGCTTGAATAGTGTTCGCTTGTCCATTCGCGGTAGGTTGCGTGATGTGGCTGCTGTCATTAGCAGAACCATAGCCAATAATTTCTGCGTAAATGGTTGCACCACGAGCTATGGCATGTTCGTAAGATTCTAATACTAAGATTGCCGCGCCTTCACCTAGCACTAACCCTGTTCGATTAGCTGAAAATGGTTTACAAGAAGTGCTCAAATCATCAGCGTCTTCTTCGGCTAATGTTCTCAACGCTTCCCAAGCTTTAATTGAGCCAAAAGACAATAAAGATTCAGAACCGCCTGCTATCATTACATCGGCATAACCATGGCGAATCAGTCTTGAGGCCTCACCTATGGCTACAGCAGAGGAGGAGCAAGCTGTGCAAAAAGTTTGGTTTGGTCCAGAAAGCTGGTGTTCTAATGCAATCGCAGAGGCGGATGCATTAATCATGCTCATCAACACTGTAAACGGTTTTAAACGGCTAGCACCCTCTTTGTAAAGTCTAACGTAACCTTCTTCAAGAGAGTGTGCACCGCCCATACCCGTACCAAGATAAACACCTATACGTGGTTTAAGGGTGCCATCAATCCTTAAGTTCGCATGTTTAATAGCTTCATTGCTAGCATGCAAAGCCATTTGACTAGTGCGATCTAGTGCGGAGTAGGTGTGTTTTGTAAAGTAATCTGCTGGGTTAAATTTTGCAGGGGCAGCAATTTTGCAATCTAACTCATCTGAAAAATCGGCTTCTAAGCGCCTAATACCAGAAATGCCACCAAAAACATTTTTAGATAATTCATCAAGGCTATTACCAACTGGAGAAACCACACTCAAACCTGTAATAACAACCCTTTGAGCCTGTAATGGTTGAGCCATAGGAGTGTTTATTTTTTTTGAGCAATGATTAGCTGGTGCACTAAAATGGCCACATCATTAAGCGTTGTAATATTCACTTGATCGTTTGGCACTTTAATATTGAAGTGATCTTCTGCATTAAAAATAATATCAAATGTATCAAGTGAGTCTAAACCAAGCTCTTGAAGGTTGCTTTCAGGTTTAATGGTGGCTACATCAATTTCCATTTTGTCTGCAATCATTATGGCGATAGCTTGAGAAACTTCCTCAATACTTGGTGTTGATTGAATGTCTGTTTTTTTAGTCATAGTGGTAAGTGAAGAGTTTGTGTTTGATTATTATGCAGCAACAGCGATATTATGGCTTAAAATAAGTTTGCTCGCTTGCTCTTTACAGAATAAAGCTGCACGTTTAGCCACATCATCTTTACGTTTATCTAAGGTTAATACATGGTAGGTGTCATCAACAAAAAAAGTTTCTATTGTTTCTGAGGCGATATTGGCTTGAGTATAATGCGCATTTTTAATACTTGCCATATCATCTTCCGTGGCATGTACAATTAATGTTGGAACGACTACGTTTTTCAAGCATTTTTTAGCGGCTTTAATTAAACGCACACTTTCTAAAACCACCGTAGCAGGTGTTTTAAAGTAACCGACTTTATCAGCAGCCTGATTATCACGATTTTCTAAAATAGCGTGCACCAATGCCCTTGTTCGTTCATCCTTTATACCATAAGGAGGTGGTTCTTCCCAGTGTATAAAATATTTTAGAGGTGTGTAAAGGACTAACGGCAATAAAAATGTTTGTTTGAATTTAGGGACATTCCAACCGTCATAAAAAAATGTGGTAGAAAGTAAGATGATGCCCGCAACTTGATGCCCTTTTTTGGCGGCTAATAATAGCGCAATGAGTGCCCCCATTGAAAGGCCTGCAACAAACACATGCTCACACTCTTCTTTTAAGGCATCAAAGGCGACTTCGATAGAGTGATACCAATCTACCCATTTGGTAGCAGAAAGTGCTTCAATGGTTGCGCAATGCCCAGCAAGCTCAGGGCATGCGACGGTAAAACCTTGTCGTGCGATGACCTTACCAAATTGCTTCATCTCAGTAGGCGTGCCAGTTAGGCCGTGAATTAGCAATACACCCACTTTACCTTTTCGCTCAATAAATCCAATAGAACCTAACAATGCATCGATAGGCTTTTGTGATGGTTGCGCGTGTTTTTTAACATCAGTCATATCTACTAAACCAACGATTACTTAGCGCCACAACGTTTTAGTAGCGCTTCAAAAAGTTTGATACCTAGATCAATCTCGTCATTGGTAATTAACAATGACGGGGCAAGGGTGATCACATTTTTTTGATAGCCGCCAATGTCTAGTACCAAACCATACGTTTTACCACCAATGTCAATGTTACCTTTTAGTCCTTCGTTAAACATTTGGTCTGCTAACTCGCGGCTAGCGGTGAAGCCATCTTCAGTACATAACTCAATTCGCAACGCTAAGCCTAAACCACTGACATCACCGACACATTTCCAGCGAGACTTAAGGCCTTGAATGGCTTTTAGAAAATAAGCACCGCGTTCAAGAACTTGTGCTTCAAAATCTGGCTCCTGCGTCATTTTCAGCACTTCTAGCGCAACCGCTGTCCCCAATGGGTTAGAGGCAAACGTAGAGTGGGTCGATCCTGGCGGAAATTTTTCTGGGTTAATATACTCTTCTTTCGCCCAAATGCCTGATAATGGATTCAAGCCATTAGTGATTGCTTTACCGAACACAAATACATCTGGAACAATACCAAAATTTTCCCACGACCAAAGTTTGCCCGTGCGGTAAACACCCATTTGAATTTCATCAGCCACCAGTAAGATGTTGCGTTTTCTGAGGCTTTCTTGCAGTTTTTGCATATACCCTTCTGGCGGAATAATATAGCCACCAGTACCTTGCATCGGCTCAATGTAAAAGGCACCAAATTCACTTTCTTGCGCTTTAACATCCCAAACAGCCTGATATTCTGTCTCAAAAAGTTTCTCAAATTCTTTATGGCAATAGGTATTGCATGTTTCCACTTTCATATCATAAGGGCAACGGAAACAATATGGATACGGCACGAAGTGGGCTAGGTCAGCAAAGTTACCAAAGCGACGACGATAGCGATAGCTTGAAGTAATGGCTGAGGCCCCTAATGTGCGGCCATGGTAGCCACCCATAAAAGCAAATTGATGGGTCTTACCCGTATGATTACGCACGATTTTAAGTGAGTCTTCAACGGCTTGTGCACCGCCAACATTAAAGTGAACACGGCCTTTTTCTCCATATTTATCTTCCATGTATTTGCAGATAATTTCTGCTAAATCCACTTTTTCTTTGTGCAGGTATTGGCTAGCAAGCTGTGGTAATGCATCTACTTGCTTATGCAATACATCACTTAAGCGCTTATTTTTATAGCCAAAATTAACAGCTGAATACCACATTTGCCAATCTAAATAGGGCGTTTTATTTTCATCAAACAAAAAACTACCTTGGCAATCTTCAAATACTTTTGGAGGGTCTGCATAATTCACTGTATCGCCATGAGAGCAATATTTATTATTTTTATCTAAAATTTCAATGATTTTTGCATCCATCTGGCAGACTCTTTCTTTCTCAAAATTAAGCAGGTTATTCAGTCGTTGAAGCAATTAAAGCGTGATTTTACGCTACTTGGTGTTTTACAGATATGACTTTGGGCAATTTTTTTAATTCATCCCATTGCTTAACAACTTTTAGCACTTCTGCAAAGGTTTGAAAACGTTTAAATGGAATATTTTCTTTTTCACAGTGTGTAATCAGTTTACCTTTTGCAAACACAATGTCAGCGTGCTTGGCCAGGCAATAATCTGACTTTCCATCACCAATGAGCACTACAGGACCACCCACATCGTCTGATAACTGCTCGGCAATTTGGCATTTACACACGCCATTGCCTGCCTTACAGTTTGGGCTTTTAAATGGATAGCTAATCGAAATGCCATTGGGCTTAAAAGTAAGCTTATTTGCATAAATCGGCATTTTTGGAATGGCAGCATTATGCGTAGCCACGTCAATGGCATGGTCTAAGCCATCGCTCACAATCGCCACTTTAGCAAACTGACTAATATAATGATGAAATGGTATAAAGCTGGCATCTAACTGAATGCCTTTAAAGAAATTTTCTAACGTGACTTGATCAACTTCAACTAAGTCTAATTGTTGCTTCATGCATTCAACCGCGGTAATGTTACCTTTTAGCCAATCCTCTTCAAGATCCTTCCAGCGGTCATCCGCAAAGCGTTCTAGCATAGCATCAATGGTATCGCCTACTGAAAGTGTGCCATCAAAATCAATTACAAAAAGCATATTTAACCCTCAATATCTATTTAGAATTAGGTTTTCTATTCGTCATATTAATTTAAAACCCTGACATTAGTCTGACAAGGTACAAATTTTTACGATGCCGCAGGCGATAGAAATCAATTTACTTTTACACCACCCAGCAAAGCTGCAACAGGCAATTTACGAGCGGTCGCTGCTTTTTCTGTATTTGACAATTGCTGCTGCGTTACGCTGGCTTCATAAGGTTTATCAAACCATGGGTCGCTACTTTTCTTTTTTGCAAAAGTGCGAGGTGTGACATTTTCATGGCTAGTGCGCACAGGTTTTTGACGATGCTCTTTATCGCTAGTTGAGGGTGCATTCGGTTTTTCAATTTTCGCCGTTAGCTTGTTGATGCTTTTTTTAATCAGTTTTTCAATTTCAACTAAGTATTTTTCTTCATCTTCACTGACTAATGAAATAGCAATACCGCTCGCACCTGCGCGGCCTGTACGGCCAATGCGGTGCACATAATCTTCGGGTGCGCTTGGGATTTCATAGTTAATCACCATCGGTAATTCGCTGATGTCTAAACCGCGTGCTGCCACATCGGTAGCGACAAGCGCAGAAATTTTACCTGCTTTAAATGCATCAAGCGCTTCTATGCGTTCTTTTTGGCTTTTATCACCATGAATTGCGTCAGCAGCAATGCCACTTTTAGATAGGCTTCGGCTTAAGCGGCTAGCGGTGATTTTGGTTTTGGTAAATACAATGACTTGATTGGTACCCGCTTCTTTGAGCAATTGCGTGAGCAAGGCTTCTTTATCGCGCTGAGCCACGTGGTACACATTTTGCGTCACATTATCATTGGTTGCGTTACTGCGCGCGACTTCTATAAGCGTAGGATTAGTTAAAAAGTCATCAGATAACTTTTTGATTTCATTTGAAAAAGTCGCTGAAAACATCATGTTTTGTCGTACTTTAGGCAACAAGGCTAAAATGCGTTTTAAGTCAGGCATAAAGCCCATGTCTAGCATTCTGTCTGCTTCATCTAGCACTAGCATTTGCACTTGGCTAAGTGATAGCGTTTTTTGCTCAACATGGTCTAGCAATCGGCCAGGTGTTGCAACTAATACTTCAATCCCTGTTTTTAAATGTGGCGTTTGCGTTTTAATATCCACGCCGCCAAACACCACCAAGCTACGTAAAGGGGTGTGCTTAGCGTAGGCTTTGACGTTTTCTTCAACTTGAATAGCGAGTTCACGTGTGGGTGTTAAAATCAAAGCCCTAACAGGGTGCTTGGCAGGCGAGGTGCTGGTGCTTGCCAGAGGCAGTAATTTTTGTAATACAGGTAGCGCAAAAGCTGCAGTTTTACCCGTACCAGTTTGCGCGCCCGCCATAACATCTCCACCAGCTAAGGCAATAGGGATGGCTTGCGCCTGAATCGGTGTTGGTGTTGTATAACCTGCTTCCGTCAGCGCTTTAAGAAGCTCAGGCGCTAGGCCTAAGCTATCAAAGTGTATGGTTTCTGTCATTGATATATTGGTCAATTAATTGAATATTATAAAGCGATAGTTAGCCGCAAATAAACGCATCAAACAATAGATAACATGATCAATGTTCAAGTGGTTATTTACAATCATCAGAGTTTATCTTTGGCTACTGGCTTTTTATTTAAGCAAAGCTACGTGGACGGCGAGGTGCGCCATTGCCAGCATTAGTATTGCCAAAGCTGCGTGATTCACTATTGCGACTTGCAGGGCGGCTATCACTCGGTGCTGAACGATCACCGCGTGGCGCATCTGCGCGGCCTTCATAACGAGCTCCTAATACTTTGTTGTCATTGCGGCTTTCGTTGCGAGCACCTTCACGCGCAAATGGTTTTTTACCAAAAGCAACGGCATCACCAAAGCTACGGTTTTGCGTGCTGCTACCAGCGCGGTCATTACGGCCAGCATTGTTACGGTCACCAAAGCTAGTCTTACGTGCACGGTCATTGCCTTGTCTTTCAGTGTTAGGTCTATCAGTACGCGTTATCTCATTGCGTGTAAATTCTGACCGTTTACTGTTTTCAGTGCGTGCGGCATAAGCAGATGTATTGCCGTTAGCTTCACGTGATGAATCATGGTTGCCACGATCTGTGCGTGCCTCAAAGCGGTTTTCACTGCGGCCAAAGCCACGGTCGTTAGAACTACGGTCGCTAGAGCCACGTTCTTCGCGTGGTTTAAAACCACCACGGCCACCAGGTGCATGTGAGCGTTCGTTACGTGCATTGCGATCTTGCCCGCGTTTTCCAGCAGGTGCGTCAGATTTCATCGGGCGTTTTGGCTCAAAGCCTTCAATCACAGCCGCTTCCATACGGTTGCCCGTAAATTGCTCAATTTTGCGCAATAAATGACGGTCAACATTAGAAGCAAAAGAAATGGCTATACCTGTTTTACCAGCACGACCTGTACGGCCAATGCGATGCACGTAATCTTCAGCAAATTTTGGTAAATCATAATTAATCACATGGCTAATGCCTTGCACATCAATACCACGCGCGGCTACATCGGTAGCCACTAATACTTTTACATCACCATGACGTAATTTAGTTAAGGTGCGGTTGCGCGCGCCTTGTGTCATATCACCATGTAAGGCGGCAGTTTTATGGCCAGCAGCGTATAAATCTTCAGCTAGCAAGTCCGCATGGCGTTTTGTGCTAGTAAAAATAATGGCTTGATTCATGTCTGGTGCAATAAGCAAATGCTCAAGTAGTTTGTTTTTATGCGTCATGTCATCTACATAATGCAGGCGTTGCTCGATATTGGCGTGTTTTTCTTTTTGTGTTGCAACCTGAATGGTTTTTGGGTTTTTTAAGATTTGCTTCGCAATGCGTGCAATGTCGCCATCTAATGTGGCAGAGAATAATAGCGTTTGGCGTTCTTTACTGAGTTGCTCACAAATACGCTCAACATCAGGTAAAAATCCCATGTCTAACATACGATCAGCTTCATCTAAAATGAGCATTTGTAAGCGACTTAAATCAATACGGCCACGTTCCATATGGTCCAGCAAGCGGCCTGGTGTAGCCACTAAAATATCTAAAGGCTGTGATAGCAATTTATTTTGTAGTGGATAAGGCATACCACCTACGATGCTTACGGTACGTGCGCGCATGTGCTTGCCGTATTTACGTGCGGCTTCGTTAACTTGCGCAGCAAGTTCACGGGTTGGCGTTAATACCAAAACGCGTGGCCCACGTGTTTTAGATTCATGTGGCGTTGCGAGCAAATTCAATGCTGGCAACATAAATGCAGCCGTTTTACCTGTACCTGTTTGTGCGGAGGCCATTAGGTCATTGCCTTCAAGAACGACAGGAATGGCTTGGGCTTGAATAGCGGTGGGTGTTGTGTAGCCTGTTTCTTCAATCGCGCGAAGAATAGAAGGGTGTAGATTTAATGATTCAAAAGACAAAGTAGTCCCTTTCAAAAGTTGTTTCGTAAAAACAATAAAAAGGGCGCAAGGTAAGTACAAAAAAGTTATTTTATTCAATCAAATGAATAAAGTTTAACTAAAAATGCATAAAGCAGAAATCGAATAATGCTTATTACCAGCGCACGGGCATAGCCGCTAACCAGTAAAAGATAGACATAGGCAATAAAACACCAAATCTAAACGAATAGTCACTTCAACATTTCACGAGTGACAGAAGGGTCAGGGCAATGAATCTAAAACTTTAAATATTGTTTAAGTTTTAAGTTGTGCGCATTATAGAGACATTATTAAAATTGTCAAAGGTTTATTGCCGTTAATGTGTTAAAATCGCCGCCTTTCAATGAGCTGGCTACAAATATATGTTACGCAATTTACGCAATGTCGCAATTATCGCCCACGTTGACCATGGTAAAACCACCATGGTGGACAAACTTTTACAACAAGCAGGTACTTTTTCATCACACCAAGTTGTATCTGAGCGGGTGATGGATAGTGGTGATATTGAAAAAGAACGTGGTATTACCATATTGGCAAAAAATACTGCGCTTGTTTATGAAGGTACACACATTAATATTGTAGATACGCCAGGGCATGCGGACTTTGGTGGTGAGGTTGAGCGTGTATTAGGTATGGTCGATGGTGTGGTGCTGTTGGTCGATGCGGTTGAAGGCCCAATGCCACAAACGCGCTTCGTGACTAAAAAAGCATTGGCACTAGGCTTAAAACCGATTGTGGTGATTAACAAGGTTGATCGCCCAGGTGCAAGAACTGATTGGGTGATTAACCACACCTTTGATTTGTTTGCCAACTTAGGCGCAACGGATGAGCAATTAGACTTTCCTGTGGTGTATGCCTCTGCGCTCAATGGTTTTGCAATGTTAGATATGAAAACACCCTCTGACAATATGCGTGCCTTGTTTGAAACCATTATTAGTCATGTAGCACCACCAGCGGGCGACCCTAACGTCCCTTTGCAAATGCAAATTTCTGCGCTTGATTACTCCACTTATACGGGGCGTTTGGGCGTAGGCCGTATTACCAACGGTAAAGTTAAACCTGGTCAAGCCGTTACCGTGATGAATGAAGATAAACAAATAGCCATGGGTAAAATTAACCAAGTGTTAGGTTTCCGCGGTTTAGAGCGTGTACCCGTTGAAGAAGCTGAAGCGGGCGACATTGTGATTATTTCTGGTTTAGATGATATTGGTATTGGTTTTACAGTTTGTGACCGTGATAAGCCTGTGGGTTTGCCGCATTTGGGTGTGGATGAGCCAACCTTGACCATGGACTTTATGGTGAACTCTTCACCACTTGCGGGTACAGAAGGTAAATTTGTAACTTCACGTCAAATTAAAGATCGTTTAACCAAAGAGCTTTTAGTCAATGTGGCCTTGCGTGTAGAAGAGACGGGAGACACGGATGTGTTCCGCGTATCTGGCCGTGGCGAGTTGCACTTGACGATTTTATTAGAAAATATGCGTCGCGAAGGTTTTGAAATGGCGGTGGGTAAACCAAAAGTCGTCTTCCGCGAAATCAATGGCGAAAAATGTGAGCCGTATGAAATTTTAACGGTTGACCTAGAAGATGACAACCAAGGTGCTGTGATGGAAGAACTTGGACGCCGCCGTGGTGAAATGCAAAATATGGAATCAGACGGCAATGGCCGCACGCGTTTAGAGTATAAAATACCTGCACGTGGCTTGATTGGCTTTCAAGGTGAGTTTTTAACTATGACGCGCGGTACAGGGTTAATGGCGCATATTTTTGATGAATACGCTCCCGTAAAAGCCGATATGCCTGGCCGCCGTAATGGGGTGCTGATTTCAGCTGAACATGGTGAAGCCGTCGCTTATGCGCTGTGGAAATTGCAAGATCGCGGCAAAATGTTCGCAGTTCCAGGCGATAAACTGTATGAAGGTATGGTCATTGGCATTCATAGCCGCGATAATGATTTAATCGTTAACCCAATTAAAGGTAAGCAGCTGACCAACGTGCGCTCATCAGGCACGGATGAAGCAGTACGCTTAATTACACCGATTGCGCTTACGCTGGAAAGCGCAGTAGAGTTTATTGATGACGACGAGTTAGTAGAGATTACGCCAAAAACCATTCGTATCCGTAAGCGTTATTTGCTAGAGCATGAGCGCAAACGCTCATTAAAAGAGTAAGTTAGCTTTGATTAAAAACCAGCTACGGCTGGTTTTTTGTTGCCTAAAATATTGACAATGTAAGACAATATTAAAATAAACTTAACATTGAGCAATATAAAAAATGACGCCATATCAAATTGAAGCGAAATATCAGTTTAAATACCCCGCTTTATATCACCAATTATTTGCTGATGGTATGCTGGATGTGGGTAAAAAAGGACCAAACTGGGTTAAAAACGAGTATCCAAAGCGTAAAGAATTTCCGCTTTTATTGCTATATGCAGAGGATTTTGAGCTATTGGATATGGAAGAAGTGGTGGCGCGTATCGAGGATTTTGCGAATCCTGATGATTATCGCAGAGCTGACAGAAAACACAAATTTATTCCATTTGGGCAAAGCGGTGCGGGCGATTTGATTTGCTTTTATTTAAATGCGCAAGTCGGAGACGATATCCCAATTGTATTTGTTTGGCACGATGACGATAAAGCTTATTTTAAAGCCAAAAATCTGCAAGACTATATTTTTGCTAAATTGTTGGAAGTGACTTTAAATCCATACGATTTAAAAGCGGAGGCTGAAGCAGTCTTTAAGCATGACCTTAATAACATGCTAAAAAGTCACCGTGCCTACATCTTGCCGTATCAAGCAGATATTGTGGCTGAAGTTTATAGCAGAAAATTCGTAAATTACACAATCACTTACCCACGGCGTACTGAGCAAGCTAGAGGCTTAATCACAGAAGATGAATATAAGAAAATAATTGCAGCAGAAAATAAATTTGACAATGCTGAGCAATTTTTTGCCTACGCTTTGCCAGAGCTAATCATTGTGGAAACTGAAGAAAATAAGCGCCATGTGGGCGTGTTACAGATTAAAATCTCGCCAATCCCTGCCGAAAAAAGCCCTATTTGGGTGATGCTAAAACCACTTAATTGGCGTGGGGTGCGCGATGCAAGCAGTAACACTTACACATCAACACGCAGCATGATTATTTTTGGCCCGCCAAGCATGCAAACGCTTGATGACACTTTTAGGGGGAAGCTAGCACAACTTAAACAAGATTTTCCAGAAATTGAGTTGATTTTTATAGAAAATAAAACGCAAACTTTAATTTAGGGCTTTGCACGCAATCTATGTTAATAAGTGTTGCTTAATATCACCGAGCAAAAAACTATGCTCTGCAACCCGCATTCTAAGCCACTTAGCGGGGTGGTCAAATAATGTGATGCAAAAATACCTATTTTTTGAGCGTTTTTCATCTTCATCCATGTGGCGTTTGAAATAAAAAGCAAACCAAATCACCATGCCTAAAATAAAGGCGATGACAGTAAAACTTTGTATGCCTTAATCAGTAGAAAATAATGTGTTCCATAATTCCATGTTAGTTCTCCAAATTTAGAATGCTTGGGCTGTGTAGCTACAAGCAGATGAGGTTAATATTTGCCTTTTATAAAGTGTTGGTTTTGATGAAAATCAATAGAAATGTTAAAAATTAGTCGTCACGGCCTAATACGCGATTTTTGGCTTTATGCGTGCGGATAATATGTTGAGCAAATAAGGGTAGAGCACCAACAAATATCAGAATAAACAGTAGTGCCGCGCTACCCACCACAAATTTTGGCATGTGTTTTAGCCACTGCGCGTATTGTTGTTGATTGGGAATTAAGTCAAGCAACCTAATCATACCGATGGCGTAGCCAAGCAACATGGCCCATGCGGCATCCGAGATGCGGCGTTTCTCAAACCATAAGCCAGCTAAATAAATGAGCCAAAATACACCTAGTAAAAGCGCAATGCCCTGAAAGCCCGCTTCTGCAAAAGCCATGCTATGTATTACAAAGCTGAAAAACCAAACAATGGCCAGCCAAATAATCCATAGCGCTTTAAACATTATTCCACGCTTTAGACCACACCTTGGCTGGTGAGATAGTCTTCGTAATTTCCCGTGAAGTCAATAATACCATCGGCCTTAATTTCAATAATACGGGTGGCGATAGAGCTGACAAACTCGCGGTCATGGCTCACAAAAAACAGCGTGCCTTTATATTTATCTAGCGCGGTGTTGAGTGCTTCAATACTTTCCATGTCCATGTGGTTGGTGGGTTCATCCATAAGCATGACATTGGTTTTGCCAAACATCATTTTTCCATAGAGCATCCGGCCTTTTTCGCCACCAGATAACACTTTGACGGATTTTTTTGTGTCATCACCACCAAACAATAGGCGGCCTAACATGCTACGTACCGCTTGGTCATCATCGCCAACTTGTCTGAACCGTGACATCCATTCAAAAAGATCTTCGCCTTGCTCAAATTCGTATTCGTGATCTTGCGCAAAGTAGCCGATATTGGCTTTTTCTGCCCATTTAGCTTCACCATGTTTGGCTTGTAAGTCGCCTGCTAAGCAGCGTAAAAACGTGGTTTTACCAATGCCATTTTCACCAATAATGGCCACTTTCTCACCTGCTTCAAACATCATATTGACGTCATTGAATAATGGTTTATCAAAGCCATGGCTAAGCTTTTTCAACTCGACAGCATTGCGGTAGATTTTGTCACGATCATCATAATCAAAGCGAATAAACGGGTATTGGCGGCTTGAAGGCTTAAACTCTTCGATTTTAATTTTATCAATTTGCTTAGCGCGGCTAGTAGCTTGCTTGGCTTTTGAAGCGTTAGCCGAAAAGCGGCGCACAAAGTCTTGTAAATCAGCCACTTGTTGTTTAGCTTTTGCATTGTCTTTGGCTTGCTGGGCGCGTGCGGCGGTGCTGGCTTCCATGTAATCATCATAATTACCTGGGTAGACCGTGATTTTTCCGTAATCCATGTCGCAGGTATGCGTGCAAACTTGGTTTAAAAAATGGCGGTCATGCGAAATAATCACCATTGTACAATCGCGATTATTTAACACATCTTCTAGCCAGCGAATGGTGTTAATGTCCAAGTTGTTGGTGGGTTCATCGAGTAGCAAAATATCTGGATTAGCAAACAGCGCTTGCACCAATAACACGCGCAATTTCCAGCCAGGCGCGACGGCACTCATAGGGCCGTTATGCTGCTCAATAGGAATACCAACACCCATGAGTAGCTCGCCAGCGCGCGCCTCAGCAGTGTAGCCGTCATATTCAGCAAATACGCCTTCTAGCTCGGCAGCACGCATATAGTCATCTTCAGAGGCTTCTAGGTTAGCGTAAATGGCATCACGTTCTTTCATTGCATCCCACATTTGCTCGTGGCCCATCATCACTACATCTAGTACGCGTTGCTCTTCATAGGCGAATTGGTCTTGTTTCAAAAAGGCCATGCGCTCATGGCTATCGATATTGACGTTGCCTGAGGTGGGTGTGAGTACGCCAGCCATAATTTTCATAAAAGTGGATTTACCACAACCATTGGCGCCGATTAAGCCATAGCGATTATTATCGCCAAACTTGACCGAAACGTTTTCAAACAGCGGCTTAGCGCCAAACTGCATGGTGATATTGTTTGCAATTAACATCTAAATTTTCTCATTACTCAATAATTAAACGGGTTATCAATTAAAACGGGTTACATATTAAAACTTGTTGTAGATAACGACTTCATTCATGTCTAGCTGTCCACTACGTGGCTGTGCTGCTTTTAAAGCCTTACCCACCACCACAAACATGGCTGGAACATGGTCTGCGGGTAGATTGAGTAATTTAGCCACAGCATCAAATTCAAAGCCATCCATGGGGCAGGTGTCGTAGCCCATTTCTTTAGCGGCTAACATCAATGCCATTGCCGCGATGCCGCAAGAGCGCATGGCTTCATCGCGCTGTAATTGCAGATTATCACTATAAAATTGGCCAATCATCGGCACTAAATGATCTTGTACAGGTTGCGGCGCATTTTTCCAGTAACGATGCGGTTCTTTGGCCCAGGCATTTAAATCGGCGACTAACACGATTAATAATGAAGCCTCTGTTATCTGTGCTTGATCCCAACCCACTTTACGCACTTCTTCGCGTAATGCAGGGTCTGTTACCACAACAAACCGCCAATGCTGAATGTTAAACGCAGTAGGCGAGAGCATACCTAGTGACATCAGTTTAGTAATTTCTTCTTTTGTCATGGAGTGGTTGGGGTCGTACGCTTTAATTGAGCGACGTTTAACAATGGCTTCACTAACGTACATAAGGTTTCTCTAATAATTTAAGCTGTTTAATCATATTCAATTGAAATTATTTCTAATAATGCGTTGCCTACTGGGCGCACCCAAGTCACAGTATCGCCCACTTTACTACCGAGCAGCGCTTTTGCTAGTGGGGATATCCAACTAACTTTATTGTGATGAATATCCGCTTCATCTTCACCCACAATTTCATAGCGTTGCTGTTGCCCATCTTCATTCTCTACCGTGACGGTTGCACCAAAAAGTACTTGGTTAGTGCCTTCGGTAGTTTGCTCGCTAGAGGCTTGCTCGCTTGGAATGGCCACAATAGCGCTTTCTAGCCTAGTGGCAACATAACGCAAATCACGTTCGACCATCGCAAGCTTTTGTTTTGCGGTGGCATCTTCTTTATGCTGACATAACATCTGCCTTTGTGAATCTAGTTGCGATAATTGCTTTTGCAACTGAGCATAACCGTTTGCAGTAACATAGTTTTTGGCATTGCTGATCGGCCGCTCAGGTAAATCTGTGCCCGCTAGCTCTAAGTCATCCTCTTTTACAAAGCCACGGCTCAACGAATTACTCCCATTCAATGGTCGCGGGTGGTTTGCCAGAAATATCATAAACCACGCGGTTAATGCCGCGTACTTCATTAATAATACGGTTTGAAACTTTGCCTAGCAGCGCGTAAGGTAGCTCTGCCCAATGTGCTGTCATAAAGTCATTGGTGACCACGGCACGCAAAGCCACGACATAATCATAGGTACGCCCATCACCCATGACACCGACTGATTTCACAGGTAAAAATACCGTAAAGGCTTGGCTGGTGAGGTCATACCAGGTTTTGCCCGTTTTTTCATCTACGGTATTGCGTAGTTCTTCAATAAAAATGGCATCCGCACGTTGCAAGAGCAGGGCGTATTCGCGTTTAACTTCGCCTAAAATGCGCACGCCTAAGCCAGGGCCTGGAAAAGGGTGGCGATACACCATGTCTTTTGGTAAACCGAGTGACACGCCGAGTTCGCGCACTTCATCTTTAAATAAGTCCCGCAATGGCTCTAGTAGTTTTAAGCCAAGTTGCTCGGGCAAGCCGCCTACATTGTGGTGGCTTTTGATGGTCACCGCTTTTTTAGTTTTTGCCCCACCAGACTCAATCACATCGGGGTAAATGGTGCCTTGTGCTAAAAAGGTCGCGCCTTTGTGTTTTTTAGATGAAAGTTGGCCACTATCGCCTGCTTTGAGTTTGGCAGCTTCCGCTTTAAACACTGCTACAAACTCACCACCGATAATTTTACGTTTTGCTTCAGGGTCACTCACACCTGTTAATTTACTCATAAATTGCTCTGTTGCATCAACGCGAATCACTTTTGCGTGTAAGCGACCAGCAAACATTTCCATCACCATATCGCCTTCATTCAGACGTAATAAACCGTGGTCAACAAACACGCAGGTGAGCTGGTCGCCAATGGCGCGGTGGATGAGGGCGGCGGCAACGCTAGAATCTACGCCGCCCGATAAGCCTAAAATCACTTCTTCATCACCGACTTGTACTTTTATTTTAGCTATGGCCTCAGCAATGTAGTCGCCCATCACCCAATCAGGTTTGGCACCACAAATTTCAAGCACAAAGCGCTCGAGCATGGCTTGGCCTAGCTTGGTGTGCGTCACCTCTGGGTGAAACTGCACGCCGTAAAATTTGCGTGTTTCATCTGCAAAGGCAGCGATTGGTGTGGTTTCGTTACTGGCAATGATTTTAAAATTGGGTGGTAATTCGGTCACTTTATCACCATGACTCATCCAAACATCCATTAAGCCGTGGCCTTCTGCATTGGTGCGATCTTGAATATTTTTAAATAATGCAGAATGTCCGCGCGCGCGAATTTCTGCGTAACCAAATTCACGTTTTGCCCCAGCTTCAACTTTGCCGCCTAGCTGCTGTGCCATGGTTTGCATGCCATAACAAATGCCCAGCACTGGTACACCTAGCTCAAATACAGCTTGCGGTGCTTTGTCGGTATCTTCTTCATAAGCACTGGCATGGCTGCCTGATAAAATAATGCCGTCTGCGTTAAAGTTACGCACAAATTCATCGGTGACATCGCAGGGGTGAATTTCGCAATACACATGTGCTTCGCGCACGCGGCGCGCGATAAGTTGGGTGACTTGTGAGCCAAAATCAAGGATAAGAATTTTTGAGTGGGTCATGGTATTTAAGCGGTTATTAAAACAGATGCTCTGGAAGGCACGTTCTATGCGGCTTCCAGAGCATTAAATTTTTCTCGGCAAAATGTTTATTTAGCTAACGCGGTAATTTGGCGCTTCTTTTGTAATCTGCACATCATGCACGTGTGACTCACGCATGCCAGCACTGGTGATTTGTACAAACTCCGCTTTGTTGCGCATTTCATCTATCGTGGCACAGCCGACATAACCCATAGAAGAGCGTAAGCCGCCCATGAGCTGGTGAATTACCGCTAACACGCTACCTTTGTATGGTACGCGACCTTCAATACCTTCTGGCACGAGTTTATCTGCATTGCCATCGTTATTGTCTTGAAAATAGCGGTCGCTTGAGCCTTTTTCCATCGCGCCGATTGAACCCATACCGCGGTACGATTTATATGAGCGGCCTTGAAATAATTCAATTTCACCTGGGGCTTCTTCAGTGCCTGCAAACATACCGCCTAACATCACAGAATGCGCGCCAGCCGCAATGGCTTTTGAAATATCCCCTGAAAAACGAATACCGCCATCGGCAATAAATGGCACGCCTGTGCCACGCAGAGCTTCTTCAACATTGGCAATGGCACTAATTTGCGGCACACCAACCCCCGCGACAATGCGCGTAGTGCAAATTGAGCCAGGACCAATGCCAACTTTTACGCCGTCTGCACCTGCATCTACTAACGCTCTAGCGGCAGCAGCGGTGGCAATATTGCCACCAATCACTTCAATTTTTGGATAGTTTTTCTTCACCCAAGTGACGCGGTCTAACACGCCTTGCGAGTGGCCGTGCGCGGTATCTACCACAATCACATCAACCCCTGCTTCTGCTAATGCAGTGACCCGCTCTTCAGTGCCTTCACCCACGCTAACGGCCGCACCCACGCGTAAGCGGCCTTGAGAATCTTTACAGGCGTTAGGGTGGTCATGCGATTTTTGAATATCTTTAACGGTGATGAGACCTTTAAGCGTGTCTTGGCTATCAATCACCAATAAACGCTCTAAGCGATATTGGTGTAATAAGCGAATCACCTCTTCTTTAGAGGCACCTTCTTTTACGGTCACCAGCTTATTGCGTGGCGTCATAATGTTTTTAATCGGCTGGTCTAAATTGGTTTCAAAGCGTAAATCGCGATTGGTCACAATGCCAACAATCTTGCCGTTATCCACCACTGGAATACCTGAAATTTTGTGGGCGCGGGTTAAATCCAGCACATCGCGCACGGTTAAGTGGCTTTGAATGGTAATGGGGTCATTTACAACGCCAGACTCAAAACGTTTAACCCGTGCCACATGCGCGGCTTGTTTAATCGCCGTCATATTTTTATGAATAAAACCGAGTCCGCCTTCTTGCGCTAACGCAATGGCCAGTGTTGCTTCTGTCACTGTATCCATCGCGGCGGAGAGTAAAGGGATGTTAAGTTCAATATGACGTGTGAGTTGTGTTTTGAGAGAAACTTCACGCGGCAGCACGTTAGAATGGGCTGGCACTAATAAAATATCATCAAAAGTGAGGGCTTGTTGCAGTAAACGCATTGTAAATCCTTATACGCAAAACGAAATTATACAGATTTACGCCAAAACGTGCGAGTGTTGGCTTGGTTAAATCTGTTATTTCTTCTCAAAAATGACTTTCATCACGGCAATGACAATGGTGAGCAATACCATGGTGCTATTGGCAACAATCAGCGGCAAATCATTTTTAATAATGCCGTATGTCAACCAAAGCAATAGGCCAATCGTAATGATTACGTAAGTAGAAAGAGAAATGCCACTGACATCCCGTGTTTTATATGTGCGAATGACCTGCGGAATTTGCGATGACGTGGTGAATATGCTGGCGACTAGTCCTAAGATATCAAGATTACTCATAGTTTTTTTATATGGAGATGAAGTTGTGTTGTAATTATAATTAAAATGCAGGATTTTTTATAAAATTGCTTGCTAGAAAATTTAGCAAGCAATACTATTATTTACATTGTAATGTTAACCAATATTTACATTGTAACGTTACAAAGCTGAATTAACGTTTAACCAAGGATAACCAATGAAGTTAACTGTATTTTTACCTAAACTATTGCTTTGCGCCCTCATGTTACCATTGCTAGCGATTGCTGAAGATGGCGAGGTTTATAAATGGCGTGATGCTAATGGTGTGATGCGTTATAGCGATACACTGCCAACGAGTAATACTAAGCATGAAGTGGTGGGTAAAAAGAAAGGGGCTAAAATTAAAACCTCGTCATCCGCTCAAGCGCCACTTGCGCCTGTAGAAGGTGACGCGACTGTTTCGATGAATAAACAAAAAGCCGCACTCGAAAAACAATTTGCCGATAAAAATAAAGCAGCGCCTTTAAGCAAAGAAGAAGCGGCTGCTAAACGTGCTAAAGATGCCGAAGATCTTAAAAAGGCCGAGGCGCAAAAAAAGGCTGAAACGGAAATTAAAGCAGAAAATTGTAAAAATGCAAAATCTAGATTAGCCACTTATAGCAATGGTGGTCGAATTGCTAAAACGGATGAAAAAGGTGAGCGCACTTTCTTAAGTGATGCAGATATTGCTAAAGGTAAAGTTGAAGCACAAAGTGATGTGGATAATCACTGTAGCTAGCCAAAATTATGAGCCTGTAAATAATTCTGTGTAAATGCGGTTTTGAGTGCATTAATTTAAGGGTGGCACTCTGTCACCCAATTCAATACTAAAGCGATTCAGCGCAGCCTTCCAATCCCGTAGCGGCATCGTCCAT
>JBATAW010000051.1:0-10272 GCA_049662045.1 Methylophilaceae bacterium | reverse complement strand
TGGCGCAGCAAGCTCCATCATCGCATTTTTGCTATGGATATATTACTCTTCGCAAATTTTCTTTCTAGGAGCCGAGTTCACAAAACAGTATGCTATAAGCTTTGGTAGCCTAAAATTAACACATTTTCCTGGTGAATAATTTCTGAATATCAAACAGCATCCAATATTCTCAAATAATCAACGTCCAATTTTTCTAATTTTGCACTCTGCTAAGTACGTTTTTTACGGTGCTTGAAACGGTAGGCATCGTTACCCGTTTCCAAGATGTCACTCCAATACTGTAATACAATGCAGTAAGGCCCTCGTCATCTTTGCATCGCCAAGTTCAGCCGCAATTTTAATGTATGGTGCTTGGTGACAAATTGGCTTTACAGGTGGCATTTAGCCTAGCTTATTAGTACTTTAGCTTATGTGGCCGCATGCCGCGTAACGTCAACATCAATATCACAGATGGTAACCACACCCATAAAAATTCAGACTTCATCACATGCCATGCGCGAGAAGTGAAAAAATTGTGAATGCCAATGGGCGACACGGCAATCGGTCGATAATCAAAAAATACGCGCTCATTTGACAATGGCCAATACAATGCAACGCCTAAACCTCCATTGGTCAGCATGTCCAGCAGTGGATGTGAAACCACCGTTAAAAATGTCAACAAAAAAACCATCCATGTCCGACTATGCAACGGGCGGCTAAAGCAAGTAGCGATGACCGCAATCATCAATGCAAACGCAATAGAATGCGTAAAACCACGATGCCCCCATTGCGAACCATAAGCAATGCCTAATTTAAAGCCAATCGTGTCAATATCTGGCAACATGGCACAAAATACTGAAAAAATCAGCAGGCGTCGATTGACTAACTTACCGATACCGAGGCTGGTAGCGATTGGGACAGCGACGTGGGAGATAATGGTTGGCATAAAAACAATTCAATAATGATTGAGTGCTAAGAATAACGTACTCTAAGAATAAGATACTTAAGTAAAGTGAGTGTGAAGTTTGTCCGCTAAAAGTTACTAGGCGAAGTTGATTAGGTAAAATTTGCTGAATAAAATGCACTGGTTAAAGTTTATTAGGTGAAAATAATTTTAATCGCCGCCACAGCCCCCACCGCAGCCACTTGAATCGCCGCCGTTATCACTACCTGAGTCGCTCAAACCACTATCACTGCCGTCACCACCTGTACAGCCACTGCTACCATTAGAAAAGTCACCTACGCAACAAGTGCTACCACCATTCAAATGACTGTCATCTCCGCAATTTAAAGCATAGCGCCGACCATCTTCTATATTGAGTTTGCCATCAATGGCAAATAACAATGGCAAACGGCTAGGGTTTTTAGGATTAATCATTTCTTGGCGGCAAACCTGATACCAAGTGCGCCGTAAACCAATGTTACTGCTTTGATTATCGCTCAACATAACTGCAGGCGTGTGATGAAAAAAACGTCCGAAAGCTTTTTTGCAAAACTGTTCATACTCACGCGTATAAAGTATAAATTCATGCCAAAGATCATCAACAATTTCAGACGGCATTGAAACATATTGATAACGGGATTGATGGTAGGCCAAGAAAAATTGGCGCAATGCACTAACCACTAAGAGCGCATCTTTTCGTGCTAAATTTGGATATTTTTTTTGTATTTTGAGTACCAAATCAGGAGGTATGGACGCTTCTCTGATATGCTTTTCGCGCAAGCGTGCATTCAGCGTGTTGATGATCAACACTAAAAATACAAAAGCCAATACGATGAAAGGAATAGCCGCAATCATCGCCTAGCACCAAACGTGATTAGATAGCTTCAGCTTTTTGCTCACGTCCCAGTAAATCCATCACCGCTTCACGGGCCGATTTTCCATGAGTTAAAGCTTGATTTACTTCATAAGTAATGGGCATATCAATGCCCATTGTTTCAGCACGACGCATGACCTCTTTCGCAGTGTTCACCCCTTCAGCTACATGGCCTAAGCCTTGTAAAATATCTGCTAGGGATTTTCCGCTCGCTAATTGCAAGCCAACTTCACGGTTGCGTGAGTACTGACCTGTGCAGGTTAATATTAAATCGCCTGCACCTGCTAGCCCCATAAAAGTCTCAGCTGAGGCCCCAAGCGCCATGCCAAAACGGGTAATTTCTGTCAACCCTCGCGTAATTAAAGCAGCTCGCGCATTATTACCAAAACCCATGCCATCACTGATGCCAGCGGCAATGGCCATCACATTTTTAAGCGCACCGCCCACTGAAACACCAATCACATCCACACTGTGATAAACACGTAGATTAGAACCGTGTATTAATAATGCAGCTTGGTTTGAAAATTTTTTGTCTGCAGCGGCTAAAGTCACGGCCGTGGGTAAATCGCGCACTAATTCTGCGGCAAAACTCGGTCCAGACAATGCGCCCCAATGCTGACCCGTAATATAGGGGTCACCCAGCTCTTCAAAGGCCACTTCATAAGGTAATTTAGCCGATTGTGGCTCTAAGCCTTTATGCGCCCAGATAATAGGTAAATGACAGTTTAACGCTTTCAGGTCTTTAAGAATATTTCTAAACCCTGCTGTTGGCACCACTGAAAGCACTAAATCTGCGCCTAATAATGCGGTTTGTAAATCATCTTCAACGTGCAGCTGGTCGTTAAACTTAAAGTCGCCCAAGTACATGGGGTTGGCACCCGCCTTACGCATGCCCGAAACATGACCAGCATTACGTGCCCAAAGGTTCACTTGGTGGCGTTGGCTGATATTCATGGCCAATGCCGTACCCCAAGCGCCCGCACCTAATACTGTGATTTTGGCCATCGCCTTAACACCCCATCTTATTCATAGCCCCAGACGGAAGAAATAGGCAGGAATCCAGTCACATCATCACGATGCTTCACTTTTACCCAACCATTGGCTAATTTTCCTTCCACTACCGCTAGCACTACATCTTTGTCTACCGTGGCGATCACCTTGGATGTTACATCCGCTGACTGCCTAATTTCAGCTTGATTTTGCTTAATCAACACTGTCGGTTTATTCGATAATTGTTTGGCTTCTATCCAATTTAGTGACCCTTGCGCATCGCGCACCTTTAACCAATCCCCTAAATTAACCACCACTTCTACTGGGTATGATTGACTCAGCAACAACACTTTCTTAGCTGTAGCTGAAGGTGCGTCATATAAAGTAGCTTTAGTAACCGATACCGAGCGAAAGTCTAGCGCTGATGCCGTCAATGGCAGCAACGCTAGTAGAGACACAGCAATAAATGAGCGACGCATCATGCTGACTTAGTGTTTTGCTGCAGCCGCTTCGGCTTGCTCTTTTTGTTGTGCGTAAAGCGCTTCAAAATTAATTGGGTTAAGCAGTACTGGCATAAAGCCAGCGCGCACCACTAAATCAGATACGGTTTCTCGCGCATAAGGAAACAAAATATTGGGACAAGTGATGCCAATAATCATGTCTAAATTTTCATCCGACACGTTGCTAATTTTAAAAATACCCGCTTGCTCAACTTCGACCAAAAACGCCGTTTTATCCTCAATCTTTGAAGTCACAGTCACCTTAAGCGCCACTTCATAAATATCACCTTCTAAGGATTGTGCACTATTACTAAGCTCTATGCTCACTTGTGGCTGTGCGCGGTCTGTAAAAATTTGTGGCGCATTAGGAATCTCTAATGAAGCGTCTTTAACGTAAACTTTTTCTATATTAAAAGTGGGTTGCGCGGGTTGCTCTGCTGCTGCGTTGTTCTCTGCCATGATGTCATCTATCTTTAAATTAAAAGTTAATAAGTATAAAACTGTGCACTAAACTGTTATTTTATCAGAGTTTAGCTAATCAAATGCTTACTTAGCCAGTAGCGAATTTAAATCCCCAGCTAAATCTAATGCACGCAAATCATCAAAACCACCTACGTGATGATCATCAATATAAATTTGTGGTACGGTTCTGCGCCCAGTCCTTTGTATCATTTCTTCGCGTTTTTCAGGCAGCAAATCAATGCGGATTTTGTTAATTTCTTTCACACCTTTGCTATGTAGCAGGCGCTCCGCATTCATGCAATAAGGGCAAACTTCTGAGGAATACATGGTGATATTGGCCATAATACTATTGTCCTTTAGAGGGTTTTTTAGCAGGATTAACAATGGGCATTTTTGCTTCTATCCAAGCATTTAATCCCCCTTGCAAATTATGCACTTGTGTAAACTCTGCCTCACGCAATAGATTGCATACTTTAGCTGAGCGTGCACCTCTTTGGCAGTTAACTAAAATGGGTTTATTTTGATGTTTCTTAATTTCGTTAATGCGACCAGCCATCTCAGCTAACGGGATATGCATAGCATTCGCAATATACCCCGTGGCAAATTCTGCCTCATCTCTCACATCTAACACTAAGGCGTTTGAGCGATTAATCAAAGTCACAGCCTCCACAGGAGTCAAATTTGGCACCCCGCTCGCACCTTTTTTAAAGGTTGATAGCAATAACATCAAGCCAGAACCAATAGCCAAGCCAATCAATAGAAAATTTTCTTTAAAAAACTCCACAATCTTCCTCTCAAATGTTTATATTAAGAACTATGCACGAAACGATTTTTGGTTAGGAGCGCAATTTATTGCGCGATAAACTTTAAAAAAAACACCATTTTACTTAATTATTAAGCAATTTTTCTTTAAACTTAAGAAACCATTTTAACTTTCACGACACTCGCCCAATAAATTGCACGCCTACAAAACCTGCATCATTAGTGCAGAGGTCTCATATTATATATAGCTGGCGGCACTTGTCTTAAAATCAAGCTTCGTCAGTTTAAATTTAATGCAGTAATTTTACGTCTAAATGCGCTAAAATAGACTAATCATTGACACAATTTTTTGAGGCCAAACCATGTCACCCCCGTTAAATGTTAAACCAGTTTGCTTAATTATTTTAGATGGCTTTGGTTATCGCGAGGACTTGAAGTATAACGCCATTGGCCAAGCCAAAAAACCAAATTGGGATACGCTCTGGAAGCAGTTTCCACACACGCTCATTAATGCCTCTGAGCACTATGTGGGCCTGCCAGATGGGCAAATGGGTAACTCTGAAGTTGGTCACCTCAATATTGGGGCGGGTCGTGTGGTTTTTCAAGATTTTGAGCGTATTAACAACAGCATTGCTAGCGGTGATTTTTTTGAGCACCCAGATTTAAAAGCTGCATTGCTCAGTATTAAAAATAACAACAAAGCCCTGCATATTTTCGGCCTGCTTTCTGATGGTGGCGTGCATAGTCACCAAGACCATATTCACGCCATGGTAACGATGGCGGCAAAACTTGGTTTAAGTAAAGTTTATGTACACGCCTTTTTAGATGGGCGTGATACGCCACCCGTGAGCGCAGCGCCTTATATTGATTCACTTGAAGCGCACTGTAAAGCCCTAGGCGTGGGCAAAATCGCTTCTATTAGTGGCCGCTTTTATGGCATGGACAGAGACAAGCGCTGGCCACGTGTTGAAGCTGCCTATACCCTCTTTACTGAAGGTACTGGAGAATTCACGGCTGAAACGGCATCCGCTGGATTACGCGATGCCTATGCGCGTGGTGAAAATGATGAGTTTGTTAAAACCACAGCGATCCGAAAGGCGGGTGAAGCGCCCATTCACTTGGAAGATGGTGATTGTGTGATCTTTATGAATTTTAGAAGTGACCGTGCGCGCCAAATCACACATGCATTACTGGCAAAAGAGTTTGACGGCTTCCACCGTCGACACGTGCCTAAATTAGCCAACTACTTTACGCTAACCATGTATGATAAAAATGAAACCAAAGCACAAGTGCTTTTTCCCCCACAAGAGGTGCCTAACACCTTTGGAGAATACCTCTCAAACCAAGGCTTAACCCAATTAAGGATTGCTGAAACTGAAAAATATCCGCATGTGACGTTCTTTTTTAACGGTGGTGAAGAAAAAGTTTTTCCTGGGGAAGACCGCATTTTAGTGCCCTCTCCACAAGTTGAAACCTATGATTTACAACCTGAAATGAGTGCATTTGAGGTGACCGATAAACTTGAAGAAGCCATTTTAAGCAAAAAATATAATGCGATTATTTGCAATTTCGCTAACTGCGACATGGTCGGTCATTCAGGTGATTTAAATGCCGCCATTATTGCCGTTGAAACTCTCGACACCTGCATCGGCCGCGTAGTGAATGCGATGCAAAGTATTGATGGCGAAGTGCTGATTACGGCAGACCACGGTAATGCTGAACTCATGTTTGATGTTGAAAACAACCAACCACACACACAACACACCACAAATTTGGTGCCCCTGCTCTATATTGGTCGCAGCGCTACGCTTAGAGAAGGCGGCGCATTATCTGATTTAGCCCCTACTTTGTTGCAAATGATGGGGCTAGCACAACCCAGCGAAATGACGGGTAAGAGCCTTCTGAACTTGGCTGCATAAGACCAATTAACGTTAGTTATGCTACTATTTTTTAACGCATTTTATCTACAATTAGTTAAAAGTATTAAGGGCACCGCTGGGCTATCCATCAAGATAGTGTTAATCATGCTTTTAGCCATTGCACCTACAGCGCAAGCTGCCAAAAAAATAGACGAGTCCAAGCAAGACTTAAGCGATGTTAAGCAGAAAATTGAATCTCTCAAAAAAGAGTTAGATGATTCGCAAGAAGCGCATAAAGATGCCACAGATGCGCTTAAAGATAGTGAAGTAGCGATTAGCCAAGCAAATAAAAAACTGTATGAAATCACGAATAAACAACAGCAAAATAAAAACACACTAATAAAACTCGACGCTGAGTCACTCACCACTAGCCAAGCGCTCGCACAGCAACAAAAACGCCTCAGCCAACAATATTATCAACGGTACACACAAGGCCAGCAAAATTACGCGCAAATGATTTTGCAAAACGAGCAACCCGACGCGATTGCGCGGGATATACAATATTTCTCATATATCACCAAAGCGCGAGCTGGATTAATGAGCAATATGCAGGACAATCTGAACAAAATTAATCAGTTAAATCAGCAAACAGCTTCCACCTTAAAAGAAATTGAAACCCTTAAGCAAAAGCAGTTAGAAGAGAAGCAAGCTTTAAAAGATCAAAAATCAGCTAAAGCGAAAGTAGTGAGCGCACTATCGCAACAAATTACGGCGCAGCGAAGTGAAATTGAAAAACTCAAACGTGATGAACAAAATTTATCCAATTTAGTAGAGCGTTTAGCAAAAATTATTCCACCTAAAAAACTCATTAAAAAGCCTGTCAAACCAAAAGTCAAACCAACTGAGACGAACAGCATCAAACCCACACCAACTGACGAGCCTATTGAAAATGACACACCCATTGAAAACGATGATGAGCCATCTGCTGCTGATGCGCGATATTCAGGTGAAAACTTCGCCGCACTGAAAGGAAAATTGCGCTTACCCGTGCGCGGCCAAGTGGTTAATCGATTTGGGTCAACACGTGCAGATAGCGGTATTTCATGGAAAGGCTTATTCATTAAAGCCGCTGAGGGCACTGAAGTAAAATCGATTGCCAGCGGCCAAGTCGTCTTTGCTGATTGGCTACGCGGCTTTGGCAACCTAATGATTTTAGACCACGGTAACGGATACATGAGTTTATACGGCAATAATCAAGCCATGCTTAAACAAGTGGGCGACACCGTTAAGGCGGGTGACGCTATTGCCGCTGTGGGTAACAGCGGCGGCAACGAAACCAACGGTTTATATTATGAGCTACGCCGCCAAAGCAAACCATTTGACCCCTTAAGTTGGAGCCGCGTAAACTAATTTTTTACGGATTTTTAAATAAATCTCGCTAACATAAAAGCCATTGATCAAGTGGCTTTTGTTTTATCTTATCTACAATCGTTCAAGAGATTTTTATGCCGTTGCACCAGTAGCGGATAATCCTATTTCTTTCTATGTACTAATTCAAAAATGTAGGCTTAAATAAAGCTAAAAAGGATGATTAAGCCATGTCCTATTTTTGAACCTAATAATGCTCATCATAAATATAAGTAGCCACCTTTCTACCAATGATTTTTTCAATTTTTCTTATGTTTTTCTTAAAATTTTCGGTGCTATCTACATCGCCTAAATGTACAGTTTTATTTTCATAACGTATTTCAATCGCATTTCTGCCTTCACTACCTCTAAAATTTTGTACGGCGAGATGAATACTTTCTACCGCATTAGCATTAAATATCAAGGAAAATGCCTTTGTTGCAAACCCAATCACTTGATGTGCCGCATCGTACCAAACAATTGTTTGCGTATCTTGCAATTGCGCACTCAACACACTTGGCGTGTAGATAGCATTGGTCACACATCTATAATCTACATAAAGTGCCATTAAAAAATCAAAAATCTCGTATTGAATGGATAGCGTTAATACAAAATTACGTTGATACGTATTTACGTAAAAACGGTCTAGATTAGGGCTGTAGTCAATATTAAGCCATGCAATATTATCCCAGCCATCTAGCTCATCACGGTAAAAACAATATAGTGTCACCTTGACATCGCCACTTTGCCAAACAGCTCGCCAAGTGCCTTTAGCCTCACTTTGTATCGAGTCATTTATCTGTGTTTTGCTTTGGTCAACTTTAAAAAAAGCGTCTATATGCGTTTTAATGGCTTCAAAACTTGCTTGCCTGCTGGCTCCCAGTGACAATTCTGCGCGATATTGAATAACTGGCAAATGTAGCGGATATTCATGTTCGGCCGCGTCGCAAGCTGTGGTGAGCTCACTTAACTGTAACCCGTTAAAAATGGTTGGTTTTTCAATGCAGTATTGCATTTGACTAAACAACGGATTGGGGCACTGGCTTACTTTGCTTTTAACCAAGGGTTGCGTCGCTAATTCTGCATAGCTACCCCAAGCAATACAAGTTTGTTTATTTTCAATGAATACGCCTTGCTGCAACATGGCTAAGTTATCAGCTTGTATATATTCTTTTGCAAGCGGTGTGATAGAAAAGTTGGCTTGATGTACTTTTTGCCAAAGTACGGTTTCTGGCACTTCGCTTTTTGATGCTCTTATTGCTGCGTATTGTTGCTGGTCAAAATTTGGCCAGGTAGTGATGACTTTCTCAACTTGATTAAAATAACCTGCCAATGTGCAAATACTGACGGCTGCTTTACTGTACGACCTTAAATTAACCCAGCAACGGTCATGTTCATCCGTATATTCAAATCGATAAATAGTAATGTAATCTATATCCACTAAGTTAATCGACGTATTATCACCATTATTACGTTGCAAACTAATTTGATTGTCAGCAATAGCCACGTGCTCACCATAAAATGGGTGCATGTCAGGCGCTTTGAGCGAGTGACCTATTTTTTTAAAAAACGAAAACAAAAGTGCTTTAACCGTTTAAATTTCGCAACCAAATCACTTTATACGCGCCGCCATGTGGTACCTAGGGCGGAGTCTTCCAACACTACGCCTGCTGCTAACAATTGCGCTCTAATGGCATCTGCTTTGAAAAAGTCTTTATCTTTTTTGGCCGTAATACGGGCTTGAATGAGGGCTTCAATATCTAAATCCTGCTTCGCTTCCCCCTGCAAAAAACTTTCGGGTTTTCGTTGTAACAGCCCTAAAACTCCCGCTAAATTTCTCAGTAATTGAGCTGTTTCAGCTGATTTGGTTTTATTTAGTTCGCCTGCTAAGTCAAATAATACGGCTAAGGCTTCAGGCGTATTAAAATCATCATCCATTGCCACCTTAAAGCGTGCAGCTTGTGGCTGAGCCCAATCAGTCACTTCGCCATCAACAGCATGGCCTCGTAAAGCGGTATACAAGCGTGTGAGGGCTAATTTAGCATCATCTAAATGTTGATTAGAATAATTAAGCGGGCTACGGTAATGCGCACGCAAGATAAAAAATCGAACCACTTCAGCATCGTATTTTTCTAGCACGGTGCGAATAGTAAAAAAATTACCTAGCGATTTCGACATTTTTTCATCGTCAACGCGTACAAAACCGTTGTGCATCCAATAATTAACCATTTGGCAAGGTTCACCATTATGGCTATGCGCGGCTTCAGATTGCGCAATTTCATTTTCATGGTGCGGAAACTGTAAGTCTTGCCCTCCGCCGTGAATGTCAAAATGTGCGCCTAATAAATGTGAGCTCATCACCGAACATTCAATATGCCAGCCAGGGCGGCCTTTCCCGTTGTTGGGGCCGCCAAAAGGTGAATCCCAGCTCGGCTCATTTGGCTTTGCCGCTTTCCAAAGTACAAAATCCAACGGGTCCTTTTTGTGTTTATCCAC
>JBATAW010000050.1:0-5070 GCA_049662045.1 Methylophilaceae bacterium | reverse complement strand
TGGCGCAGCAAGCTCCATCATCGCATTTTTGCTATGGATATATTACTCTTCGCAAATTTTCTTTCTAGGAGCCGAGTTCACAAAACAGTATGCTATAAGCTTTGGTAGCCTAAAATTAACACATTTTTCTGATGGATGATTTCTGAATCTACTACACAGAGCCTTAAAAACCTATTAACATCACAATCAAGCCAACGCAGTTGATTTTATTAAATAGCTCGTAGAGAAGTTCCCTTTTAGAATTAAGACCATCTGCACAGATTATGGCCATGAGTTTCAAACCAAGTTTCACTGGCATGTCTAAGATTTAGGCATGCTGCATGTTTATATTAGGCCTGAGACACCTAGGCTCAATGGCAAGATGGAGCGGTCGCAACTTACAGATAAGCGCAAGTTTTACCAAATGTTAGATTATGACGGTGATGTGAACTTAAGGCAGAAACTTGGGCAATGGGAGGATTGTTACAGCTTCTTGAGACTGCATTCAGCGCACGCAGGAAAAGCGCCTTATGAAATACTAAAACTGCGTCTGTTGGAGTAATCTTGTGATGTCAGCCTAAGTCAGATAAAAGAGAATATTGTCTATTTAGATTGTAGGTGAGGTTATAATTTTCTGGATGTTTCGGGACTTAAGCACTATCGGATTAACCACTCAAAATTATTTGGAGACAAACAGAATCACATGAATGACATTGAGAGTATCTGGCACCAAGCCAAGCGCCATAAGCGCAAATTTAACGGCGTTACCAAAGTACATTTTGGCTTGTATTTGAAGGCGTACGAGTGGCGTTTTAACAACCCTTCACCACAAACGCAGTTAGTACAACTAAAACAATGGGTTAAAGAACATATTGGCTAGTTATCCAGGACAGCCCCTTTTCTTTTAATCCTTTCTCGCTTTATTAGCTGAAAGAAACTTTCAGCAACTGCGTTATCGTGGTAATTGCCTCGATGGCTCATGCTTGATTCCAAGTGGTGCGCTTTTAAAAAAACATCCCAATCTTCACTGGTATATTGACTGCCTTGACCTGAGTGGATTAGCACTTGACGCTTGGGCTTCATACGCCATACTGCCATTAATAATGCATCTAATACTAATTCCTTGGTGATGCGCGACTGCATTGACCAACAAATAATAAGACGTGAGAATAAAATCATCACAACGGCCAAATACAGGCACCAATCATGGGTGCGGATATTTAGTAGGGCCTTAGGAGGTTTAAGTGGTTGATTTCTCAATAGTTTGAGAAATTCAAGGTATAGGTTACCAAGACGATGATTAAAGCGAAACTCAGTTTATTTCAGATGCAAATAAAACGTGTGTTTTGCCATGGCGTTAAATTTGCTCAATCGTCGCTTAGCATAACTCCAAAAAGACTCAATCCCGTTGCTCCCCCACTCGCAAACTCATTATTGCTATGGCTGACTCTAAAATGCCTATCAAATCCAATGTCCAACAAACCATCATACCCGCGCCAACCATCAGAATGAATCACAGTGCTCACATCCACATGCCCACTGACAATACATCAACTGTTACATCGAGTCGTTTTACCACATAGGACACAGCGTAACCGCCATCTAATATTTTATGCACTGCTGCTAATTTGAATTCTTCTGGATATCGTTTACCACTCATATTTATTACACCACTCTATACCATTATTACAGCTTAAAGGTGTCTAGTAAAATAGTGGCGATTCAACGTTGAGTGGTATGGCTAGCTAAGGCATGATACATCTTGATTATTTAGTTTTTTAGGCTAAATGTTTTGAGGTATTTATTACTTATTCTCAAAGCTATCCAATAAAATGCGAGATGCCAATAGACGTAAAAATACAAAGCATATACGTTAATATTAGCTTTGTTTTTGATTTAATTGATTATTTTTATGCTAAAGAAGGATGTTTAAACTGCAAAACAACCTACTGGCGTCCCCACGACTGCGCGACAAAATCCCCGTTATTTATATTTATGTTGAACGTATGCTTAGTTTTGCATGAATCTAATAACTAACTGTGTAGTGCTGCTTATACAAGAATTTACAAACGCATACACGGTGAAACCTTCGATTTCACACTTTGATACCCACTTGGGCCATAGTCAATAATACTTCTATTAGATATTGTACGTACGCGTTGCTTGAAACCAGAGGAGCGCATACATATAAAAAATTGGCATATTTATTGCTAAAGTAATCGCGTGGTATGAATTCGTGATCTGTAAAAGTTGACATATATTGTTGATTCATGTGAAGTTAAAAACTTTACAACAACTTATAAAACAATTAGATACAAGACAAATGTTGGATATCTGGTAAGGGATTAACTGTAAATATTGACTCTAAGTATGAAAATTAATATTGACTGAAAATTGTCAACCGTAAGATTGTGTAGGTGACAATTTTAAGCGCAATTTGTGTTTGCTTAAGGTGTTAGGCCTTTGTAGAGTTTGGCAATAAAAGATTAAGAAATTAAACTAAATAAGAAAACTAAAAACATGGTTACATCCAAATCAACCTGCGTTGAAAAGCACTCCAACCCCATATCTTTATTGGTATTTTTTTCAATACATTTCATCTTTCAGTTGGTTGTTCCCCATGACAAAAAAGTGTTTAGTAAGTCACTTCTAGTGTTATTGACATTTGGGGTAATTGCGGAAAGTCATGCAGAGGAGTTTGGGTGTCTGATAGAACCTACACAGATGGTTGAGCTGGGTAGTTCTGTTGCTGGTCGTGTAACAAAGGTATATGTCAAGCGTGGCGAGGTAGTTAAAAAAATGCAAACTCTTGCACTTTTAGAGTCTAGTGCTGAAAAGTCTGCTTCCGATTTGGCTAGATATAAAGCTGAACAAGTTGGCCCCAGTAAAATGGCAGAAAATAAAATCGAGTTTTCTAAAAAGAAATTGAGCCGTCGTCAAGAAATGGCGAGTCAAAAATTATTATCTTTGCAAGATAGTGAAGATGCTGAATCTGAGTTGCGCTTAGCTGAAGCGGAACTTCTAATTGCGAAAGAAAATAAGCGTATTGCGCAATTAGAATTGCAACAACAAAATAGCTTATTAAATCTAAGAACCATTACAAGCCCAGTGGATGGTGTGGTGGTTGATCAAAGTGTATTTTCTGGAGAGGTGTTTGAACCAGGCTCAACTAGAAAATATATTCTAAAAGTTGCAGAAATGAATCCGTTAAAAGTGCGCGTTATTTTACCTAGAAATCTGTTTGGAAAATATAAATATGGCATGGTTGGGAAGGTAACGCCAGAGTTACCTCAACAGGGGCCATACTCGGCAAAAATAATCATGATTGACAAGTTAATTGATGCAGCAAGTGGCACCTTTGTCGTTTTTTTAGAAATACAAAATCCAAAACTTGATATTCCCTCTGGCTTGAAGTGTAAGGTTTTACTTCCAGAAAAGTGATTGTTGAGTGAATAAGTAAGTGGTGGGTTTTATGTGCTTAGAAGTGGTAATGTTTTTTTAAATAAAGTTTATGGTCTAGCTGGAATAATAACTAATAATTAAGGAATTAATATGCGTAAGTCAGCTCAAAAAAATGATCGTCCAGATCGCCGTCGTCATTTTTCTATTTCTCCATTAATGTCTGCAATGATGCAAGTTTTTAGTGCAAACAGAAAGCCAGCTAAATCATCTAGCACTGCTCCAGAATCCATAAAAAAAGAACCTCATCATCTAAATTCATCAATTCGATTTGAAGCGATAGAGCCACGCGTCCTATTATCAGCTGATGTCAATCCAACGGCACTTACAATTGCAGGCACAATCAGTGCGCAAGGCGAGCAAGATCATTATGAATTTGCAGTGCAAGACACGCATCGTGTGATACTGGATAGTTTGACTAATCGAAGCGATCTAAATTGGCAACTTGAAGGCCCTACCGGTGTTGTAGCCAATAGAGGTTTTTCCAGCACAGATAATAACGGTGCATCGCCTATATATGAGCTCATTGCAGGTCAATACAAGCTTACAGTTGACGGGGTGCAGGATGCCTTAGGGGATTATTCATTACGCATTATTGATGTGAATGGTGCCGCTAGTTTAACACCAAATGTACCCGTCAATGACACCCTTGATGTAGGGAATAAGACAGCCGTTTATAAGTTTACAGCGACTGCTGGAGATAATTTTTTCTTCAGTGCAAACGCGCTATCTGCCTCTGCGAATTGGCATTTAATTGACCCATTTGGACGCCAAGAAGGTGCTTATTATGGCCTTGGCTCAGATCGCGATACTTTTTCTGTAGCACGCACGGGTGAATATTTGCTTGTAGTTGAAGGCGATATTAATAATACAGTACCACTAAGCTATCAGTTTAACTTGCGGACGGTCAATCATAGTACCCAGACGATTGCTTTAAACTCAACAGCCATTGCTAACATTGATCACGCAGGTAAAACTGCAAAATTTACATTTGATATTACACAAAACACTCCAGTTATTTTTGATAAATTAACGAGTGAGGATTTTTATTGGGCACTGACCGGACCTATGGGTGAGCAGGTTTCCAATAGATATGCCTATGATAATGACCCTTACGGACACCAAGGTTTTGAGCGCTTGTTGTTAACACCTGGTAGCTATACGCTGACCTTGGACTTGTCTGGTGCAAGCACTGGTGTTTTACCATTCAGGTTATTAAGTGAAACATCAGCTCAAAGTACTGCACTAGGAGCAATAGTTACTGATACTTTGGATTTATCCCGAGGCTCTAAACTGTATAAAGTGACATTGCAAAAAGGCGATCAAGTATCCATTGATGGCCGCACTGTTACTAATGGTAGCGTTGGCTGGAGACTCATTGATGCTTATGGTGTTCGCCTAGCTTCAGGTGACGATTTAACTGCTTTTATAGCACCATTTGCTGCCAAGGTAAGCGGTGAATATTGGCTTGTGCTTGATGGATCTGATAATAATGTTGAAACTGCATTATTGATTCGGTCTGATTTATCCGTGATTCACGCTGCATATTTTACGCGCGCATCTTGGAAGAACTTTTTCACCCGCTCGGGTGATCTTTCCAATACCTGCATGTGCTCTGCTGTTGCGGCTTTC
>JBATAW010000049.1:0-27540 GCA_049662045.1 Methylophilaceae bacterium | reverse complement strand
GCTGCTCAACGAGCTCAGCAGGTAGTTGTGAGAAGTCTTTTGCAGACTTGTTGGTTGTGGACATGATAATTTCCTTTATACGTCATTGGTAAAATATCATTTACACAGATTTTTTTACAGGCTCCATTAAAAATCTCTCGGTGTAAAATTATAGTTTTTACACTGCCTAATGTTGTTAAATTACTTAATCGCTTCTAGCGCCTTTAAACGTTTTTGTGCCGTTGGCGTGACGCTGCTACCAGGAAATTTTGCGATTAGTTCACGCAAAGTTTTTTTGGCATTTGGAACCTGTCCTAACTGAATTTGCCCATTCGCTATGTTCATCATCGCCTCTGGAACTTTGGAACTGGCTGGGTACTGACTCACCATTTTTTGTTGCGTTGCAATAGCCGACTTATAGTTTTTCATGGCGTATTGCGAGTAACCCAAGCCATACTGCGCCTCTGGTACTAACGCGCTAGTAGGATAATCTTTTAAAAATTTGTCATAAGCGTTAAACGCATCTTTATATTTAGCCTCTCTAGTTAAGCCATTGGCAAGCTCCAGCACTTGATATTCTTGCGTACCTTTATTTGGTGAAGCAGTAGGCGCGGTGGCTGCAGCAACAGTTGTTGGGGTATTTGCAGCTGGCTCAGCCGTATTTGCACTGGCTGCTGGGGTAGATTCACCTTCTAGTTTACGTAAACGCGCATCCGTATCTCCATACAAATCTTTTTGGCGTTGCTGAGTCGCATCGACCGCATGATTAGCTTCTTCCAGACTACCCTTGAGTCTTGCCACTTCTTGATTGAGTGTTTCAATTTGATTTTGCATATCACCAATCACTTGGCCTTTAGTAATCGCCTCTACCGCATTCACGCGTTGCTCTAATGCTTGAATACTTTTTTTAATGCTCGCCAATTCAGCATTAGTATTTGTCTCAACTTCAGTAATTTTTTTTCGTGCTTCAGTGTCATCAAATAGCGCAGCATGGCTGTTAACCGCCAATAGTTGTATTAACAAAAACAAGCTAACTAGATTGAGTTTTTTCATCATCGTTTTGATTTCTATTGAATTAAAAAACATGAAGGCTTCTATCAACTGATTGATAGAAGCCTTTTTTGGCGTATATTTAAGACTTACTCACCACTGTAAACAATATCAACACGGCGATTTTTTGCAAAGCACGTTTCATCTGCACAGCCTTCGCCTTTTTCTTCACCGTAGCTAACTGTTTCAATTTGGCCATCTTGCACACCTAGTGCATTTAAAGATTTTTTCACTGAAACTGAACGACGCTGACCTAAAGCCAAGTTATATTCACGTGTACCTCTTTCATCTGTGTTTCCTTGTAGCATCACTCTCGCGTCTTTATGCGCTAACAAGTATTTTGCGTGCGCTTCAAGTAGTGGGCGAAATTGTGCGTCAACTGCATCGCTATCAAAAGCAAAATATACATTACGCTTTGATAAAATATTGTTAGGGTCTTTTAGTGAGCTACTAGCGTCACCTGCATTTGAGCCATCATCAAGTGCGACTTCTTTAACAGCTGAATCATCGCTTGCACCTTTGTTGGTTGTATTAGTATTTTGGCCGACGCTTTTATCCTCAACGGTTGGCTTAGTCATCGGGGTACTTTTGCAAGCCACCAGTACTAGTGCCATCGCTAAGGCACTGATTAGTTTTGCATTGAATGATTGTTTCATTTTGTTCTCCAGTAAATTATATTTAGTTTAAAAATTGTGTTTAGCACTTTACGTTATTATTTAATTAACGGCCCCCAAGCTGGCTCACGTATATCGCCGCCAGAATCTTTTAAACGCTGCTTAACGCGACCATCTGCAGAAACGGCAGCAAGTGCGCCTCGGCCACCGTTTCTGGTGGCGTAGAGTATTACGCGACCATTTGGGGCAAAGCTTGGTGATTCATCTTGCGACCCATCACTTAACAATTGTACTTGTCCACTACTTAAATCTTGTAATGCCACGCGGAATCGACCGCCGTCATTTCGTATCATTGCTAACGATTTACCATCAGGTGAAAAACGCGGGCTTACATTATAAGCTCCTTCAAAAGACACGCGTTGCACATTGCCGCCATTTGATGGGACTTTATAAATTTGCGGTTTACCACCACGATCTGATGCGAAGTATATCCAATTACCATCATTAGACCAAGTGGGTTCTGTATCAATTCCGTTGCTTTTAGACACTTGTTTAAGCCCTGTACCATCTGCATTGATGGTATAGACTTGAGAGTTAGCGTCATGCGTTAACACGACTGCTAGCTTATTACCATCTGGCGACCATGCAGGGGCACTGTTGTTGCCTTTAAAGCTGGCTACCATCGTGCGCTGACCACTGAGTGTCTGTACATAAACAATCGGTTTTTTCTTTTCAAATGACACATAAGCAATGCGGTTACCTTCAGGTGACCAAGCAGGCGAAATAATGGGCTCTTTTGATGAAACCATGGTGCGTGCATTTTCGCCGTCAGCATCTGCTACTTGCAATGTGTAGCGGCTACCTGATTTATTAATGTAAGCAATATGGCTGGCAAAAATACCCGATTCACCCGTCAATTTTTGATAAATCACATCCGCAATTTTGTGCGCGGTCATTCTTAGTTGATTTGGTGCTATGGTATATTGCCCGCTCGTGAGCTGCGTTTGCTTTAGTACATCCGCTAGCTGAAAGTTAACTTTCAACCGACCACCATCAATAGGCTCAACTGAACCAACCACCATGGCTTGCACCTGTAACGCGCTCCATTCAGAAAATTTAATTTGCCCAATATCCGAGGGGCGGCTAGCCACGCCCCCAGTTTCTAAAGCGCGAAACATGCCACTGCGCTTTAAGTCGGCTTCAATAATTTTGCTTATCGTCGCATTTGCGGCAAATGGCACAATGGCAATGGGCAACTGTTGCGCGCTACCCCCACTAATTTCAATTTCAAGCGCTGCGTTAGCGAATGATGCCGTGAAAAGTGTCATTAAAACTAAACCATGCTTAACCACACTTAGGAATTTATTTACAGATAATTTCATTACGATATATTCACTCAAATTCAAACTTAAAAACCCCTAATAATTATTTTTTCTTAGTTTAATTGCATTTCGCTTGACATACTACACGAATTGTTCTTTATTACAAGGAGTTACGACGGCTTGTAAATAAAAAACATTACTTATTTGGTTCAAATGTCAGATTTAAATCTCTAAACTGCGACCTTAAGCTCGCATCATCAGGCATCGGTAAAGGCTGTGAAGCCATAATGGCACGCTCAACAGCTTCATCACATGCTTCTATATCACTCGATTTAGTACGCTTTGGGTGACCACTTAACTCACCAGTGGGCATTAAATTAATTTGGAATTTAATCACGGGGCTACCATCACCGCACAAGCTGTTATTCACATTGCCTTTAATTTTGTCCTGTATTTTTCGTCTATACTCATCTATTACGCCTTTACTAGCAGCGGCCTTGCCTGCATTGGCTTGTTTTTCACCCTCATTACCTATGTCATTTTGCATCGCTTTTAGTGCATCATCCCTAGCTTTTTTTTCTTTTAGCTGCTTGCTATTATCTGGCGCAGTATCATCTATCGACGCCTTTAAAGCATCTAGTTGTTTTTTCTTTTCCAACTCTTGTTCTTTTTTCAGTTTTTCAGTTTCTAACTTTGCAATTTTTTCTTCAGCCTTTTTCTTTTCGAGTTCTTTTTTCTTCTCCAATGCAATATCTACTGCTGGCTCTTCAACTTTCTGCTCAACGATGGCTTCAGATTTAGGCTCCTTTTTAATCTCTGGTGGTGGCTCAATTTTTGGCTTACTCACGGGGGGTAAAGGTGGGGATGATTTATTTGGCAAACTATCCCATAGCTCTACTTCTGCCACATTTTGAACAGGGTGTGCGGCTTTCCAATTAAATGAAAACAGCAATGCACCAAGCAAAAATAGATGCACAGCAATGGCTAAAGCACCCGCTTTCCATGAGCTTTCTTTTTCGTGGGGTCTTAACATGCGTTTAATTATTGAGCTTTAGATTGTGTAGCAGGCGCTAACAATAGGCCGACTTTATCCACTTTATTTTGCTTAAGTAAGTCCATTACGCCAATCACATCGTCATATTTCACATTCTTATCTGCCGCAATAACAATCGCGCGCTCAGGAAATTTTTGCAAACTCTGGTGAATCGCAAGTAACAAATCATCTCTACCTAAGGGCTTATTTTCAAACTCTATTTTGTTATTGAGTTTAACGGTCAACACAGCTGGCGGCAATTGTGGCTGCTGTAAAGCTTGTCCCACTTTAGGTAAATCAACCACGCCAGGGTTGGTCATCGGTGCGGTCACCATAAAAATGACTAACAACACCAAGGTGACATCAATGTAGGGTACTACATTGATTTGGTTCATCATGCGACGTTTGCGTGTGCGCGCCATGCTTTAGCTCTTTCTTTGCAAGATATTAGTAAACTCTTCCATAAAGCTTTCATAGCGCACAGAAAGACGATCTACCGAGCTCGCAAAGCGGTTATAGGCAATGACAGCAGGAATAGCCGCAAATAAACCAATGGCGGTCGCCACTAGCGCTTCCGCAATACCAGGGGCAACTTGACTAAGGGTCGCTTGACCCACGTTTGACAAGCCTCTAAATGAATTCATGATGCCCCATACTGTGCCAAACAAGCCAATATAGGGGCTAACTGAACCCACTGAGGCTAAAAACGGTAAATGCGCATCTAAATCATCCATTTCACGGTTATAGGTGGCGCGCATAGCGCGACGCGTCCCTTCCATAATTTCCGTCACATCGGTACGACCTTGCTGCTTATTTCGCGCATATTCTTTAAAACCCGCTTCAAAAATACTTGCCATCCCCTGTGGCTTACGATTGGCTGAGCCTATGCCTTCGTATAGCATATTTAAATCACCTCCTGACCAAAAAGACTTTTCAAAGTCATCTGCATTGGTTTCTGCACGCTTAACCGTGGATACTTTAATGAAAATATACCACCAAGAAAATAATGAGGTAATGAGCAAAATTAACATCACCATTTGCACTGGCAAACTCGCCCCTATTACTAGCGAGAATATATCCATATCATTTGCTACTGTTTCTTTCATCTTCGCTCCATTTTTTTATTTTGTATTTTTAATTCAAAACTTTTGAATTAAAAACTATAGTTAGTTTAAATCAAACATCGCTGCTTTTATTAAGAGCGGAATGGACACTGGTTTAAAACTCACCACATCAACAAACACGGCCTTCACCTGCGCCTCCACCAGCTGAACACCATCACGCGTAATGATTTGGGTCATCTTAATGCTAGCATGTTCAGCTTTGACAAGTTTGCAATGCACCATGACTGCATCATTTAAACGCGCTGGGCTTTTAAATACGATAGATACACTATGGATAACAATGATGACACCAAGATTATCTTTTAGCGCTGTTTGCTCAAACCCCATAGCACGCAACCATTCTGTACGAGCTCGCTCCATAAAGTTTAGATAGTTTGAATGGTAAACCACACCGCCCGCGTCAGTATCTTCATAATAAACACGTATTGGCCAACTAAATTGCTGTGAATTACGCATGCCAAATTTTAACACAGCAAAAATAGTTATGGCTTTTCGTTACATACTAGTAATATCTATAAACATCTTATTCATTATACTTAACCTATCGTACCAACATATTTTGCTAAACTGACGGAAAAATCAGCACATTACTAACATTATGCTCAATAAAGTAAAAAGCCTACTTTTCACACTGCCAGCAAAAATCATGATTGGTTTATGCTTATTTTATTTGCTCTTTAGCTATTTGGGTGTCAATCCACTCGCAAAAAAACTAGTCCCATGGATTGCAGAAAAACAACTGAATAGTAAAGCGTCAGTTGGTCATGTAGCTTTTGACCCCTTTCGACTAAAAACGACGGTTGATCAATTTAAACTATCCGATAAAAACAACGTACCGCTTGCAAGTTTTGATCAGTTAACTGTCGATTTTGAAGCGAGCGGCTTTTTTAGCCGAGCATGGAAATTTAAAGAAATTAGTTTAACATCGCCTAAAGGAGTCGTGGCTATATCTCATGGAGGTAAGCTTAATTGGGCAGACTTAATCGCCAAGCTGAACGAAGACAAAAGCAAGCCTAGCAACACGATTCCTCGCGTTGTCATCAAAGATTTCTCTATTAAAAATGGAAATTTTCAATATGCCGACAATAACCGCCCTACAGCGTTTAAAGCAGAGCTTAGCCCCATAGATTTTAAATTAGATGACTTTTCAACACTACCAAAAGACCGTGGTGAGTATTTATTCTTGGCAAAATTTGCTGAGCACGGTGGCTCACTCAAGTGGAAAGGTGAAGTAGCGGTTAATCCCGTTGTATCGAATGGCACGTTAGCCATTAATCATATTAAAATTGCCAAGATTTTTCAAAGTATTAAAGGAGTTCAGTTACCGTTTAAAGCTACTGGTGGCGATGTAGGCGCTAACTTTTCTTACAATTTTTCTCTCGCTAAAGACCAACCAAAAGTCACATTAAAAGGTCTTGAGCTAAACATCAATCAGCTGGCGGCTAATCTACAAAATCACGATATTCAAAATGCGGGCAACTTCCACTTGGCTAAAGTAAAGCTCACAGCCCCGCGCTTAGATTTTTCTATGCAAAATCAAGCTAAGTTAAACGTACAGAACATCAACCTAGCATTAAATGGCCTTGCTGCAAATTTCGGTCAAGACAATGCTACTTTAAAACAAACCGCATTATCTATTAATCATGCGGCGGCTACTTTGCCAAAACTTTCCTACTCAAAACAAACGCAATTACAGTTTGAGCAATTAAATATTAAATTAGCTGAAATTAACCTGCAGAATAACAAAGATAGCTTATTTTCATTACCACAATTAGACATCAATAATGTTGCGCTGGATTTAGCTAAAAATCATGCCAGCATCGCTCAAGTATCGCTAACTAAAGGGCTTGTGAATGCCAAGCGTGATCAAAGTGGTCAGTTAAATTGGCAAACTGCTTTTGTTTCAAATGAAACAGCACCATCGAAACAGCCTGTGCAAAATAATACGAATGATAAAACGCCATTTACATTAGATATTGCTGATGTAGCACTTAAAAACTGGCAGATTGCAATGCAAGACCAAAGCTTTATACATCCCCTACAGTTTAACGTTGCAGACGTAAATGTGAATTTTGCTGTCAACAATCCGCAAGGGGATTGGGCAGTTAGCCATCTACAAAGCCAATTGAATGCTTTAACGCTTAAGTCAACGCTCAAACCCATGCCCGTGGCGAGCTTAGCCAAGGTGGAGCTCAACCTAAGTGAAATATTACTCGATAAGCAAAAAGTTGATATTCAATCAATTTTACTTTCTGGCTTAAAAACCGATATATTTAAAACGGCGAATGCGCCAATGAATTGGCAACAAATATTAGAAACACGCGCTACGCCTCTTCAAAAAGCGACGCAAACCAACATAAAAGCAAGCGCTAAACCTAGCCAACCTGAATGGGCGATAAATCTAAAAAAACTGGCCTTAGACAATAGCCAACTACATATAGAAGACCACAGTCTAACGCAAGCTGTTGTGCTGGATGTTGAAAAACTTGCCGTAGAAGTCAACGACGCCTCGCTTGATTTAGCACGCGCGTTACCAATCAAAGCGAGCTTTGCAGTGAAACAAGGCGGGCAATTCAGCACGCAAGGCAAGCTAACACCAATGCCATTAAAAGTAGATGCTGACTTAAAACTCACTGCACTTTCTTTTAAACCATTTGCACCTAATTTAAATCAATTTGCCTTGCTTAAGCTCAATAATGGCTCAGGGAATCTACATGGAAAATTACACTTAAAAAATGAAAAATCCTTAGCCCTCACCTTAAAAGGTGGCTTTAGCGTTGATAAGCTTAATTTAATAGAAGAAGCCAATGATGCGCCGTTTTTAGCGTGGAATAAACTTAGTAGTGATAGTTTAGATCTTTCGTTAGCGCCAAATCGTTTACATATATCAACATTAACCATTGATAATCCTATTGGTAAATTTATTATTAATGAAGACAAAACAACGAACATTTCAAAAATTTTGCGTAGCACGGCTAAAGATAATACCAACACAAATAAGTTGACTCCCAATAACGCAATAGAGTCTGCAACTAAATCCGTTCAAGCGCCAGAACATGTCACTAAGTTAGAGACCGCACAAACAAGCAATAGTGCAACAAGCACAGAAATGGCGCAGGCGGGGCTTATTAGCGCTTCAGCTCCATCGACGCAAAATATATCTGCAGAAGCCGCAAAAGCCATAGATACATCGCCAATAGCTTTCCCTGTCACCATTGAAACCGTGCGCATCAATAATGCTGGCTTAGAATTTGCAGATCTTTCGCTGACACCGCAATTTGGCACACAAATACACACTCTCAATGGCGTGGTTAATAGTGTATCAACCAACCCAAATACCACGGCACAAGTAGAGCTAGAGGGCAAAGTTGATGACTATGGTGCTGCCCGCATACAAGGCACTGTCAAGCCATTTAAAGTCACAGACTTTACTGACCTCAAGCTAAGTTTTACAAATTTAGAAATGAATCGCCTTACGCCCTATTCTGGAAAATTTGCAGGCAGGCGTATTGATTCAGGAAAATTATCTGTGGACTTAGAATACAAAATTAAACAGCGCCAATTAACTGGTGATAACAAATTTGTCATTCATAAGATTAAGTTGGGTGAAAAAGTAGATAGCAAAGAAGCCGCAAACTTACCTTTGGATTTAGCAATAGCGATTTTAGAAGATAGCGATGGCGTCATCGATCTAGATTTGCCAATAACAGGAAGCTTAGATGATCCAAAATATAGCTACGGCAGTATAGTTTGGCAAGCGATTAAAAACGTACTGGGTAAAATAGTGACTGCACCATTTCGTGCCCTTGGCAAACTATTTGGTGGCAACGGCGATAAGCTAGAAGCTATTACTTTTGAAACGGGTAAAGCCACACTTTCACCACCTGAATTAGAAAAACTCAAAGCAGTCGCCACCGCCTTAAGTAAACGTCAAGGCTTAGCACTTGGTATTGTGCCAGGCTTTGATAAAGCGCTTGACACGCGTGCTATTCAAGAAAGCACACTGCGCCAACAAGTGGCGGAGGAAATGGGGTTAAAGTTAACGGAAGGCCAACAAGCAGGTCCCATTGATTTAAACAACCCTAAAGTGCAAAAAGCGATTGACACCCTATACGATAACCTGACTAAAAAAGGCTTATTCAAGCGGCTAGTTTCTAAGTTAGAAAAACCAAAAGCAGGCCACTTTGAAGAGGCACAAGAAAAACTGACAACTAGTATTGAAGTCAAAGATGCGGACTTGCAAGCATTAGCTAAAGCGCGTGGTGTGGCGATTCAAAAGCAGCTGGTCGAATTAGGCATTGCAATGGAACGCGCACAAATGGCAAAAGTGGAAGCAGGCAAAGCCGATGAAAAAGAAAAAACCGTGAATACTAGGCTAACACTAGACATTAAAAAAGCGAACAATCAAGCGGTTGATACCACGAAGACTGACCCAAAATCTGAAGAAAAAACTACGCAATAACAGCTTATTATTATAACGCCAAACTGCACGAGCGAAAATTGATGCTCTGGAAGCCGCATTCTAGGCCGTTTGCAGGGCTGCTACAGCAAAGACCGCCAAATTTAGCTATTTTTATCTCCATTTAGCACTATTCGCTAGCTAAAAATTCTCCACCAATATTGGCAAGATTTTTGGGCACTTGTAATCCAAAATGTTGATAAGCTAAAGTAGTAGCCACGCGACCACGTGGGGTTCGCATTAAGTAACCTTGTTGAATTAGGTACGGCTCAAGCACGTCTTCAATCGTATCGCGCTCTTCACCAATGGCAGCTGCCAAATTATCCAGCCCGACTGGCCCTCCGCCAAATTTCTCTAAAACCGCTTGCAATAATTTTCTATCCATTACGTCAAAGCCAAGTTGATCAACATCCAGCATTTTGAGCGCTGCATCCGCTATTTCTGCGCTCACTTTACCATCTGCTTTAACCTGTGCATAATCTCGCACGCGACGCAATAATCTATTGGCAATTCTGGGCGTTCCACGAGACCGTTTGGCAATTTCTAATGCGCCTGTATCAACCAACTCAACTTCTAGTAAGCCTGCCGAACGCTGCACTATGCGACTAAGTTCATCTGAAGTATAAAATTCCAACCGTGAAACAATACCAAACCGATCTCTTAAGGGGTTAGTCAGCATGCCAGCGCGGGTTGTTGCGCCAACTAAAGTAAAGGGTGGTAAATCTAAGCGCACACTGCGTGCTGCGGGGCCCTCACCAATCATAATATCTAATCGATAGTCTTCCATCGCTGGGTATAAAATTTCTTCTACGACGGGTGAAAGGCGGTGAATTTCATCAATAAACAGTACATCATTTGGCTCTAGATTAGTTAGTAATGCCGCTAAATCTCCCGCCCGCTCAAGCACTGGACCAGAGGTTTGGCGCATATTAACACCCATTTCTTTGGCAATGATGTGCGCAAGTGTGGTTTTTCCAAGACCAGGCGGACCAAATAGCAATACGTGATCAAGCGGCTCGCTACGGCCTCGAGCGGCACTAATGAAAATCTCTAACTGCCCACGCGCTTTTTCTTGCCCAACGTATTCTTCTAATAATTTTGGTCGTAGCGCACGTTCTAGCACTTCTTCTCGTGGACTTTCTGGTTCTGGGGCGATTAGTCGATCAGTTTCTATCATTTATTCATTCTAGCTTAATATGGTTGGCTGAAAAGCATGCAATTTAGCATATTCTTCTATCAAATCGTTTACTTTCATTGGCGCACCTAAATGCAGCCCTTGCCCATAATGAATACCAATCATTTTAAGCTGCTTTAATATTTCTTCATTTTCAACAAATTCTGCCACTGTTTTAATGTTCATGGATTCTGCTACGTTATGAATTGAGCGAACCATTGCGTGATCTATGCGATTTAAATGCATTTCTTTAATGAATGAGCCGTCAATTTTCAAGTAATCTACATCAAAGTTTTTTAAATACATAAATGAAGACATGCCGCTACCAAAGTCATCCAAAGCAAAACTGCAGCCCATTTTTTGTAGGGCACCAAACAGCAATATCGTATTTTTTAAATTTACTATTGCGACAGTTTCAGTTATTTCAAAGCAAATAGAAGTTGGTGGTACACTATATTTAATAAATTGCTCTTGTATGTAGGCTAGCAAGCTAATGTCGCTAAGTGAAGTACCCGATAGGTTAATAGAGAATGAATAGTGACAATGCTCAAGATTAATATCCATGAGTTTGCGATAGGCAATAAATGTATTTTTAATCACCCAGCGGTCAATATTAGGCATTAAGTGATAACGCTCAGCCGATGCAATAAATGCCGCAGGTAATAACATTTTTCCATCTACATCAATCTTTCTGATTAAGATTTCATAATGCTGGTATTGCGGTAGCGTGGGCATATTAGGTAAGTGCGGCAAATCGGGGCTGAGATTGACGATGGGCTGACAATACAATACAAACTGCTCATCCTCAATTTCATTCGTAATATCAGCAATCGCTTCGACTGCATGTCGATGTTGGCTTACTTCTGCATCGCCATCACTATAAAGGACACTTTGATTTTTACCTGATTTTTTTGCATTAAAACAGGCAGAGTCTGCCGCGTGAATCACGTCACTCACAGTTTCAAAGCGCTCATTAATGACCACCAAGCCGATACTGACCCCGACATTAAATATTTTATCATCATAGATGTAACGAAAGTCCCTAACAATTCTAAGAATCATATTGCAAATTTGGTTAGCTTCCACCAGCGTACTATTTTCTAACAACAAACCAAATTCATCACCCCCTAGGCGCGCCAGTGTGTCTTTTCCTCGCACGCGAAGCGCCAATAGTGTACTCACTTGTTTAAGTAAGCCATCCCCTGCCACATGCCCACTTGTATCATTCACTAATTTAAACTGGTCTAAATCCAGATAGCATAATATATGCTGTGCTTTATGCGCTTTCGCACTTTTTAAACAGCTCTCTAACCGAGTCTCAAATTCTCTACGGTTAATAAGCCCTGTTAAATCATCATGTTGCGCTTGATAACGCAACATTGAAGTCGCATCATTAATTTTATCTTGCATCAAATCATGGGCTTGCTTCAAGCTTGAAGACATCAAATTAAAACCCTTTTGCAAGGTTCTTAATTCCCCGCTCGATTCTTCCACAACCACCTGTGCTAATTCACCTTCTCGCACTTTATTAATGGCACGCGCAATGTCTTGAATTGGGTGCGTAATATCTCGCCCAAAACGCAATGCAATTATAGAACTGACAAGTAAGCCCAGTAACCCTATGGCAAACACCTTACCCACAAAATTATATTTAATCGCTTTCAGCGTTTTATAACTGAGCTCTACATAAACAAAACCAATTTTTTCAGCCTCTACCGTTTTTTTATCTGACTGACTTTGAACTATTGCTTGAGCAAAGTCATCAACTTCGGCCAAACTTCTATAGATTGGAGCGGTAAAATAAACCTCTTTACTACGTTTTAAGGACTTATCACCTTTTTTTAAGAGGCCATTAATAAAATCTGCGCTCAATGTTTCGCCACTCGTAGAAAGTATTTCGCCCTGATTATCAAAAACTAATACCGACTTTACATCAACCTCACTGGCTAGCGCTTGATCAGTTAACTTTTGCAACACTTGGCGATTCCCCGCAATAACGCCATATTCGGCGGCATTCGCTAGTTGAGTCGCAATAATTTGCCCTCTATCTCGCAGTGATTGATTTAAAAATCCAAAAATATTCGTAATGGCGTAGCCAACCAATATGATAGAAAATATCAATGCTGGTACAGTAGCCAAAAATATTACGCGCGATTTAATGCCTAAATTTTTCATTTTTAATATTGCATTTCAGAAGCTTGTATTTTTTCATATAGCAAACGCTCATCAAGCACTTTGATGTTGAGCATACGTGCAACTTGCTTATTAACACTCACCGAAAAGTATTTAGGCGGCTGAGGCTCAGGTAGCGGCACATTGGCCACTTGGCTCTTTACAGCAATTTCTGCCGCCTGCTTTGCCAACTGATCGCTATCACTATAAACCGCAGCTAAAACGCCTGCCTTAACACTTAATTGCGAGCAACCCAATACGGGTTTTTTAGCTCGATAGCTTGTTAAAAGAATAGATGCGGCTGTTTCTCGGTTAAATATTTCAGGGTCTGGAATCGTTAATAAAGCATCTGAGCTATTGAGCAACGGCGTTAATTTACTAATAATATCCGATTGAAAATTGACGAGCGTTAAGTCTATAGTTAATTTTTTTGTTTGTGCTAAATCTTTTAGCTGCTCTCCATAATGCTGAGAACTTTGTCCGACCATCATCCCTACATGCTTAGTTTTGTTAGGCAGTACATGTTCAATTAAAGCAAGTACGCGCTTATAAGGTTGGTACATTGTAATTGCACTAAGATTTTCAACATTGCGTCTGCTATTAGTTTGAGCATCTACTAACATTGGCACTGTCACCTGCACACCTAACACTGGCGTGGTATGTGATAGCCTTGCAGCAGCCTCTAAAGCTTGTGGCCCAACGGCAATCACTAACTCACTATTTTCAGCAATAACCAGTTTTTCGTATGGCTTTAGTATTTTGACACTATGCCTTAACTTATTTCCATGCGTGTGACTCAGCTCTTCTTCAAGCGCATTTGCAAAAGCTTCATTTGATTGGCTTTGCTCACTTAACACCACCGTCACCCCAGTATAAGCTTGTGCAAAAGCTGGCAACAAACTAACCCACAAACCACAGACTATTGAATAAAAAGGATGCCTAAGCTTACACATGCCTTATTTCCGCTTTACCCTAGCCCATATCTTACGCACTAATATCAACGCAGGAGTGCCAAATAGCAACCAAGGAAGTATCGTAACGGCAAAGGTAATGACTGACGAGAGGCTCTGCATTAAGTCGCCACCTGCATTTTTTAGAGATTGTGCTACAGGTGAAAAAAAGCCTTGCTCAGTAATACCTTGTTTTGCAGAAAAATCAATATTAACCGCCACTAATTCGGTTTCTTGCGCTAATACTTTTCGTACCCCTTGAATACTATCTAACTCACTTTGGGTATTCACTAACTCGCGTTGCACTTCAATCAGGTCTTTAAATTTGGCTGACTTATCGCTCAACATGACCCGTAAATTATCCCGAAATTCAGTTAAATTTTTGATGTGCGCATCAGCGTCAATCACCGCATCGGTTTTATCTTCACTCTCGCGGTGATGTTGCAACACCTCTGCACTTTTGGCCAGACCTGTTAAAAATATTTCTATACTTCTAGGTGGTATGCGTACACTTAAATTGGCTGATGGCGCGCCTTGTAGCGTTGCTTGATTAAAGTTTGCACTTAGAATCTGGCAATTCAACTGTAGACACTGTGCAGCTGTGGCATCAAAAACCACTTGCATTTGTTCAGCTGGCGTTTCTACTGTTAACGAATGACGCAAGGCTATGTAACGTTTAACATTAGCTGCATTAGCAGGCTCACTTGCTTCAGTAAGCGACTGCTCTGCACCACCCGCAACATGTTCTACTGGCGTCACTTTCGATTTTGCTGTCGATGCAGATATGTCCGAAGGTGCTGTCATACCCTCCATTTGTGCAGTTGGCTTTTGACCACACGCCAATAGGGTGGCTAAAAACAAGCTAAGCAATAACGTTTTTAGGCTGTTATTTTTCATCATTTATTTCCGATTCCATTTGTTATTTAGATAGGCTTTTTAACGCTAATTTAATGCCATCGGTCACACTCACCTCTTTATCAAGCAGTTTAACGGCTGATTGCGCTTCACGCTCGTTGTAACCCAGTGCTACTAACGCATTGAGTACGTCGTAAGTAGCCGACTTTGCTTGGTTTGCGCTATGAGATAGATCGCCAGCACCTAGCTTATCTTTCAACTCTAACAATAAGCGCTCAGCTGTTTTTTTACCGATGCCAGGAATACGCGTTAGCGTACTCACCTCTTGCTGACTTACTGCTTGTACTAAGTCTTCAATAGTCACACCACTTAAAATAGAGAGTGCTGATTTCGCACCAATGCCGTTGACTTTTAATAGCTGCTTAAAGGTATTTTTTTCTTGAGCGGTACCAAAACCATAAAGCAACTGCGCATCTTCACGCACCACAAAATAAGTCAGCAAGTTCAGTTTCTGACCAATCTCTGGCAAGTTATAAAAAGTGCTCATTGGCACCTCAACCTCATACCCCACGCCGTTGCAATCGACCACAATTTGCGGGGGATGTTTTTCTATTAATGTTCCGTTAAGTCTAGCTATCATCACTTTTTCCGAAAAATACTTAAAGTTAACATCAGTTTATGCCTAAGCATTGCCATCAGTGCGAATTAAATCGCTAACCGATGACATTTTTTATTGCAATTGTCACCCAACAAGCCTACCGCCTTTAACTCTAAACCCAGCTGTTGCGAGCTTACCCAAGCCTAGCCCACCATGTGCATGGCAAATCGCGCAAGCCAATGCATCTGCCGAATCTGGCTTTGGCGTTGTTGGTAACTTAAGCAAGCGCTTGACCATTTCTTGTACTTGCTCTTTTTGTGCGTGTCCATTACCCACCACAGCCTGCTTGACTTGCAGCGCCGTATACTCCGCCACACTGAGATTGCGTATCACAGCCGCACTAATCGCCGCACCACGTGCTTGGCCAAGCAAAAGGGTTGATTGCGGATTTACATTCACAAATACTTTTTCTATCGCCACTTGATGCGGTTGATAGGTATCAATGACTTCAAACAGCCCATCAAGAATAATTTTTAAGCGGGCGGGTAGCTCTTCTCTATTTTCCGTTTTACCAAAGGCTGTTTTAATCGTACCACTCGCAATATAGATGATTTTTTCGCCCACTTTTTCGATTACGCCAAAACCCGTTAAACGTAAGCCTGGGTCAATCCCTAGAATTCTAGTCGTTATCGTGGTCAAATGTTATCACCCGTCTAGGTTGTTATGAAGTTTAGCATTGTTACAAATAAGCCATTTGGCGATTGCATTATACCGATTTTATTTGCTTCTTTTTGGCTTTGCCTTACAATCAAGGTTATAAAAGCATACCCCCCAACTAAGCCATACCAATAAAACATGTTAAAACTACTCGCCGCACCATTCAGGCTATTTGCGCCATTAAAAAAATTTGGCTATCGGCTATTTTTTGCCTTGGGCGTGGGCATTGCCGTGCTATTTATCGCTTGGAGCTTATTACTAGATAAGCAAAGTATTGCCGTATTTTTAGCCGCCATTGGTGCTGGTTTAGGCGCGTTAATTATTAGTCTAACATTGCCAAAATGGCTACTGGCGGCTGATGGAGATCGTCAAAAGCAACTTGCGCTTGAGCTACAAAAAACTATGCAAGATAAAGCTAAATTAGTCATAGAACTTGAGCGTGTAAAGTCACAACAGCTACAAATGCAGCAAATTCAAACCGTGATGAAGCTGACATTGCTGGAAGTAGATGTTTCACTTACAGACTTTAAGCAAGCCGACTTAGGCGAACGCGAAAAAACCTTAGGCGGCAAAACCAACACACAATATATTGGTGTGTTACGTAAAAAAGCCAAAGTGATGCTGGGGCTAGATTTAGCGCAAATACGCGTGCAACAAATGGGCAAAGAATTGCTGGTGGATAGTTTACACGCTGCCTACCAAGGCATGAGTGGTAATAGTGACGAATGGCTGTTTCGACAATTGCAAGTGCACGAAAATAATTTAGTGATGCCTAACCGTGTTAACGTGAACGTAGATAGCAATGCACTGATGCATGCCAGTGACTTACACCGCGATGATCTTAATCAACGCATTAACAATGGCGTAGAACTCAAAGCCTTTGACCAAACCATTGAAAAAATGGGCGAGCAATGGCTAAAACTCATGTTTGCCCCAATGGGATTAACTGTGCGATTGGCATCCATTGACCAAGAAAATAGCATTTTGCTACTAGACCACATTAAAAGCACACAACTGAACCTTGACCATGCACAGAAATTACTAGAGGGTAATGTGGCAGAAAGTTAAGTTTTCTAACCTTATATTTTTTCGAGAGATTTTTGATGCTTAGTACCCGTAAAGGGCATCCCCATTCTCCCTAAGTGCTAAAGCACTAAGTCGAGTGTGACAAGCCTTATTCTAGGACGCTTGTAGAGCAGGTGAAATAATGTGAATACGTTATAAGCTTTAAAAACAGTTTTTTACTCTTCAATGACCGCCGTTGTATAAACATCCTGCACATCATCCAAATCTTCCAACATATCCAAGATTTTTTGCATTTTTAGCGCATCTTCTCCCATGAATACTGTTTCCATATTCGGTTTCATTATCACTTCTGCTACCACCGCTTTTAACCCTGCGGCTTCCATCGCTTCTTTCACTATTAGAAATTCATTGGGTGGCGTAATCACTTCTATGCTGCCATCTCCATCATCGACAATAATATCTTCTGCGCCAGCTTCAAGGGCAACTTCCATCACTTTATCTTCGCTCGTACCTGGTTCGTAAATCAGGCTTCCGCAGTGTTTAAACATAAACACGACACTACCATCGGTGCCTAAATTGCCGCCATTTTTGGTGAGTGCATGGCGCACATCCATCACGGCACGTTGTTTGTTATCGGTTAAGCAATCAATAATAATCGCCGCCCCATTAATGCCGTAACCTTCATAGCGAATTTCTTCATAATTAACGCCTTCAAGCTCGCCCGTGCCTTTTTTAATGGCACGCGTAATATTATCTGATGGCATATTTTCTTCTTTAGCTTCAGCCACCGCAGCCCGCAGGCGTGGGTTCATATTGGTATCGCCACCGCCTAATCGGGCTGCAACGGTAATTTCTTTAATGAGTTTGGTAAAAATTTTGCCGCGTTTGGCATCTTGGCGCCCTTTGCGATGTTGAATATTAGCCCATTTACTATGACCCGCCATACTGAATTCCTTAATAATTTAATATCGATATAAATCAGATCGATATTTTAGCATAGGCCACTATCGTCTATTGCTACTCTTGTCCTTGCGCGCAATCTATTGGTTGATGTTTACGCATGGTTATCCATGAAATTAGTAGCAAAGCTAGCGCAATCAGCGTCATGCCAATAAGCTCATTCTTGTTTGGGACTTCATTTAATTGTACCCATGCGGTTATTACCCCGATTAAAGGCGCAAGCATCGTGACCATGCTTGCCACACCAGCAGGTAGTTTTTGTAATGCATATAGCCAGAGCAACCAAGCTAAAGCACCACTAAGAAACACATTAAAGAGCAAAGCTGCTATAAAGTAAGCTGTCCACTGAATAGGTGGTGCAGGTACTAGCAGTGCAATGGCTGTCATCGGAACAGCGCCCAACAACATAGGCCATGCGGTTAGGTTTAGTAAATCTAAATGTGGGCTTTTTTGGTGTAGCCGCTTTGATATAATGGCGGAAAGTGCCCATGAGATACCTGAGCATACCGCAAGAAACATGCTAAAACCATCGGCTTTAATATGTAGCGGATCAAATATTAACAGCATTCCAAATATGGCTGAAATGACGGCCAGCCATTGCCAACCTTGCACTTTTTCACCCAACATTGGCCATGCAAAAAGCATCACCCAAAAAGGCATGGTGTAAGTTAATACGGCGGTTTTACCCGCTCCACCTTTCACCAGCGCCCACATGAGCAAGCCCGTAAAGCCGATGGTTTGCAATAAACCAAGCACCAACATCGTTGGATGCTCTTTTAGACCCAGCGGTCTTTTGGTGAAGTACATCACCACAAACAATACCACTGCGCCTAAAAAAGTACGAAAAGCCGCAAATTGAAATGGGCTTGAAAACTGCAACGCGCTTTTCATGACCACCCAGTTGTAGCCCCAAATGAGCGTTAAAAAAATGAGTGCTACAAATGCGCGAAGCCGTACTTTCGAATGTTCCTCCATTGAGTTTCTCTAATTCCAAATATGGGTAACCGCTTTCCAAGACCCATCGGCTTGCTTACGATAAACCAAGTGCACATTGCCACCAAATGTTTGTTTGGCACCAGTAGCATCGACCATTGCACCACTCCATAAACCACGTTGAAACGCTAAATTACCATTTTCTTCAGCGGCAACCAATGTTAATTTGTGCTCGATAACACCTGCTTCAATTAAACCTGAAAAAAATGTTTTTATAGCTTCATTCCCTACCACTGGCGCACCAGCTGGGGCTGGCAACACCACGGCTTGCGCTTCATATAACTGACCTATGGCTTGAGTATTTTTACTATTAAATGCCGCATCAAATGCACTGTTAATGCCAGAAATGGTTGTTTCAAGATTTGTCATATCGTTTTTCCTTTAAGGTTAATGTAAATGTAAAAAATGTATTAAATCAATGCTGTTATCCCATTATTAATGAGCGCGAGTAACTGTTGCAATTGATTTCGTTGAGGTTCACTCAAGGCTTGCATGCACTGCCTTAAACGGCTGTAATAATCAGGCATGACCACATCAAGCTTTGCTTGACCTGCTGGCGTTAAGTGTATTTGCACGCTACGCCGATCTTCTTTTAAATAGAGGCGTTCAACTAAATTATCCTGTGCTAGGCCATCAATCAAACCCGTCATCGTAGCGCGTGTCACCCCTATTTTTTCTGCTAACAGCGAAGGTATTGAGGTAAGTGTGGCTTCTCTCATTAACAAAATTAGTACCCACCAGCGCCCTTGTAATAAGCCATGCTTACTTAAACAAACATCCAGTGCCATCGATAAATCAGTGGCCACTCTGAGCAAATATAAAAAACTAGCAATGGCCGATACATCTGCCACAGGGTAGCGTTCTGCGAATTTTTCCAGTATTTCTGGAGTAGGAAGATCTCTTAGCTGCAACATAATTAGGTTCATTATAGTTAGCCTGCTAATTATGTCAACTGGAATATTATTTTTTAACCTAGATATTGGCTAATTTTTTTAAGCGTGTATATTTAAATGGCATGCCTAACAAATTAATGACCAAAGGGGAGAAACATGAAAACATTACAGCAATTGTTAGAGAGCAAAAGCTATAAAAATGTCATTTCTATTTTGCCGCAACAATCAGTATATGATGCGCTAGTGTTGATGGCAGAGTATAAAATTGGCGCACTAGTTGTGTTACAAAATGGGCGATTAGCAGGCATTTTTTCAGAGCGCGATTATGCGCGCGAAGTGGTGCTAAAAGGTAAAACCTCAAAAACCACAGCGGTAAGTGAAGTCATGACTACTCAAGTGCACACCGTAAAACCCACGGACACTGTGGATTATGCATTAGGCTTAGTGACGGATAAACGTATCCGTCACTTACCAGTGGTAGAAAACAACAAAGTGGTTGGCTTGCTTTCAATTGGCGATTTAGTGAAAGAAACCATAGACTACCAGCAACGACTCATTAAGCAATTAGAAAGCTATATTAGAAGCTAAATTAACGCATCTTTATTAAGCTGCCCTGCAAGCGGCCTATAATGCGGCTTGCAGGGCAGTGATTTTCGCTCGTGTATTTTAAGGGGTTAAATTAGCTTCACCTTTAGCTTCACCTCAGGAAATACTACTGATTGAAAGTAGTCGCTCACCTGTATATTTCTTTACTCGCCAATAATCTTCACCAGCACGCGCTTATTACGCTTACCATCAAACTCACCATAAAATATTTGCTCCCAAGGGCCAAAATCCAGCTTGCCATTGGTCACCGCGCACACCACTTCGCGCCCCATTACTTGGCGCTTCATGTGCGCATCGGCATTATCTTCACCCGTATCATTATGGCGATAACCGCTCACAGGCTCATGCGGGGCGAGTTTTTCAAGCCAAAGCCCATAGTCATGGTGTAAGCCGCGCTCATCATCATTAATAAACACACTAGCGGTAATGTGCATGGCATTGACCAACACTAACCCTTCTTTCACACCGCTTTCACCCAGGCATTCATTAATTTCACCTGTAATGTTTTTAAACGCCATGCGGACAGGTAAATTAAACCAGAGTTCTTTACGATAACTTTTCATGTTGGCTCCTATTATTTAAGATGATATTTTAACACCTCCCATAAAAAAGGGCTTCCAGTATTGGAAGCCCTTTTTAAAACATAAAACTACCTCAGCTTTTTACATCCACTTGATGCGTAAATGTTTTATCTTCACTATCAGTTGCTGTAACTTCTAATTTACCAGCTTCTTTTGGCACAAAATTAAATTTAAAGTACGGGTCTTCCGCCGTGCCAACGCCCACATCTATCGTTAAAATCGGCTGGCTGTTATATTTAAACTCAACTTTTTTAATATAAAACGCAGGCACAAAACCTTGTGACACTAAATCACGTTGCAAACCTGTGCGCATAATGTGTCTAATATTAAAAGTGGCCGTTGTTGGCTCGCCAAATTTGGCTGGCTCAACCTGCATTTTAATTTTACCTGCGGCTGCGCGCACTGCGGCTTCATCGTTCTCAACCGTGCCACCACAACCACCCGCCGCGCGGATTTCACGTGAGGCTAAATATAATTTACCACTAGCATCCTCTCCAACCAAGCGCACAAAAGCATCAGTTTCAAACCGAACACGGGTAGAAAGCTGAAAGCTACCTAATGCATCTGTGAGGTGATAAGTTGCAGACAACGGAATCGGGTTTGCATCGATAAAAGCGTAGAGTTTAACAATCTTTACACCGCCCGCAGCCGCGTTATCTATCGTGTAAGTCACTGGCACTTGCGCACCACTTTCGGCACGTTTGGGTGCTTCTATTTTCATAAAAGTGACCTCTTGCATATCACGCTTCTCAAAAAATGCCTCTTTCATCACGGGCCATAGCTTTGGGTCTGGCTCTGCATTCGCGGGCGCTGCTAAAGCAAGTGTGATGCCTGCGGCAAATAGTAATTTTAAAAATAGTTGCTGCGTTATTTGTTTCATTTTCATAAGCTCCACATAATTACACTGATACACATGATATTGGTATAACGCATACATTTAATTTTTGATGACGTTTAACAGCTCAAATAAATTTTTACATACCCATGCTGACATACTAAGTGGTTTATCATCAATGTATGTGACTAACATCACATTAGAAAATTCAATCAATAGAAATTAGCAAAAACTATTCTTTATCCATGTAAAAAAACAGCTCAACGCCATTGCCTACAGGGTCTTTAAAGTTAATTTGTTTGACGTTTAACACTGGCAAATCGCGAACAGAGTAATCAACATTAAGCGCCTTTAAGTGCGCCTCGGTTGCAGGCATATCAGTACAAGTAAATGAAATATGGTCTATGGTAGTAAGTACATTGGTCAACGGCTCACTTTCACCGCGATATTCCGCCAAATGCATCACATGTGTATCGCCGATGTATAACCAAAAGCCACGGCTAGTAAAACCCTCACGCGGCCCTACCTTTAAGCCCACCACATCGCAGTAGAAGTCCTTAAGTTTCAGCATCGTCTCGTAAGGCGTGCGGAGGTTGACGTGGTTTAGTTGGGTGACTGGCATAGTTTTTGTTGCTTCATTTTATTCATGAATAGAAACCCATGAATCCTCAAAGCCAATCTGCGCCATCGTTTGTTGAAAATCTAATGTTTGTGGGCGTTTCAGTGTGAATTTTTTTGCTTGCTTAGGCACATCATAAATTATAGTAAACTGTGCGCCATGCGGTTGCCACGTAAATTTATGCTTACCCGTATTGATGTCAAACCCTTCTAAATTCCCATTTTTATTCACTTTCCATTGATAATTATTCGTTGGAAAGCGCTCGACCACTTGCTCAAATAAAGTATATTGAAGTAAGTCTGGATTCCTGATTAGTACTGATGAGCGTAACGGTTGATAACTATCTGTAGCAACACTAATTCTTTCATTCCAAATACTCAGTACGGCCTGTCCAGTTTTAGCTATATCTGCATGAGGGTCAGATATATTGTATGAGTAATCAGGTGAATTTCTACCCGATATAACACGTACATTTTTACAAGTATGTGGCTTGTTGTTTTTAAGACTTTTTACCGACCAAGCCATGCCATCTAAAACCACGTCAGCCAAACCTACAGGGCTGTATAGATGCTCACCATCTATTGCTTTAGCGAAAATATCACCCCAGTCCTCTCCATCAATATCTGCCTTGCCAACTGCCAAATTGTAAATAAGCCATTTACCTACATTTAAAATAACTTCATTAGGAATATCACCAATTTGATAAGGCTCATTTCCCTTACGATTTTTATTATCCCTTAACTTTGGCGGTTGCATTTAATACCTCTTGAATAACAGCTTTAATCATATGTACTGGCACGGCATTGCCTGCCTGCTTTCTAGTTTGCCCATCTGTGCAAACTATCTGAAACTTATCTGGGAACCCTTGTAATCTAAGCATCTCCCTTGGAGTGAGCCTTCTTTTCCCATTCACCAGCAAATAATTATAAGACGCGCCTGCGCGCAATGCACATGAGTAAGGATAGCTTGAAATATTGCCACTTTTATTTTCATGCCAAATTGCTAGCGAGTGACTGCTTGTATGCTTTTCAAGGCGCTTTTGCGCAATTCGTTCGCTGGCAAAATGTTTGGGGTCAATATGTTGATCTTGCTCTAAAATATTTACTAAGGGCACTGCTACTATTTTTGAAGGCCAAGTAAACGTAATATCGTGATTAATAAATCCAACAATAATCGTTCTTTCCCTCTTTTGCGGTAGACCATAATCTAGCGCATTTAAGTTTTTGTGGTATGTTTTATAACCTAACTGTGCCAATGTCTCTAATATTTTAGCCAATGTTTTACCTTGATTATGTGTCATCAGTTGTTTAACATTTTCCAAAACAAAACATTGTGGTTTTTTAACATTTAATATATTTGCAATCTCAAAAAATAATGTTCCACGAATATCATCAAAACCTTTTCTTTTGCCAATAATGCTGAACGGCTGGCATGGAAAACCTGCTAACAACATATCATGATTGGGAATGCTGGCAGGATTAACGGCAGTAATATCGCCAAAAGGCATTACGCCATAATTTGCTTGATAGGCTCTTTGCGCTTCCGTATCAATCTCACTTGCGAACACGCACTGTCCTCCCAGCCCACCTGCAGCCGTGTGGAATCCACCAATTCCCGCAAACAAATCTATGAATGTAAACTTGGCTGTTGGTGACACTGAAGATACTTGAAAGAAATTAATAGCTAATTGCTGTTCCGCAGTAAGTACTACAGTACCTTTACTTTTGGCACTGTAGTTAGCTCCATCATCAGACATTGTATCAATTAGCATAGTTTTCACTCGCTAAATCATACCACAGGGTTCTGACTTCGAACGCGTATATGCAACTCACGAAGTTGTTTTTCATCCACTTCATTTGGCGCATTGGTCATTAAACACTGTGCACGCTGAGTTTTTGGGAAGGCAATCACATCGCGAATGGACTCAGCCCCTGCCATTAAAGTGACCAAGCGGTCTAAACCAAAGGCTAAGCCGCCGTGCGGTGGTGCGCCGTATTGCAAGGCGTCTAGCAAGAAGCCGAATTTTTCTTGGGCTTCTTCTTTGCTAATTTTTAGCGCGTCGAATACTTTAGACTGCACATCTTGTTTATGAATACGTACTGAACCGCCGCCTACTTCCCAGCCGTTTAACACCATGTCGTACGCTTTTGAAAGTGCAGCACCTGGGTTAGTCACGAGTAAGTCTTCATGCCCATCTTTTGGTGCGGTAAACGGATGGTGCAATGCCGCCCAGCGATCATTTTCTTCATCATGTTCAAACATGGGGAAATCGACCACCCATAATGGCGCCCACGCACGGCCATCAACATGACCTTTATCATGACCCACTTTAAGACGTAGCGCACCTAAAGCTTCATTCACCACTTTGGCTTTATCTGCACCAAAGAACACGATGTCGCCATTTTGTGCGCCTGTGCGCTCAATAACAGCTTGCAAAGCTTTAACATGAATGTTTTTTACAATTGGGCTTTGTAAGCCCTCTTCATTCAATTTAGTAATGTCGTTAATTTTGATATAAGCCAAACCTTTGGCACCGTAGATTTTGACAAACTCGGTATAAGCATCAATTTCACTACGGCTAATGGCCGCGCCATTTGGCACGCGCAATGCCGCCACGCGGCCACCTGCTGCATTGGCTGCATCTGCAAACACTTTAAAATCTACGTCGCGCATCACATCTGAAAGCTCGGTGATTTCTAAAGTGACCCGCATATCTGGCTTATCAGAGCCGTATTTATCCATCGCCTCTGCAAACGACATACGTGGAAATTGAGCGGGCAAGTCAACATTTTGTACCTTTTTAAGCATGCGACGAATCATCTCTTCGACGATGTCCATGATGTCATTTTCTTCCATAAACGACGTTTCAATGTCCACTTGCGTAAATTCTGGTTGTCGGTCTGCGCGCAAATCTTCATCACGGAAGCATTTAGTGATTTGAAAATAGCGATCAAACCCTGAAACCATCAATAACTGTTTGAACAATTGTGGTGATTGCGGTAATGCAAAAAATTGCCCCGCATGCACTCGGCTTGGCACGAGGTAATCGCGTGCGCCTTCAGGTGTTGAGCGCGTCAGCATGGGTGTTTCAACTTCAATAAAGCCATTTTCATCTAAGTAATCGCGCATGTTTTTAGCCACTTTGTAGCGCAACATCAGGTTTTTTTGCATCGCAGGGCGGCGCAAATCAATATAGCGATGTTGTAGGCGCACGGTTTCAGTGAGGTTTTCATCATCTAACATAAAGGGAGGCGTAAGTGAGGCATTGAGAATTTCAATCTCTGTCGCTAACATTTCCACTTCACCCGTTGGTAAGTTAGTGTTTACTGTTCCTTCAGGCCGCGCGCGTACTTTGCAAACTACTTTTAGCACAAACTCATTTCGTACGGTTTCAGCCATTGCAAAAGCGGCTTTGGTATCGGGGTCAATCACGATTTGCGCCATGCCCTCACGGTCACGCAGGTCAATAAAAATCACGCCACCGTGGTCGCGTCTGCGGTGAGTCCACCCGCAAAGCGTGACCGTTTGGCCGATATGTTCGCGGGTTAAGTGGCCGCAGTAATGTGTACGCATCATAATAAAATTCTTATTAAATTAAATAAAGGTTAATGGGGGATAGGTTTTAATGTCTTAGGGTTGGGAGCAACAACCCCCATTGAGATAATGTATTTTAAGGCTTCATCCACGCTCATGGCTAACTCCACCACATCCGCTTTTGGCATCATTAGAAAAAAGCCTGAGGTTGGGTTAGGCGTGGTTGGGACAAAAACGCTGATAAAATCACCATGCAAATGTTCTGCAACTTCGCCACTAGGTACCCCAGTTAAAAAAGCAATGGTGTAACAGTCTTTTCTCGGGTATTGAATAAGTACAGCATGTCGAAAGGCATTGCCAGAGCCTGAAAACAGCGTATCGGACACTTGTTTAACACTTGAGTAAATTGTTTTTACAAATGGCACGCGGTTAAGCAGACTCTCCCAAAGCATAATGAGCTGCCTGCCAAAAATGTTGGTTGCTATCATGCCTGTCACCAGAACAATAGCCACAGTTAAAATTGCGCCAATACCAGGAATATCACGCTTAAACAAATTATGCGGATGCCATGCTGAGGGCAGCAACAGCAAGCTTTGATCCATCATACCAATGATGATTTTGAGTACCCAAGCAGTAATTGCCAACGGCACTAACACCAATAAGCCAGTAATTAAATACTGTTTAATTTTTGGCATCATATTATTGGCTAGCGGCACTAATACTGCAAGTAGCGGGCGCTGGGCTTGTTTCTACAGGTGTTGATTCTGTCGCTTGAGTTTCTACTTTTTGACCACCTGCTTTTTGGCCGCCTTTAAAGTCGGTAGCATACCAACCGCTACCTGTGAGCTGAAAACTTGGCGCAGATAACTGTTTGGCAAATGTTTCTTTTTGGCAAATTGGGCATAGCTCTACACTAGCAGCACTAATTTTGCGCATTATCTCTGCTTTATGGCCGCAACTAGCACATTGAAAATCATAAATTGGCATAAGTAAAAAATCGATTAATTAAAAAAAGAGGATTATACCTTACTAGGCGTTTATTGAGATTAAACGCTTTAATTTCAAGGCTATATTTTAAACAAACCCCCTATATCATGGACATAGAGGGTTTTGTTTACAACCTTAAGTTAGGTACATCTCAAAAAGGAATATCATCCTCAAAATCATCAAATGAACTACCGCCTGCTGCAGGCTTTTGCGTTGCAGTCGATGATGGCTTAGCTTGATTTTGGTTTTGGTTTTGGCTTGGAGCTTGATTATAATGATCACCACCGCCACTTTGATCCATGCCGCCATCGTAACTCGCGCCAGCGCTGCCATCTTTGCCGCCCAACATTTGCATTTGATCTGCAATTATTTCAGTGCTATAACGCGTTACGCCATCTTTTTCCCACTTGCGCGTTTGCAAACGACCTTCGATATAAACTGGGCGCCCTTTTTTAAGGT
>JBATAW010000048.1:0-61735 GCA_049662045.1 Methylophilaceae bacterium | reverse complement strand
CCACCATGCAGAAAAACCAAACAAATTCAACAGCATATCTGATAGCCATGCCCCCACACTTCCCCCTTTATTTTGCGTAATGGCATCTATAGCGGCCTGATGCGACCATGAAGGATCATCAGGGTGATAAGTCATTAAAATAACAGAGAGGAAAAGCCCAAGCAACACTAACACTAACCACCAAGCTTCTTTTAACAGGCTGGCTTTATGCGCCTCTTGCTCACTGACTATCTTCTCTGGGCGCGTATTGAGCTTATTTGTTTTTTTCTTTATAAACAATATGATATAACCTATATAAACAATGATGGTATATGACCCGCTATTATAACAACTCAAGCTTAAATTAAGCATAAAATTTAATGAACTATATCCTGATGTGGATGCATATTTGAGCGATTACATTAATAATATTTATCAAGTCAATATGAACAATCAATTGTTAATATGAAATTTTATGCGTTAAAATTCTACTTTAAATCAATCACCCGATATTAAAGCATGGAGTACTTCGTAAATCGAAGCACAGAATACGACCAACCCCTAAAAACCACATTAACACAGGCTAAGCTGTTAGAGAAAAAAGATAAAACTCCTTAATTGCAATATAATTACAGATTGCATCAACTAACGTATTGGAAAACATTATGGCAACAAAACACGCAAAACTACTCATTTTAGGCTCTGGTCCTGCTGGTTATTCGGCCGCTGTATATGCGGCACGGGCAAACCTTAACCCTGTGCTGATTACGGGCATAGCGCAAGGCGGGCAACTCATGACCACGACTGAGGTTGATAACTGGCCGGCAGATGCCGACGGTGTGCAAGGTCCAGAACTAATGGCACGTTTTCAAAAACATGCAGAACGCTTTAATACTGAAATGATTTTTGACCATATTCACACCACTCATTTAGCTGAAAAACCCATTCGTTTAGTGGGCGATAGTGGCGAATACACTTGTGACGCGCTCATTATTGCCACAGGAGCATCTGCTAAATATTTAGGCATTCCTTCTGAAGAAAAATTTAGCGGCAAAGGTGTTTCAGCCTGTGCAACTTGTGATGGTTTTTTCTATAAAAATCAAGAAGTGGCCGTGATTGGTGGCGGCAACACCGCTGTTGAAGAAGCGCTTTATTTAGCGAATATTGCCAGTAAAGTGACGCTGGTGCACCGCCGCGATAAATTTAAAGCGGAAGCCATTTTGGTTGACAAACTAAATGCGCGCGTAGCCGAAGGCAAAATAGTGCTAGAAACTTTTCATACACTGGATGAAGTATTGGGCGATGACGGCGGTGTGACTGGCATGCGTCTTAAAAATGTGAATGATGGTACAACCAAAGAAATCAAACTGATGGGTGTATTTATTGCTATTGGCCATAAGCCAAATACCGATATTTTTGAAGGCCAACTTCAAATGGAAGGCGGCTATATTGTCACGCAAATGGGCCGCGCTGGCAATGCCACAGCCGCCAGCGTGCCAGGCGTATTTGCGGCTGGTGATGTGCAAGACCATATTTACCGCCAAGCAGTCACCAGTGCTGGTACAGGTTGCATGGCAGCACTCGATGCTGAACGCTATTTAGACCAATTAAAATAATGGTTTGTAGGGTGGCGATATTAGCCACCCTTGTTAAAAGTGGCATAATGCTTTATGTCTAAAGTGAGTGACAATGAAGTTAATGTTTTTTCTGAGGCCGTAAAAGACGTTCGTCCTTTACCCAGTCACGATCGCGCCATTCATCGCATAAAAAAGCCTAAACCTATCCCCAAACAATTTATTCGCGACGAGCAGCAAGCACTGCGCGACTCATTAAGTGATCACTATATTCCTGCGCACGAGCTTGAAACAGGTGAGGAGTTGCTCTACCTGCGTGATGGTCACTCGCCTGATATTTTACGTAAACTGCGCCGTGGGCATTGGGTGATACAAGCACAGATTGACTTGCATGGGCTGATTTCTGATGATGCGCGCCTGTATGTGGCAGATTTTTTAAATAGCTGTAAAAAACGTGGCCTGCGCTGTGTGCGCATTGTGCATGGCAAAGGGCTAGGCTCTAAAAACCGTGAGCCTGTGCTAAAACACAAATTACGCAGTTGGTTGATGCAGCGTGATGAAGTGATTGCTTATGCGCAAGCCAAGCCAGAAGATGGTGGTAGTGGCGCGGTGATTGTGCTATTAAAAGCCAATTAAAGTGCCAGATTTAATATGCCTAACTTTAAGTGCGCGTCTGAAGTCGCGATTTCATTAAGCCTCCAAAAAATCAAATTTTATGACCAAAAAATATTGCACATTATTTAATCAGCCTGCAAGCCAGTCTGAATGCGGCTTCCAGAGGTGGCTTTCTCGCTCGTAGATAAAATTGGCAATTTTTAACACATTTTAGCGCTAAAAATATCTGATATTTTACAAGCCTAAATCACTCAAACTCGGATGATCCTCTGGTCTGCGTCCAAGTGGCCAAAAAAAATTTCGCTCTGTTTCTTTTATCTGCAAATCATTAATGCTGGCGTAACGCAATTCCATTAAACCATTGGCATTAAACTGCCAATTTTCATTGCCGTAGCTTCTAAACCAGTTGGGCTGACCATTGTTCAATTGATCATCATGCCACTCATAGGCAAAGCGCACCGCAATGCGATTACCATCAAACGCCCAAAGTTCTTTAATTAAGCGGTATTCCAACTCTTTTGCCCATTTATGGGTTAAAAATTCCACTATCGCCTCACGACCTTTAGGAAACTCTGCGCGGTTACGCCATTGCGAATCTGACGTATAAACCAGTGAAACGCGCTGCGGGTCACGGCTATTCCAGCCATCTTCAGCCATGCGCACTTTTTGTATCGCAGTTTCACGATTAAAAGGCGGAACAGGTGGTTTGTTTTCGAACTCAGTCATCTTAGCGACTCCTTTGTTAATAACGAATGTTATGGTGTGTAAAGTTTTCTTAAACAATTCATTTTTTGCCTAGCAAATTCATTAACATTTATTATATATATATTTGACTGTGTATTTAAATATATCTAAGTTATTAATTAAGACTAATTCAAGTTTGAAGTGTAATTTTGAATAATGTTGCTTGTGTTACTAATATTACTAACATGCCGATTTTGTTCCATTGTGTAAGTGCTTGATACAGTTTGATACATTATTGGTAGTAATGAAACAAAGCAGATACATTGCGCCAATAAACTGTAAATCAGTAATAAATAATATCTGGGTAATTTTAGAAATAATCAATTTAGGAGTGTTTGATATGAGTACGATCAGTTCAGACGTGGATTTATCAAAAGGAGCCATGATTAGTGGCGATCTTGAAGGTGGATTGCATCGCACTATTAGTTGGAAAGGCGCCTTCTGGGCGGCCAGCGGTGTTCCAGCGCTGGTGCTTTTCAATATTGGCGCCTTGTCTTCTACAGTAGGGATGCCAGCTTGGATTCTTTGGATAGCATCCATATTAATGGGCTTTGCACAATGCTTTGTTTATGCCGAAATTGCTGGGCTGTTTCCGCATAAGTCAGGTGGAGCTTCGGTCTATGGTGCAATTGCTTGGGTAAAATATAGTAAATTTATTGCGCCAATATCGGTGTGGTGTAATTGGTTTGCTTGGTCGCCTGTTTTAGCGCTTGGAACCTCGTTGGCGGGGGGGTATATTTTGACCTCGCTGTTTCCAGCAGACTCTGTCATCAACACTTGGTCACTAACGTTGTTTCATCTGGACTTCATCCAAGCGGGCCTAACAATACGCATTAACGCTATTGCTATCTTAGGTTCATTGCTATTGCTGATTGCTTTTGGTATTCAGCATCATGGCGTTTCAAGAGCGGCCAAAATGCAGATGATTCTTGGTGTAACTTCATTACTACCACTGATGATTATAGGTATCGTGCCACTAATAACAGGTGATTTACCTAGCACACATTTCTTTCCGCTTTTACCTTTGGCGCATGATGCGGTGGGTCATGTAGAGTTTGGTAGCTATAACATGGCAGGGATTACGCTGATAGCGGGTGGTATGTTTATCGCTGGATGGTCAACCTACGGCTTTGAGACGGCTGTATGCTATACCAGTGAATTCAAAGACCCTAAAACAGATACGTTTAAAGCCATTTTTTACTCTGGCTTGCTCTGTATTGCTGTGTTCTCGTTGGTACCATTCGCTTTTCAAGGTCACCTCGGGCTTGGTCAGCTAGTAACACCAGCAGTTGTTGATGCTACTGGTGCGGTGACGACACCAGCCGTTTATAGTGGTGTGCTAGATACTGGCTTGTATGATGGCACTGGCGTTGGTGTTGTTCTAGCAAAAATGCTGGGCGGCGGCGCGGTGATTACCAACGTTGTTGTTGCTATGCTAGTGCTATCACTGATGTTAGCGGTAATGACCTCGATGATGGGATCTTCACGCACGCTATACCAAGGCTCGGTTGACGGTTGGTTGCCGAAATATCTCTCACACGTCAATGAGCACGGTGCTCCGACTCACGCTATGTGGACTGACCTAGCATTCAACTTGTTCTTATTAATGTTATCCAATAATATCTTACTATTGGCTGTCGGTAATGTGGGTTATCTTATCTTCAATTTCCTTAACTTACAGTCTGGTTGGATACACCGTCTTGATCGTGGTAGTTGGGACCGTCCTTATAAAGCTAAAAACTGGCTACTTGGCTTGGGCGCAGCGTTCGGTTTTGTCAACATGGCTTTTATGGGGTTTGGAGCCGATATCTGGGGGGCTGGTACATTGCGCAACGGTTTAATCTTTACTGCGCTCATCGTGCCAGTTTTCTTATTTCGCCACTATGTTCAGGACAAAGGCAAGTTTCCTGACCATTTCAACGAAGATATGCATCTTGGTGACGATCACGTTGAAACTCACGGCGGTTGGCTGCCGTTTGCGGCGATAGCGGCGGCAGTGGCTGTGGTATGGGTAACTCATAGCTTGGCGGTGTTACCTTCATAAGTAATGGATATTGGCTCTTGGGCATTGGTTATTACCTTTACTAATGTCCAAGAATTACCTAATTCAAAATAAATGGATGCTTATTATGGTCATGGAAGAATTAAAGCACTATCAGAAAGTCCAAGATGCTGCGCGTTATACACTGAATAATATTACTGAATTCATTAAACCAGGGGTTACTGAGGTTGATTTAATTAGAAAATGTGACGAATTACAGCGTACTGCTGGTGTAGATGATTACTGGTACAAAGATATACCTGCGCTAGTTTTGGCGGGAGATCACACTGCTCTGGCTATCTCACGTTCGCCATATATTCCTAGTGATGTCCTCATTCAAGAAAATGACTTGGTGACAATTGATTTGAATCCGTCTATCAATGGTTATTGCGGTGATTATGCTCGTACTTACTACATAGAAGCAGGCGTTGCAAGGCGATCGCCACAGCTTAACAAAGAATTTCTAGCTGGTGCTCATGCGCAAAAACATCTGCATTCGTTATTGATGCAAATTGCCCATCCTTAGATGTTTTTCAGTGACCTGTATCAAATCATGGATCAGGAAATTGATAAACTGGGCTTCGAACGGGTAGATTACCTAGGACATGGCGTTCAAAAAGACATGCAACATCTTGACTTTATTGCACCAAATGTAAAACGTACGCTCAGAGAGGCAGGTTTATTTACCTTAGAGCCACAAATACGTCTAAAAGGCGGTCGCTTTGCCTTCAAACATGAAAATATTTACTATTTCAATGATTATGACTTGAAGGAACTGTAATTCAAACTAACCCAGAGATGGCTCAGTTTGATTAAACAACTTTCACCGATTTTAAGTGTAAAGTTTACTGATTTAAAAAACTGGCGCAGTCAACTTATGCAGCTTTTGGGCACTGCATCCAACGCCATTAAACCCCATTTGACCCTTGCTTATTCAAGCTTAAATACTCACGTTCTAAATTGCACCAAGCTAAATAATGGGTAATCTCACGGATGATGTACTTGGCGGTTAAATGAATTGGGAATTTTTTGTAATTTATTTAAGTCACATTGCGCTGACACAAAATTTTTTAATAATGCAACATTGCAAATCTTATATGGTTATAATCACTCGATGATTCAACGTCAGTTACTTTCGTTTGTTTTTATCTTGTTGTTTGCTTTCGCGCAGCAAGAAGTCATGGTGCACCCCTATGTACATTTGACGAACGTACAGGAAAGTACTTCCAGAGAAAACTTCTCTAAAAATAAACAAAGCCCAACTCACTCAGACATTTGCGGTATATGCGTTGCATTAGCTGGCATTGATTCAGCCGTTAGCTCACAAGCATTCACCTTTCTAACTATACCCACTAGCTTTGAACGCTCTACTGAGGTTGCAGTATCGTTTATCTCAGCGCCTTACTTAAATTACCGCTCCCGCGCACCTCCTTCGCTCGCATAGCACTTAAATATTGACACCATTCTCTTAATTAGGGGTGGTTATCTTATTTTTAATCATTGCGAGGTTAATATGTTTAAACCAAAATTAATGGCACATGCCATTGCGCTTACCTTTCTGTTACCTTTAGCCGCACAAGCGGGTGACAGTGAGGATTTAGAAAAACTCCGTGCTGAACTTCAAGAATTGAAGCAAAATTATGAAGGACGTATTCAGTCACTTGAGACGCGACTACAACAAACAGAATCAGAAGCAAAAACAGAAAAAGCTGCTGCAGACGCAGCAACACCCACTGAGGCTACTGCGGATCAAGTCAGCTCTTCACCAGCTTCTAGCAATGCATTTAACCCAGATATTTCATTGATACTTTCGGGGATTTACGCCAATCGTTCACAAGACTCTAACTATCACATTACTGGCTTTCAGGCTGGTGGTAGCGTTGGTCCAGGTAGCCGAGGCTTTGGCTTAAGTGAGTCTGAGCTTGGTGTTTATGCTAATGTTGACCATTATTTTTATGGCGGCCTGAATTTAGCATTAGAGCCTGATAATACCGCCTCAGTCGAAGAAGCTTTTATCCAAACAACTTCACTTCCTTACGGCTTAACGCTTAAGGCAGGTCGATTCTACTCAAGTATCGGTTACCTCAATGAGCAGCATACCCATACTTGGGATTTCGTCGATAGTCCTTTAGTTTATCAGGCGTTTCTCGGTAGCCAATATAACGATGATGGTGTTCAGCTTAAATGGCTAGCACCAACTGATATGTTTCTTGAATTTGGCGCAGAATATGGTCGAGGTCGTATTTCAGACACTCAAGGCCGTGATAAAAACGGCGGTAGCAGTGGCGCTCTTTTTGCACATGTCGGCGGTGACGTAGGTGTTAACAGTAATTGGCGTGCTGGTGTATTTTACCTAGAGATTTCACCAGTAAATCGGCTATCAAATGACTTAGACACCACTGGTACCTATGTGACAAATAGCTTCACAGGTACAAGTAAGGTGTGGATTGCGGATGGTGTTTGGAAATGGGCTCCGAATGGCAATGGCACCGATACTAGCTTTAAGTTACAAGGTGAATACCTGCATCGTAGCGAAGATGGCAGCTTAGAAAATTCGCTGGGTATTGACCAATATGCAGCATCGCAATCTGGCTGGTATTTGCAAGGTGTTTACAAGTTTTTGCCAGAGTGGCGCACGGCTTTACGCTATGATCAATTAAATGCTGGCAGTGTTAATTATGGGCTCAACTCAGCAGATCTTGCTAATACTGACTATGACCCGCAGCGCGTCAGCTGGATGCTGGATTATAACCCTAGCGAATTCTCTCGTGTTCGCCTACAACTTTCTCGTGATGAGTCTCGTCAAGGGCTACCTGACAATCAAATTTTCATACAGTACCTAATGAGCCTTGGCGCTCATGGTGCTCACAAATATTAAGGAGAAATTTATGAAAAAGCTTACTCAAATATTATCGTTGTTATTTTTAATCTTGGCAACTCAAGCGGCTAATGCCGCCATTAATGTTTTCGCATGTGAGCCTGAATGGGGGGCATTAGCTAAAGAGCTCGGCGGGGACAAGGTGAATGTATTTACGGCTACCAATGCTTTGCAAGATGTTCATCACATTGAAGCTAAGCCTAGCTTGGTTTCACAGCTTCGTAAAGCAGATTTACTAGTCTGTACTGGCTCTCAGCTAGAAATAGGTTGGTTGCCAGTGATATTAAGGCAATCAGATAACGATAAATTACAGCCAGGAAAACCTGGAAATTTTGAAGCTGCGCATTATGTGAAAATGCTAGAAATCCCATCTCACCTAGATCGCTCAGAAGGCGATGTACACCCAGGGGGTAACCCACATATTCAAACTGATCCACGCAACATTGCTAAAGTGGGTGTCGCTTTAGCTCAGCGGTTAGCAGAAGTGGATTCAGCAAACGCTGCCTTTTATCAAGCGCACTATCAAGACTTTTCTAAGCGTTGGCAAGCCGCAATAAAACGTTGGGAGTTGCAAGCCGCACCGCTTAAAGGGGTGAATATTGTTGTGCACCATAAAGCTTTTCCCTATTTAGAAGAGTGGCTAGGGTTACATGAGGTTGCCACCCTAGAACCTAAGCCTGGTGTTGAGCCAACCAGCACGCATCTTGCTGAAGTGTTAACACAGCTACAAGCTCAGCCAGCCAAAATGGTGATTCGTACTGCTTATAACAGTGACCGACCATCACAGTGGCTATCTGAAAAAGCTAAAATCCCAGCAGTGGTATTGCCATTTACGGTGGGCGGATCAGATCGGGCTAAAGACTTGTTTTTTTTGTTTGACGATACCATACAACGTCTTTTGGATGGCGCTAAGTAAGCAGAAATTAACAATTTGGAGGGTAACATCATGCAACAAGAATGGGTTAAAAAATCTTTTTTAACGGCTGGTTTTGAATTTTTAACTTCTGCAAGCCAAAGCAATCTTGTGCTTACCGCTTACAATAAAATTGTCGGAAATGTAACCATTAAAATGACCGACAGCAAAAAAGTGCAAGCAAAGCTTACCTCCAGTTTTTTAGTTTGCGCTTTAGAAGGAGTCAGCCATGCTTGTCAATTTAAACCTAACGATAAAAGCATCCGTGGGCGTTGCATAAATCCCGTCAACAGCCAGACTATATCAGTCAGTTCAATTACAGAGGTACACGAATGAATTTCGACACGCTTAACCTAACGATTCTTGGCCCAGCTTTTTTGGCTGGCATACTCGTTTTAGCAGCGCATGTGCCCATGGGGCAACAAGTACTGCAACGCGGAATCGTATTTATTGATTTAGCCATCGCACAAATTGCCGCACTGGGTGTCATTGCTGCTGATGCCTTGGGATGGGAACCGCAAGGTTTGGCAGTTCAAGGTGCTGCATTCTGTGCGGCACTTTTAGGTGCATTTTTGCTCACCTGGACAGAGAAGCACTGGCCAGAAGTGCAAGAGGCAATAATAGGTGGATTGTTTGTGTTAGCTGCCAGTGCTGGTGTACTCTTACTGGCTAATAACCCTCATGGTGGCGAACACTTAAAAGACTTGCTGGTTGGCCAAATCTTATGGGTTGGAATGAGTCAACTCATACCAGCGTTGCTTTTGACCGTACTGGTGTTAGTACTGTGGTTTGGTTTTAGAGAAAAGCTTGGGCGCACTGGCTTCTATATTATGTTTGCGCTTGCGGTGACTACTTCTGTTCAATTAGTGGGCGTTTATTTGGTATTTTCTAGCCTGATTATGCCAGCACTTGCAATGCGAAAATGGCCAGCTGAAAAACGCCTTAAAGGTGGGTACATTATTGGCGGGGTAGCCTATTTCTCTGGCCTTGCCCTATCTGCCATTTTCGACTTGCCTTCAGGCGCAGTCATCGTATGGTGTCTTGCTATTACTGGGATAATTTTCAACCTAAAGCGTGCCGCTTAAGGATTACTAATAAAAAGCTCACGATAATTAGTAGTGCTAAGATTTATTAAAGCGTGAAGTAGTATTAACGCAAAAAGCAAACGCCTATTGAATTAATCAATAGGCGTTTGCTTTTACTACCCTCTAGGCTACTATTGATGTGGATTTTATGCTTATGAGCCTCCAAAAAGATATTTCTTAATTTATTTATCATTAACAATAAACTAAAATCAACCAAGTCACTTGTTAAGTTTTTCTAAAATTTCACGCTGAACTTGAATATTCCAAGGTTTATCAAGCCTTGAATGTAGTTTATATGTAATGCAGTTTTGAAGTGGTAGCCCACTTTGAAAGGTTCTGAATTGCCGCATACTTGAACTGCTAGTAGTGTCAAACCCTAATAGCTTCCACAAAAATAAACCAAACCAGATGCCATGACCGAATATCACCGTGTTATGAGGTAAGTTATCCAATCTAGAGATTAAGCCGCTAACACGCGCATCAAATTCTAGAAAGGTATCTGCATCTTTACCCATGCGCTTATTAACATCAGCATCTAACCAAAAAGCATCGGCTAGTGGGCGGCGTTCTTTACCAGACATGCCAGCTATTAATTCATACGATATTATAGAGAACTCATTAAGTAGCGGTTCTACTTGCGCAACTATTTGGTGTTTTTCACAAAACGGCTGGGCTGTATGCTTGGTGCGGACAAGCTCTGATACCAATACTATGCTGGGTTTTATATTTAGCGTTTCCGCAATTAATTGAGCTTGTTGTAAACCTTTTTCAGATAAAGGAATAGCTTGATGTTCAACTGTTTTGCCACCAGCGTTAGCAGTACTTTCTCCGTGTCGAATGAAGTAAATGGATTTAGTCATAAAAGTCTTTAAGTTTAAGTGCGCCCTATTACCTATGAACTACCTTGCTCCTAAAAGAACTTAGGTTCGCTATGTCTGGGATAAACTTTTAGCTCATTATGCGTATTGAGCGCTCAAAAGCACGACTCACTTTGCTTCCATAGCCCCATTAAGCTAATTTAGTATTCCATTCAACAGTTACACTTTGAAAGCGGCTATTGCTAAATCCTATAAAGATAAAGTATTAAAGTGGCCGACTTAAAGGCTCCAAAAGCAAACCATTAATAACTTCACATATTCGAATAGATAGGACCACTACCCCCTTCTGGTGGCACCCAATTAATGTTTTGTGTTGGATCTTTGATATCGCACGTTTTACATTGTATGCAATTTTGTGCATTTATTTGCAGTTTTGCACCACCCTTGTCTAACACAATTTCATAAACTCCCGCAGGGCAATACCTTTGCTCTGGTGCATCATACAGCTTTAGATTGATTGCAATCGGGGTCGAAGGATTTTTAAGTTGCAGATGGCAAGGCTGATTTGCTTCGTAGCTAATATTGCTCAAATTAATTGAACTAGATATATCAAAGCTATAAATACCATCTGGCTTTTGATATTCAATTTTTAGCGTTTCGCTAGCTTTGCGCAATGTTTCATGATCAGCCAGATGATGTTTTAACGTCCAAGGCAGGTAGATATTAAAAGAGGCTAGCCATATTTCTGGCCCAGCTAACAACATGCCCATCCAGCTACCAAAGCGCGAAATTAAAGGCTTAATGTTACGCACAGCGTTTAAGTCTCTCCACAGCCAAGAGGTTTTAATAGCCTCAGGGTATGCGTGCAATAGCTTGTCATCCGAGTTATTTTTTAGGTTGAAAATAGCATCAAATGTTGTTTCTGCGGCGAGCATGCCAGATTTCATTGCGTTATGAATGCCTTTAATTCGCGGCACATTCACCATACCTGCGCTACATCCAATCAAAGCACCGCCTGCAAAGACGAGCTCTGGCCAAGATTGTGCGCCTCCTTCGCTAATGGCACGTGCACCATAGCTAATGCGCACACCATCTTTAAGCAGTGCCTGCATTTTTGGATGGGTTTTAAATCGTTGGAACTCATCAAAGGGTGAAAGATGGGGATTTTTATAATCTAGATGCACCACAAAACCAACAGAGAGTAATTGCTCTCCGTAATGATAAATAAACGAACCACCGCCAGTATCGGCATTAAGTGGCCAGCCCATGCTGTGTTGCACCAAGCCAGATTGATGCTGACTTGCTGGTATACGCCAAATTTCTTTAAATCCTAAGCCATACTTTTGCGGTTGGCTTTGTTTGCGTAAATTAAGTTTGTCTTCAATTACTTTCGTCAGTGAACCTCGTGCACCTTCGGCAATTAAAGTGTATTTTGCACGAATCTCAATACCTGCGGAAAATTGTGATGTTTCTTCACCTACTGAATCACGACCCATATCCCCAGTAATAATTCCAATAAGTTGCTGCTGCTGATTGAATAATGGCTCTTGACCACTAAAACCAGCATATATTTCTACACCCAAACACTCAGCCTGTGACGCAAGCCAACGGCATAACTCGCCCAAGCTAATAATATAGTTGCCTTGGTTGCTCATGAGCGGTGGCATGAGCCAGTCAGGGATATTCCAGCTATTTTTCTCACTCATTAGGCTAAAAGTATCATGTGTTACTTTGGTATAAAGTGGTGCACCTTTTTCTAGCCAGTCAGGTATAAGCTCATTTAATGCTATTGGGTCTATTACCGCACCAGACATAATATGCGCACCAACTTCAGCACCTTTTTCAATGACGCAAACACTGAGTTCTTTGCCATTTTCAATAGATAACTGCTTTGCTTTGATGGCGGCGGAAAGCCCTGCTGGGCCAGCGCCCACTATTAGAATATCGTAATTCATTACATCGCGTTGCATCATCGTACTTTCAGGCTATTTGAGGTAAGTTAGCTTGGTCGCTGCGTTCTAGTCCAGCGGTCATCTCTTTACAAAGATTTAAAAAATATCGCATACCCGCAGTTTGATATTTCTGCTTATGCCATGAAAAATAAAAATACCGGTTTAGTTTTATATCAGGCGTATCTAATGGTACTAAACTACCACGACGAAACGCATCTTTAAGTGCCAATCGAGAAATACAACCAATCCCCAAGCCAGACTCCACGGCACGTTTGATTGCTTCGGTATGCTCTAGCTCTAAACGAATACTAATATGAGCATCATGATTTTGAAAGGCGCGGTCAAATGTCTCACGTGTGCCAGAGCCTTTTTCGCGCAATATCCAAGGCTCTTTTATTAAGGTTTCGATACTGATATTTTTTTGTTTGGCTAGGTGATGATTTGGCGCACTGAATATTACAAGCTCATCTGCTATCCATGGCTGCACTTCAATATCTGCATGGTCGCAGTTGCCTTCAATTAAACCTAGATCAAGTTCATGATTAGCAATCTGCTGTACGATTGTTTTAGTGTTGCGTACTTGTAGCTTAATACTACTTTCAGGATGCGCTTGCAAAAATTTTGCAACCAAAAGAGTCGCGAGGTAGTTTCCAACGGTGAGCGTAGCACCAATATGCATCTCACCAAACCCAGCATGCCCAGATAATTGCGCTTCAATCTCTTTTGCACGATCTAATAGCTCGACTGCCCTAGGTAATAACTGCCGCCCCGTTTCATTGATACTTAGCGATTTTCCTACACGATCAAATAACTTCAAGTCAAATTGACGTTCTAACTCACTAAGTGATGTACTGGTGGCAGATTGAGATAGAAACAACCCTTCCGCTGCACGCGAGACGCTTTCAGTTCGACTAACTGCAACAAAAATCTCAAGTTGCCTTAGTGTGTATTTCATTTTATGTTACCTTATTGGTTAAATCATATATCTACACAGTAGATATATGTTATTAGTAATATCAATTTTACTAATATTATAACGAGCACTATAATTTTTTGCAAATATCAGAGGATGTACAATGAAAGTATTAGTCGCAGTTAAACGTGTCGTAGATTACAACGTTAAGGTTCGCGTCAAAAATGACGGTTCAGATGTTGATATCGCTGGTGTCAAAATGGGCGCAAATCCTTTTGACGAAAATGCCATTGAGGAAGCCTTGCGCTTAAAAGAAAAAGGGCTTGCTTCAGAGATTGTCGCAGTGTCAATTGGCAGTACAGCTAATCAAGACGTACTCAGGCATGCCCTTGCCATGGGGGTTGATCGTTCAATATTGATTGAAACTGACAACGTATTACAGCCACTTGGCGTTGCAAAAATACTTAAAGCGGTAGTTGCGCTGGAGAAGCCCACATTAATTTTACTAGGTAAACAGGCCATCGACAGTGATGCTGGCCAAACAGGGCAAATGCTTGCCGCATTGTTGGGTTATGGTCAGGGTACTTTTGTATCGACTGTCAAGATTGAAAATAACGAAGTCATCGTTACGCGCGAGATAGATGATGGTACTGAGACTCTTGCTATTGCTTTGCCCGCTGTGCTAACCACTGACCTACGCTTAAACGAACCACGTTTTGTGAAGTTACCAAACTTGATGATGGCACGTAAAAAACAGATTAAAACAATAGCCGTCACTGAATTAGGCGTGGATGCTACGCCACACTTAAATTTACTTAGCGTTTCAGAGCCGCCAGCGCGCAAAGCTGGCATTAAAGTGAATAGCGTGCAAGAACTACTACAAAAGTTAAATGATTTGGAAGGCATAAAACTATGAAAATTTTAGTATTAGCTGAGCACAACGGGCAGCAGCTCAAAGCTTCCGTTTATCAGGCCATTAGTGCTGCGCAGACTTGGGCTGTAACAGTTGACCTATTAATCGTAGGTAAAGCAACAGAAGAACTTGCTAAGCAGGCGGCAAGCATTGCTGGCTTACAGCGCGTATTACGTATTGATGCCGCGCATTTAGAGCATTTACTCGCTGAAGATGTAGCTAACATCGTCGTTGACGTTGCTAGTCATTACCAAGTAATTTTAGCTGCACATTCATCATTTAGTCGAAATATTCTGCCTCGTGTAGCAGCTTTGCTTGATGTAGCGATGATTGCTGATGTGCTACAAATTAAAGGCGACAATACTTATACGCGCTCAATCTATGCTGGTAACGTGCATGCAACGGTGCAAAGTGTAGATGCCCTTCAGGTATTGACCGTTCACGCGAGTAATTTTCCTATTGCAGCGCAAGGGGGTCATACTGAAATCATACTATTAGCAGCTCCAGCCGCCGCAAACAAAACCCGTTGGATATCTGAAGCGCATAGCCACTCTGAACGTCCAGCGCTTAGTTCAGCCAAAGTGGTCATTTCAGGCGGTAGATCGCTAGGCAGCGCAAAAGATTTTGAAGAGATATTATCGCCTTTGGCTGATAAATTAGGCGCAGCACTGGGCGCAACTCGTGCAGCGGTGGATGCAGGCTACGCACCTAACGATATACAAGTAGGGCAAACGGGTGTGGTTGTGGCACCAGATTTGTATTTTGCGATTGGCATTTCAGGCGCAATTCAGCATACTTATGGCATGAAAGACAGTAAAATTGTCGTTGCCATCAATCAAGACCCTGACGCGCCAATTTTTCAGGTGGCAGATTATGGGCTTGTGGCTGATTTATTTGAAGCCGTACCAGAAATGACTGCTTCAATTTTACCCAAATAAATATTAAATAGAGAAAATAAGCATCATGAGTAAATATTCAACTGAGCGCGTTTTAAGCGTACATCACTGGAGCGATAATTTGTTTAGCTTTAGAACGACGCGCGAGTCAGGCTTACGTTTTGAAAACGGGCAATTCGTGACGATAGGCTTAATGGTTGATGGTCGCCCATTAACCCGAGCCTACAGCATTGCCAGCCCAAATTACGAAGAACATTTAGAGTTTTTTAGCATAATTGTGCCCAATGGACCCTTAACTTCGCAACTGCAACATATCAAAGTAGGTGATGAATTGTTGGTCAGTAGTAAGCCCACTGGTACACTGCTCATTCATGATTTAAAACCAGCAAAAAATTTATATTTCCTTTCAACTGGTACAGGGTTAGCACCTTTCATCGGTTTGATACAAGACATTGCAGTGTACGACCGTTTTGAAAAAGTGATACTTGTGCATGGTGTACGTACGGTAAAAGAACTAGCTTATGCGGATTTCATTCAAAACGAATTACCAAATAATGAGTTTTTTGGGGAAGAAGTTCGCAGCAAACTAATTTATTACCCAACCGTGACGAGAGAGCCTTTTCACAATCAAGGTAGGATAACGGACTTAATTACATCAGGAAAATTATTTAAAGATATTGGCCTGCCTCCAATGAACCCTATAGATGACAGAGCCATGATTTGTGGTAGTGCTCAAATGCTAAAAGATTTAGCGCGCGTTTTAGACGCTCTAGGCTTTGAAGATTCGCCAAGAATAGGCATTCCTGGTGATTATGTGATTGAGCGTGCGTTTGTAGAAAAGTGAGAAGTGGCTTTGGGCCAAAACTGACCATTTATCCTAAATCTATAAAAGTCCTAGCATAACTAACACAGCTAAATTAAGATAAAAAGGATGCGCGATGGCGTTTGATAGAATGGATTGGCATTATGGTGGGGATTATCCCACTGGCTTGCCCACAGTAAATGGCGGCACGCATATTGGTATGTTTTTAGCTTGGGTCATTGAGCACCAATTGGTTGGCGATATGCACCTTAAAGATTCGAAAGTTGCCTTAAAAAAACTACTGGCGCGTGAAATTACTGGGCGAGATTTTTTGGTTTCAGAGTGCGATGAGAAGTTTTGGGATGAGGACCTTAATGCGCAAGGCCTAGCCTTTACTAAAGACTATTACGTGGGCGATACAGCTTTTGCAGACCAGCATAACGATTATCTAAAAGACTATTGTGATCTATTTAATGCACACGCTGAAGCAAACGGATTTAAGTATGAGAGTACTTATCATATCGAAAACACTTGGGATAACTACGATAAATTAAAGCCCATTATCGATCAACGTTTTGCCCAGTGGCAAGTTTGGACAAGCAACCCTGCCAACCTCACATTAGACCCGCATACGCAATTTTTAAATGCTTGTGCTGCAATCGCCGAAAAGTGGATACCGTTAGGATTTAAAGCCATTAAAAATGGGACTGTCCTTAAAAAAACTTCAGCAGATAAAGACTTAACTTTTTCTATCGTGCTTAATGAGGAACGTTACAACAGTCGCAAAGATGTCAAAATGTACGTTACTTGCACGATACACTCCAAAAAGACCAAAAAATGGATGTTTGAACAAACGCAAAGTAAATATGGTGAAGGCTTAGTGTATTACCTGTATTTAAAGCAGTTTGTTAAACAAAAAAATCCCGAATGGAATGTAGCTGGCAGTAGCTTTGAAACCAGTGTTATGCAAATATCGCAAGTCATTGAGCAGCAATATGTGCCGATTATTGAAATATTTGAACAACCCGCTAAAGCAGCCGCATTTTTAGCAAAACAAGGCACGCTGTTCACTGAATTTTCAGAGTCAGAAATTCAACCACTGGCCTACTTAATTTGCCTAGGCTTTAAGGCTGAAGCCGAGCAGTTTTTAAATAATTACATAACCGCACTACCAAGCCAGTGGAGAAGCAACTTAAGAAAAGTTTACATCAGCTTGCCAGGTATTAAAGATATTAATTTGATGGTCTCTGAGTGTACTGGTGCGATGGGGATCAAACTCGCCTACGTTCATGGTTTAACGGTAAACTTGTGTAAGCTGTGACGTGAAACGTTTGATATAGTTACGGAAGATGTGTGTTGGGTTTCGCAAAGCTAAGTCTAATCTAATTATGCTCAATCGGCAGATACGCTACTAAACAGCGCACTGCAAGTGAGTGTGCCCTACGAGCGTACAGGGTAATTCTTTCAATATAGATTGAGTGTTCATTATTAAAATCATCATAGGGCGCAAAGCCATAGCGAAATATGCCCTCCCAACTTCCCATGGTTTGAGAAATTTTATCTAAAATATAGTATTTCATATTTCCTTAATTAAAGCCCAAATCTACTTTTTGCCATGTTTTTCTAGAAAGTGCTCGTAAAAGTAATGCTGTTTAGCCACATTGAATTTATGCTACGGCAATTGAATAGGGAGAAATGCTATCGCATCTCTCCCCTTTAATAACGGCTTCAACCTACATATTGCTGTTGATTATATCAAGTGGTTTAAGCTTTCTGGACCAAATACTTCGCGATGTATATGATGTGGGCTGACACCTAGCTCAAGCAGTGTTTTCCATTGGTCATTCATAAAGGCTAATGGTCCACAAAGGCAATATTCAGTATCAGCAAAATTTGAGCCAATTACTGGCGTTAAATCCATCATGCCATGCATAAAGCCTTCCTCATTTTTTTCATTTAAATAGACCAACACCTTTGCCTGCTCTAATTGTTTGCTAGCCGCGACTACTTCATCATAATGCACAAGGTGGTCTTTTGACCGCGCCGCGTACGCAAATAAAATATTTCGTTTTGAGTTTTGTTTAGCTAATGTATTGAAAATAGAAATCATCGGGGTAACACCAACGCCTGCAGAGATGAGCGCTATAGGTGTTTGTTTGCTCACATCTGGCGCAAACGTACCGTATGGATGGCTAACTTTAAGTACAGAGCCGATTCTTGCATGTTGATGCATCCAGTTTGAAAAAGTACCTTGTGGTTTATATTCATCACCTTTCTCACGCTTAATCGTTACGCGATAAGTTGTGCCATTATCCGCATCAGATAAGCTGTATTGGCGTATTTGCTGCAACCCTAAAGCGTCAATATGCGCTGAAAAGCTAATGTATTGGCCAGGCTTAAAGCTGGGTAACTTAGCATTCACATCGTTTAATCTTAATGTCATGGAGAATATGTCATCTGTCACGTGCTCTTTTTTGATAACCTTCATCGATAACCATTGATGATCAATGCCATCGTTCGCTTGATACAACCTAGCTTCAGCAGCAATCAGCGCATCTGCTAGCAAGCCATAAGCTTCGTCCCAAGCGGCGATTAAATCAGGTGTGGCGGCCTCGCCCAACACTTCTTTAATCGCGCCTAATAGATATTTACCAACAATTGGGTAATGAGATGGCAAAATACCTATAGACACATGCTTGTGCACAATTCTTTCTATCACTGGGGCAAGTGCTGCGGCATTTTCAATATTAGCCGCGTAGGCAAATACAGCAGAGGCTAAAGATTGCTGTTGAGAGCCATTGGCTTGATTGCCTAAATTAAATAAATTATTTAATTCAGGATGATCCCTGAGCATATTTTTATAAAACACAGAGGTAATCGTTAGGCCATGTTCACGTAGTACTGGAACACTGGCGTCGATATAAGGTTTGGCAGCTGAGGAAAGCATAAATTCTCCATAAGTAGTATTTAAAATGTAACTTTAAAATTAAAAAAAAGCTTATTGCATGGTTTTAATGACTGAAAAAGACTGATGTAGTTTGATTAAAGCAGACCCTGTTTTAGCATCAACAATGTCGGCTAAGGTGTAGCGATTCATTTCGTTATAAAAATTCACCAGACCAAAATCTAAAATATGCTTAAGGTTGCACTCACCTCTAATTGGGCATGCAGCGTGGTTGCAATCAACCAGTGTTGGATGTTCTAAGGCAGAGATAATATCCCCTAACCTTAACTGATTGGTTGGCTTGGCAAGCTGTAAGCCACCATTTCTACCACGGGTAGCCATAATCCAGCCTGCTTTATTAAGTTTGGTTACGATTTTAATTAAATGATTTTTTGACGCGTTAAATTTTTCGGCTATTTCATTGATGGTGACAACGCTCTCACGCTCTTGGTAGCTGAGATACATTAAAACTCTTAAACTTAAATCTGTGAACTTATTAAGCTGCATAAGTTGCAGTGTATATATGTTGCATATTATATGCAACATATATACAGATATTTCTCAGCTTTCAATGTCGATTCTTACAGTATCGTCTTTGTAAATTTTAACGACTAACAAATCATCAGTAAGCGCTTCGTCAATGGTGTAATCAAATACGACAAACATATTATCTTCAGTTTCTGGGTAAAATCTTATATTAAGTAAAGTCAAAATAGACAATAACTTTTCTTTTTTATTAAGTGTTTTGTCTGCATTTTCAATGAGGTCATCGATATCACCTTTGTCTTGATCTTCTATTTGCGAATCAATGTAATATTTTGCTTCACCTTTTTCTTTAAAATTTTGTTGAATGAGCTGCCGAATAGCTTTTGCATTACTTTGCAAGTGATCAACATAATTTTCAATTTTTTGAATAATTGCTTTATCAAGTATAGTAGCTGCCGTAGAGATAGCTAAAGACACTTCTACAGTTTGTTGATTTATTTCAAGCTCTGCTTCATACCACTCATCAAGTTTTTCTAAATTTATTTCACCAAAATATTTTGTTGCAAGCGTCGTCATGACTCATTTTTCCATTGATTATGATATTGAAAGTCCCATCTTAACAGTCCATCGAGATCAAGCGCTATTGATTTACGTTTTTGCCAAAAATATGGCATCAATATCGTTAAAAACTGCTTTTTTCACCCCATCTTATTTAGCTGCCCTGTAAGCCGCATGCAGACTGGCTTGCAGGGCTATAACTTCTTCTCGCATCATTATAATTCTATATAACCAATTAATATATAAACTTTAATCCGGTATTTTTAATCAACTAATACTTAAAACCGCATTGACCAATTGATGCAATGCAATGCAATGCAGGCGTAAGTAACAAGCTCGATACGTTTATTTAAGCCCAGGTGCTATGCGCTTGAAAATGGCAACATCATCTGGCTCAACCATGCTATCAAAACTATTTACGGTTTTGCCATCGATAGAAATCACGTATTTATGAAAATTCCACTGTGGCTCGGTGCCACTTGCTTTAGCGAGCTGCTTGTAAAAAGGGTTTGCATTTTCGCCTCTGACAGAGCCTTTTGATACCATTGGAAACTTTACCCCATAGGTCATTTTGCAAAAACTGCCTATTTCTGTGTTGCTGGTAAGCTCTTGTTTAAAGTCGTTAGATGGAAAACCAATCACCAACAGACCTTTGTCTTTGTAGCGACTGTATAAGCCTTCGAGCTTGTCAAATTGTGGGGTAAAGCCGCATTTGCTCGCGGTGTTGACTACTAATATTGGTTTGCCAATATAGTCACACAAGTTAATTTGCTTGCCTTGTAACGTTTTAAATTGATGATTTAGTAGCGCTGGGCAATCTGCGGCAAAAACACTAGCAGAGGTGATTAAAGACATGGTTGCAACTAAATAACGCATGATTATGCTCCTCACTTAATGAGGTGCTATGAGCAATTACTTTGCTTTAAGTTCAGACCAATCAATGGTTGTCAGCGAATAAGTCGCCCAAATAAAGCTAAAACTGTTTAACGCGGTGGTTGGCTTTGTGGCGGCTAACTTCAGGGCTTCTTAAGCTTAAATGCTTGGTCGTTTGACCATGCGTACGCTCGCGCCAACATTTAAATGAGCTCCGTTTTAAACACCTACGCATCAGCTTAATGACGCCATCTTGATTAAGCCCGAATTGTGCTTCAATAGCTTCAAATGCGGTTCTGTCTTCCCACGCCATTTCAATGACACGAGAAGCGTCAGATTCAGTGAGTTCAACCTGCAAACTTTTGCATTTCAATAACAAGATTACATCTCTTTCTAAGATTTTTTAGCAGCTTTTAAAGAATGTACTGCTTGTTGATCACGTTGTTTGTTAAGTGTTTTATTACTTGGTTTATCTCTAGTTTACTACTTGGTTTATCCCTAGTTTACCTTAAGGATACGTTTTAAAGCGATTGGTAAAATTGGCCACTTCTGCTTTTGGTAATGATAATTCTAGCACTACTTGCTCGTTAAACACTTTGCTGATGATGCTGCCGTTGCATTTAGCCAGCGCGCTGGTCACCATATCCATTTGTTTATAGCTGATGATGAGTGTGATGTTTTGCATTTCTACAAACTCATTAAATTTAGCGGCATCAAGGGCTAGTTTTGCTGTGCCTCCGTAAGCGCGCACCAAGCCACCTGTACCTAAATTAACGCCGCCATAATAGCGGATAACGGCAACGCAAACATTGATTAAATCGCGCCCTTCTAGCAGTTTAGCCATTGGTAAACCTGCTGTGCCTGATGGCTCGCCTGCATCTGAAAATCTTGGCACAATACCATCAGGCATTTTAAGCCTAAAGGCATAAGCTAAATGATGTGCGTTTGTGTGTTGCGCGGCAAAAGCACGTAAAGCCGCGCCAACTTCACGCTCATCTTGGCAGGCAAGCGCCGCCGCAATAAAACGTGACTTAGTGATGGTTTGCGCGGCAAAGCCAGGTGAAGTGATGATTTGCAAAGAATGCTTCTATTTTCGCCCTAAAATACTGCCTAGCACCCCGCGCACAATGCTACGGCCAAGCTGTGAGCCCATTGCCCGCGCGGCAGATTTTGCAGCACTTTCTAACATATTATCTGAGCGGCTGGTCTTGCTGCTACCGCCAAAAATATCGCCCCAATGAAAGCCCTCGTCTACTTTGGCTTCAGTGGCACTTTGTGCGGCGCGATTTTTTAATATTTCGTAGGCAGACTCTCGATCAACTGTTTTGTCATAAACACCTAATACAATAGAAGTTTTCATCACATCACTACGTTCTGCATCGGTAATCGCGCCAATGCGGCTGTTTGGTGGGCATACAAAAGTGCGCTCAACTGGCGTTGGAATCCCCTTTTCATCTAAAAATGAGACTAAGGCCTCGCCCACGCCAAGCTCAGTAATGGCTGTAGCAACGTCCACTTTTGGATTGCTTCTAAAAGTTTCAGCGGCGGCATTCACCGCTTTTTGGTCGCGTGGTGTAAAGGCGCGTAAGGCGTGCTGCACACGATTGCCTAATTGGCCAAGCACTACATCGGGAATATCTAGCGGGTTTTGACTCACAAAATAAACCCCAACGCCTTTGGAGCGGATGAGTCGTACTACTTGCTCAATTTTAGTGAGTAAGGCTTGTGGCGCATCGTTAAACAGCAAATGCGCTTCATCAAAGAAAAATACCAATTTTGGCTTATCTAAATCACCCACTTCGGGTAATTTTTCAAATAATTCTGAAAGCAACCAAAGCAACAAAGTGGCATAAATACGCGGTGAATTAAATAGTTTATCTGAAGCCAAAATATTCACAATACCGCGGCCTTGGCCATCGGTTTGCATTAAATCATCTAAATTAAGAGCTGGCTCGCCAAACAATTGGTCTGCGCCTTGCGTTTCAAGCTCGAGCAAGCTACGTTGCACTGCACCTACGCTGGCAGATGAAATATTGCCATATTGTGTTTGATAATTAGCCGAATTTTCCGCTGCGTGCTGCATCATAGCGCGTAGGTCTTTAAGGTCTAGCAATAACCAACCATTGTCATCGGCAATTTTAAATACCGAATTTAAGACCCCGCCTTGCACCTCATTTAAATTAAGCAAGCGCGCTAATAATAACGGCCCCATTTCAGCAATGGTGGTACGTACTGGGTGGCCTTTTTGGCCGAATACATCCCAAAAAGTGACAGGGGATTTTTTATAGCTAAACTCGGTCAGTGCTAATTGCTGTACACGTGCCTCAACTTTTGGGTTGCCACCACCTGCTTGGCTCATGCCCGCTAAATCGCCCTTCACATCTGCCATAAACACGGGTACGCCAAGGGCAGAAAAACCTTCTGCTAAGGTTTGCAAAGTCACCGTTTTACCCGTGCCTGTCGCCCCTGCAATTAAGCCGTGGCGGTTAGCCATTTTTGGCAATAAATAACTAGCGGTTTCGGTGTTTTTCGCAATAAGAATTGGCTCGGCCATTTTATGCTTTCTTCATTCTGAAGTGGAGCTACATTCTAACATTGAAACAAATTTTGCCATAAATTCGGTGACGAGAAATTTAATAAACCCAATATCGTTAATAGCCATGACCAACGAATTAACCAAAATTTATTTAATTTGAGTGTAATTTTAATAACTTCAACAATTTAATTTAAGTCAATTGGTTTTTGTAAGCTTCGTGCAAGATTGTAGGTGTATCTTAGACCACTATAGCCTGTAAAGACTTAAAAATTATTACAAATTTCACATAGGAGAAAGCCGATGAAACGTATCTTAATTGCAGCAACCCTTGCTTCTGCCGCATTTATGACCCCTGCATTTGCTGATAACGTCGGTGTATCAGTTAGCATTGGTCAACCAGGTTTTTATGGACGTATTGATATTGGCGGGTATCCTGCGCCAACTGTCATTTATCGTGAACCAAGAGTGGTTCAGCAAGTTTACACTACAAGTGAACCCATTTATTTAAGAGTTCCGCCTGCACAACGTAGAAATTGGCGTCGATATTGCGGTCGATATGACGCATGTGGTGAGCGCGTTTATTTTGTACAAGATAATTGGTACAACCGTGAATATGTGCCGCGTTACCAAGAAAATCATCGTGACCATCATGATGGATATAGAGATGATCGTAAATATGAACACCAAGATGATCGTAGAGAGGACCATAAAGATAACCGTCAACACAATCATGAAAGCGATCACCGTAATGGGCAAGATAACCAGCACGGAAATGATCACAGAAACGATAACGGAAATAGAGACGATAGAGACCAACACTAATTGACAACACATGCCAGTTTAAGCATTTACTGGCTAGCATTTAACCTCTATATTATTTAACCACCTTTGCAAGCCAAATTCTAGGCCGCTTGCAGAGGTGTTAAATTTTCTCGGTAGTCTACAAAACCAATAGCGCTTGTATAAACGATTATTTTCAAGCACTGGTTTTTTAGTAAACGCATTATTCTCACCATGTAAAATTCACCCGAATGGGTAATTGAATAACAATTGCACAAGTATATTATTAAAACTTCTTATTTGTAAATATATGTAAATTTAATTGCAAAAATTGAATAAAGCAAATTTCGTATATCGACATTTGCTTGAATATAACTGTTTTATTAAGGGAGAATATGATATGAAAAAACTACTTTTAGTGGTGGCACTTGCCACTTTACCAACCCTATCACACGCTGCTGTTTTTACTGATAATTTCGATGGCGATGCATTAGCGCTTAACCAAACCACCTTCCTCGGTGGCTGGACTTTATTTTCTGGCAGTGTAGACTTAATAGGTGCTGGTAGCCCTGATTTATATAACCTCTTACCAGGCAATGGTCGCTATGTGGATTTAGATGGCTCCACCAATAATGCTGGTGTTTTTGACAAACAATTAGCATTAGCTGGTGGCACAACCTACACACTTTCTTTTGATTTAGCGGGTAGCCAGCGTGGAGATGTTAATTCTGTGGATGTGATATTTGGCACGAGCTCTCAAACTTTCATCTTAAATAGCGCAGACCCTTTTACAACGCACACCATGTCATTTACGACAGGTGGGAATGCACTCTACCAAATTGATTTTCATAATGCAGGTGGGGATAATTATGGCGCACTGTTAGATAACGTAACTGTTACTGCTGTTCCAGAGCCTGAAACCTATCTGCTCATGCTCGGTGGTTTAGGCTTAGTCGGTTTTGTTGCACGCCGCAAACAAGTGTAAGTACTTTTTTTGCAAGTATAAAGTCCGCGCTTAATATTAAGGGCGGATTTTTTTATGGCTATTAACCTTCACCCAAAAAACCCCCACTTTGGCGCGCCCATAGACTGGCATACAGGCCTTTTTGTTTGAGCAAGGTTTGGTGCGAGCCTTGCTCAATAATGACGCCATTATCTAACACAATTAAGCGGTCCATTGCAGCAATGGTTGAGAGCCGGTGCGCAATAGCCATTACCGTTTTACCCTGCATAAGTTGATATAAGCTACTTTGTATTGCTGCTTCCACTTCACTATCTAACGCACTGGTTGCTTCATCTAGCACTAAAATTGGCGCATCTTTAAGCATGACGCGCGCAATCGCGATGCGCTGACGCTGACCGCCAGAAAGCTTTACACCGCGCTCGCCCACGTGTGCATCGTAAGCTGCACGGCCTTTTGCATCGCGCAATTTTAAGATAAACTCATGTGCTTCAGCACTTTTTGCGGCTTGTATCATGTCAGCTTCTGTTGCATCGGGGCGACCATATAAAATATTATCGCGCACACTGCGGTGCAATAAAGAAGTATCTTGCGTCACCATGCCTATATGCGCACGCAGACTATTTTGTGTCACATTTTTAATGTCTTGCCTATCAATTAAAATTTGCCCATCTTGAATATCGTAAAACCGTAACAACAAATTCACTATCGTGGATTTACCCGCACCTGATCGCCCAACGATGCCCACCTTTTCACCTGGCTGAATTTTTAACTGAAAATTTTGTAGCAAATGGGCTTGGTTTACATAGGCAAAATTCACCCGAGAGAACTCTATGCCGCCAGAAGCCACGTGTAGCGCCGTTGCCAACGGTGCGTCCATAATGTTGTGCGGTAAGGCCAGTGTATTCATGCCATCTTGCACGGTGCCAATTTGTTCATAAAGTGAGGTCATTTCCCACATCACCCAGTGTGAAATTCCATTAAGGCGCAGCGCCATGGCCGTGACAGCGGCCACTGCGCCTACGCCCACTTGGCCTTGACTCCATAACCATAACGCCATCCCAGAACTACCAATCACCAAACACATATTTAAAAAATGGTTAATAGTTTCTACGCTAGTCACCATCCGCATTTGGCGTTTCACAAAGCCTAAAAACTCTTGCATGGCTGATTTTGCATAGTCAGCCTCACGCCCAGCATGTGAAAAAAGCTTAACCGTGCTGATATTAGTATAGGCATCGGTAATCCGACCAGACATTAAAGAGCGAGCATCCGCTTGGTCTTGCGAGACGCGTTTTAATCTTGGCACAAAGTAGGTGAGTGCACTGGCATATAGCACTAACCAGACCAAAAAAGGCCACACGATCATTAAATTAAAACTGCCGACAACGGTAATAATCGTGAAGAAATAAATAATCACATACACCATAATATCCGTACAAATAAACCAGACATCGCGCACGGCAAGTGCTGTTTGCATGACTTTGGCAGCCACACGCCCAGCAAACTCGTCTTGATAAAAGCCCATGCTTTGGCCAAGCATGAGGCGGTGAAAATTCCAACGCAAGCGCATAGGAAAACTGCTAGCAAGTGTTTGATGCTTAAGCATGCTTTGTAGGCCGACTAACAATGTACTCAATAGCAAAATCCCTGCCAGTATCAGTAAATCATGCAAATGATGTTGCCAAAGAATTTGGCGTGGAATATCCCCTAGCTTATCTACCACTTTACCCATCATGGCAAATAACAAGGCCTCAAACGCACCAATGCCCGCCGTGAGTAAAGTCATAACCAAAATATAAGGGCGCATGCCCGCAGTGCAAGACCATACAAACGGCCAAAATCGCTTAGGCGGTGTACTAAACTCCCCATCTGGAAATGGATTAGTCAGACTTTCAAACCAACGAAATAGACTCAATTGACTAACCTAAATAGATTGTATTAAACAAACGGCTTCAGCTGCAATACCTTCACCACGTCCTGTAAAACCCAATTTTTCTGTTGTGGTGGCTTTCACGTTAATTTGCAAAATATCTACTTGGCAATCAGCTGCAATATTGGCACACATTTGCGCAGTGTGCGGTGATAACTTAGGTGCCTCGCATATCACGGTTGCATCTAGGTTACTCACTGTAAAACCTTTTTCTCTCAGTAAACCAACCACATGCTTGAGTAATTCACGTGAGTTAATGCCTTGATAGCGCATATCTGACGGTGGAAAATGCTTACCGATATCGCCTAACGCTGCTGCACCAAGCAAAGCATCGCAAATCGCATGTAGTAATACATCTGCATCAGAATGCCCAGCCAAGCCTTTATCATGGGCAATTTCTACACCGCCAATGATGCACTTACGCCCTACCACTAGCGCATGCACATCAAAACCGTGGCCAATTCTGATCATATTACATCCTTTCGCATTAAGGCTTCCACAATTGGCACATCTTGCGGATAAGTGACTTTCATATTTCTTAGTGAACCCACCACTAATTTAGGTTGCAAGCCTAAAGCTTCAATCGCAAAGGCCTCGTCGGTGGCATGTCCACCATTTTGTATTAAAGCTTGCTTTAATAGTACATAACGAAACATTTGCGGGGTTTGCGCTTGCCATAAATGCTCACGCGGAATCGTTGCTTCACTGCGGCCATCTTGGTTTGAGCGTTTTAAGGTATCAGCTAAAGGCAAAGCTAACAAGCCACCTACAGCATCATCTTGTAAAGCATCAAGCAAATGATTGAGTAAAGATTCGTCCAAACCCGGCCGCGCGGCATCGTGCACCAGTACCCAATCGTCCTCATCCACAGAAATAGCATTGAGCGTATTGAGCACCGTTAGCGCACGTGAACTTCCACCTGTGTTGTGTAAATGCAATCGACTATTTGGCTCTAACTTTAAACAATGCCAAAACGTATCATCTGGGTTAAGGGCTAAATGAATACTGGCTATACGTGGGCTATCAATAAACGTTTGCAGGCAGTGCAAAATCATAGGCTGGCCTAAAATAAGACTATATTGCTTTGGCAATGCACTTGCCATACGATTACCAGTGCCAGCAGCAGGAATAATGACGTGATATTGTGCCATGCTAGAACACTATCTCTGAAATGAAATGCATGGGTTTGAAAGGCATAGATTTGGAAGACAGGAAATTGAAACACATATCTAAATTTTAACATAGCCGTGAAATTCAATTTTGATTATTCAACCATTACGATTAACTAACGCTTTAAAAAATAAAAACGGGAGCGATTGCTCCCGTTTTGTCACTGGCTGATTAATTTATATTAATCAGTTGCTAGCTTACTTTTTTACGACGTGCTGCAAAGCCAACTAAACTTAAACCAGCCAACAACATTGCGTAGGTTTCTGGTTCTGGTACAGCAGGAATAGCAGGTACTGAACCAATATCAAGCGATGCGTAACGAATAGTCCCACCAGCTACCAGATACTCACCAAAGCCATCGCCATAAAAGGTAACCTTATTAAAAGTATTAGTAGTATCAATAGCACCAACAAAGTTTAAATACCCAAGACCTGCCGAAATGCCTGGGTTATCATTTTCGCTTGTTGCTGAGGCAACAGTGCGTGTTGCACCGCCATCAAACGAGATATAAAGGGATGAAGGTAGGTAGCAACATGTTGCCCAGTCTCCAATCTCTAAACCAAACGCGTTGACGCCAGTATTAAAGGTAAAGGTCAAGCCAGAACCTGAGGCTGGCGAAGCAGGGTTAATACCAATCGCATTACCACTAAGAGTATTCCCGCTTGAAGCATAACTTGGGTCAATGAAGCGTGAACTGCCATCAGTTGAGCTAATGGTATATCCAGTTCTTGCCCATGTAGTACCGTCGCTTAAGCCAGATAAAGTATCTGTCACCACTGCACCGCCAGCGCCAACAACTGTTGCATCAAATGCGGCTGTACCTGCAGGAATAGTGTTATTGTAAATGACTGGAGCTGCATTCGCCGTGAAAGCAACTGTGGACAAAGCAGCCACGCTGAATATTTTTATAAATGTGTGCATTAGTTTCTCCCTAAGATGTTAATTTGCAAGTTAATGAATTTGTATGTTAATGTAGATTAAAGTGGAGTAGCGATTAAAAATTGCACAAATAACAATAATACATTAACATTTATTTACAATAATAATATCGATATAACGAGCTGGCAATCACCCATTCGGGCGGTAGTACTCTCTTGTTAAGAGTGACAACTAATCATCCGCTGTCGATACAATCTTATGAATACTTAAATCAGCACCATCAAACTCTTCTTCTTGTCCCATGCGAATACCAACGGTTTTTTTCAGTGTGCCATAAATAATACACCCCCCAGCAAAAGCAATAAAAATGCCTAAGCCAGTTCCAAAAAGTTGTGAGATAAAACTAATTCCAGCCACACCGTTGCCAGTACCACCCAAGGCTTTTGCACCAAAAATACCTGCGGCAATACCACCCCAAGCTCCGCATAAGCCGTGTAATGGCCATACACCAAGTACGTCATCAATTTTTAAGCGATTTTGGGTGATGGTAAATGCCCATACAAATAAGCCCCCTGCGATTGCACCTGTGGCTAATGCACCAAGCGGGTGCATAATATCTGACCCAGCACATACCGCCACTAAGCCTGCGAGCGGCCCATTATGCACAAAGCCTGGGTCGTTTTTACCTAATATAAAAGCAGCTAGTGTGCCTCCGACCAATGCCATGAGTGAGTTGACCGCGACCAAGCCAGAAATACCTTGTATGCTTTGTGCAGACATCACGTTAAAACCAAACCAGCCAACGGTGAGTATCCATGCGCCTAAGGCTAAAAACGGGATATTTGATGGGGGGTGGGCTTGTATTCTGCCATCTTTAGCATAACGGCCACGTCTGGCACCTAGTAATAGTACTGCTGCTAAGGCAATCCAGCCACCCATGGCGTGCACCACAACTGAACCAGCGAAATCATGAAATTCGGCTCCAAAGCTTGCTTTTAACCAATGCTGTACGCCAAAGTGATGATTCCAAGCAATACCTTCAAAAAATGGGTAAACAAAACCAACAAGCAAGAAAGTGGCGGCTAATTGTGGGTTAAATTTTGCGCGCTCCGCAATACCACCAGAAATAATCGCTGGAATGGCTGCTGCAAAGGTCAGTAAGAAGAAAAATTTGACTAAAGCATAGCCACTTTTAGCCGCTAACACCTCTGCCCCACTAAAGAAATTAACGCCATATGCAATACTGTAGCCAATAAAAAAATAGGCGATGGTTGACACAGAAAAATCCACCATAATTTTGACTAAAGCGTTGACTTGGTTCTTTTTGCGAACGGTACCCACTTCTAAAAAAGCAAAACCTGCATGCATGGCAAGTACCATAATGGCGCCGAGCAACACAAATAAAACGTCATTGGAAGCCGTTAGGTTACTCGTCATTGGTGTGCAATCATTAACATAGATACAATATGATTAGCAAATTGCAAGCCAACACTCAACCAATTGATTTATATAGAGAAGTTAAAGGTGAAATGAAATCAAGCGCACCAAATTAGTGCCTACTTCAGTACCTTGCACCTATTAAATGCATTTTGATGGTTTAAAGGAAATTTCTAGCAGTGCATTAGACGTAATACGCTTAAAAAATAGGTGCATAGAAAGCGCGCCCTAAATCAATGCAAGACCTGTTCATTCTTGAAGAACCATACTAGCCGCCTGAGGATTACCTATCCAAAAATGGTAATACTCTCGCACAACGACCAAGAAGAGCTGGCGGTTGTCTTTGCTTCTAAATAACGGTAACGTAAGATCAACTACAATACGATAGTAGTTTTGCTCTTTTTCAGGGGCACTTCTTAAGCGAACAAGCATAATTTTAGCGAGCTTAACACGTGCATCAACTAAGGGCTGTTCAGCACCTTCATTTCTTAAAGCTGAGATGTAGGCTTTAAGCGACCAAGAATCGGAAGTTTCAAACTTTTCAGTAGCAAGCCCATCGGTTAATGCTTTTAACGTAGCGACAGCTGGCTTCCAATTTTCCTCTGTCAAATCATATTTTTTTGCGCTGCTGTAGGCGGCGATGGATTTAATATCTTGCGCCCAAAATGCAAAATATTCACGTGCGGTTTGTAAAGTTTCATGCCAGTCATCCGCTAAAACTTTATCCATAGTGGTTTCTACCGCGAGGCGATAATCTACACCATTCACCAGTTTATTGAGCAAATGCACACTTAGTTGCTGTAAAAAAGCACCACGTTTATCTAATGTAGCATTGCTAACACCTTTAGATTTTAGCAACTTTAAATAAGCATCTATTGCTTGTTTTTCTCTCAGCTGGCTCATTAATGAACTAATATCCTCAAAATTACATAAACTTTAAATGATAACTATGTGAATTAACTTAACTATTTGGCATAATGATAATAATGAATTATATTAATGGCAATATTATTTACGCAATTTTGCTAAAAAATCATTCTAACATCATGATAGGTGTTTAAAACCAACAATCTCAGTGCACGGAAAATTTTAATGACGAACGAACAAGCCCTAAGCTACATGCACAATTTATTGCGTGGCATGCTAGAAAAAAAAGCCTCTGACCTATTTATTTCAGCGGATTTTCCACCTGCCATGAAAATTGACGGAAAAATGACCCCCGTTTCGCAAACTAAGCTCACAGGTGAATACACCAAAGCATTTGCCGATGCGCTAATGGATGAGAAACAGCGTGCTGATTTCGCTAAAGAAAAAGAGTGTAATTTCGCCATTTACCCAGCCGATATTGGTCGCTTTCGGGTCAACGTTTTTGTACAGCAAGAAAAAGTCGGCATGGTGTTACGTACTATCACCACTAAAATCCCCAATTTGGATGATCTTGGTTTGCCTCCTATATTAAAAGATGTGATGATGACCAAGCGCGGCTTGGTGATTTTAGTCGGCGGCACAGGTTCTGGTAAGTCAACCACATTAGCAGCGCTGATTGATTATCGTAATGAAAATAGCTATGGCCATATTATTACAGTAGAAGACCCAGTTGAATATGTGCACGCCAGCAAAAATTGTTTAATCACCCACCGTGAAGTCGGTCGTGATACCAATGGCTGGTTTAATGCCTTGAAGAATACCTTGCGCCAAGCGCCTGATGTTATTTTGATTGGCGAAATTCGCGATAAAGAAACCATGGAGTTTGCATTAGCTTTTGCTGAAACAGGCCATTTATGCATGGCGACTTTACATGCTAACAGCTCAAACCAAGCCATAGACCGCATTATTAACTTTTTCCCCGAAGAGCGTCATGCGCAATTACACATGGATTTATCGCTTAATTTACGTGCTTTTATATCACAACGTTTAGTCTCAAAAACGGGCGGCGGCCGCGCAGCAGCAATTGAAATTTTACTTAATTCACCTTTAATTCAAGATCTCATTTTAAAAGGTGAAACCAATATGATTAAAGAAGCCATGGCAAAATCAGTCGAGCTTGGCATGCAAACTTTTGACCAAGCCTTGTTTAAATTGTGTGAAGAAGGCCGTATTACGCAAGACGACGCACTGCGCAACGCTGATTCTGTGAATGAATTACGTTTGCGCTTTAAATTGCATGGCAAAAATGCAGGTGGCGGTGCGGCGGCAAGCTCAGGGCCAAGCTTATCATTGCATGAAGAGCCTAAACTAGCAGAACAAGCTGATCTTGCAAACCCAATATCAAAACTTTAATCAGTATTATTGAAGCAATTTTGGATTATTTATAAAAAACTTGAACTTAAATGTGACAGGTTTATACTAAAAGTGAAGCCGTTTCAATGACATGGTATAAAAAGTTACTACTTATGGGGTTAAACGTATCTCAAAGTAGTTTGGATTTTTAAAAGACTCACATGTACGAATTCGCCCTGCTTCTTATCATCATCGCATTGGCTTGGTATTGGCTTGATAGCCTAGCCAAGCGTGAACGCGCCATATTACTCGGGCGCGAGCTTGCTGGGCGCTTTCAATTGCAGTTGTTAGATGAAACAGTCGCCTGTACCTATTTGTGGCTAGGGCGTAACGCCCGCGGCCACGCTAAATTATTACGCACTTATGAATTTGATGTCAGCGCCGATGGCGCAGACCGTTTGCCTTGTCACCTTATACTGCTAGGCAACCAACTACAGTCTTGGCATATTCCTCCCTATTTACAACCGCTTAATTAAATGCCTTATATTGGCCGTTTCGCCCCCTCTCCAACTGGCCCGCTCCATTTTGGCTCATTAATCGCCGCGGTAGCAAGCTATTGTGATGCTAAAGCAAACCAAGGACAATGGTTAGTGCGCATGGAAGACCTAGACAAACCACGTGAAATGCAAGGCGCAGCAGATACCATTTTGCATCAGCTATCCGCATTTGGTTTTATGTGGGACGACAACGTGATCTACCAAAGTCAGCGTGCAGAATTTTATGAAGAGGCTCTCCAAACACTTCAAAAACATCAGCAAATTTACTCTTGCACTTGTAGCCGTAAAGAAATTGTAGACTCTGCTATTGCAACTGGCACAGAAGGCAGTATTTACCCAAAAACTTGCTTAATCAACCCACCTAAGTATAGTAACCATGCGGCTTACCGACTTGCGGTGCCTGATACCAACATCATATTCATGGACGCCATTCAAGGTGAAATTAAACAAAATTTAGCCCGCGATATTGGCGACTTTGTACTCAAACGCGCCGATGGCTTGTTTGCCTACCAACTCGCTGTGGTGGTGGATGATGCCCTGCAGAATATTACCCACATTGTGCGAGGCGCAGATTTGCTCGCTTCTACTCCGCGCCAAATTTACCTGCAACAATTGCTGAACTTTTCAACGCCACACTATGCCCACGTGCCAGTCGCTGTGAATACGGCAGGTGAAAAACTTAGCAAACAAACATTTGCAAAACCTATTGAGCTAGGCTTCGCCTCAGCTTTGCTAACCAAAGCGCTCCTTTTTTTAGGTCAAAAACCGCCTGCCGATTTAGTACACAGTTCACTCATCGATATTTGGCAATGGGCTATTGCAAACTGGACATTATGCACGGCGCCAAAACTAAATATAGCACCATACACTCGCTGATTTTAATAAATAATTTAAAAATAGACTCATTCTGGGTTATTTTCCGCCCAATCTATTTGAATTTAGTTTGACAGAAATACGCCTAAAGGGCGGTCGCTTTGCCTTCAAACACGAAAACATCTACTATTTCAATGAACTGGGTTTGCAAGAGTTGTAAATCTGACCTACTACGTTTAGCCCAGTGGTAATAGCTTCCAAAGGAAATCTACTCGCGAAGTACAATCCCTAAATAGTTCTAAATATAGTGACCAATGACATAACCAATCACAATCCCGGTAATCAGTGCCACCGTTAAGCCACGATAAGTGAGCACATCTTTAGAATATCCACGTTTAATCGCCACGTAAGACACTAAATATCCTACCGCATTTAGCAACCAAATCACGCCAATTGATAGTACTTTTACGATGAGTGGCCCAATAAAAGGGATTAATCCTATCATGCCCACGATCCACGTAAATGCACTGGTAATAATGCCATAAACAACAGCACCGCCAGCAATTGCTTTTCTATCTACCCCAAAATGCAATGCCACCAAGATGAATACAATCAGTAATACCACCAAAGGCAACATGATATGCCAGCTGTTGCGCTGTGGTTTTTTGAATATTTCTTCTGGATTTTGTTCTGTTGGTTGAGTTTCTAATACCATTTAATAGCTAATCTCAGCAATTGGAATCACTTTTTTTACTTTATCCAGCGCACCTTTGTAATCTGTCATTTGGTGAAAATTCAGATACTTGTAGATTTCTGCCGTATTGGCCAGCTTATTGCCAACGGTTTCTAGGTATTCATGATGGGTAGGCATACGGCCTAGTTTAGCGCACACCGCCGCCAATTCAGCTGAGCCTAAATAAACACGTGCATCTTTACCCATACGGTTATCAAAATTACGAGTTGAGGTTGAAAATACTGTCGCTTTATCTGCCACACGCGCTTGGTTACCCATGCAGAGTGAGCAACCCGGAATCTCTGTACGTGCCCCAACCACACCAAAGGTTGAGTACACACCTTCTTCACGCAATTGCGCCTCGTCCATACGGGTGGGCGGTGCAATCCATAAACGGGTTGGTATGCCGCCAGCGCCTTCAAGCACCTTAGCTGCCGCACGATAATGGCCGATATTGGTCATGCAACTACCAATAAATACTTCATCAATTTTATCGCCCACTACTGCAGATAAAGGTTTAATGTCATCTGGGTCATTTGGGCAGGCGACTAGTGGCTCTTTAATTGTATTTAAATCGATCTCAATCACATGGGCATATTCAGCATCAGCATCGGGTTGTAATAACACTGGGTTAGCTAACCATGCCTGCATATTGGCAATACGGCGTTGCAAGGTGCGCGCATCTTCATAGCCGTTATCTATCATATTTTGCATGAGTACAATGTTAGAGCTTAAAAACTCAATCACTGGTTCTTTATTCAGCAATACCGTACAACCGTTCGCAGAGCGCTCGGCAGAGGCATCGGCAAATTCAAATGCTTGCTCAACTTTTAAATCTGGCAAGCCTTCAATTTCTAAAATTCGGCCGTTAAATACGTTCTTTTTGCCTTGTTTACCTACCGTTAATTCACCCGCTTGAATAGCCGCGTATGGAATAGCATTGACTAAATCACGCAGGGTAATGCCAGGTTGCATGGTGCCTTTAAAACGCACTAATACCGATTCTGGCATATCTAGTGGCATAGCGCCTGTGGCCGCTGCAAAAGCCACCAAACCTGAACCAGCTGGAAAAGATATACCAATCGGAAAACGCGTATGCGAATCGCCACCGGTACCCACAGTATCAGGCAAAATCATGCGGTTAAGCCATGAGTGAATCACGCCATCCCCTGGGCGTAAAGATACGCCACCACGGCTAGATATAAACTCAGGCAACTCATGTTGTAACTTAATATCCACAGGTTTTGGGTAAGCCGCCGTATGGCAAAAGCTTTGCATGACTAAATCACTACTAAACCCTAAACAAGCTAACTCTTTAAGCTCGTCACGCGTCATACCGCCTGTGGTATCTTGTGAGCCGACAGTAGTGGCTTTAGGCTCGCAATAGCTACCTGGGCGCACGCCGGCAACGCCGCAAGCTTTACCCACCATTTTTTGCGCTAAGCTGTAACCCTTTTTAGAAGCGACTTCTGGCGTGGCTTTAATAAATACGTTTGTATCACCCAACCCTAATGCTTTACGCGCATTTGCAGTTAAACCGCGACCAATAATCAATGGAATACGCCCGCCTGCACGCACTTCATCTGGCATCGTGATAGGATTAAGCTCAAACGTGCTGATAATTTCACCATTTTCGTTTAAAACTTTGCCTTCATAGGGCTGAATGACAATCACATCCCCCATCTGCATTTTAGATACATCACATTGGAGCGGTAATGCGCCAGAATCTTCAGCAGTATTAAAGAAAATGGGCGCAATTTTTCCGCCTAAAATTACCCCACCAGTGCGTTTATTGGGGATATGTGGAATGTCATTTCCCATAAACCATTGCACAGAATTAATAGCAGATTTACGTGATGAACCTGTACCCACAATATCGCCCACATAGGCTAACGGCAAACCTTTTTGTTTTAAAGCCTCAATTGTTTTAAGCCCATCAGGCATTTTATTAATCAGCATAGACTTTGCATGCAATGGAATATCTGGGCGGCTCCAAGCGTCTTGCGCTGGGCTTAAATCATCAGTATTGGTTTCACCATCGACCTTAAACACCACCATTTTTATTTCTTTGGCTAACACAGGCGCATTGGTAAACCACTGGGCTTGAGCCCATGATTCAATCAGTTTTTTTGCGTGTGGATTACCTGCTTGCATTTTCACATCAACATCATGAAACGCATCAAACATCAAAATGGTATTTTTTAAAGCTACCACAGCGTTTTTTGCCAAGGGCGTGTCTAGCAGCGCTACTAGCGCTTGCACATTGTAACCACCCAACATCGTACCAAGCAGCGCTACCGCACTTTCTGTTGAAATTAGTGGTGAGCTCGCCTGACCATTGGCAATATCTGACAAAAAGGCTGCTTTAACATAAGCCGCTTGATCTACACCCGCTGGGGTGCGATTGGTCAATAAGTCTAATAATATGTCACCCTCGTCCATTGGCGGTTTTTTAAGATGTTCAACAACAGCGGCCACTTGCTCAGCAGTCAGCGGTAAAGGGGGTAGCTGAACGGCACTGCGTTCTAAAACGTGGGCTTGATAAGCTTTTAACATAATTTAGGGCTCTTTAAAAAACATTCTTGAAATTGCATCTATTATAAACCAATGTGAATCCTCAACAAATTCACTCTATTAAATTAACTAACTCAATGGATACCAGTTAGTTATTAGCTATTTTAGTTAGTAAATAACTCATTAACTGAAGGTGAATGGCAACTATTGCCGTGCGAGTGAAGCTCCCAGCGGTCTAGCAGTGCTTTTTCATAATCTTCACCATGCTTTAAGGCTAAAAATGCCCGCACTTCTAGCACATCTGCAAACCCATTTTTATCTGTATCCATCAGTTTAATGTTATCTTCTACCGTAGCCCCTGTGTAACTGCCTGCTTGATCTGTCAAATAAGGTAGCAAATCGGCTGCATGGCCAGCATTTGCCCAGCATACCAAACTTAATATCACCAAACGTTTCAACATTTTTTCACCTGTCGCTTTAGTGACTCATGCCATTTTGACTGAAAATAAATTGAAAAGTGCTTTGCTATTCAACCTATTACTTACTTTACTGGCTTAATTTCAATCACATGTTTAGAAAACTGGTCTTTCCAATGGGCCGGGCCTGATTGATGCACTGATACCCCGCTTGCAGTCACTGCCACTGTGACTGGCATATCCACAATTTCAAACTCATAAATGGCTTCCATACCTAAATCTGCAAAGGCTAATACCCGTGATTTTTTAATGGCTTTGCTCACCAAATAGGCTGCACCACCAACCGCTGTTAAGTACACTGCTTGGTGTTTTTTAATCGCTACTATCGCCTCTTCGCCACGCTCAGCCTTGCCCACCATGCCAATCAAACCCGTTTTTGAGAGCATTAGTTCGGTATAACTATCCATGCGCGTTGCCGTGGTGGGGCCAGCGGGGCCAACGACTTCATCGCGCACGGCATCTACTGGGCCGACATAATAAATGAAGCGATTATTTAAACTCACAGGCAATGTTTCGCCTTTTGCCAGCATGTCTGCCATACGCTTATGGGCTGCATCACGGCCTGTTAGCAATTTTCCGCTTAACAATAAGGTTTCACCAGCTTGCCAAGTGGCGGTTTCAGCTTTAGTAATTTGATCTAAATTAATTCTTTTTGACGTTGGGCTTGGTTGCCAATGCACCTCTGGATAAACTGACATATCAGGCGGTGCAAGCTCTGCAACACCACTGCCATCTAACTCAAAATGCACATGCCGCGTGGCGGCACAATTGGGAATAATCGCTACTGGTAAGCTAGCTGCATGCGTTGGATAATCTAGAATTTTGACATCTAGCACGGTGGTAAGACCACCCAAACCTTGCGCGCCAATGCCTAAGCTGTTCACTTTTTCATAAATTTCTAATCGCAACTCTTCCAGTCTAGACAATGCTTCACCTTGGGCAGCTTTGGCTTTTAATTCGAGTATATTAATGGGAGCCATCAGCGATTCTTTTGCCAGCAACATAGCTTTTTCTGCACTGCCACCAATACCAATGCCGAGCATCCCTGGCGGACACCAGCCTGCGCCCATTTTTGGCACCACTTTTAACACCCAATCTACGATGCTGTCATTTGGGTTAAGCATTACAAACTTCGCTTTATTTTCTGAGCCGCCGCCTTTTGCGGCAATATGCACTTCTACTTTATGACCAGCGACCAATGACACATACACCACCGCTGGGGTGTTATCTTTAGTATTAGCACGCTTTCCAGCAGGATCACTCACAATAGAGGGGCGTAATTTATTTTCTGGCAGCAGATACGCCTGACGCACACCTTCATTCACCATTTGCTCAATATCGAGTGTGGCATCCCACTGCACTTGCATGCCTATTTTTATAAAAGCAACCACTATGCCAGTATCTTGGCAAATGGGTCTTTTGCCTTCGGCACACATGCGTGAATTGGTTAAAATTTGTGCCATCGCATCTTTACCGGCTGGTGATTGCTCCATTGTATAAGCACGTGCCAGTGCTTGAATATAATCAGCAGGATGATAATAAGAAATGTATTGCAAAGCATCTTTGATGCTTTGAATAAAGTCATTTTGATGAATAATAGTCATAAATCTCTTTTATTAATTGCCTAAAATTATGCCATTTTACCTGTCACTTTTAGTACGCTTTATGATGAAGTTTACAGCTTAATTTTGCACTTAAATTATACTTAAAAATGCCCGAGAGAAAACAATCGGTCTGTAAGCCTTATTCTATGCGGCTTACAGAGGTGCTAAGTTGATGTTGTGTTAAATGCTGCATTAAAATGTACTTTATTAATGCATAAAATATATTAGCGTGAGCTCTTACCTACCGCAAGTTTTGGACTAATATCTTTACGCAATATTTTACCATTTTTAGTGCGTGGAAAATCATCTGCCAAGTACACCGTTTTTGGCGTTTTATAAGCCGCCAAGTGCTGCTTTCCGTAAACCAATAAATCGTCAGCCGTTGCCTTAGAGGCTGGTTTTAAAATCACATAGATGACCACTAACACTTTATCGGCTTCAATTACTTCAGCTATGGCAGCGCAATCTGCCACATCGGCGTGCCCTTTATAAACGCGCTCAATCTCATAGGGCGATACGCGGTAGCCAAAGCTTTTAATAATGTCATCTTTACGGCCTAAAAACCAAATATAGCCATTGGCATCATATTTGGCGTAATCGCCAGTGAAAAAGTAACCATCGTGTTTATATTTTGCTGTTTCTTCAACTAAATTCCAATAACGTAAAAATAAACCAGGATCGTTATCTGGCACACAAATCATGCCCTCTTCACCCGTAGCGACTAGTTCTAAAGTTTCAGGATTTAACAATTGAATGTTATGCCCAGGTTGCGGAAAGCCCGCAGAACCCGCACGAATGGGGCGAAATTTACTTTGGCTTAAATAATATGAAAATTCACTCATGCCTACGGCTTCGTATATTTCTAAACCAAAACGCTCGCGCCATTGCGTCAATACTTCGTCTGATAAATGTTCACCTGCACTCATATAGTGGCGCAAACTTGGTAACTGCGCGCCATTGATGGTGGTTTTTTGTAAAATTTGACGGTAAATTGTGGGTACGCCAATAAAAATGGTAGCAGCATGTTTTTGAATTAAATCTAACCACTTCTGCGCATCATTTTTGCCTTCATGCACGATGACGGTTTTACCCAAATATAAGGGATCCATCAAACCAGTGCCTAGCACGTAGGTCCAGTTAAATTTACCTGAATGCATAATGCGATCTTGGAGTTGATGGTTATAGTTAAACCAATATTGCGCGGCAGGTTGTCGGCCTAGCAGTGAGCGGTGTGCATGCAATACGCCCTTAGGGTAGCCCGTGGTGCCTGAGGTATAAACCAAATAAGCTGGGTCATTCACCTCTGTTTTGTGAGGCGCTTCACACACTTGTATGCTTTGTAAGGCATGCGCTAAATGCATCACGGCAAATGATTGATGTGGTTTAACTTCCTCAGTTTGGGTTACCAATACCTGTTTAAGTGTGGGTGCGCCACCTAAGGCCTGCTTAATTTGGTCTGCCATCACATCCCACGCGGCGGCATCAGTCACCAGCACTTTTGCACCTGAATCTTTGGCTAAATACGCTACTTCTTCAGCGGTGAGTAAGGTAGAAGTGGGTACTGAAATTGCGCCCATTTTCATCGCGCCTAAAAATGCAATGGGATAATCTAAACTATTGGGCAAACGAATTAACACACGGTCGCCCACTTGCACATTAAGGTTACGCAGCAGTTGTGCAAATTGATCTGTTTTATGTGACAACTCTGCAAAGGTCATTTGCGAGGTGCCTTGCGTATCATCTTCCACAATCATAGCAATGTTATCGGCCTGTGGCGTGCCTAAATGCCGATCAGAACAAGCCACGCCAATATTAAACGTTTCGGGAATATCCCAGTGCCACTCAGGAAATGGTGTCAACATTATAAAAGTGCTCCATAGGGCCAGTTTTGGCGAACCACTTGTGCGGGTAATAGTTGCAACACATGCACCGCAAATTCCATATCACTCGTTTTTAGTGCTCTTAAAGCATGTGCGCGTAATAGCGTTTGCAAGGCTTTACCAAACATGGGCGGGTCTAACATTTCACCTTCGAACTTAATCGCGCCACCCAGCAAAGCATCGGCATCAATGGCCGCTTTCAATATGCTCACCTTCTGTGCCACTTCAGTGGGTGAAGGCGTGTAAGCGGTTTTACATAAATGAATATGCCCTGGATGTATCACCTGCTTGCCTGTTAAGCCCATGGCAGCCTCTTGGCAGGCATGTTTGTAAACAATGCGCGACTCGTTATCACCGTGCAAATCTAGCCAACGACGCACATCATGCGGCTCTAAATACTTTTCAGGCATAATATTTTGCCCTATGAGCGTTTCTACCCCACCAATCACGCCTTTACCCGCTATGCGCGCTTCAAACATGAGTTGATTCATATAAAACTGCAGCTCTTCAATCCAGTGTTCTGGCGTAATATGAATGCCCATCGCTTTGGAAAAGTCATGGATACCAAACACCACATGTTTTACCGTGCTGTATTGCATCAGCTCAGGAGCAATTTTGAGTGATTTTGGGTGCTCAATAATGGGCTGTATGGTGATATTCGAGTTGATACTGAGCAAAAAACTGGATAAATCACGCACTTCAGCTGCGCCATACACCTCACCCGCTTTTGCTAGCATCACCACATCTATGTATTCGCCCATATCGCATACCAGCTTCATGTCCAGCTCGTACTCATCTGTGCGAAAAGAATTACAACGAATCGCCACGGTCACCCGAGGGTTCATTTTTTTAAGTAAAGGTAATTCTTGATGCAATAAATCTCGGCTCATGTCTTTTTGCCGGCAGCCATCTTCTAAGTCAAAAATTAGCGTATGCGCGTTGGTAAAATGTGCGTGCTTTTTCATGCGCGCTGAGGCTTGCTCCATGTCTTCATAAATGCCCAAACTAGGCGCATATTTAACAGGTGGGTAATAAAGTTGAATCCCAGGCCAGCATTCGCTTAATGCGCTCGCATTAAGCACTACAGCCGCTTCCCCTATATACTGGCTCATATTAGATCGCCCTATCATCATTTAACTTCACCGCTTTAATTTTGCCCACCACCGCCTCTAGGTCTGCACTACTGCTGGGGATTTCACTGCCATTCAGTAAGTTCCAAAAATCGTTATCTGCTAGCTCTAACATGGCATCAAATGTTACTAATTCAGCTGAGCTAAGCGTATTTAAAGCATTGTTCACAAAACGTTGTAGCACAATATCTAGCTCTAACATGCCGCGCCGACAGCGCCATGCCAGCCTTTTTTGTTCAACATTCAAGCTATTTTTTGTGTTCATCATACTTAACCCAGCTTGATGCCAAATATTTTTTTAGCAGGTTTTTTGTCTTTTGCACGCGCTATTTTTAAATCTTTAATATTGGCAATCGCCGCATTTGGGTTTAGTTTTTTTGGGCAAACTTCAACACAATTCATAATATTGTGGCAACGATATAATCGGTATGGATCTTCTAAATTCTCTAAACGCTCTTCTATGGCTTGATCGCGTGAATCCATAATAAAGCGGTTGGCTTGCATTAACCCTGCTGGGCCAACAAACTTATCTGGATTCCACCAAAAACTAGGGCATGAAGTGGTACAAGCACCACACAAAATACATTCATACATTCCATCTAACTTAGCGCGGTCTTCAGGGCTTTGTAGCCGTTCCGTATCTGGTAGCGAATCATTATTAATCAAATAAGGTTTTACCGAATTGTAATGCTCAAAAAACTGTGTCATATCCACTACTAAATCGCGTATTACGGGCAAGCCTGGCATTGGGCGTAAAGTAATCGGCTGATCTAAATCTGCTAATTTTGTAATACAAGCTAAACCGTTTTTACCATTAATATTCATGGCATCACTGCCACAAACCCCCTCGCGACATGATTTGCGCAAACTTAAGCTATCATCAAGCTCTTTAATGCGTAGCAATGCATCTAGCAACATGTGGTCATCTTCATGCAATTGCACATCATATTCTTGCATATAAGGTTTTTTATCAATATCAGGGTTAAAGCGATAAATGCTAAATTTCATATTAGTAAACCCTTTTTTTCGGTTCAAAACTCTCTACGGTTAATGGTTTTAAACGTACTGGTTTATATTCTAGGCGATTGTTTTGTTTGTAAAAAAGTGAATGCGTTAGCCAGTTAACATCATCACGCTCAGCAAAGTCTTCACGGGCATGGGCACCACGGCTTTCTGTACGGTTGTGCGCAGCATGCATGGTGGCAACGGCCACTTCAATTAAGTTATCAAGCTCTAATGCCTCAACGCGCGCGGTATTAAACACTTGGCTTTTGTCATTAATCACTATATGTTGTGCGCGGCTTACAATTGCATCAATAGCGCCCACGCCAGCAGATAACAATTCAGGAAACCGAAACACACCACAATTGGCCTGCATATTTTTGCGCATTAGCGTGCCTATTTCAGTCACATTTTCACCGCTGGCTTTTTCTAATCGTGCAATGCGTGCCAAAGTTACTTGTGCAACATCGGCTGGCAGTGGTTTATGTGCTTTGTTTTGAGCGATTTCTGTGACCATTTTATCGCCAGCCGCTTTACCAAACACCACCAAATCAAGTAATGAGTTTGAGCCTAACCGATTAGCACCATGTACTGAAACACAAGCACATTCCCCCACGGCATATAGGCCATTAACTGCTTTTTCGCCATCTAACACCACTTGTCCATCTAAATTTGTTGGAATACCACCCATCATATAATGCGCCGTTGGCACTACTGGAATCGGGTCATGAATGGGGTCAACATTAGCGAAAGTTTTAGCAATTTCGCGTATACCTGGCAAACGCTTGTTAATGATTTTTTCACCTAAATGGTCAAGCTTCAAGTAAACCGCATCTTTATTTTTACCAACGCCACGGCCTTCTTTAATCTCAGTGGCAGAAGCACGCGAAATCACGTCACGGCTTGCTAAGTCTTTAGCGTGTGGTGCGTAGCGCTCCATAAACCGCTCACCTTCACTGTTCACTAAATAACCACCTTCACCACGTACACCTTCGGTAATCAATACCCCTGCATGCAAAACGCCTGTCGGGTGAAACTGCCAAAACTCCATATCTTGTAAAGGTAAACCTGCCCGCGCCGCCATACCTAAACCATCTCCAGTATTGATAAAAGCATTGGTACTGGCTTGAAAAATACGCCCTGCTCCACCCGTAGCCAGCAGGGTTGTTTTGGCTTGTATAATATGAATTTCGCCTGTTTCAATCTCAAGCACAATAACACCCAATACATCGCCTTCGTTATCTTTTATTAAATCTAGCGCAAACCACTCTACTAAAAATTTAGTATTGGCTTGAATATTACGTTGATACAAAGTGTGCAACATAGCATGGCCAGTACGATCTGCCACTGCACAAGTGCGTGAAATCGGCGTTTCCCCAAAGTTTTGTGTCATGCCGCCAAATGGACGCTGAAAGATTTTTCCGCTGGCTAATCTATCAAACGGCATGCCAAAATGCTCAAGCTCAATAATGGCTTTTGCCGCATTTTTGCACATAAACTCTATCGCATCTTGGTCGCCTAAAAAGTCTGAGCCTTTTATGGTGTCGTACATGTGCCACAGCCATTTATCCTCTGCCACGTTACCTAAAGCTGCCGCAATACCGCCTTGTGCAGCCACGGTGTGTGAGCGCGTTGGAAATACTTTTGACAACACGGCCACCTTCACACCCGCTTGCGCCAGCTGTAATGAAGCGCGTAAACCAGCCCCACCGCCACCAACGATAACGGCGTCATATTGATGCTTTTGCACTTGATTAATATCTAGATTTATACCCATTTACACATTCCACTTTAAATTTCATACAATATAAAAACCAGCCAAACCCAATATAGCACTAGCAAAATATCGACAGCAATTTGCAGATACTGTCGTAATGTTGGGTTGAAAATATAGTCGCGCAACACATCTCTGACACCCAGCCAAGCATGCATACATAAGCATAGAAAAAATATTATAGTTAACAAGCGTAACCAAATAGGAGAAGCAAATACTCGCCAAGCTGCATAGCCAGCAGGTTGTTCGATGATTAAAAGAATCACCATCAGCACAGAATAAACGGCCATGACTAATGCAGTTAGACGCTGCGTTAGCCAAAAACGCATGCCAGGGTATTTATTAGTGAGTAGCTCTATCAGCATAAATTACCAAATAAAAATCGTAAAAATGACCACTGAAATGCCCCCTAGCCACAGCACTACACGGCTAGAAAAACGCGCTTTTTGTAAGGTGGTCATCCAGTGCACGTCTTGTAATAAGTGTCGAATACCCGCATAAAAGTGATGAAAAAACGCCCAAGACAAACAAATTAAAATGACTTTAAGAAACCAAGAGTGCATCAAACTGGCTATTACGTTGTAACTGTCTGCTGAGCGCACTGAAAACTGAAAAGCTAGTAGTAAAAATGGCAACATCAAAAACAATACAATGCCAGAGGCCCGATGTAAAATAGATACCACCGCATTAATAGGTAGGCGAATAGTGAGTAGATTGAGGTTTTTAGGTCTATTTTTTTGTTGATTCTTTATCATCGCTATTTATTGCTTAATTGATTTTGCCGCGTTTGCAACCGCACCCGCCACGCGCGCTAATAAGCGCTTATCAAATGGTTTAGGGATGATATATTCGCGACCAAAGGTTAAGGTTTTTAAGTTGTAAGCTTCTAGCACGTCCGCAGGTACAGGTTCACGCGCAAGTTCACTCAAGGCATGCGCTGCAGCAATTTTCATCTCTTCGGTAATTTGTTTTGCTTTGGCATCTAACGCACCACGAAACAAATACGGAAAACATAAGGCGTTATTCACTTGATTGGGAAAGTCACTTCGGCCAGTTGCCATCAAAATATCATCACGCATGGCATGCGCTACACTAGGTAGCACTTCTGGGTCAGGATTTGCTAAGGCAAAAATAATGGGATTTTTTGCCATCAGCTTAATTAAATGTGGATCAAGCGCATTTTTAGCAGATACGCCAATAAATACGTCAGCTTCTGGCATCACATCTGCGATTTGCTTTGCAGCACTGGCGGCGACAGCCAGCTCACGATTATTATCATGCAGGTCTGACCGATTAGTATCTACAATACCCGCTTTATCTATCATGATAATATGGGTTGCACCCATGCGTTTAAGCAGTTTTGCACATGAGCAACCAGCCGCACCTGCCCCTAAAAAAACTATTTTTGCTGTTGGTAAAGCTTTACCTTGCAAAGACAGCGCATTAAGTAAAGCCGCGGCTACAATCACCGCAGTACCATGTTGGTCATCATGAAAAACAGGAATGTCTAAACGCTTTTTAAGCTCATTTTCAATGTAAAAACAGTGTGGTGCTGCTATATCCTCTAAATTTATGCCACCAAATGTAGGGGCAATATTGACCACTGTTTGAATAAATTCATCTGGCGTTTTTGCATTTACTTCAATATCAAATACGTCAATCCCAGCAAAGCGTTTAAATAACACTGCTTTACCTTCCATCACTGGCTTACTGGCAAGTGCGCCCATATTACCTAAGCCCAAAACAGCCGTGCCATCAGTAATAACCGCAACCAAATTACCCTTATTAGTGTATTTGTAGGCATTGGCAGGGTCAGCATTAATTTCACGCACTGGCTCAGCAACCCCTGGCGTATAGGCCAGTGATAAGTCATCTTGTGTAGCACAAGGTTTTGATGATTCAACGCTCAATTTTCCAGGTTTAGGAAATTGATGATAATCTAGTGCACGTTTTTTAAAGTTATCCATTTATTGCCGATGCCTTTATGATAAGTCATGCTTACTCAAGCTCACTCATATAGTGATGATCATCCGTTAAACACAGGCCAAGCCGCCATTCCATGGGTTTATCACCATAGGTAAATGATACGCGCTCAATACTTAACAGTGGAAAACCTTCTTTTAACCCAAGTGCTTTAGCCACCTCATCTTGTGCCGCGACCGCCTTCAGGCGCTCTTCTGCTCGCACCATGCGAACGCCAAATTGCGATTCGTACATGCCATACATAGAACCTTTACTCTCTTCAACTTTAGCACTATTTAAGCCTTTAAATGGCGCTGCGGGTACAATTAAGTGATCGTAAATTAGCGGCCGGCCTGAAAAAGTTAACAATCTTTTTACCTCAATTGTCGCAGCCCCCACTTTAATACCAAGTGCCTGCCCGATATAAGTGTTAGCTTTAGTTTTTACACATGATATAAACGCATTTTGCAACAACTCTTTTTGCCCATTGACTGCAGTCAATCTTAAAAAACGAAGTTTAATAGCATCCGCTTCATGCGAGGCAACAAAAGTACCTTTGCCTTGCCGGCGTATCAATATGTTTTCAATCGCCAAGCTATCAATGGCTTTTCTAACTGTGCCTTGGCTCACTTTGTAGCGTGAAGCTAGCTCTACCTCACTTGGAATCAAATCACCTGGTCGCCATTCGCCACCGATTAAACTTTGCGTGAGCAAAACTTTAATCTGGTCGTATAAAGGGCGATAACTGGGGGAGTTCAATTGCTTATCCATTATATTCACCAATTTAAAAAGCATCATTAAATATCTAACAGCATTTATATCATGCCGCGCTCACCATGTCTAGAGTTTTATATCTTATATAAGACATATAATATATATTGACTTTTACTCATAGTGCCACTTATAATCTTAACTATGTCTAATAACTGGCTATGATCATTATGGAATATTGCTTACGCCCCCGCCGCTCAATGTTATATGTGCCAGGTTGTAACCAGCATTACTTAGATCGTGCGCGCACGTTAGCAACAGACTCAGTCATTTTAGACTTAGGCGACCCCATTCTTGTGGATGCCAAGTTGCAATCAAGAGAAAATATTGTAGCGGCCGTCAAACAAGGTGGTTATGGCTCTCGTGAAGTGGTTGTTCGGGTGAATAATTTAGACTCCCTTTGGGGTCATGATGACATTAAAGCCGTCGCCAATATTGGGGCAGATGCAATTTTGTTCCCCAATATAGAGTCCAAAGAAGACGTGTTAAAAGCACTAACTCTATTAGATGAAGCTGGGGGTAGTCAAACGCCGATTATGGTCATGATAGAAAGTCCTATTGCGGTGCTGAATGCCAAAGAAATTGCCAGCGCTTCGGACCGCATCACATGCATGGTCATGGCGACCTCAGATTTAATTTCACAGTTACATGCGCGAGTAACGCATGAGCGATCGGCCATTTTGACTTCTCTCTCACTGGTTGTATTAGCAGCACGCGCTTATGGTCGTTGTGTGATTGATGGCATCACCAGTGATTTCAAAAACATGCATTCATTTGTATACGCCTGCCGCCTTGGTCGAGACATGGGTTTTGATGGAAAATCGCTCGTGCACCCTGCGCAAATCGCCTATAGTAATGATGCATATACACCGAAATCTGCTGAAATAGCCCACGCCAAACTTATCATTAAAGCTTTACAAGAAGCCAACGCGAGCGGATTAGGCACAGTAGTTGTGAATGATAAGTTAGTAGAGCAGCACCACGTAAAAGCTGCACAACGTTTATTAAAACTCAGCGACATGATGGCTGAGCTTGAAGAGGAGTTTATCTAAATGACCCTTTCAACAAAAGTAAATGCTAGTCGATTTTTTGAAGATTTCACACTCAACGAAGTGATTCTACATGCCACACCTCGCACCATTACCACGGGTGATGCTGCGCTTTATATCGCGCTAACGGGCGAACGGAATCCGCTACACTGTAGCGAGCCTTTTGCACAATCTTTAGGCTATAAAACCACCCCTATTGATAACTTGCTGGCCTTTCATATTGCTTTTGGTAAAACCGTGCCCGATATTTCGGTTAATGCCATTGCCAATTTAGGTTATGCCGAGGTTAAATTTATTCAACCTGTATTTGTCGGTGACACCTTAACCACTAGCAGCGAAGTGATTGGGCTAAAACAAAACTCTAACGGTAAAAGTGGCGTTGTTTGGGTACGTTCAACTACCGTTAATCAAAATAAATTTCTTGTGATGAGCTGGGTACGATGGGCGATGGTGCATAAAAGCAACCTATCTACGCCTGCGCCAGAAATGGTGGTACCAGTATTAGCACCTTTTGTGAGCGTAGATCAATTAAAGCTTTCACCTTACATGTCTGCCAAATATTACAACACGGGCGCCACAGGTGGCGCTTATTTATGGGAAGACTATCAAATAGGTGAACGCATTAATCACGCTGCAGGCATGACCATTAATGAAAGTGACCATAGCCTTGCAACGCGTTTATATCAAAACAATGCTAAATTACACTTTGATGCCCAATTGATGAAAAGCTCGCCCATTGGACATCGGCTTGTCTACGGCGGTGTCATTATTTCAACCTGTCGCGCACTCAGTTTTGAAGGCTTAGAAAATGCCCTAAGCATTTTGGCCATTAATGGGGGCACGCATGCAAACCCGAGCTTTGCGGGTGACACCATTTACACCATGACTGAGGTTTTAGAGGCATGGCCTCTACCCAAGCGCACCGATATTGGCGCATTACGCTTACGCATGGTAGGCATTAAAAATATGCCAGCCAATGAACTTACTGACATTAAAACTGATCAGGGCTACCACCCTAATGTTGTGCTGGATTTAGATTACACCGTGCACATGCCACGCAAACACTAAATATTAAAGCTTTTTAAGCTAAAGGAAAGCACTATGGCAACACAAGTTCATCCATCTGAGGCACTGTTTGGTGGTGAAAAATCTTTTCCGTTGATTCCTGCCTGCGAACACTTTGCTGGTAGCGAAAAGCTCATCTTAAAAGCTTTATCGTTACAAGACACCATTGGCCCTGTTTTTGATATTACCTGTGATTGTGAAGATGGCGCAGCCTCTGGCTTTGAGCGTGAACATGCTGAAATGATTGTGTGTGTATTAAATTCTGAAACCAATCAATACAAAATGGCGGGCGCTCGTATTCATGATTACACACATCCCGCTTGGAAATTAGATATCGACACTTTGGTGGCTGGTGCAGGGAAAATACTGAGCTACATCACCATTCCAAAATGTACCGACATCGCACAAGCTAAAGAGATGATTGCTTACATTCAAAAAGTGGCCACTTTTAACGGCATCACGCGAGTGATTCCAGTGCATATTTTAATTGAAACGCATGGTGCATTAAGCCAAGTGCATGAAATGGCCAAGTTACCTTGGTTACAAGTGCTCGACTTTGGCTTAATGGATTTTGTCAGCGCGCATCATGGTGCCATACCAGCCAGCGCGATGCGTAGCCCTGGGCAATTTGAGCACCGCTTATTAGCGCGTGCTAAAACTGAAGTGGTTGCCGCAGCGCTAGCCAATGGTGTGATTCCCGCCCACAACGTCACGCTAGACCTCAAAAATGTTGAAACGACGTTAAGCGATGCTGGCCGTGCGCGCAATGAATTTGGTTTTTTACGCATGTGGAGCATTTACCCTACGCAAATTCAGCCCATTGTTGATGCCATGAAACCCCATTATGAAGAAGTGACGGATGCGGGCAATATTTTGTTAGCGGCTCAAACCGCTAACTGGGGGCCCATTCAATACGCAGGTGAGCTGCATGACAGAGCGACTTATCGCTATTTCTGGGAAATCCTGCAAAAAGCCAAACTCACAGGCGTTGCTATTACTGATGAAGTACAGAAAAGGTTCTTTTAATGTCACATTTAACTACCGCAGGCGCACGTTTTCGCACAGCACTTGCTGCTGAAAAACCATTACAAATTATTGGCGCCATCAACGCTTACCACGCCATGTTAGCGAGCCAAAGTGGCTTTAAAGCCATTTATTTATCGGGTGGAGGCGTAGCAGCAGGCTCTCTTGGTTTGCCTGATTTAGGCATCTCCACATTAGAAGACGTATTGATTGATGTACGTCGTATTACTGATGCCGTTGATACTCCTTTATTGGTGGACATTGATACTGGCTGGGGCGGCGCTTTTAATATTGCACGCTCGGTTAAAAGTATCGCAAAAGCGGGTGCAGCGGCGGTTCATATTGAAGACCAAGTGAGCGCAAAACGTTGTGGACATCGACCTAATAAAGCCATCGTCAGCTTAGAAGAAATGACAGACCGCATTAAAGCAGCAGTGGATGCTAAACCGTATGAAGATTTTGTGGTGATGGCACGTACCGATGCGCTGGCGGTTGAAGGTTTGCAATCCGCCATTGACCGTGCCTGTGCATGCGTTGAAGCAGGTGCAGACATGGTTTTTCCTGAAGCAATCACGGATTTAAGCATGTACAAACAATTTGTAGAGGCCGTTAAAGTGCCAGTGTTAGCCAATATTACCGAGTTCGGTTCTACCCCTTTATTTACAGTAGATGAATTAGCCACGGCCGATGTGAGCATGGTGCTATATCCATTATCCGCTTTTCGCGCGATGAACCAAGCCGCACTGAATGTGTATCAAGTGGTAAAAAAAGATGGCACGCAAAAAAATGTGCTAGCTACCATGCAAACGCGCATGGATTTGTATGAGCATTTAGGCTACCACAGTTTTGAGCAAAAACTAGACGCCTTATTTAATCAAAATAAAAGTGCTTAAAGGAGGAAAAATATATGCCTGAAACTATCACAGCGCAAGAACCTAAAAAGAAAAAAGGCGTAGCACTGGCGGGCGTAGCGGCAGGCTCTACCGCTGTTTGTACGGTCGGCCATACAGGTAACGATCTGCATTACCGCGGCTACGATATTATTGAGCTAGCAAAACAGGCGACTTTTGAAGAGGTTGCTTATTTATTGATGCATGGAGAGTTGCCATCTCAAATAGAATTGACGGCTTACCACGTGCGATTAAAACAATTACGCGGTATTCCGCAAGCGTTAAAAGAAGTGTTAGAGCGTATTCCTAAAACCACCCACCCGATGGATGTAATGCGCACAGGATGCTCTATGCTAGGTACATTAGCGCCTGAATCTGTAGACCGCAACATACCTGATGCCAAAAAACTAGGTGACCGACTGATTGCATGCTTTGGTTCGATATTGCTTTATTGGTATCACTTTAGTCATCACAATAAACGCATTGATGTGAAAAATGATGAGGACTCAATTGCTGGGCACTTTTTACATTTATTACATGGCAAAAAACCTTCTGACCTACATATTGCCGCCATGAACACTTCATTAGTGCTGTACGCAGAGCATGAATTTAATGCTTCCACCTTTACCGCACGCGTGATTGCAGGCACATTGTCAGACATGTATTCATGCATTACTGGCGCTATTGGCGCATTACGCGGCCCTAAACATGGCGGCGCGAATGAAGCTGCGATGGAAATTATTGAGCGCTACAAAACCGTTGATGCAGCTGAAGCCGACATCATGGCACGCATGGCTCGCAAAGAAATCATCATTGGCTTTGGCCACCCTGTTTACACCATTGCCGACCCTAGAAATACGTCAATAAAAGCAGTTAGCCACCAGTTAAGTGAAGATAACGGCAATATGACGCTTTTTGACGTATCAGCACGTATTGAAGAAACCATGTGGCGAGAAAAGAAAATGTTCCCCAATCTCGACTGGTACAGCGCCTCTAGTTACCACATGATGGGCGTTCCTACTAGCCTGTTCACACCCATTTTTGTGATTTCACGCACTACTGGTTGGGTTGCACATGTCATTGAACAGCGCATTGACAACAAAATCATTCGCCCCAATGCCGAATATACTGGCCCAGAAAACCGAAGTTATATTCCACTTGAAAAACGTTAAACCAGTTAACCCGCCATTGCGTATTTGACCGAAATCCAGTCAGCTTTTATAAATTGGATTTCCAACTACACCGCAATGACGATATTTTTGGTTTTTATTTAAGGTAAAATATGTCTGCCCATATTTCAAACGTACGCCCTGCTCCAGACCAAGTTATTGTAGATATTGCAGAATATGTAACCAACTTTGAAATCAAAAGTAATGAAGCTTTTGATACGGCGCGCAACTGCCTAATGGATACGCTAGGCTGCGGTTTTGAAGCTTTAGACTACCCTGCTTGCACCAAGTTATTAGGTCCAGTTATTGCTGGCACCGTTGTGCCGAATGGTGCAAGAGTGCCAGGTACCAGCTACCAGCTCGATCCTATTTCGGCTGCTTTTAACATTGGTGCCATGATACGATGGTTAGACTTTAATGATACTTGGTTAGCGGCAGAATGGGGTCACCCATCAGATAATTTAGGTGGAATTTTGGCGGTGGCTGATTATATTTCACGCAAAAATATCACCGAAGACAAAGCGCCACTTACCATTAAAGATGTGCTCACTGCCATGATTAAAGCGCATGAAATTCAAGGCATATTAGCGTTAGACAATAGCTTTAATCGAGTCGGTTTAGATCACGTCATTTTAGTTAAAATCGCCTCTACAGCAGTCGTCACCAAATTACTGGGCGGCAACAAAACCGATATTATTAACGCGGTTTCTAATGCATTTGTAGATGGTCAAAGTTTACGCACTTACCGCCACAGCCCTAATACAGGCTCACGTAAATCTTGGGCGGCGGGTGATGCAACAAGTCGCGCTGTGCGCTTAGCTTGGATGACAATGCAAGGTGAAATGGGTTACCCAGGTGCACTAACAGCTAAAACTTGGGGCTTTTACGACGTGTTATTTAAAGGCAATACCTTTAAATTTCAGCGTCCATACGGCTCTTATGTGATGGAGCAAGTGTTATTCAAAATCTCATTCCCTGCAGAATTTCATGCACAAACCGCGGTTGAAAGTGCTTTTCAACTACATGCAGAAGTGGGTCGTAAGCTACAAACATTAGATCAAATTAAGCAAATTGACAAAATTATTATTACCACACACGAATCTGCCATTCGCATTATTGACAAAACAGGCCCACTGGATAACCCTGCTGACCGTGACCACTGCATTCAATACATGGCCGCTGTTGGCATGCTAAAAGGCAGTCTCACCGCGCAAGATTACGAAGATGCCGCAGCGGCAGACCCGCGTATTGACGCTATTCGCGCAAAAATGACTTGTGTAGAAAAAACTGAATACACCAAAGACTACCATGACCCAGAAAAGCGCTCGATTGCTAATGCTATTCAAGTGTTTTTTAAAGATGGTAAAAGTTCAAGCAACATTGCGGTGGAATACCCAATTGGTCATCGTCGCCGGCGAGGTGAAGGTATTCCTGAGTTAGTGAAAAAATTTAAAGTGAACTTAGCACGCCGTTTTGATGCAAAAAAACAGGCCGATATTTTGGCATTATGTATAGATCAAGCCAAGCTAGAAGCCACACCAGTCAATGCATTTGTAGATATGCTGGTCCTATAATAAAGAATCGTTAGTTTAAGACATGGCAAAGACTGTCTAAAAAGTCTTGATTAATGGCTTGGGTTTCACAGATACGTTTGCTAGAAGCATATCACTTTCACTTGTCAAAAATAGAAGCATAAACGTGCCTGAAATAAACTGCTTGAACATCCTAAGGTTCATCAACTTTTACGCCTGAGTAACATATAAGCGGCAGGCAATACAAAGAGTGAGAGCAATGGTGCGGTTAGCATTCCACCTACCATCGGCGCTGCAATACGACTCATCGCTTCAGACCCAGTGCCTGTTCCAATTAAAATCGGAATCAAACCAGCCAATATCACTGCAACTGTCATCGCTTTAGGTCTGACTCTAAGTGCGGCACCTTCAATCAATGCGGCATGCCAATCTTCTACAGTGTTTAATTTACCCGCTTTTTTGTAACGATCGAGTGCGTCGTCCAAATAGACCAACATAATGATGCCAAATTCAGCGGACAGTCCTGCCAGTGCAATCATGCCCACACCACTGGCGATAGAAAAATGAAATTTAAGCAGATACAGAAACCAAATAGCACCGACTAAAGCAAAAGGTAGGCTTGATAGTATAAGCATCGCTGGGCCAATACGCTTAAATGCCATGAACAGCATGATGAATATAATACCAAGCGTCATCGGCACTACATAACTCAATCGCTTAGAAGCGCGCTCAAAGTATTCAAACTGTCCAGACCAGTTGAGTGAATATCCAGCAGGCAGTTGCAATTCTTTATCTAAAGTCGCTTTCGCCTCATTTACGAAACCACCTAAATCACGATCTTGTATATCCACATAGACCCAAACATTAGGTCGTGCATTTTCACTTTTAATCATGGGTGGGCCATCGGTGATTGCGATATCAGCAACAGCGCCTAGTGGCACAGTGGCTCCCGCTTCGGTAACAATAGGCAGTGCTTTGAGCTTCTCCACAGAGTCGCGTAGTTCACGTGGGAAACGCACATTAATTGGAAAGCGCGCTAAGCCATCCAATTTTTCGGCGATATTATCCCCACCAATCGCCGTAGATATCAGCTCTTGCACTTCAGCAATGCTCAGCCCATAGCGAGCAGCTTTCAGTCGATTAATACGAATATCGATATAACGCCCACCTGTTACACGCTCCGCAATGACAGAGCTTGCACCTGATACTTTTTTAATGATGTGTTCGACTTCTTGGCCGAGTTTCTCAAGGATAGCCAGGTCAGCTCCGCCAATCTTGATGCCGACGGGGCTTTTAATGCCAGTAGAAAGCATGTCAATTCGATTACGAATAGGCTGTACCCAGACGTTGGCCATGCCTGGTATTTTTAATCGGCTATCAAGTTCTTTAATCAGCTTATCAGTGGTCATGCCCTCACGCCATTCAGAACGCGGTTTAAGCTGAATAGTTGTTTCTAACATTTCTAATGGTGCGGGGTCGGTAGCCGTTTCAGCACTGCCTGTTTTACCAAACACAGACTTAACCTCTGGCACCGTTTTAATCAGCCGGTCGCTTAGCTGCAGAATTTCGGAGGCTTTTGCCACTGATAATCCAGGCAATGCCGTTGGCATATACAGTAAATCCCCCTCATCTAGTGGCGGCATAAACTCGCTGCCCAGTTTTCCGAGTGGCCATAGAGTCATTAACACCAGAAGAACCGCTGTGCCTATCGTTAATTTTGGATGGCGTAACACACTACTTAACATAGGTTTATAAATCGCGATTAACCAGCGATTAAGTGGGTTCTCAGTTTCTGAACGAATTTTGCCGCGAATAAAAAATGTCATCAACACTGGCACTAATGTTACGGAAAGACCAGCTGCCGCTGCCATGGCATAGGTTTTAGTAAAAGCCAGCGGGGCAAATAACTTACCTTCTTGCGCCTCTAATGTAAACACAGGAATAAACGACAGCGTAATGATTAACAAGGAAAAAAATAGCGCTGGCCCAACTTCACTGGCTGCTTGAATAATGACGTCTATGCGCTGTTTATTATTAAGATCCCCATGTTCATGGCGAAAGTCTTCCAGCTTTCGGTGTGCATTTTCAATCATCACAATCGCTGCATCTACCATAGCGCCAATCGCAATCGCGATACCGCCCAGCGACATGATGTTGGCATTAATACCTTGGTAATACATCACGATAAAGCTAATCAGTACACCTAAAGGTAGGGCAACGATGGCGACCAGAGCCGACCTGAAATGCCACAAGAAGATAATGCAAATCAGTGCCACAACAATAAACTCTTCAATAAGCTTATGAGTCAGGTTATCGACAGCCCGTTTAATGAGTTGTGAGCGGTCATAAGTGGTTACAATTTCCACGCCTTGCGGCAGGCTTTTTTTCAAAGCTTCCAATTTTGTTTTAACTGCATCAATGACTTCTAAAGCATTTTGCTCTGAGCGTACAACAATCACGCCCCCAGCCACTTCTCCTTGACCATTCAGTTCTGCCACCCCTCGCCGCAACTCTGGACCAATCTGAATATGCGCAATATCAGAAAGTAGTATGGGTGTGCCAGTTTCTGAAACACTAATAGGAATATTGCGAAAATCATTCAGTGATTCTAGGTATCCATGCGCCCGCACCATATATTCGGCTTCAGCCAACTCAACCACTGCACCACCAGTTTCTTGGTTAGCCATTTGAATAGCTGAAATCACTTTATTCAAAGGCAGTTTGTAGTCACGTAACTTATTCGGATCTATCTGCACCTGATATTGTTTGACCATGCCACCGATAGTTGCCACTTCAGAAATGCCTGGGATGGTCTTTAGCTCAAACTTTAGAAACCAGTCTTGTATAGAACGTAACTCACTTAAATCGTGCTTTCCAGATTTATCAACCAGCGCGTACTCATACACCCAGCCTACGCCTGTGGCATCAGGTCCAAGACTGGGTGAAACGCCTTTGGGTAATCGTGAAGATATCTGGCTTAAATACTCTAGTACACGTGAGCGCGCCCAATATTGGTCAGTGCCATCGTTAAATAATATATAAACGAAAGAATCACCAAAAAATGAATAGCCACGCACGGTTTTAACTCCAGGTACTGAAAGCATGGTGGTGGTGAGCGGATAAGTGACTTGATTTTCCACAATTTGTGGAGCTTGTCCCAACCATTGCGTACGAATGATGACTTGAGTGTCTGAGAGGTCTGGAATAGCATCTAATGGCGTTTTGAGCATGGCAAAAATGCCCCAGGCGGTCACCATCAACGTGACCAGTATGACCATGAGGCGATTCGCTGCTGACCAGCGTATTAATTGGGCAATCATGCTATCTTTCATGGATGCGCTCCCAGTTTACTGGTCAGCAGCATTTCAGAGACTTGCTTGTCAATATGTTCAATATCATATTGCTCAGTTTTAGGATTAGATTTGAGTTCAAATTGCACCATATCACCCACCTTAAGTTTTGTGAGAGACTTAGTATCTTTAACGCTGAAATCCATGGTCATGGCGGGCCAGCCTAACACAGCAATTGGTTCATGTGCTAGCGTGATTTTTCCAGATTTAGCATCGATTGCCATGATCTTTCCATGACCTACTGGCATTTTCATATTGCTCAACTCATGCGTGGCAGACTCTTTCATGCTCATGCCTGACATGGCCGCATCTTTTTCAGCTGGCTGCGAAAGTTTGCTTAAAACACCAGATAAAGTAGCTTCTGAATCAATGAGAAACTGACCAGATGCTACCACCTCGTCACCTTCTGATAATCCTTGGAGAATTTCGGTAGAGCTATCATTTTCTTGCCCGGTAGTAACATCTACCGGATGAAAGCCGTTTTTGAGTTTAACAATCACTACCTTTCTGGTGCCAGTTGCAATCACGGCCTCGCTTGGTACAGACAACGCTTCGTGCGATTCACCAGTAAAATCAACATTAGCATACATACTAGGGCGTAATCGTCCGCCTTTATTAGTCAGCTCTACTCGCACTTGCAGCGAACGAGTAGTTGCATCTAAAGAAGGGTAAATATAGCTAATCTTGCCTTTAATTGGATCCGCTAGCCCCTGTAATTGCACCTCAGCCACATTACCCAGTTTTAATTTTGATGCATCTTGTTCAGGCACATCAGCTATTAGCCAGACGTTAGATAAGTCCGTAATTTGCATCAAACTAGTGCCTGGCATTAATTGCCCACCCTCACGCACGTTTAGCTCAGTCAAAACGCCAGATGCAGGCGCATAAATACCAAACCGTGGGCTAGATTTACCAGATAGGGTAATGGCAGCAATTTCGCCTTCAGACATGCCAAGTAACTTAAGTCGATTGCGAGCAGCCTGTGCAAGGCCATTAACAGCTAATCCATTTTTTGCAGAGTCACTTTCATAGCCCTTCAAAGCTAAATACTCTTGTTGCGCTGCTAATAATTCCGGCGCGTACATCTCAGCCACTTTTTGCCCTTTACTGACTTGGTCACCAATAGCCCGCACTAATAAGCGTTCAACAAAACCTAGAATACGCGTCTGTATTACATATAATTTACGCTCATCTGGTTGAATACGCCCAACTGCAGAAAGCTTATTGCCAAGCTCATGCATTTCAACTTTAGCTAAACGAATGCCAAGATTTTGTTGTGTTTGGGATGATATGACGACACCAGCATCCTCTCCACCTGCCTCAGCATACTTTGGTTCAAGCTGCATCTCCATAAAAGGGGATTTTCCAGGCTTATCAAACTTCTGTGCAGGCACCATTGGGTCATACCAGTACTTAACGACTTTGCCGCTATTATCTTGAACAACTCCAGCAGGTGCGGCAGGATTGATGCCCATCGAAGTTGAGGGCATGGATTCGTTCACCATAGATTCAGTAGATGTTTTGGAATGAAATTTATCCCAGCCCAGCCAGATAATGATGCCGATTAGAGCTGCAAAAACTATTGCTAATAACAAATGGAGTCGTTTCATGATTAATTACCTTTGAATATGCGATTGTCGTTAAGCAAGTAACCAATCTTGACAGCTGCACGCTGTCTGTCAGTCAATATTCCCCAGTGATCCATTTCAATTTCAAGTACATCGCGACGGGCATCCCAAACATCGGCCAACGAGGCCTTACCTGCCGCATAGCTGGCTTGCAGTAAATTTAAACGTGCATTGACGACAGGAATTAAGCTGGTCTGATGCTCAGTTTCACGGGCTTCGGCGGCTTCCCATTCAGCACGTGCTGAAGCCAGTTCTGCTGTTAGTTCAAGGCGACGGTCGTCGGTTAGTTTTTTTGCGCGTTCTGTCATTAGTAATTTTTCACTGGTACGTCTGTCTTGGCGATTGGCGGTGTTCCAAGGTAAATCAATTGAGATTTGAACGCTGACCATATCACTTAAATCGGCGCGTCGTTTACCATACATCACTTCCCAGCTCCAGTTTTTAAGGCGTTCTGCCTTTGCTATATCCACATCCGATTGAGCAACTAACTCTGCCTGTCGCGCATTTTGTAACGCAGGATGGCTGTCAATTTCAGCTTTCGTGGTCGCAACTGTATCAAGAAGTTTGGCAGTAATAGTTGGCAAATCATCTGAAATTGGATTATTTGCAGCACTCCCTATCCAGCGTGCCAGCAGCGCACGTGCTTTCTGTTCATCCCGCTTGGCAACGTAATATTGATCATTAGTCATCGCATGTTCTTTATCCAGCTTGAGTGCATCACTTGGAGAAGCACCACCTGAACTGATACGAGTAAGCGCCACTTTACGTTCAGCAGCCATTTCATCTGCAATTTTTGCGTATAGCCCAGTTTTTTTCTGTGCTTCGAAAACATCTAACCAAGCCAGAGCCACATCGCGTTGAATTGATCGAATTGTCACGAGCTGTTCGGAATGATACTGATCGGCCTCCGCCTCCATTTTATGGGAAGCAGCATCACGCTTTAGTTTTGGAACAACATCTTGAGAAAAACCAATATTGGACATGGTCATGTCATCACGATCAAACCTTAGAGCATCACCATGATTAATTGGTAGATTAAGCACACCGAATTTGAGTTTTGGGTCTGGCAATTGACCATCGGCAACGGCGGCTTCACGAGAAGCTGCAGCCGCATCATCTAGTGACTGAATTAAGGGTTGGTTTTGAATGGCCAGTTGAATCGCATCATCTAAAGATAAGACTGATGACGGCCCTTGGTTTGAACCAGTAGTTTGATGTTGCACATTATGATCAGCATAAGCAGAGCATGCTGCCAATGATACTGCGCAGAAAAGTAGAAAATTACCAATAAAGGTAGTCATAAAACGCTCCTAAACACTAAAAGTAACGAAAAAGGACGCAATTGCCCCTATGCGTTAGATCAGGCAGGCGGTTTTATAGGTGGGTATGGATCGACAGATAGTCCGAAAGGACTTAAGTGTATCGGCTGGTTACTAGCTTCGTTGAAAGTGAAGTCTTGATGACCGAAATCTAGCGTAGTAGCAACGGGGAAATGGCAACCAGCCATCGTACAATGGTTGTTTTGGGTTTGTTTACCATGATGGCTAGATGATTTCTGCATGAACTCACAATGACTGGCATCCATTGGAGACATGTCCATGCTCATTGTCTTCTGAGTGCCATTCGTAGAACCAAATGCACAGGAAATAGCACAAGCAGAAGCAAGTGCTGGACTAGTTGCCAGCACTAAAATCAAAAAAACTGAAATCATACGAAGTAATTTCATATATTCAGATACTTTAGCAGTTATGTAATACTAGAACAAGCAACAATTTTTAACACTGAATTAGAGCCTGTAAAAAAATCTGTGTAAATGATATTTTACCAATGACGTATAAAGGAAATTATCATGTCCACAACCAACAAGTCTGCAAAAGACTTCTCACAACTACCTGCTGAGCTCGTTGAGCAGC
>JBATAW010000047.1:0-103227 GCA_049662045.1 Methylophilaceae bacterium | reverse complement strand
CTACATAGCTCTGGTGCTGAGATGCCAGATTCTGCTTGTTTTAAAATCTGCATAATCTGACTGTCGGTAAATCTTGATATCTTCATGTAAAAATTCCTTTATTCATCATAAGAAAATTCTACTTATAAATACAATTTTTTCTGGGGGGATTACCGGTGCTCATCAATGCTGACTTAGTAACACCCATGCTTTTACGGTGGTGACGTAGCCAACCATCTAATGTGGAGTAACCAACGCCTAATTGCTTTGCTATGATTGCAACCCCTGACTCAGGATAACTTTGTACATATTGAATTGATTCTTGCTTGAGTTGCTCGCTGTAACGTTTTGTCATACTAGCTTCTCTAAAGTTAGATTAAATCTTTAGAGGCAGTGCTTATCCGCTTTTTTGACTAGGTCCAATATTAAAATGGTCATTATTTACGCGCATTTATCAGTAGATCATTTAACATGCTATGTAGATAAATCATCAACTATCAGAGCTGTAAACGTTGTAAAAGCTACGATTTAGCTACGGAATTAAAAAACCAATGGCTAGTTGTTAGCTAACCCATTGATTTAACTTGTAGGCTAACGCTCTACCAACTGAGCTAAACCCGCTTTAATGTTTAAAACAACAAACCCCAAGCTATCACTAGATTGAGGTTTGTTGTTCATGAAGCTACTTATCGAATGACATAACCGATAAAGTCTTTACGGTAATCGAAAATGCCATCGCAAACTACACCACCAGCACTATTCATACCTCTCCAACGACATTTTCCGTCACCTGGCCTAGACACAACCTCTGTGATTGTCGCTAACTCGCCCTTTTTCTTCGTGGCACGAACATAGGTACAAGTTTTTTGACCTGTCATACAACTATTAATATTCAAGTCTTTAGGTATAAGCGCTGTATAACCAACAGCAGCGTCCATGTAACCAAATTTAGCTATAATACCTACCGCCTTGTATTTTAACTGCTCTAAACAGCGAGCATCGGCATTGTTAATGCCCTTGCAAACATCTTCTATAATATCCTCGTTAATACTAAAATACGGTGCAACAATACCCACAATTTCTTGAGACTTTTCATTTCCAAGATTGAAGCTCTTCTTTGATACTCCTCCAGCACTGGCGCAAGCCATTAAGCTTAAAGCGACTGCTGTTACTGCTACTAATTTTACTAATTTTACTAATTTCATTTTACTACTCCTTACTCACGTTGACCCAAAATGGGGTTTACATACTGCTCATTTCGTCACAATTAACCGCATGCGTAAAAATCTGCCCTAATCGTCCGGCGATAATATTAGCCGTTTCTATCACTCCAGTGTCTTGGATCCCTTTAACTAGAGAAACTAATTCTTTACGTGTAATTTGGTTTATAGGCTTATCACCAATATGTTCAAATACATACTGAGTCATGCTAGATTGAATAATTGACTTATGCTTTGGGCTGCTAAGTGCTGGCAAGTGAAACTTGTACCAATCCTGCTCTACAAACTCACGGAATGTTTTAATCTTGCTAGCCACCACCCCATTCAGCCTGACCAGTGCCTGCGAGTCCTTAAACTCTGCATTTAATAACCTGGCTTTAGATAAACTAATATCAGGGTATAAACCATAGGTTTTGGTTTGATACCCCTTTGCATCTTTGTAGTTATATCGGAATGATTTAATGCTGCGAGGTGTGACGACAATATACAACCCTTCCATGTCGTAAACCTTGTATTGCTTAGACCTTGGCTTTAGTGCATCGAGCTGTTTAATGGTCAGCATAATAGCATAATGCTGATACCCTAAGCTCCATTTCAGGATACCCTAAAAATTTTTGGCTAGGCTTAATTATAGTTGATTGTATTTGATGCATATTGACGATGTATAACCTTATTGAAAGCCTGCTAATATAAGCCTTTTCATCGCAAATGTGAACAACTTCAATTGCATTTAATTAAAAGTGAGGATGTTTGAATATCCTCAATTGGTAGGCAGTACCAGATTCGAACTGGTGACCTCTTGGATGTCGACCAAGCGCTCTAACCAACTGAGCTAACCGCCTTTATTTGAACGAGGCGGCATTTTAGCGCATTCGTCTTTAGGATGCAATGATAACGATAATTGCGCCAATTAGGTTAGAATCGCAGCACTTATGCCACCTCACTTTACTGTCAATAATACTGAAATTTTAATAGATTCGCTCGCCACACAGGGCTTTGCAGTAGTGCCCAACTTTATTACTGCAGAACAAGTACAACAGTTGGCTACGCGCGCACGCACTTTGCAGCAGTTAGAATTATTAAGCCCTGCGGCTACGGGTAAAAATATGCACTTAAATACAGCGCTTAGAGGCGATGCCACACGTTGGCTAGAGGATGATTCTAGCGATCCTGTCGAACAAGTTTATTTATCCCTGATGCAAGTCTTACAACACGATTTGAACCGCTCATTATATTTGGGCTTGCAGTCGTTCGAAAGCCATTTTGCCATTTACCCAGTGGGGGCGTTTTACAAAAAACACTTAGATCAATTTAATAACGACCATTTTAAACAAGATGATTTACGCCAAGTCAGCAGTATTTTGTATTTAAATGAGGCATGGCAAGCGAGTGACGGCGGTGCGTTGCGCATTTATTTAGATAATGGTCACGATAAAAAGTTTTTGGACATTTCGCCTATCGGTGGCGTGCTGGTGGTTTTTATGTCATCACGTTTTTATCATGAAGTTTTACCTGCCAAGCGTGACAGAATAAGTTTAGCTGGCTGGTTTAAAACGCGTGCAAATGTGGCTTTTTAATATGCGATATTTCTAGCTATTTTGGCTAAAATAATTCTCTACCTTATTTAGATGCTCTGGAAGCCGCATTCTAGGCGGCTTCCAGAGGTGTTTTTTTCTCTCGTGGGTTTTAAAGGCTATTTTGATGGCTTTTTATCAAACAAACGTTGATACAAACTTGGGCTAGCGTAGCCATCTTGTGGCAGTTGTTGCGTTGCCTGATATTGGCGAATAGCAGCTTGTGTTTTTAAGCCAGGAAAACCATCTGGCGCACCACTATCAAAGCCTAAAGCATTGAGCTTTTCTTGCATTGCCCAAAATTGACCAACACTTAACGCAGATCTTTCTGCCTGCGCACCGCCGACAAGCGGCTGATTACTTTGAAGTTGCCGCGCTAAATAGCTCACCGATAATGCATAGTTAACCGACCTATTCCAATCCATGACGACATCAAAATTGCTAAACACCATTATCGCTGGCCCTTGCCAGCCTTGTGGTAACAAAATGGCGGCGTTATCTTGCGCTGGCAGTGGTGTATTATTCATGCCAGTGACGCCTAATTTAATCCACTCTTTGGTCGATTTTCGCTCTGTTAACTGCGCTAATTTAGTGTCAAAATTCGCGGGTAATTTCACTTCTATTGAAACCATTTCATTTTTGCGCCAACCCACTTTTGATAAGTAATTTGAGGCGGATGCAAAAGCGTCATCTAACGACGTGATTAAGTCAATCCGCCCATCCGCGTTCGCATCAACGCCATATTTCATAAAGGTGGACGGCATAAACTGCATGTGCCCCATCGCACCCGCCCATGAGCCTCGTAAACCCGCAACGGTGCTATTTTTAGCATCTACAATCCGCATGGCATCTAGCAATTGCTGGCGAAAAAAATCACTGCGGCGGCCTTCATAAGCCAAGGTCATGAGTGCAGAAGGTAAGCCAAAATTACCTTTGTTACTGCCGTAATTGGTTTCCATCCCCCAAAATGCCACCAATATTTCTTTAGGGACGCCGTATTGGGTTTCTACTTTCATCAGCAAGTCTTCATGCGTCTGCAACATTTGCCGACCGCGAGCAATTTTTGCAGCATCCACTCGGCTTTCTAAATAACTTAAAAAAGGTGAAATAAATTCAGGTTGCGAGCGATCTAAAGCAATTACACGCGGCAAGTATTGCGCGCTTTGAAAAGTTTCATCAATAGTTTGCTTTGAAATACCATTGGCACTTGCCTCAATCTTTAAACTATTGAGCCAATGGGTGAACTGGTCAGACTCCTCAGCTTTTGCTTGAAAAGCAACTGTAAATAATATTAATGTCGTTATTTGTTTTAAAAGTATTTTTAGTGGTTTTTTCATGTGCAATATTTTTGTTATTAACTCAAGTATTTTTCGGCTAAATAGAGCGCAACAATCGTTTTACCGTCGGTAATTTCACCGCTTAAAATCATGGCAACACACTCGGCAAAAGGTAGTTCAAAAACCTCTAAAGACTCATCTTCATCTCGCTGATGTGCGCCTGCGGTTAAGCCTTGCGCTAAGTAAGTGTGTATCACCTCGTTGGAGTAGCCAATACATGGGTGCTGATGCCCCAATTTTACCCAATCACTTGCGGTGTAACCTGTCTCCTCAAGCAATTCACGTTGACCCGTCGTTAAAATAGGCTCGCCAGCATCAATCTTACCTGCTGGCAATTCAATAAATACTTGATGTAATGGATAGCGAAATTGTTTTTCAAGAATGACATTTCCATTGGGTAAAATTGGCACCACCACCACAGCGCCTGGGTGCAACACGTATTCACGCTGACCAATGGCACCATTAGGCAAACGCACTTGGTCACGCTTAACCGTGAGCATGCCGCCACTAGCAATGGTTTCTGTGCTAACGCAATGTTCGATTAAGTCTGTCATATTGTTAATGAGTGCTCATTGTTAATTTCATCTATTAAAAAAACAAAAGGCACGAAAAAATGTCTATTTCGTGCCCAACATTTGTAACCTTTTACGTTTTTATCAATGTTGTTCTTAAACACCTGCCGTGCTAAACGTATCGCATTTGTTAATATCGCCAGCACTTAGCCCTTGATTAAACCAACGCATGCGCTGCTTTGAAGTGCCATGTGTAAAGCTATCTGGTACGGCATACCCCTGAGCTTGTTTTTGCAAAGCATCATCGCCAATGGCGGCCGCGGCAGTTAGCGCCTCTTCTACATCACCTTGCTCTAAAATGCGATCTGCCCCATTGGCACGATTTGCCCAAACGCCCGCATAGCAATCTGCTTGCAGCTCTAAGGCCACAGAGTATTGATTTGATTGTGCTTCATCACGAGCATTTTCTCTAGCCTTTTGTACTTTCTCGGAAGTGCCCATCAAGTTTTGGATATGATGCCCAACTTCATGCGCAATGACATAAGCCTGCGCAAAGTCACCAGGCGCATGAAAGCGGTTTTTCATTTCATTATAAAAGGCTAAATCAATATACACTTTTTGATCGCCTGGGCAATAAAAAGGCCCCATGGCGGCTTGTCCAGTACCGCAGGCCGTTGGCGTAGCACCATTAAAAAGCACTAGCTTGGGTGGTGGATACTTTTGCCCAGCCTCTTGAAAAATCTTACCCCAAGTGTCTTCTGTACTCGCTAATACTTTCGCCACAAACTTTGCCATTGGGTCATCAGCAGGTATCGCCTGAGCTTGCACTTCAGTAGGCTGTTGTACCCCTTGGCTAAAGTTAATGATAGTTGAAGGGTCAACACCAAAATACATGGCCACCAAAGCAAGTGCAATCGTGCCAAGGCCAATGCCGCCAGCACGCCCACCTGGCATACTCATGCCGCGTCTATCTTCTACATTACTACTTTCACGTTCATCATCTAGGCGCATTTTAAGTCTCCCATTGTGGTTTTAACGCAGTGTTTTTATTAAATGACTGGTATAAAAATAGTCAAATTTTATTTAGGCTAACTTAAGCTAGTTCTAATGGCATAGTAGCAAATTTCCATCATTTTTTCAGGCATGATGCCTATCACTAATAAGCCTAGCGCATTGACACCCAATACGATGCGCATATCTAGAGGGGCAGTAATGGGTGAATGGTCTTTTGGTTCATCAAAATACATTAATTTAACTATGCGTAGATAATAAAAAGCGCCAATCACAGCTGCTAACACGGCAAACACCACTAGCCATAAATATCCAGCGGCCAGTGCGGCTTGCAATACGGCAAATTTAGCATAAAAACCTAACGTTGGCGGCACACCAGCCATACTAAACATTACAATCAACATTAAAAACGCATGCCATGGGCTACGCTGGTTGAGGCCTTTCATATCATCTAACTGCTCTGCTTCAAAACCCTGACGTGATAGCAGTAAAATCATGCCAAAACCTGCCAACGCCATCAAGACGTAGGTGGCAATGTAAAACATTGAAGAAGTATAGCCATTTAGATTTGCACTCATTAGTCCAAACAACATAAAACCCATATGAGAAATAGCTGAATAAGCTAACATACGCTTCAAGTTGGTTTGCGCAATCGCGGTAATATTACCAACTATAATAGATAGCACAGCCATAATCATCAGCATTTGCTGCCAATCCACATGCAGAGGTCCTAAACCCTGCACTAATAGCCGAATAACTAAAGCAAATGCGGCAAACTCAGGCACTGAGCCTATTAACAACGTCATCGCAGTAGGTGATCCTTGATAAACGTCTGGCACCCACATTTGGAATGGTACCGCACCGAGCTTAAATGCTAAACCAGCAACGATAAAGACCAAGCCTAAAATCAATACCGCGTGTAAGTCTTTGTTAGCCAACGGTGCGTTCTGAAGTGCATGGTTAATGTCAGCAATATTTAAGCTTCCTGTCATGCCATAAATCATACTCATGCCATAGAGCAACATGCCTGAAGCCAATGCGCCTAGCACAAAATACTTCATCGCAGCCTCTGTGGCTCGGGCATTTTCTCGGTCTAGTGCCACTAACGCATACAAACTTAATGACAACAGCTCAAGCCCAATATATAGCGTGAGCATATTTTGCCCAGACACCATGATCATCATGCCAACGAGAGAAAACAAAACCAGCGCAAAGAATTCACCACTAAACATATTGCGCAACGTAATATATTGGCGGCTATAGACAAAAATCATCGATGTACCCAAATACATCATGAGTTTAAGCACATCTGACAATGGGTCATCTACAAACATACCAGTAAAGGCATAGGCAACGCTTGATGTATGGGTACTAAAAGTCGCGTAGGCAGCCAACAGCAAGGTCACCTGTGACAATAAGTAAATAGCTAAACGGTCACTTTTCTTCAAAAACAAATCTGCTAGCAGTATCACCATTGCCATGCCTAAAATAATCATTTCAGGCAATGCGGTTAAGAGGTCGTATTTAATATTTTCCATCACTTATAGGCCTGTTGGCAAAGCAGCAGGTATTTTGCTATGCGCGAAATGAGTAAGTAGTTGTGTAACCGTTGCGTTGGTCATTTCAGTCAATGGCAATGGATAAAGTCCTAAAGCCAATACCAATAACGCCAAAATTGCCAATATTAAAAACTCACGTTTATTTAAGTCTTTTAAGGCGGCAACCTGTGCATTGGCCACTTCACCATAAAGAACGCGCTTAATCATCCATAAGGAATAAGCAGCGCCAAAAATAAGGGTTAATGAAGCTAAAAATGCGTACCAGAAATTATCTTGTATCGTGCCTAATATCACCATAAACTCACCCACAAAGCCTGATGTACCTGGCAAACCGCTATTAGCCATCGCAAATAACACAAAAAAGGCGGCGAACATCGGCATCGTATTAGCAACCCCGCCATACGACTCAATTTGACGACTATGCACGCGGTCATATAACACCCCCACACACAAGAACATGGCGGCAGAAATAAACCCGTGTGAAATCATTTGAACAATGGCGCCTTCTAACGCAAGGCTATTAAACATAAAAAAGCCTAAAGTGACAAAACCCATGTGCGAAATTGAGGAATAGGCAATGAGTTTTTTCATGTCTTTTTGCACCAAAGCCACAAACATAATATAGACAATCGCAATGAGCGATAGTACAACCATAAATTTTGTTAAGTAATGTGCTGCATCTGGCGCAATTGGCATAGCAAAGCGTAAAAAACTATAACCGCCTAATTTAAGCATAATAGCGGCCAATACTACGGAACCCCCAGTAGGTGCTTCTACGTGCGCATCTGGCAGCCAAGTGTGCACTGGCCACATGGGGATTTTGACGGCAAAAGCGGCAAAGAAGGCTAAGAAAATCAACACTTGAGCCTGCATGGGCATTTCAAGTGCATAGTAATCCGTAATGGCGAAACTACCTGTTTGGTAAAACAAGAAGATGAACGCCACTAGCATTAGCAAAGAACCTAGTAAGGTGTATAAAAAGAACTTAATAGTTGCATAGACACGATTGGGGCCACCCCAGATGCCAATGACCAAAAACATCGGGATGAGCATGGCTTCCCAAAACACATAATACAAAATAGCATCAAGCGCACTGAACACACCAATCATCAAACCACTCATGATAAGAAACGATGCCATATACTGCGACACACGTTTTTCGATCACATCCCACGCTGAAATAATCACAATGACAGTTGTAAAGCTAGTCAGCAATATAAGTGGCACTGCGAGGCCATCTGCGCCTAAATGGTAAAATACATTAAAGGCTGGTATCCAGCTAAAGCCTTCTTGAAATTGAAAGCCACCATCAGCAAAATTAAAGTGTGTATAAAGCGGAATGGTCACTAAAAAGCTTATTATGCCGCCCAGCAATGCCAGCCAGCGCGTTGTATTAGGGGATTTTTCATTGGCTGTTGCCAGTACGATAATGCCCGCCAAAACAGGCACCCAAATAGCAAAGCTTAATAGATGTTGGTTAAAAAATTCTAGCATTGTTGTACTTTAAGTAGCCTATATTTTTGTAAAGAAGGTGAGCATTAAAAACACACCAATAATCATGGCAAATGCATAATGGTAAATAAGCCCTGTTTGTAGCTTACGTACTTGAGCTGAAAGCTTACCTATCAAATTGGCTGTGCCGTTGACCAATAACCCGTCAATGAGTTTTACATCACCAATTTGCCACAGTTTGTTACCAAGAAAGCGTGAACCAGCTGCAAACACCCGTTCGTTAAAGCTATCAAAGCCATATTTATTTTCTAAAATTCGATTAATTCCCGCAAATTTAGTTTGAATTGCGGCAGGAATATCTGGGCGCTTCATATAGAAAAACCAAGCCGTCAAAACACCAGAAAATGCCAATAGCAATGGCAACGAAATTAAGCTGTGTAAAGCCATCCCCACTGCATTATGATAAGCATGGTGCCATTCGTGCGCTAGCTCATGCATCGCTGGATGCATTTCGTTATTGACAGTGATGACGCCGTTAAAAAAGCCACCATAAAGCATAGGCTCAATCGCAAAGTAGCCAATTGCAAGGGAAGGTATCGCCAATAATATTAGTGGCAACTTAACCACCCAGCCAGGTTCGTGGGGATTGTCATGAACTCCTAAACCGTGGTGATGCGCATCATCATGGGCGTCGTCATGGTGGACATCATGCTGAGGTTTCCGCCATTTTTCTTCCCCATGAAAGACTAAAAAGTACATGCGGAAGCTATAGAATGCTGTGACAAACACGCCAATTAAAACAGCAATGTAGGCAAACGTGCTACCCGTAATCGTAGAAGCTTTTGCCGCTTCAATAATACTGTCTTTTGAATAAAAACCAGAGAAAAATGGCGTACCTATGAGCGCTAGTGAGCCAATGAGTGAGGTAATCCATGTGACTGGCATATACTTTTTTAGATTACCCATATTGCGGATATCTTGGTCATGATGCATGCCCATAATCACCGAACCTGCGCCTAAAAACAACAATGCTTTAAAAAATGCATGCGTCATCAGATGAAAAATAGCCACTGAGTAAGCAGAAGCACCTAATGCAACCGTCATATAACCTAATTGCGACAGGGTTGAATAAGCTACCACACGTTTAATATCGTTTTGAATCATGCCCAAAAAGCCCATAAATAGCGCGGTAATGGCGCCAATAATCATCACGAATGATAAGGCAGTAGAGGACAATTCAAATAATGGTGACATACGCGCCACCATAAAAATACCCGCGGTAACCATTGTAGCCGCATGAATCAAGGCAGAAATTGGTGTTGGGCCTTCCATTGAATCTGGCAACCAAACGTGCAATGGCACTTGTGCAGATTTACCCATCGCACCTATAAACAACAATATGCAAGTCACTGTCATTAGTGACCATTGCGTATTGCCCATTAAGTTTATGTTGGCATTTGCTAATGATGGCGCAACAGAGAATACTTTAGCGTAATCCAAACTACCAAAGTGATACAACACTAAACCAATACCTAGTAAAAAGCCAAAGTCACCGACCCGATTAACCAAAAACGCTTTTAAATTAGCATAGATGGCTGTGGGGCGTGTATACCAGAAGCCAATCAGCAAGTATGAAACCAAGCCGACGGCTTCCCAGCCGAAGAACAGCTGCATAAAGTTATTGGACATCACCAACATTAACATGGCAAAGGTGAAGAGCGAGATATAACTAAAAAAGCGCGCGTAGCCTTTGTCTTCTGCCATATAGCCTATGGTATAAATGTGTACCATGAGCGAGACAAACGTCACTACCACCATCATCATAGCGGACAGTCTATCAATTAAAAAGCCCACCTCAAACGAGTACTGCCCACTTTTTAACCATGAGTACACTGTTTCATTGTAAGGTGGGTTGACCATCGCATGCTGAAGCACTATCACCGATAAAACGAATGCAGCACCTACGCCTAAAATAGTAATTAGGTGTGCAAAACAGCGTGGTAATTGCTTACCAAACAGGCCAATAATAATGGCTGCTAATAAAGGCAGTAAGGGAATCGCTAAATAAATTTGTGGCATGGTCATGCTCAGCATAGTTCCTTTTAAACAATCAGCTTTTTAACTATCAGCCTTTTAATGAATCTAAATCATCCACGTTAATTGTGCGTAAATTTCTAAACAACACCACTAAAATAGCCAAGCCAATCGCTGATTCTGCTGCCGCGACGGTTAATATAAAAAATACAAAAACTTGCCCTGCCACATCATTTAAATAATGCGAGAAGGCGATAAAGTTTAGGTTCACAGCTAACAACATCAACTCAATTGCCATGAGTAAAATAATGACATTTTTGCGATTTAAAAAAATCCCAATGACGCTTATCGCGAATAACAAAGAACCCAGTATTAGGTAATGTGACAAACCAACGGTTATATGCGTCATTGTTTATCTTCCTTTGCTGCTTCTTGATTACTGACCTCAGCTGGCGATACTATTGCTTCTACTACAGCATCCATTTTTAATACACGCAGTCTGTCTACTTTTTTCACTAACACTTGCTTTGCAGGATTTATCGACTTACTCTCACGCCGCTCACGTAAAGTTAAGGCAATCGCCGCGACAATCGCAACGAGCAAAACGACAGATGCTAATTCAAAAGGCAATAAATAATCGGTATACAGCACATGTCCTAAAGCAGCGGTATTGCTGTAATCTGCGGCCTTGGCAACGGGTGCGATTACCCTATCTGCGCCAAAGTTTTTCACCCCAACAATCATCATCATTTCAATCGCCATTAACCCACCAATGGGTAGCGCTACAGGTAACGCATTCCAAAAACCTTCGCGCAATTTGTCTAAGTTAATATCCAGCATCATCACTACAAATAAAAACAACACCATCACTGCGCCTACATAGACCAAAACCAAGGCAATCGCTAAAAATTCGGCTTCTAATAACAACCAAATACCAGCCGCGGTAAAAAATGCCAATACTAAGTTTAGTGCGGCCAATACAGGGTTGCGTGTGGTGATAACACGCACAGCGGCAAATAACAAAATAGCCGCAAGGGTGTAAAACACAATGTTAGAAAAAGATAAGCCAAAAAATGTCATTATAGTAAGCCTTTACCTAAACACTTTATCCTGAGCACGATCAGCTGCAATTTGTTTTTCATGTTTATCGCCTATCGCTAATAGCATTTCTTTTGTATAAATTAAATCGCCACGCTGCTCACCGTGATAATCAAAAATGCGCGTTTCAACAATCGAATCTACTGGGCAAGATTCTTCGCACAGGCCACAAAAAATACATTTGGTTAAATCAATATCATAACGTGTCGTGCGCCGCGTATTATCTTCACGCTGTTCAGATTCAATGGTAATCGCCATTGCAGGGCAAACAGCCTCACACAACTTGCAGGCAATACAACGTTCTTCACCATTGGCATAACGGCGTAGCGCGTGTAAGCCACGAAAACGATTCGACTGCGGCGTAGTTTCTTCAGGATATTGCACGGTAATTTTAGGCGCGAAAAAGTAACGTCCTGTTACCGCCATGCCTTTAAGAAGTTCCCAAAGCATCAAACTCGATAATGTATTTTTGATTTTGCTAAACATAATCTCTCTTGCAAGCCATTAATGGAACAAATAAGCCCATGGGGTTTGCATCATACCGCCAACAAATACAATCCAAACAATGGTGATTGGAATAAAAACCTTCCAACCCAGACGCATAATTTGATCGTAACGATAGCGCGGAAAAGTTGCCCTAAACCATAAGAAGAAAAACACTAAAAAACACATTTTTGCCAAAAACCAAAAAATACTATCTGGTAAAAAGGTTACGGGTGAAAGCCAGCCTCCTAAAAACATACTCGTGGCTAATGCACAGACTAACCAAATATTAGCATATTCTGCCAAGAAAAATATCGCGAACGCCATGCCAGAATATTCCACATGAAAGCCTGCCACAATTTCAGACTCACCTTCAGCCACATCAAACGGGGCACGATTTGTTTCAGCAACGGCACTAATAAAGTAGATGATAAATAATGGAAATAATGGCAAGAAATACCAATGCAAAATGCCACCACTTTGCCCCATGACAATTTTGCCTAGGTTAAGTGAGTTTGCACACATCAACACACCAACCAAGGCAAAACCCATGGCAATTTCATACGATACAATTTGTGCTGCTGAGCGCATTGAGCCCAAAAATGCATACTTAGAATTTGAAGCCCAACCAGCGATAATCACGCCATAAACGGCAACAGAGGTCATCGCTAAAATATAAAGTAAGCCAGCATCTAAGTTTGCCAATACCATAGTTGCATCAAAAGGCACCACAGCCCAAGCTGCAAACGCGGGAGCGATAGCCAAAACAGGCCCAAGTAAAAACAAGCTTTTATTTGACGCTGTTGGCATGATGATTTCTTTCATCAACAGCTTAATGCCATCCGCTAAGGGTTGTAATAGCCCAAAGTATCCAACGCGATTAGGCCCAATACGCACCTGCATATAGCCAATGACTTTTCGCTCTGCCAGTGTAAGGTAAGCAATTGCCCCCATTAATGGTGCTACTATGGCTACGATTTTAATTAATGTCCAGCCTGTGACTTCTACCGCAGGCCAATAACTACCAAACAAATTTGCCAGCCAAGCCATCATTTTGCGGCTACCTTCTCAGTAAACGAGGCGCTTTCAGTATATTTTTCCACCGTAATATCGCCCATTAAGTCACCCAAACCAACAGAGCCTTCATGAGAAGCTGTGACTCGCACGCAGCCCATTGCCACATGGTTATCTAAACTCACTTGCAACACAGCGCTACCTTTATCTTGTTTAACCAATACTGTATCACCGTCTTTTAAACCCAGCGCTGCAATTTGCTCAGCACGCATGCGCGCCATTGGTTGCGCGTTGTATTTGGTTTTTTGTAAAGATTGGGAGCGACGCACGATAGGATCAGACTCGTACTGCGGCACTTCACCGATGCGTTGCAGGCCATCGTGTTTGATATTGACCTGAATTTCTACTAGCTCTTTTAAGTTGTTATTTAGATTACGCCAAACAACAGTAGAGGGTTTTTCACCCCCAAATATTTTGGTTTTTACTTGCTCACTAGTATCAAAATCAAAACCTTGCAATCCTAAAGTATTCGCCAATACACGTAATACTTTCCATGCTGGGCGGCATTCACCTAGTGGTTTCACAGCCGCTACAAAACTTTGCACGCGGCCTTCCATACTCATATAAGTGCCTGAGGTTTCAGTAAATGGCGCAATTGGTAATAAAATATCTGCGTTTTCTAAAGCTTGTGATTTAAACGCTGTCAGGGCAATGACACACTCTGCTTTTTCCATCGCAGCTCTTGCTAAAGCAGCATGCTGGCAATCCAGTTCTGGCTCAATATTTAACAGCAAGTAGGCTTTGCGCGGCACTACTAACATAGCGCGCGCATGCATTCCTGTACTTGAGGGCATTATGCCCATCAAGTGCATACCAGTACTATTGGCTGCTGCTGGCAAAATACCGCCTTTTGCGCCACAGATACCAGAAATAGCTTCTGCCATGCTGTACATTTCTGTAAAGCGTGGATCACTCAATGCCATGTTACCTATAAATATACCGACTTTTGGGGCAGTTAAATCATAACTTTTTCCGTGCCCGCCTAAGCTTTCCGCTATCGCCTGTGTGTTTGGGCGAATTTTAATTTCTTCTAGTAATTTGGCCAGCGTAGGTGGTAAACATATCGATAAACGTTGCAGACCAGACATTGCTTTTAGTATTTGACCCAACACATTGACCATATCGTTAGGGCGAACAATCACTTTGTATGCAACATCCATTAGCGGGTTATTATCTAACGGGCTAACAATGGAAAGTTTAGCACCATTATCCACTGCTTTACGGAAGCGTTGCGCTAGCAGCGGGTGCTCATTTCGTAAGTTTGAGCCTATCAGTAAAATGCGGTCTAGATGTTCTATTTCATCGATATTAACACCCATCCAAGGCGTACCAACGCGCTTACCATCCAATCTAAAATCTGTTTGGCGTAACCGATAGTCAACGTTCCCACAACCTAAACTTTCGGCCAATTTCTTAGTTAAATAACCTTCTTCCATGGTGCTATTTGGAGAAACTAAAACCCCTAGCGATTCACCACCATACGCATTTGTTATATCTTTAAGCTGACCTGCAGCAAACTCTAGTGCGGTTTTCCAATCCGTTTCCATCCAAGCACCGTTATGCTTAATCATCGGTACTTTTAAACGATCTTGGCTATTTAACCCCTCATAAGAATAACGATCTCGGTCTGATAGCCAACATTCATTGATAGACTCTTTTTCACGTGGTAACACACGCATGACTTTATTATCTTTGACGTGCACTTCTATGTGAGAACCCAAACCGTCATGTGGCGCAATGCTTGGGCGACGTGTTAACTCCCAACTACGTGCAGAATAGCGAAAAGGCTTGCTAGTGAGCGCACCCACAGGACATAAGTCAATAATATTACCAGACAGCTCAGAGTTCACACTTTTGTCCACATAGGCTGTAATTTCTGCATGTTCACCACGACCAACCATGCCTAACTCTTGCATGCCACCGACTTCCTGTAAGAATCTGACACAACGTGTACATTGAATACAGCGCGTCATATCAGTGCTAATAAGTGGGCCGATATTTTTATTAAAAACGACGCGCTTTTCTTCGGTATAACGCGAGCCACTGACACCATAGGCCACGGCAATATCTTGCAAATCACACTCACCGCCTTGGTCACAAATCGGGCAATCTAAGGGGTGGTTAATGAGTAAAAACTCCATCACACTTTGCTGCGCTTCAACCGTCGCTTTTGAGCGTGTGAATATTTTCATCCCGTCTGCAACTGGCGTGGCACAGGCGGGTAGCGGCTTATTAAAATTTTCGACCTGCACCAAACACATACGGCAATTTGCCGCTACAGACAGTTTTTTATGGTAGCAAAAGCGTGGTATCGCAATGCCTACTTGATCAGCCGCATCAATAATAGTGCTGCCGTCTTCGACTTCTAGTTCTTTACCGTCTATTTCAATGTTTACCATTACTTAGCATCCACCATTGATTTGCCATGTTGAATATAATACTCAAATTCAGGTCTAAAGTGTTTGACAAAACTCAACACGGGCGTTGCTGCGGCTTCACCAAAAGCGCAAATTGTTCGCCCTGAAATGTTGCTACTAACATCTGTCAACAAATCTAGATCTTCCATTTTGCCATTACCATTGATAATTCTATCTAGTACACGGTAAAGCCATCCCGTACCTTCGCGGCAAGGCGTGCATTGCCCACAACTTTCTTCATAAAAGAAGTAGCTCAAGCGATGTAGCGTTTTAACCATACAAGTCGTGTCATCCATCACAATCATTGAGCCAGCGCCTAAACTTGAGCGTGCTTTACTTAGACTATCGTAATCCATATTTGCCGCCAAAATAGCTTCTGCTGGCATCACTGGTGTAGATGGCCCACCAGGAATGACCGCTTTGAGCTTTCGACCTTTCCACATACCACCAGCTAATTCGAGTAGATCAACAAATGGCATACCCATTTTCACCTCATAGTTACCTGGATTAGTGACATGCCCTGAGACAGAAAATAACTTTGTGCCGCCCGAATTAGGCACGCCTAAATCCGCAAAAGCTTTGCTACCATGTTGTAAAATCCATGGAATACTTGCATAACTCTCGGTATTGTTTACATTAGTGGGCTTACCAAATACACCATAGCTAGCTGGAAATGGTGGTTTAAAACGAGGCTGACCTTTTTTACCTTCGATTGATTCGATTAGCGCAGTTTCTTCTCCACAAATATAAGCGCCGTAGCCATGCACTGCATACAAGTCAAAATCAAACGTGGTGCCAAATAAATTTTCGCCTAAAAAACCTGCCGCGCGCGCTTCATCCAAAGCCGCTTCAAATATTTCATAATCTTGCCAAATTTCACCGTGAATATAATTATAGGCAATGCGTGCACCTAAGGTATAAGCAGCGATGGCCATGCCTTCAATGAGCTGGTGTGGATTATAGCGAATAATATCTCGGTCTTTAAATGTACCCGGCTCACCTTCATCCGAATTACAGACTAAATATTTTGTGCCATCAAAATATCTTGGCATAAAGCTCCACTTGAGCCCTGTTGGAAAGCCAGCACCGCCACGCCCACGTAAGCCAGAAGCTTTAACCTCAGTAATAATGTCTGTCGCTTTTACCTTTTGCGTCACAACGCGCTTTAGTTGCTCGTAACCACCTAAATTAATGTAGGTTGCTAAACTACTTGGATTTTCTGCAGTAATCGTACGCAACGCCATAAGCGTTTGTTTTTCAATATTGTGAAAGTTAGGCGCGCTCATGATTTAATGGCCTTTGTTTCCAAACTTATCAGTATTTCATCTACTTTTTCGGGAGTTAAAAATTCAAACATTTGTGTATTGTTAATATGCATCAGTGGTGCACCACCGCAGCTGCCCATACACTCACCTTCTTTTAAACAAAACTGTCCATCAGGGGTGATTTCGTTAAAACCTATACCGAGCTTAGTTTGCAGATGATTCACTATTTCATCTGAGCCACGCAACATGCAAGAAATGTTGGTGCAAATGGTAATTTTATGCTCGCCCACTGGTTGTAAATCAAACATATTATAAAACGTAGCGACTTCCATTGCGGCAATTTCAGGTATGCGCAGATACTGAGCAACTTCAGAAATACTTTCTTTCGACAACCAACCACGTTCTGTTTGTACAATACGAAGCGCTGATACGACTGCCGCCTGACGTTGATCTGCAGGATACTTAGTCAGTTCAAGTTCTATTTTTACGATTGCTTGTGGGCTTAACATTTTTTGGGCTCGTTTATCTGTCTATCTCGCCAAACACGATATCTTGCGTACCAATAATGGCAACCAAGTCAGCAATCATGTGACCTTTTGTCATTTCATCAAGCGCGGCTAAATGTGGAAAACCTGGCGCACGTATTTTTAATCGATACGGTTTATTTGCACCATCACTCACCATATAAATACCAAACTCACCTTTTGGATGCTCAATTGCCGCGTAGGCTTCACCAGCTGGAACATGAAAACCCTCTGTAAAGAGCTTAAAGTGATGAATTAAATCTTCCATGTTGGTTTTCATCCCTTCACGGTTCGGTGGGGCTACTTTATTGTCACTGGTAATCACTGGCCCAGGGTTTTTACGCAACCAATCTACACATTGTTTAATAATATGGTTTGATTGTCTAAACTCCTCCATCCGCACTAAATAACGGTCGTAACAATCCCCATTCACGCCCACTGGAATATCAAAATCCAAATCAGCATAAACTTCATAGGGCTGTTTTTTACGCAAATCCCACGCAATACCAGAGCCACGCAACATGGGCCCTGTCATGCCAAGCGCAAGCGCACGCTCTGGTGACACCACACCAATACCAACCGTGCGCTGCTTCCAAATGCGATTATCCGTTAACAGCGTTTCATATTCATCAATATAAGTAGGAAATCGACGCGTAAAGTCCTCAATAAAATCCAACAGCGAACCTTGGCGATTTTTATTTTGCTCAGCGACTGTTTTAGCATTGCGTAAAGGTGACACCTCGTATTGTGGCATTTGATTTGGCAAGTCACGATATACGCCACCAGGACGGTAATAGGCGGCGTGCATACGCGCGCCAGAAACCGCCTCATACACATCAAACAAATCTTCACGTTCGCGGAAAGCATATAAAAATACCGTCATGGCACCAATATCTATTGCATGTGCGCCTAACCACAACAAATGATTTAGCACACGAGTGATCTCATCAAACATGACGCGAATATATTGCGCACGGATAGGCACTTCTAGCCCAAGCATTTTCTCAATTGCCATGACATACGCATGCTCATTGGCCATCATGGACACATAATCTAAACGATCCATATAAGGCACACTTTGCAGGTAAGTGCGATTTTCAGCTAATTTTTCTGTGCCGCGATGGAGTAAGCCAATGTGTGGGTCAGCACGCTGAATCACTTCGCCATCCAGCTCCAACACTAAGCGCAAAACGCCATGCGCCGCTGGGTGCTGAGGGCCAAAGTTCATGGTGTAATTTCTAATCTCAGCCATGATGCTCGCCTTCACTACGAATGACACGCGGCACATTGTTGCGGAGCTCAATAGTCACTGGTTGATAAATGACGCGCTGCTGCTCTGGGTCATACCGCATTTCAACATTGCCAATCATCGGGAAATCTTTACGGAAAGGGTGACCAACAAAACCATAATCCGTCAGCAAGCGGCGCAAATCAGGATGGTTTTCAAACATAATGCCGTATAAGTCAAACGCCTCGCGCTCAAACCAATTAGCCACTGGCCAAAGCTCAACTAAGGTAGGCAATACGGGGAAGTCTTCATCTTGCGCAAACACCCTTAGGCGCACGCGCTGATTAAGTGAAACTGACGTGAAATGGCACACCACCGCATAGCGCAAACCATCATAAGCACCATCGCCATAGTCTTGATAATCTATACCGCACAAGTCAATTAGCTGCTCAAACTTTAAATTTGCATCATCGCGCAATGATTGGCACACCGCTAAATAGTCAAGGGCTTTACACTCAATAGTCACCTCACCAAGCGCGACTATTTGTTTACTCACTTTAGCACCCAGTACCGCTTGTAAATTGCTTGCCAATTGCTCTATTTTATTTGCCATAAAATGAATTACCGTGCAATCGTATTCGTACGTTTGATTTTATTTTGCAACTGAATAATACCGTAAAGCAAAGCTTCAGCCGTGGGCGGGCATCCTGGCACGTATACATCTACTGGCACAATGCGGTCGCAACCGCGCACCACAGCGTAAGAGTAATGGTAATAACCACCTCCGTTAGCACATGACCCCATAGAAATCACCCAACGTGGCTCAGCCATTTGATCGTAAACTTTACGCAAAGCAGGCGCCATTTTATTCACCAGCGTGCCAGCTACTATCATCACATCAGACTGACGCGGACTTGGGCGAAACACAATGCCAAAGCGGTCCAAATCGTAGCGCGCAGCACCTGCATGCATCATTTCAACGGCACAGCAAGCCAAACCAAATGTCATCGGCCACATAGAACCTGTACGTGTGTAGTTAATCACTGTATCAAGCGTCGTGGTTACAAAGCCTTTTTCTAAGATACCTTCAATACTCATGGCTGTTTAACCTCACTAATCCCACTCCAAGGCACCTTTCATCCACTCGTAAATAAATCCAATCACCAGCACGCCCAAGAACACTAACATAGCAATAAAACCCGCCAAGCCAATTTCTTTTAAAACAACAGCCCAAGGGAATAAAAAAGCGATTTCCAAATCAAATAGAATAAACAGAATGGCAACCAAGTAATAACGCACATCAAACTTCATGCGCGCATCTTCAAACGCTTCAAACCCGCATTCATAAGGGGAATTTTTTTCTGAATCTGGCTTATTAGGAGAGACTAACTTACCTAAAACGAGAGGCAGAACCCCAACCGCTAGGCCAACTAAGATAAACAATAATATTGGAAAGTAATTTTCTAGCACCAGCTAGCCCCAAACTAATTTATTGACAATTAATCACAAAATATTTCTTTAAATACTAACAATTTGGCGCAACACATTGAACCCTGCGCCTCTCAACCAACATAACTACTACATAATAGAAAATTGAAGTGTTGTTTTTATACGTTTTTCTATTTTACTCGAGCTTTGAAGCAACTTACTTAATACTGTCAGTATAACAAATAAATAATTAAATACTGAGTTAAGTTTGTAGTTTTCCCTAAAAATAGTCACATTTAAAAGTAGAAATTTCTCTAAAACTATGGTATTCAACAAAAGAAGATGTCATTGTTAAAGTAAGTTTATTTAAACTCTTAAGCATAATTCATTTAGATAGAAATGAACTTAACTACATAAAAAAGGCACTAAGTTTAATATTTAATAACTAAAAAAACTATGTCACCAACAAAATTTTCCCTAGACCTGGCTGAAAAAGGTCTCATTCCCGATAGTCTAATACGTGCTGGCATTCGCAAACTAGTCCACACACGCTTAGATGAAATTAATGCAACGAACTGTGAAACGGGCGCTAGCAATTTTTCTGACTTTATTGCCGCTATGAATATCGCACAAATTGCCCCAGTGCCAGAGTTAGCCAATGCTCAACATTACGAAGTACCTGAGGAGTTTTTCTTTTTTTGCTTAGGTAAAAATAGAAAATATAGCAGTTGTTTTTGGAAGCCAGAGACCGAAACGTTAGAAGATGCGGAAGTTTTAGCTTTGCAACAAACCTGTGAGCATGCAGATATTAAGGACGGTCAGCATATTTTAGAGCTTGGTTGCGGCTGGGGCAGTTTAAGTCTATGGATGGCATTGCATTATCCAAACAGCCAAATCACTGGCGTTTCTAATTCTAACTCGCAGCGTGAATTTATTACTTCAATGGCTAAGTCGCTTGGGGTCACTAATCTCAATGTTATAACGGCTGATATGAATGTATTTGAAGCGCCTACTACCTATGACCGCATTGTGTCGGTAGAAATGTTTGAGCACATGCGTAATTACAAAACTTTATATGGCAAAGTGGCGCGTTGGCTAAAACCTCAAGGTAAGTTTTTTAAACACATTTTCGTGCATCGCAACACGCCCTACTGCTTTGAGGTGCAAGGCGATGACGATTGGATGAGCCAATATTTTTTCTCTGGTGGCATCATGCCTAGTGACGATTTACCGCTCGTTTTTCAAGATGACTTGCGCTTTGTAGAGCGCTGGCGCTGGGATGGGTCACACTATCAAAAAACTGCGAATGCATGGTTGGCCAATATGGATACTAATGCTGAGGCTATTACCCCCATTTTAACAGCAGCGTATGGCGCGCAAAATGTAACGCAGTGGCGCAACCGTTGGCGTATTTTTTATATGGCATGCGCGGAATTATTTGGCTATAACAATGGTCAGGAATGGTGGGTCAGCCACTATTTATTTGAAAAAAAATAGCCATGAATTACAAAATCATTCTAAATTTTGTCTTATTTCAAATCAGCTGGTTTGCATGCGTAATTGGGGCAGCAAAGCAAACGCCTTGGCTAGGCGTGGCGGTCGTGCTGGCCTGCATAACGTGGCATCTGGCTAACGCAAAAAATGCGCGCGCAGAGTTAGTGTTGATGCTCATATCACTGGTCATTGGCGGCTTGTTTGACCAAATAATGCAATCGACAGGTCTCATTAATTACGCATCTCACGGCTGGTCAACAAGCCTAGTTCCTGTATGGATATTAGCGCTATGGCTGGCCTTTACAAGCACGCTAAATATGAGTTTAAGATGGATGAGAGGCAAAAATTTGGTCGCAGTTTTTTTTGGTCTCATTGGTGGCCCATTAGCTTATATTGGCGCAGAAAAACTCGGTGCAGTTTCACTTAGTAATTATCCTATGCATTATGTTGCACTTGGTTTGGGCTGGGGCATCATTACACCGCTGTTATTAAAAATCTCTCAACATTTTGATGGATTTAAAGCATGAATTGGATGATTTTCTTCGACTGCTTATTTGCCATGCTAGCGTTTACTTTCATAGGCTGGTTATTGAGCCTTGCTCGTCGAAACGTCACGCATGTTGATAGCATGTGGAGCTTGTTTTTCATGATTTCAGCTTACACCACGGCTTTATTAAGTAGTGATTTAACTAATCGCAAAATGATTGTATTGATACTCATCAGCCTATGGGGGTTGAGACTTTGTATTTATCTGACTTGGCGCAACTGGGGGCCGCACGAAGATGGTCGCTACGCTGAAATTCGGCAAAATAATGCCCCTAATTTTTGGCTTAAAAGTATATACATTGTGTTTGGCTTGCAAGCGATACTAGCGTGGATAATTTCCATCTCGCTTTATGCAGCCATTGATTCATCAGTCGCATTTAATTTCATTGATTATTTTGCTATCGCTTTGTTTGCGTTTGGTTTTACTTGGGAAGTACTTGCCGATTGGCAACTCGCCAACTTTAAAGAAAGTCCGAGTAATAAGGGTAAAGTCCTTAATACAGGACTTTGGCGTTATAGTCGTCATCCCAATTATTTTGGTGAGTGCTGCCTTTGGTGGGCTTTTTACTTATTCGCACTCGCCACTGGTGCTTGGTGGGCGATTGTTTCGCCTATTTTAATGACACTTTTATTACTCAAGGTTAGTGGCGTAAGTTTGTTAGAGCAAACCATTGTCAATCGCCGCCCAGCTTATGTTGAATACATTAAATCAACTAACGCATTTTTCCCAGGTTTTCCGAAAGGATAAAGCAGTGCCTTTACGTTATTACTTTATATTATTTGGCTTAATTTTTAGCATTAACATTCAAGCTAAAGAATGGGCGTTTGATGTTTATTTAGACGAATCCAAAATGGGTACTCACACGTACATACTAGACAACACAAACATGATGACGAGTACCGCAAAATTTAAAGTTAAGATATTGTTTATTAATGCCTACAACTACAACCATGTTTCTAAAGAACAATGGCAAGATGGCTGTTTGAGTGCCATAGAGGCTCAAACAACGGAAAATAAAGTAAAAACAAAAGTCTCTGGTAAATTAGAAGGTGAGCAATTTAACATTAACACTAATGGCGTTAAGCCCCAAAAATTACCTGCATGTGTCATGACATTTGCTTATTGGAACCCAAAAATACTCATGCAATCCAAGCTTTTAAACCCACAAAATGCCGAGTACTTAAGTGCAAAAATTAAACAGGTTGGTACTGAAAATATTGATGTAAAAGGTGTTAAAACTGAAACCGAACATTACTTATTACAAGGCTTATCTGAAGGTAAAATTAAGCTCAATATTGACTTATGGTACGATCAAAACAAAAACTGGGTAGCGTTGCAATCAACCACACCAGAAGGTTACAAAGTCATCTATAAATTAAAATGACAAGGTCAATAATATGCAAATATTAATAAGTACTTTTAAATATGTTAGTCTTTTTATTTGTTTATCTTTTTTAGGTTGCGCTACTGCCATGAAACCAATTCCGCTTGTTGAAAAAGTAGATATTCTAAAATTTATGGGAAATTGGTATGTGATTGCATCAATTCCCACTGTCATTGAAAAAGAAGCTTATAACGGTATTGAAAATTATAAATTAAATTCAGACGGCACCATCGCTACAACATTTACCTTTTATAAGGGTGCATTTGACGGTCCATTTAAAAAGTATGAGCCAAAAGGCTTTGTGCAAAAGGAGGGCAATAATGCACTTTGGGGCATGCAGTTTATTTGGCCAATTAAATCAGAATTTAGAATTACTTATCTTGACGATCAATATCAACGCACCATTATTTCGCGCAATGCGCGCGATTACGTGTGGATTATGGCACGCACGCCACAAATCAGTGATGCACAATATAAAGAATTAAGCGACATCGTGGCAAGTTATGGCTACGATATTTCAAAGCTTCGTAAGGTACCGCAACAGTGGAATGCACCCGATAAAACCTCAAAATAAGGACCGCTGGCATGTTAAAAGTATTGCACAGAGTCGTCAGCTGGTTCGATAATGCGGTCGTAGAATTTTCGCCAGATGCAACAGATAATAGTATTGACTGGCTGCGTGTTATCCCTTTTGTGGGCTTACATTTGGCATGCTTTGCCGTAATCTGGGTGGAAGCTAGCTGGTTTTCGGTAATTTTTGCCGTGGCTTTGTATGCAATACGCATGTTTGCGATTACTGGCTTTTATCACCGCTACTTTTCGCACAAAAGCTTTCAAACCACACGCGTGACTCAGTTTATATTTGCCTTACTTGGCAATACAGCCGTACAACGTGGGCCATTGTGGTGGGCTGCACACCATCGCAATCATCATGTACATTCTGACAAACTATCCGACCAGCATTCACCTGTACAGCACGGTTTTTTATGGAGCCATATGGGCTGGTTTTTAGCACGCGATAATTTTGCCACGCGACTTGATCGCGTAAAAGAACTGGCAACATTTCCTGAGCTACGTTTTTTAGATCGCTTTGATATTATCGTACCCATTGTCTTTGCCGTTAGCATTTTTATCCTAGGTGATTGGTTAGAAAGCACGGCGCCTCAACTTAACACCAACGGCTGGCAGCTCTTTATTTGGGGCTTTGTTATCTCGACCATTGCCTTATATCACGGTACTTTTACGGTAAATTCGCTAGCGCATGTCTGGGGTAAGCGCCGTTATGCCACACGCGATCACAGTCGCAATAACTGGTTCATCGCCATCATCACGCTTGGCGAGGGTTGGCATAACAATCACCACCATTACCCAGGTGCTGCTAAACAAGGTTTTTACTGGTGGGAATTTGATTTTACCTATTATGGACTGAAGTTAATGGCCGCTTGTGGAATGATTTGGAACTTACGTACAGTGCCCATTGAGATTCGCGAATCACAAAAGGAAAAGCTTTAATAAATGAGAATCGCCATTATAGGTAGCGGTATTGCGGGCAATACGCTTGCATATCATTTGTACAAAAACCATGATATTACTATATTTGAGGCAGAAAGCCATATTGGTGGCCATACCCACACACATAATATTGATTTTTTTGGTGATACTTATCAAATCGATACTGGTTTTATTGTCTTTAACGACCGTACTTATCCTAATTTTATCAAAATGTTAGACGAGTTAAAAGTACCTTGGCTACCCACAAGCATGAGCTTTAGTGTGCGCGATGAACAAACTGGTTTGGAATATAACGGCACCTCACTTAACAGCTTATTCGCGCAACGCCGCAACCTATTTAGCCCGCGCTTTCATGGCATGATTGCAGATATTTTGCGCTTTAATAAAATCTCTTTGGCTTTATTAAATGTAGAAAATGAGATTTCTTTAGGGGATTACTTAGCAGAAAATAATTTTGGAGCAGCATTTATTCACCAATATATCGTGCCTATGGGTGCTGCTATTTGGTCTACCGATACGGGGAATATGATGCGTTTTCCTGCACGTTTTTTTGTGCGTTTTTTTCATCATCATGGCTTTTTAACGGTAAATAACCGTCCGCAATGGCGCACGATTGTGGGTGGATCAGCCAAATATGTAGAAATGATGACCGAACCATTCAAGCATCATTACAGGCTTAATACGGCAATAACCAGCATACGCCGTACTGAAAATGACGTTAAAATAAAAGCTAATAACGCCGCTGAACAAACTTTTGACTATGTGTTTTTTGCCTGCCATAGCGATGAAGCCTTAGCAATGTTAAGTGACGCCAGCGTAGCAGAAAAGGAAATTTTAAGTGCGTTTCCATATCAGGAAAATAGCGTATATTTGCACCACGACGCCAGTTTAATGCCCAAGCGTAAGTTAGCATGGGCGGCTTGGAATTACCATATTGCTACTAAGCATACCAGTAAAGTATCGGTGACTTATAATATGAATATTTTGCAAAATATTAAATCGCCCGAACCAATTTTAGTCACCCTTAATCATACTGACTCAATTAACCCCGCAAAAGTTATTAAGCGACTTAAATACACGCATCCGCTCTATACGCTTGCTGGTGTGGCAGCACAAGCACGTCATACGGAAATTAGCGGCAAAAATCGTACGGGTTTTGCTGGCGCATACTGGCACAGTGGTTTTCATGAAGATGGCGTGGTGAGTGCGCTTGAAGCATTAAAACATTTTGAAAAGTCGATTAAATAAGCATGAATCCATTAGCTGCAAGTGGTATATATAAAGGCTGGATTACGCATCAGCGTTTTTTACCTAAACCGCATGGTTTTAAATACAAGGTGTTTATGATGTATTTGGACTTAGATGAGTTGCCACAAGTTTTTAAAAAAACACGTTGGTGGTCCTACAATACACCTAATATTGCTTGGTTTAAACGTGCAGATTATTATGGCGACCCAGCCAAACCGCTTAAACAAGAAATTAGCGATTTAGTCACGAGCGCGACAGGTCATACAACACGCGGCCCTATTCGTCTATTAACGAATATGCGTTATTTTGGACTTTGCTTTAACCCAGTGAGCTTTTATTACTGCTTTGAAGCAGATGGCGTGACTTTGCAAGCCATTGTTTCGCATATCACCAACACGCCTTGGGGCGAAAACTTCACTTATGTGCATGATTTGGCAATAGATCAAGATATTAAACATACTAAAAAAGGTGAAATGCATACTTTTAAATTAGATAAAAAGTTTCATGTTTCGCCTTTTATGCCGATGGAAATTAGCTATGATTGGTCATTTAAAAATGAAGCCAATCAATTATTTGTACACATGAAAAACTTTAAAAATAATGAGCGTATTTTTCATGCCACGTTAGCCTTACAACGAGATGAAATTAGCCCCTCTACCCTTCATTGGCTGCTATTTTCTTATCCGTTTATGACAGCAAAAGTGCTACTTGGCATTTATTGGAATGCGCTGATTTTATGGCTAAAACGCGTACCTTTTCACTCAAACCCTAACACACCATGATGACACAAGAAACCTTAACTTCTGCACTCAAAATCAAAAAACGTAGCAGCTGGCTAATCAGTTTAGCTAGAAAGCTTGTGCTTGCTAAACTAAAAAATCTAAATTTTGGACAGCTCATTATTGTTGAAAATAATGAGTCCTTTCGCTTTGGCAATACCGCAGAATTAAGCGCAACTATTAGCGTTTTAGACCCTAACTTCTATTGCGAAATCGCCTTTGGTGGCAGTATCGGCGCGGGTGAGTCGTATATGTTGGGCGATTGGGGAACAGATAACCTCACACATGTGATTCGTATCATGGCACGTAATCAAGCGGTGATGGACACACTTGAAGGTGGCTTTGAATGGCTCTCTAAACCACTTTTAAAATCTTTGCACTGGCTTAACCGCAACACGCAAGACGGTAGCCGCAAAAATATTGCGGCACATTATGATTTAGGCAACGATTTTTTTGCATTGTGGCTAGATAAATCCATGATGTATTCTGCGGCAATTTTTGTTGAAAATAATACAGATTTAGAAGCTGCCTCGCTTAGAAAGTTAGAGGTCATATGTCAAAAATTAGACTTAAAGCCAACGGATCATGTTGTAGAAATTGGTACTGGTTGGGGTGGCTTTGCGATATATGCCGCCAAAAATTACGGTTGCCGCGTGACGACAACGACCATTTCTGAACAACAATATGAGCTCGCTAAAACCCGTGTAGTCGCTGAAAATTTACAAGATAAAATTACACTTTTATTAAATGATTATAGAGATTTAACGGGAAGTTTTGACAAACTCGTCTCAATTGAAATGATTGAAGCGGTAGGCCATCAATTTTACGATACTTACTTTGAAAAATGTGCTGATTTGCTAAAATCAGACGGCATGGCACTCATACAAGCCATTACAATTGTTGATCAACGTTTTGAGGCCACTAAAACTAGCGTTGACTTTATTCAACGTTATATTTTTCCTGGCTCAAACATCCCTTCTATCACCGCCTTGCTCACTAGCATGACCAAAGTATCTGACTTGCGCCTGTTTGACTTAGAAGATATTGGCCCGCACTACGCCACAACTTTAGCGGCCTGGCGTCATCATTTTTTTGACAACATCACCGCCGTGCGTGCGCTTGGTTACTCTGAAGAATTTATCAAAATGTGGGAATTTTATTTATGCTATTGCGAAGGCGGATTTGCTGAGCGGGCACTGGGCGATGCGCATTTACTGCTGGTGAAGCCATATAATCGCCGGCTACCTATCGTAAAGTTAATTTAATTGCGTTTCAAACTGCAAATTCGCCAGTCGAGCATATAAACCTTCTTGCTTACGCAGTTCTGCCGCATTGCCTACCTCTACAATTTGACCATTCTCCATTACTATAATACGGTCGGCTTTTTGCACAGTGGCAAGGCGGTGCGCGATGATGAGTGTAGTGCGGCCTTGCATAGCGGCGTTTAAGCCTTGTTGTACTAGTATTTCTGATTCTGCATCCAGCGCACTGGTGGCTTCATCTAGCAGCAATATTGGCGCATCTTTTAAAATAGCACGTGCAATGGCAATGCGTTGCCGCTGCCCGCCAGAAAGCCGTGTGCCTCGCTCGCCCAAAAACGTTTCGTATCCTTGCGGTAATTGCGTAACAAACTGCGCTACTTGCGCAGATTGCGCGGCGGCAATCACCTCATTATCGGTCGCATTGTAACGACCATATCGAATATTTTCCAAGACATTGGCAGAGAAAATGACAGGATCTTGCGGCACAATCGCGATAATTTTGCGTAAACTTTCAAGGGATAACTGGCGAATATCTTGGCCATTAATCCTCACACTGCCCGTTTTAACGTCATAAAAGCGTAGCAAAATTTGAAACATCGTGGTTTTTCCTGCGCCAGAAGGGCCAACTAGCGCAATGGTTTCGCCCGCAGCAATATTAAGCGTCACATGACTTAAGGCAGCCGTGAGCGGGCGTGATGGATAATTAAAACCCACATCATTAAACGTAATAGTCGCTTGTTTACTACTGTTTAGCGGCTCTGGTGCGGCGGTTTCGGCAATGGCTGGCTTAGCATGCAGTAGCTCCAAAAGGCGCTCAGCCGCGCCTGCAGCGCGCATCACATCCCCCCAAACCTCAGCCATGGTACTCACACTACCCGCCACCATTGCAGCGTATAGCACAAATGAAGCCAGTTCGCCTCCAGTCATCGCACCTTGGCTGACTTGGCGCGCGCCCAGCCACAGCACGAAAATAATCGAGCCCATCACGGCGGTGATAATAACGGCGGTCAGTAGCGCACGTACGCGCACGCGACGTATTGCGGTATTAAAACTCAACTCTGCGCTGTGGCTAAAGCGGCTAATTTCGCTCTGTTCTTGCGTGTACGATTGCACCGTGGGTATCGCATTTAAAATTTCCCCCGCCATGGCCGAGCTATCGGCAATGCGATCTTGCGATTCACGTGAGAGTTTTTTAACCGAGCGACCAATCAACATAATCGGCAAAATGAGGCAAATCATTAGGCCAATATTGATTGAAAATAAATAGAAGCTAGTAACCGCCAGCATAATCATGCCGCCAGTAAACTGAAACAAACTGCGTAAGCCCATTGAGGCGGAGCTACCCACCACCGTTTGGATAAGTGTGGTGTCGCCAGTGAGGCGCGATAACACTTCGCCCGTTTGCAAGGTCTCAAAAAATTGTGGCGATTGCGTGACTACGCGCGCATACACAGCACTGCGCAAATCTACGGTGACTCGTTCGCCAATCCACGCCACGGTAAAATAACGAGAGGCAACCATCAGCGCCCAAAACGCGGCCAAACCAAACAAAATGCCAAAATGGCTATTTAAGCTGACGTTTGCCGCTAGGCCGCCAGACGCAGCGCCAGATTTAGCACCAAAGCCAAAGTCAATTAAATCACGAAACGCCAGTGGCACCAGTAATAGCGTACCAGAAGCCAAACTCAGTAGCACAAAGGCAATGGCTACTTGTACGCGATAAGGCCGCAAAAACGGCCATAAGTCTTTTAGCGAGGCAATGCGCTTGGGGGCTATTTTTTGGGCAGTTTGCGCGTTATTTTTGGGCATATTGTTATTCATTTTAATAATAATCAACATTGAGACTAACACATGCTTTTAAAGTGCAACTGAATTATTAATTCTTGTCAGGAAATTTTACTTACAAATACTGTTTTTTTACTTTTTAAATCTCAATCGTGCATACAGTGAAAAAGCAAATAAACCCGCTATACTCTCGCTCATGCCTTTATCTTGGAATGAAATTAAAACACGCGCCAGCACCTTTGCTAAGCATTGGGCCGATGCCGCCAATGAAGATAGCCAAGCTAAGCCGTTTTTAATTGATTTTTTTGAGATTTTTGGCATTACCAATAAGCGCGTCGCTACTTTTGAGCATGCGGTTATCAAGCATGGTGCTTATAGCCGCGACAACACCGAAAATAAATCTAAGCATGGTTATGTTGATTTATTTTGGCCTGGCATTATGCTGGTTGAGATGAAAAGCAAGGGTAAAGACCTTGCACGCGCTTACACGCAAGCCATTGATTATTTTGCGGGCATACAAGAGCGTGATTTACCGCGCTATGTGCTGGTGTGCGATTTTCAGCGCTTTCAATTGCACGACCTCAATAGCCAAACCGTCACCGAATTTGCCTTAAAAGACCTTTACCAAAATGTAAAATCATTTGGCTTTATTGCGGGCTACCAAACGCAAATAATTAAGCCGCAAGACCCCATCAACATTAAAGCCGCCGAGCGCATGGGTAAACTGCACGATGCGCTCAAAGCCGTGGGTTATACAGGCCACGCCCTAGAAGTGTATTTAGTGCGGCTGCTATTTTGCCTATTTGCTGAAGACACTACTATTTTTCAAAAAAAATTGTTTCAAGATTACATAGAAATCAACACTAAGCCCGATGGCAGTGATTTAGCGCACCATATCAGCACGCTCTTTTATGTGCTTAACACGCCCGAAAGTAAACGCCTAAGCAATCTTGAAGAAAGCTTAAACGCCTTCCCCTATGTTAACGGTAAACTGTTTGAAGAAACCCTACCGCCCGCCCAGTTTGATAGCAAAATGCGTGAGGCACTGCTAGATTTATGCGCGCTCGACTGGAGCATTATCTCCCCCGCTATTTTTGGCAGCTTGTTTCAAAGTATTATGGACGCTGATGCGCGGCGCAACCTAGGCGCGCATTACACCAGTGAAGAAAATATTTTAAAACTCATTAAACCCTTGTTTTTAGATGCGCTTTGGGCAGAATTTACAAAAGTAAAAGCGAACAAAAACCGCTTGCAAGGATTTCACCAAAAGCTGCGCACCCTTACTTTTTTTGACCCTGCGTGCGGCTGCGGCAATTTTTTGGTGATTACTTACCGTGAGCTTCGCCTGCTAGAGCTTGAATTGCTACGCGCCAGCCATCAAACAGGTCAATTGGTCATGGATGTGCAAGCCCTTATCAATGTGGATGTAGACCAATTTTACGGCATTGAAATTGAAGAGTTTCCAGCGCAAATTGCGCAAGTGGCGCTATGGCTCACCGACCACCAAATGAACATGCAAGTGTCAGAAGAATTTGGCGCTTATTTTGCCCGCATTCCGCTTAAAGCCACACCACATATTGTGCATGGCAATGCGCTACAAACTGATTGGCAAAATGTGTTGCCTGCCGAGCGATGTAGCTTTATTTTAGGCAACCCACCGTTTTTGGGTAAAAGCAATCAATCTGCCTCACAAAAAGCCGATATGCAGCTGGTTTGCGGTGACATTAAGAATGCTGGCTTGCTAGATTTTGTGGCCGCTTGGTATATCAAAGCCGCACGCTATATCAAACAAACCCCCTCTCACGCTGGGAGTGGGCAGAGTGAGAATTATACTGAAAAGCCACACAAACTCACTTTACCAAAAGAGCAACTGGTGTTTATACGCAGTTTACGTGCGAATCAAACCGATGCTGAAAACTTAATGTGGGCGCTGCTGCGAGATAGGCGCTTGGCGAATGCGAAATTTAGAAGGCAACACCCAGTAGGTAAATATGTGCTGGATTTTTATTGCCATGAAGCAAAATTAGCCATTGAGCTGGATGGTAGTCAACATCTGGAAAGTGCACATGATCAAGTCCGTGATGCTTACTTACAACAACAAGGTATTACGGTACTGCGTTACTGGAATAATGACGTGCTAAACCGCACGGAATCTGTGTTGGAGGATGCTTGGAATCAGCTTCAACAACATATTGCCCCCTCACCCCAGCCCTCTCCCACGGGGAGAGGGAGTGAAAACCAAATGAGTGGCAATGGCAATATGCCTGAAATCCAGCCTTTTTCCACCAGTCGAGGGGGCGACAACCTGCAAAACGCTTGGAGTGAGCTCGATAACCCCTCGCCCACTGGGAGAGGGGAAGGGGTGAGGGTAGCATTTGTTTCTACCAACAGCATTACACAAGGCGAGCAAGTTGGCGTACTGTAGGGCTGGATGTTAGCGCAAGGCATCAAAATTCACTTTGCCCACCGCACGTTTAGCTGGAACAACGAAGCGCGTGGTAAAGCTGCGGTGCATTGCGTGATTATTGGTTTTGGCTTGCAAGAGGTGGCTGATAAAACCATTTATGAGTATGCCGATATTAAAGGTGTGCCGCATGCTGTTAAGGTTGGCAATATTAATCCGTACTTGGTAGATGCGCCTAACTTGATTCTTGCTAAAGCACGCCGTTCTATTTGCAATGTGCCAGAAATGACTTACGGTAGCATGCCAAATGATGGTGGATATTTATTATTTTCAGACGCCGAAAAGGATAGACTACTGCAACAAGAACCAAATGCAGAAAAATGGATTAAGAAATTTGTGATGGGTGATGAGCTAATTAACAATATTTCTCGTTGGTGTCTATGGCTTACGGATATTACTCCTAGTGAACTTCGCGCCATGCCTCATGTGCTAAAACGTGTTGAGCAAGTAAAAGCTATGCGACAAAAAAGCACGCGAGAAACTACAAGAGAACTGGCTAACCAACCAACTCTATTTGGCGAACCAAGGCAACCAAAATCACAATACTTAGCTTTACCAAGAGTTTCGTCAGAGAATAGACTTTTTATTCCAATCGCGTTTTTGCCTCCCGATGTCATAGCTGGAGACAAGGTTTATACCATTGAAAATGCGAGCATTTTTGACTTTGGTGTGATGACATCAACCATGCACATGGCTTGGATGCGAACTACAGCGGGAAGAATGAAAAGTGATTATAGTTATACTAACCAAATTACCTACAACAACTTCCCTTGGCCAGAACTCCCCTCGCCCTTTGGGAGAGGGGTGGGGGTGAGGGTAATCGCACCAGATAACGCAACCAACACCCCTCGCCCTCAATCCCACTCCCGCAAGGAGCGGGAAGTCACGGCGATTGAGGCCTGTGCGCAAGCGGTTTTAGATGCGCGCGCCATGCACCCCAATGCCAGCTTGGCCGATTTATACGACCCGCTCACCATGCCTGCCAATTTGCTTAAAGCGCACCAAGTGCTAGATAAAGCCGTGGATGCCGCTTACGGCTATAAAGGCGCGCCAACGGATGCCGCGCGCGTAGCATTTTTGTTTGCACGCTATCAACAAATCACATCACTTTTACCCGTTGAAAAAACCAAAAAATCACGCAAAAAATCAGACTAAAAAAGACATTACTTCAGGCATATTTTCCTCCGAGCGTTTTTTATGCCTCTGCGAGCCGCATGCAGACTGGCTTGCAGCGGTGGTGTAACAAAGACACGGTTTTTTAAGGGTTTTTTAAGGATTTTTTTGCTTATTTTTTAAGCAAAATTTTGGCAGCGCTTTTGCTTGGTTTTTTGAGTTAAAATACAGCTTCGTTTTTAGTGCGCTTAAGCTTTTTTTAGCGTGCTAATTTACCATGTTAATATTTAGGTTAAACCATGCCCGCAGATAAAATTCTCATTTTAGGCCCCGCTTGGGTGGGCGACATGGTGATGGCGCAAAGCTTGTTTAAAACGCTTAAAGCTAGCCGACCCAATTGCATCATCGACGTCGCCGCACCCGCTTGGACTTTACCGCTACTCGAACGCATGCCTGAAGTATCTGGCAAAATTGCGCTGCCATTTAAGCACGGGGAATTCGCTTTTTGGCAGCGTGTTAAGTTTGGTAAACGCTTAAAAAATCAAGGCTATACGCAAAGTATTATTCTTACTAATTCATTAAAATCTGCCATTTTACCGTGGGCGGCAGGCATTAAACAACGCACCAGTTTTTTAGGCGAAATGCGTGTTGGGCTGATTAATGACGTTCGCCCACTCGATAAATCTACTCTTAAAAAAACCGTAGAGCGCTTTGTTTATTTAGGCTTGACTAAGGGCGAAAATTTACCGCAAACCATCCCCAACCCCGCGTTGGTGGCCGATAAAGCGGCTGCGCTGGCGGCATTGAGCAAACTTAATTTTGCTTTTAACGCAAATACCAAAACACTAGGCTTATGCCCAGGGGCTGAATACGGCGAATCTAAACGCTGGCCGGCAGAATATTACGCAGCAGTGGCTAACCATGCGCTGAATAATGGCTGGCAGGTGCTACTTTTTGGCTCAGACAAAGATGTGCCAGTGACCACACAAATTAACCAAAGCACGAAAAACCGCTGCTTTGATTTAGGTGGCAAAACTAAGCTGGGCGAGGCCATTGATGTGATGTCACTGTGCGACGTGGTGGTGAGTAATGATTCTGGCTTAATGCATGTGGCGGCGGCACTGAATATAAAGTTGATTGCAATTTTTGGCAGTAGCGACCCATCCCACACGCCGCCGATGACCAGCCTAGCCGTGATTGAATATTTAAACCTAGAATGCAGCCCTTGCTTTAAGCGCGTATGCCCGCTAGGGCACTTAAACTGCCTAAAAAATATTCACCCACAGCAGGTGATTGGGCAGGTTTTTTAAAGTAGTAGCGATATTGCCCCCACTACAAAAGTGAGGTAACTCTGCAAACCACTTCGCAGTTTAGTTACGCTAAAAGCTGTGCAATATTTTTATAGGCGATGAGCTTGTTTTGCGCACAATAGGCTTGCCAATCAGCCAGTTCTGTCCAATCACTCATAAACACAAAATCTAAACCAGCGTGGTGCGCGGCTTCATAATCATATTTTGCATCCCCAATAAATAAAGCTGGAAAACGCACATTGCCACTGGCTTTTTCGCGTGCTAGCACGGTATCTTTATTATCGGGGCTGCCAAACAAACCACCATCAAAATATTGCGCTAAGTTTTGGTGTTCATTCACTTGGCGCTTGGCAAATAAAGTGCGAATTTCTTGCTGGTCTCCGCCTGAAAGGATCATCCAATTGGCTTCTGGTGTGGCCTCGCGTAGTTCATGCAAGCCTTCAGCGATGGCGCATTCCATTAAGCCGACTTCTAACTCTCGGCCAAATTCGTCTAAAAGGGTTTGTACTGCCTGTTTTGTCACAGGCTGATTAAGCACGTCGCTTAAATACCATTCAAACTTATGATAGCGCGAAATGCCGCCCAATTTGACGTGATAATCCACCAACGCTTGTGCTTGTGCGTCGCTTGCGCCTAAGTTTTTAGCGGTGCGAAAATACGCTTCGGTTTTCACAATGTTAGAATCTAGCACCACGCCATCGCAATCAAACACGATGGTTTTATATTTCTTAATCTCTATTTTCAAACAATTTTCCCTGATTTAATTTTTAGTATTTTCTGTAAAAATATAGGTACTTTAAAGCGCCATTTTAACATCACATTATTTTGATGCTCTGTAAGCGGCCTAGAATGCGGGAGACAGAGGCATCATTTTTTATCGGGCGATTATTCAGCAGTTTTGATGCCTTTATATCGCCTTATTCTTATGATGCAATATTCATAAAAAAGGCTGGGTAAAAGCCCAGCCTATTTTTTATGTTGCATTTGCAATTATGCCGCTGGTTGAATAGCGCTCGCCGCTTTGGCTAGCTTAGTAATATGCGCCCAATCTTTACGCGCAACCGCATCAGCTGGGGTGAGCCATGTGCCGCCACAAACCACCACGTTAGGTAAGGCTAAAAACTGCGGTGCACTTTCCACTGTGACGCCGCCCGTTGGGCAAAATTTCACATCGCCAAAAGGCCCTGCAAAGCCTTTGAGCAAGTTAATGCCGCCCACGGCTACCGCTGGAAATAACTTTAAAAAGTAGTAATCGTCTGCATTGGCCATCATGATTTCTGAGCCAGTAGAAATGCCTGGCAATAATGCCAAGCCAATTTTGCGCGCAAATTGGCCTAGCTCAGTCGTGTAGCCTGGGCTGACCGCGAATTTACAACCCACATCTAATGAAGCTTGCGCATCTTTTAAATTGCGCACCGTACCTGAACCCAAAATGGCATCTGGCACGTGTTTGGCAATTTGCTCCATCGCTTGCAAAGCGCATGAAGAACGCAAAGTGACTTCAAGCACGCGAATACCGCCTTCAAGCAAGGCTTCTGCCATAGGCACAGCATCTTCTACTTTGTTAATCACAATCACGGGGATGACTGGGCCTTCTTTAGCTAAATCTAATGTGTTCATTTTTTTGACCTAAGTTATTGATTAATTTATTTAAAAATATTGGCTAATTCAAACTACTGTTATTAAATTCTTTAAATTTTCAAAATGGATTCCCGCTTGCACGGGAATGATAGTTATGCTGGTAAATTCATTAGCCGTTTCAAAATCAATTTAGGCAAGGCACTTGAGCGCAGACAGTACGAATAGTACGGCAAGCGAAAGTAACGCCGCATAAATTGTATTTTCAAACGGCTAAAGCCAAGTGATGGCGCCTTCTTCGGCGGATAATACATTCCTCCGCATCCCACCAAACAACTCACGCCCCATATCATGCGCATTGTAATGGCGTTTTGCGTCAGAAAGCACTTCCACTTCGCGCTGCGCCCACTCATCTTCATCTACTAATACGTTCACCATGCCCACGGTTGCATTTAAGCGAATAATATCCCCTGTGCGCACTTTAGCAATCGGCCCACCCGCTGAAGCTTCTGGCGTAATATGAATTGCGGCAGGAATTTTACCTGATGCGCCACTCATGCGGCCATCGGTGACAATTGCCACCATAAAACCTTTATTTTGCAACACAGCCAACGGCGGCGTTAATTTGTGCAGCTCTGGCATGCCGTTAGCTTTAGGGCCTTGAAAGCGCACTACGGCGATAAAGTCTTTCTCTAATTCACCGCGGTCAAATGCGGCTAATAACTCTTCTTGTGCATCAAACACAATGGCAGGCGCTTCAATGATATGGCGGTCTTCAGGCACAGCAGAAATTTTAATGACGCTACGGCCTAAGTTGCCTTTCAGCAAGCGCAAGCCACCTGATTCATTGAATGGGAAAGCGGCTGTCCGCACAATCGTTTCATCAGGGCTATCTTTTGGTAGGTCTTTCCAAACAATTTTATTGTCTTCTTTCACTGGCAATTTAGTGTAATCGCGCAAGCCACCATACGCCACGGTAAACACATCTGGGAACATATAACCCGCATCAATCAGCTCACGAATAACAAATGCTGGGCCACCTGCAGATTGAAATTCATTCACATCGGCTTTACCATTGGGGTAAACGCTCGCCAATAATGGCGTGGTTTTGGCTAAGTGGTAAAAATCTGTCCAGTCAATCATAATACCTGCTGCACGCGCTACCGCTACCCAGTGAATAAGATGATTGGTTGAGCCACCAGTGGCAAGTAAGGCCACCATCGCATTCACAATCACATGCTCATCCACCAACTTACCAATTGGCGTAAATTGATCAGCTTTTGTATTATTAAGTACCAATTTAACGGCTTCACGCGTTAATAGCTCACGCAAACCATCCGCTGGGTGCACAAACGCCGCGCCTGGCACATGCAAGCCCATGGCTTCCATCAACATTTGGTTACTGTTGGCCGTACCGTAAAAGGTACAAGTGCCTGCGCTGTGGTAAGCGGCTGATTCTGAAGCTAATAATTCTTCACGACCCACCAAACCTTGTGCATATTTTTCACGTACTTTTGATTTTGTAGTGTTATCAATACCTGTTGCCATTGGGCCAGCAGGTACAAATACCGTTGGCAAATGGCCAAAATGCAAAGCGCCAATAAGCAAGCCTGGCACAATTTTGTCGCAAATACCAAGCATTAAAGAAGCATCAAATACATCGTGTGAAAGCGCAATGGCCGTACCCATAGCAATAGTGTCGCGGCTAAATAACGACAATTCCATGCCAGGCTCACCTTGGGTTATACCGTCACACATGGCTGGCACACCGCCCGCCACTTGCGCTGTTGCGCCAAGCTTACGGGCTTCATCACGAATAATATTAGGGTAACCCGCATAAGGCTGATGCGCTGACAACATATCGTTATAAGCCGTAATAATGGCAATATTAGGAGCTTTTTCAGTGACCACACGCAATTTATCATTAGTAGGCATGGCTGCAAAAGCATGCGCCAAATTAGCACAGCCTAAGCGATTAGGGCCTTGCGGACGATTAATCATCGCATCCACTCGCTGCAAATAAGCAACACGTGTAGGCCGGCTTTTTTCAACAATGCGCTCTGTTACTTCGATATGAGATTGCTTCATTTTTTTAGCCCCAAATAATTTTTTTATAATAAATACATTATCTCTAATGCGGACCATATCGTCAAACTTAAATCATGGTTAAAAAGCATCTTATTGTAACAATTTAAACTAATAATCAGGCATAATTAATTTAATTAACGCGTTATCCACATCAATTAGATATACTAGTTTAGTCGCTAATTTAGAAACTTACTTTATAATCTTAAGCCCTTTGTCACTTTAAGTCGCCAGCTGAATATTAAAGAAATCTGAGCCGAGTGACGTGTATAAATTAATGAGCTTTCATAATAGCTTATATAACGCATTGACATTGTAATTTACAAACACATTTACTCTTAAATGACCAGTGTATTTACTAACCTCATTGAGAATAGCGGAAAGTAATATTGCGTGCTTAAAATTACTAAGATATTTCAAACCATTGCGATTTGGGCGGCCATTAGCTTGAGCGCATCTATTCCTATTTCAACCTCACTTGACAGTGCATTATCCATACTTGTGCTGATTGGCGCATTAGTCAGTGGCGTCTGCTGGCAACAACGTGAAATCATCAAGCAAAATAGTGTTGTTACCACTGCACTTTTGCTATTTTTATTGTTAATCATCGGCTGTTTTTACGACCCATCAACCATTAAAAACGCATTTAAAATACTCTCCAAATACAAAGAGTTGATACTCATCACACTGCTATTGCCACTGTTTTTAGATCGTAAAAATAGGCGGTTAGGCTGGACGTTTTTTATGTTGGCGATGGCGATCACGCTCATTTGTTCTTATTTAATTTGGTTTGGTGCGTTTGAAGGAACACGTTTTTTTACTAACCGCTTACCTAGTAACCCAGTTGTTTTTAAATTGCACATTACTCACGGTATTTTGATGGCATTTGCAAGTTACTTGTTTGCCATAAAGGCTATTAGTTGCAAGCATAAATGGCGCTATATATTTGCTACCATGGCTTTTCTAGCCGCTTTTAATGTGCTGTTTATGGTGCAAGGTCGTACGGGTTATTTTGTTTTTGCTGGCTTGGCTACCTATTTACTGGCGCATGTATTTGGCCGCAAAGGTATTGCAATAGCGATTATTAGCTTGTGTTTGGTTGCATTCGCAGGCTACTTTATGTCAAGCAACTTAAAAAACAGAGTTGATCTTGCTGCAACAGAGTACCAATTATGGAAACCAAAACAAGGTAACAACGAAACCTCATCCATAGGCACCCGCATGGATTACTATTCAAATGCACTCAAAATTATTCAAAAAAGTCCTGTTTTTGGTGTTGGCACTGGCAACTTTGAGCAAGCTTATCAACAAGAAATCACTGGTACTGCGACAGCGCCATCCAACAACCCCCATAATCAATTTTTGCTTTTTACTGCCCAAATTGGCATTTTTGGGCTTTGTGTATTTTTATGGCTACTGGCCACGCAGTGGAGGCTAGCGCGCAGACTTGCCAGCGAAGAAGAGTTTTTGCTCGCACGCGGCTTTGTGATTACCTTTGTTGTTGGTTGTCTATTTAACTCATTATTGCTTGACCACTCTGAAGGCCTGTTTTTCGGCTGGGCCAGTGCAATATTGTTTGCTGGTCTACAAACTAAAACAATCGCTTCATACAAGCTAACAAAAAAATATTCATGATCTCGGTTATTATTATCACTAAGAATGAGCAAGATTCTATCGCAGACTGCTTACGCTCAGTGGCTTGGGCAGATGAAATTATCGTCGTTGATTCTGGTAGCACTGACGAGACTGTCAATATATGTAAAACATTTGGCGTGAAGGTGACGATTACTGAAGATTGGCCTGGTTTTGGTCAACAAAAAAACCGCGCTCTCGCATTAGCAACACAGCCTTGGGTGCTGTCAGTTGACGCGGATGAGCGTGTTACGCCTGAGCTGGCAGCTGAAATCCAACAAATGATTAGCTTCAATGCAGATGTAAGCTACAAAATGCCGCGAAGCTCTAGTTATTGTGGGCAATTTATCAAGCACTCAGGTTGGTCGCCCGACTATGTTACCCGTTTATTCAAACGCGGCTTTGCTGCGTTTAGTGATGACTTAGTGCATGAGCGCTTAATCACTCAGCACCCCACACAAATATTAAAAAATCCGTTACTTCACATCAGCTACACCAGCCTTGAAGAAGTGCTTGATAAAGTGAATCGCTATTCTAGCGCTGGAGCAGCCATGTCTTTAGCGCGGGGCAAATCTGCCAGTTTGAGCACAGCAATATTGCATGGTGTTTGGGCGTTTATACGCACTTATTTTATACGCCTAGGTTTTTTAGACGGCAAAATGGGCTTTATACTTGCTGTTTCTAATGCCGAAACTACTTATTATAGGTACTTAAAATTATCGTTGCTTAGTTAAGACTAAGCTTAGCCAAGTCAAAGTTTAATCAAGTCAAAGTTTAATCAAGTCAAAGTTTAATCAAGTCAAAAAATAAAACTAAGCTTATAACCAACCTAACCTTGCCACTTGGCTAAAATCTACACCAGTCAACTCAGTACTTAATGGCATGGTGTCAGCGCCCTCTCTTCCAGCGTTGCGCCAGGCTGGTAAACGCTTTCCATATAACTCGACTTTGCCGCACAATACATTATCTACTGTTGCATTTTCTAAAGGTACAATACAAGTAGTGGGTAAGCCTAATACATTGGCTGCCCAATGTGAATAGCCAGAAATAGGTGTTGCTAACATGACGGGTGTACAAGCTAATGCAAATAAATCGGCAACAGGATTGACTTCAGATTGATGATCAGCACCTTTATAATCATAAGGCGAAGGCGCATCAACCGTAAAAACGTCAAAGTTTTTGCGTAGTGTTGGATAGCTATTAGGGTCACCCGTACTCGATAGTAAAAAGCAAACATCAGCTTGTTTAGCGACAATTTTTGCCATGACTTTTTCATACCACCACACAGGAATTGCTGGCCATTCAACACCTTTAACAATATAACGCTCTGGATTTTCTAAATGATAATCGCCATGACGTACATGCACCCCGACGACAGGTCTGTGTTGATAGGGCGCAAAACTAGTTTTTATCGCAGAAACTAGATGTGGTACTAAGTGTATTTTTCGCGCAACCTCCATATAAATGGGATCTAACAAATGCGTTGGCCCATCGAGCGAGCGTAAAACTAAATTACTCAACTGCAAATCTTTAAATTTTTGTTCCTCACAACTGCGCACACGTTCTACGCCTAATTTTTGCCAAAAGCCAATATTGCCTGTTTTTGTTTCATCTACGCTGAAACTGTCTAGCTCATGCCAATTTAATATGATTGAATGCCCATAAGCTTTTTTAAATGCAAAAGCAAGTGGTAGTGTTTCTAAACGGTTAGTAATTCCTACAAATTCGTCGATGTAAAGTTTCGGCATTTACAAGCTTTCTTATGTTTAGCGGTGTAATAGCAAGTTATAATTAAATATTTGATTGCCAGTATACGCAATATGGAACGCACTCACAATTCAAGCGGCTTAGCGTTACCTTTACATGTTTAAACAAACACCTCCTAAAAAAATATTGGTTATTATTACGCGCCGCATTGGTGATGTGTTACTGGCCACACCGCTAATACATACCCTTAAAATTGCTTGGCCGCACGCTGAAGTTGATGTTTTGGTGTTTGAAAATACCCGTGGCATTTTAGCTAATCATCCAGATATTCATCAAGTCATTGCTATGCCAAGTGATGGTTCAAAACTAGCAAAATTCAAATGGCAATGGCATTTATGGCGAAAATATGACCTAGCTATTTCTGCCTTAACTAGTGACCGCGCTACAATAATCGCTTGGATTTCAGGAAAATATCGTATTGGTTTACTGGAAGATAAACCGAATCAAAATTGGAAAAAATGGCTACTCAATGATTGGGTGATGTTTGATAACGTCAATACGCACACCGTGAGCATGGTGTTAAAGCTTGCTAGCAAGTTAGGTTTATCAACAGCACCTGAAGTCAGCGCCCATTGGACGATGCAAGATAGCCAATGGGTTGATGGCCTATTAGCTGGTCATCAAAACCAAACTTACGTTGTGCTACACGTTTACCCAAAATTTGCTTATAAAATGTGGTTGTCCGAAGCTTGGGTTGAGTTAGTCAATTGGTTAAACGCTCAAAATTTTCAAGTCATTTTAACAGGCTCTAGTGACCCAGAAGAATTACGTTATATTGCACAACTCATTGAGAAATTACCTAAAAATACGCTTAACCTTGCTAGTAAGCTTAACTTTGCACAAATGGCCTATTTGCTCAAAAACGCTAAAATTTATGTGGGGCCAGATACCGTTGCTACACACTTAGCGGCGGCAATGGGGGCACCAACTGTGGCTTTGTTTGGCCCGAGTAATCCTGTAAAATGGGGGCCTTGGCCAGCAGGCTACACAAAAGAAAACAGCCCGTGGAAAATGGTAGGCGCAACGCAAAAAGTGAACAATGTCATCCTATTACAGGGCATTCAGCCAAAAGACTTTGCGCCTTGCGTGCCCTGCACTTTTGAAGGCTGTGAGCGAAACATTAATAGCCGTAGCCGTTGCTTGGATGAACTTCCCGCCAGCCGCGTTATTGCAGCCATCAATACCCTGCTTAGCTAATGCGCATCCTCATTATAAAAACCACCTCTTTGGGCGATGTTGTTCACTGTTTACCTATTATTGCAGACATCAAGCAGCATTTTCCTAACGCCCTCATTGATTGGGTGGTTGAAGATCATTTTGTAGATATACTTAAACTACATCCTCACATTAACAACATCATTACGGTGGCTATTCGGCGTTGGCGTAAGGCCATATTTTCATCAAAAACTTGGCATGCTTTCAATACTTTTAAGCAGCAACTGCAAGCACAGCCTTATGATGTGGTGATTGATGCACAAGGCTTATTTAAAAGCGGCCTAATGACTTATTTAAGCCATAGCCAAAACAAATGCGGTTACGATAAAACCTCAGCACGTGAGAGCTGGGCTAGTGGGTTTTATGATTCCAAATTTAATATCAATTACCAGCAGCATGCGGTTACTCGTAATCGTACGCTTGCTGCGTTAAGCTTAGACTTTAGGCCGCCGAATAATGCCCCTGATTATGGCATTCAGGCTTCACCAAAACTGGATGCCACGCTTAATTTAACCCAGCCTTTTATCATCGCACTACATGGCACCAGCCGTGATAGCAAGCTTTGGCTAACTGAGCATTGGGTTAGCCTAGGCCAGCAATTAGCTACACACAAAATTCAATTAGTATTACCTTGGGCAAGTGGAGCTGAGCATCAGCGTGCCAAGCTGATTGCTAGCCAGTTGAGCAATGCCGTTGTGTTACCAAAATTGAGCATTACCGCACTTGCCAGCGTTATTAGCCAATCGCTTGCCGCGCTAGGGGTCGATACGGGGCTATCACATCTGGCTGCCGCGCTTAATAAACACGTGGTTGCCATTTACACAGACACCAACCCGGCACTCACTGGCGTAATGGCGGGGGCATTGGCTTGTGTTAATTTAGGCGGGCAAAATCAACAACCATCGCCACAAGAAGTGATGAGGCAACTGAGCACGTTTGGACTTTTTAACCATGCGTAAACTCAAATCATTGCTGATGACCGTTATCGTCGCTTGCTTAAAATTTTTGCGCTTTTTACCTTTGCCCCTTGTACATGGTTTGAGTGTTTTTATTGGCTTTTTAAATTTTATTTTTTATCAAAAACTGCGCAAACGCGCTACAGAAAACTTAAAGCAAAGTGGCTTAATCAGCAATATTAACCTCAACAATACACTTTTTAAAAATGCCCTTGAAAGCAGCAAAGGGGTGTTTGAAACGTTTGCTATTTGGTTTAAGCCACAATCAAGCGTGCTCAACCTAGTAAAAAAAATAGAGGGTTGGGAGCATGTCGAAACCGCCTTACAAGCCAATAAAGGCATCATTTTTTTAACCCCGCACCTAGGCTGCTTTGAAATCACCTCGCTATATTATGGCTCAAAATACCCTTTGAACGTGCTATACCGCCCACCACGCCAAGCTTGGTTATTACCGCTCATTCATCATGGTCGTGAACGTGGGCAAATTACGCTTGCCCCAGCTAACGCATTAGGGGTAAGGCAACTGCTACAAGCACTAAAACGTGGTGAAGCCATTGGCATTTTGCCAGACCAAGCTCCATTGGAAGGGGAAGGCGAATGGGCACCCTTTTTTGGCCGCCCAGCCTACACCATGACGCTAGCCTCAAGACTCGCTAGCAAAACTGGTGCGCAAGTACTGATGGCCTTTGGCGAACGTTTAAGCTGGGGACGTGGCTATCATGTCCACATCCGCCCAATCAAAGCAGGCGGCATCGACACCCCCACCCTACTTAACGCAGAAATTGAGCACACTATCGCCCACTGCCCTAGCCAATATTTATGGAGTTACGACCGATATAAAGTGCGTACTTAAGTAGGCAACCCTAAGCGATGCCCTTTCATGGCCTCTAACACTTTAATCGGCGAAGTTTGTGGCTGATAAAGTGCATCAGCTGGCAAATAAAAGGTTTGCTCCATCATGTATTGCCCAGACATTGCAGCATGAAAAACTTGATCAGAATACACAATCCAAGTGGTGCCTGGCATAAAGTTGACATTTTGCTGCGGAGCGTGTTGTTGATAATCAGTATCCGCCTTCACCAAATCATGTAATTGCAACATTAACTGATCATAAGGTGTGCGAAGTTGCTTTGTAATGCCCAGTTTTTGCATTAGCCAAGCTTGAGCTGGCAACATTGGCTTAGTTTTTGGTAAAAACTTGTTTGCCATCTCTTTAAACGGCTCTCCCACCCGCCAAACACGTGGTCGACCGAGGGGATTTACATTATTAAACACGCGTAATAGTCGCGTACCCTGTGTTGGGTTGGATGGAAAAGCATCCGTATGCAAACGTGTATCATCTTTACGGTAAGAGCTAACTCTATTTTGCACTTCAAGCGGACGAAAGCTAGTATTAGCGGTAGTAAGTTTAGCCACATAGTGCGGAAAAAGCGCTGAAACCAGTTGCGTTGCTTGGCTAGCATAGCGCTGTATCATGCCACGCAAGTCTTGCAAGTCCGTCTCGGAGCCCACAGCACCTTTCAAGCCGCCATTTGGGCGTAGAGAAATATTTTTAGATTTATGATCGGCCCAAGTTTCTGCAAGAAAGCGCTGCTCATGTTCCGTAAATTCAAAGGCTAATTGCGGCAAACATAGTACTTGCCCGCTAACAGTGATGACTGCTTTTGAATTGTAATAACCCTTGAAAATCCAAGAACCAAATATAAATAATGTACAAGTGAATTATAGCTTTTTACGCCACAATAAAAATGTAATTTTAGATAAAAAAGTTATCTAATCATTTTACCTCCCCGCTAAGGCAGTCTGTATGCGGCTCACAAGGGCATAAAAAATGCTCGGCCAATTTTTAGATGCTTTAAGACTTATTTTAATATGCCAAATTAAAGTAAAATTGTAATCATTACGGACGAATATTTAACGTAATATTTGTTCGTGGCAGATAAAAGAAAATCAACGGCATCACCATTGATTTTGGTTTGGCAGAGTTTAAATTATTGTTGTAAGATAGTACGCACAAGCTTTGATAGCGTGGCACTGTGTAGGCTAAGTTATTGCTTACCTATCACTACTTGCGGCAATATCAAGACCGCTATAAATGCTCTGATTATGCTGGAAAACCTCTAAAATGAATAAATTACTCTCCAAAATTCTAGACACTCTGGTTATTTCTGATCAGAGAAAAGATGACTGTGATATTGAGGAAGCGATTCAATCTGTTGATAGTGCTCTCAACCAAGCTTTGCAAATCGATTTTACACAGTTAAATTATAAAGACAAATCAGAGGTGCTTTATTTATTGGGCTACGCCTATGATAGCTATATGAATTTGCTAAAGCTTAAAATTTGTATAGATACACTACTAGTCAGTAAAAATGAAATCAATTGCGATCAATATCGCGGGTGGCTTTGGTATTACAGTCATGCCCAAAAAACCAAAGATTTAGCTGATCACAAAAAAATACTAGCCCTTGCTAAGACCACCTTATCCTACCTTACAAATGATAAAGCATCGCTTTATTCAGGAGATTATAAGCGTTTAAGATTTGCTTTTAGAACCGCTTACGTTGTCCTGTCATTAGAAAACTTTTCAAATCAAGATGTCACCGCGTCAGTAAAGCACATTGATGATTTTTTTAAAATCAAGTCTGGCATAGACGAATACGAAAATCCATTTGTAGAAGGCTATGAGGTAAAGTCTTTAGCCTATTACGAGCAATACAAGCAGCAGCCCGAAAAATTTGAAAAGAAATTTTTTGATGCTTTAATTCAACTCGAAAGCAAAGAAAAAACAGAGTATCGCGTTTCTATTCTCAATGAGCATCTAAAATCATTTTTATCCAATAAAAAATATGTCACTTACAAAAACAATGGCCCAATTGAGAAACTACGCACAGGAAAATCTAAGGAATCATGGCAAGATGCCATAAAGCGCTTTAAAAAAATGTCCAAGCTCGTTACGGAAATGTTTGAATATGAAGAGGATGAAACGGACTGGAATCATTTTAAGCAATATAAAAATACCTCTTTCGTTGATATCGAAAACTTGGAAACAAAGCATCAATGCAAAGTACCAGAATCTTTAAAAGACTTATTCATGCATTTTGGTGGTTTTGAACTTAGAGATAAAGAAGGATGGGGCTCGCTATGTGTTTACTCAGGTGCCAAAAACCAATACTTCCCCATCTTCGCAGGTTTGTTGGATATGATAGAGATGCTGTGGGGTAACAGGCCAGAATTTGAACAATATTTAGCCCACAATGAAATTCAAAGTCTCAATAGTAGCTACTTTGTTTTTGGCCACATTTTTCATGATGATAACGCCTATACCCACTTATTTTTCACCATCGATGGAAAGTTTGGTAGCGTCTATTATGACCAAGATAATTTTAATGAATTTTATGAAAGCGTAAAAGGGCTTCTCGCTAATGAAGGCGGTTTTTTAGATTCATTAGACGTGCTCATTTCAAAGAGTTCTGATGTTATCATCGAAGCGTTAATCGAGTGGAAAGAGGAAAAGGAAATGGAGGGTTAAACTGGCGGCTTCAAGCCAACTAACCGCCATGAATAATTCCATTTATATCAATGCACGCGGTTTTCATAATGGCAGACAAAATGCACATCACGATTTTGTAACTTTATTCCATCTATTTACTCTCGCTACGATATTCTTCTTCATTAGGCACTAGCGCAGAAAAAAAAGCTACGTGTATGCTTAGACATAAAACTGTATACCGCAGTGATTAACACTCAAACTTAAATTCATTTATTAAGCATTGAAATGCGCTATATCACCTCAACACCTCTGCAAGCCAGTCTGTATGCGGCTCGCAGAGGCATGAAAATCTCTCGGCGTATTTAGCACATTAAATTCAATAAAATTTTGCATAACAAACTTACACGTTTTTGCTAGCAACCCTTGAAATACTCTAATAATTACCCATATTATAAAAAACTTTTCATTAAAACGCATTTGAGTGAGGAAATCGTATGCAAGAAGAAAATCAGCAAGAGCCCGTTAACGAAACAACCCCCCAAGCCGAAATCACCGTTGAAAATGCCGCACAAGCGCGCATTACCGAGCTGGAAGCAGCGCTTGAAGAAGCGAAAGCCAGCGTGCTTTATGTCAAAGCGGATGGCGAAAATATTCGCCGCCGCGCGATAGATGATATTGATAAAGCGCGTAAATTTGCGCTTGAGAAATTTTCAAACGAGTTATTGGCCGTTAAAGACAGTTTAGATGCCGCTTTATTGATTGAAGCCACGGATGTACAAAGCTACAAAGATGGCATGCAGCTCACTGTTAACCAACTCGCCAGTGTATTTGATAAGTTCAACATCGTTGAAGTCAATCCAGTGGGCGAAAAGTTTGACCCCAATAAACACCAAGCAATTTCTACACAAGAAAATAGTGGCGAGCCAAACACGGTATTTAACGTGCTACAAAAAGGTTACACCTTGAATGACCGCGTATTGCGCCCTGCTTTGGTTATGGTCGCCAAATAATTTAAATTAGCGCACGTACTAACCCTTGAAATACTAAAAAGTATCTCCACTTTAAATTCAAGCAAAAGATTCAAAGCAAAATAGTTTTCAAGGTTAAATATTTAGCAGCGAGCAGCAACTCAAAGCCCGCTAGCACATTGATTAAATAAAGGAATAGACATTATGGGTAAAATTATTGGGATTGACTTAGGCACTACAAACTCTTGCGTAGCCGTGATGGAAGGCGGCAAGCCGCGTGTGATTGAAAACGCTGAAGGCGCACGCACCACGCCATCTGTGATCGCTTATCAAGAAGATGGCGAAATTTTAGCGGGTGCGCCGGCTAGACGCCAAGCGGTGACTAATCCAAAAAACACACTGTATGCGGTTAAGCGCTTAATCGGCCGCCGTTTTGAAGAAAAAGAAGTACAAAAAGACATCAAGCTGATGCCTTACACCATCACTAAAGCCGATAACGGAGATGCTTGGGTTGAAGTGCGTGGCCAAATAATGGCACCGCCACAAATATCGGCTGAAGTGTTGCGTAAAATGAAAAAAACCGCTGAAGATTACTTGGGCGAAGAAGTCACAGAAGCGGTGATTACCGTACCCGCTTATTTTAACGATAGCCAACGCCAAGCCACTAAAGATGCAGGCCGCATTGCGGGCTTAGATGTTAAACGTATTATTAACGAGCCTACTGCTGCTGCGTTAGCGTTTGGTTTAGACAAACAAGAAGGCGACCGTAAAATTGCCGTGTATGACTTAGGTGGTGGTACATTTGACGTTTCAATTATTGAGATTTCAAGCATTGATGGCGAGCACCAATTTGAAGTGTTATCTACTAACGGAGATACCTTCTTAGGCGGTGAAGACTTTGATAACCGCTTGATTGATTACTTAGCAGATGAGTTCAAAAAAGAAAACAACGGCTTAGATTTACGTAATGATTTATTAGCCAAACAGCGCTTAAAAGAAGCGGCTGAAAAAGCAAAAATTGAATTATCTGGCGCGCAACAAACAGAAGTGAACTTGCCTTACATTACGGCGGATGCAACTGGCCCTAAACACTTGGTGGTCAAAATTACCCGTGCAAAATTAGAAAGTTTAGTTGAAGATTTGATTGAGCGCACCATGGCACCATGCCGCACCGCAATTAAAGATGCGGGTGTCAAAATTGAAGACATCACCGATGTGATTTTAGTCGGTGGTCAAAGCCGCATGCCAAAAGTGCAAGAAAAAGTGAAAGAGATTTTTGGTAAAGAACCACGTAAAGACGTTAACCCTGATGAAGCGGTTGCCGTAGGTGCAGCAATTCAAGGTGGCGTGTTAAAAGGTGACGTAAAAGATGTGTTGTTATTAGACGTCACACCATTAAGTTTAGGCATTGAAACTTTGGGTGGCGTGATGACTAAAGTCATCAAGAAAAACACCACGATTCCAACTAAAGCGTCTCAAGTTTTTTCAACGGCTGAGGACAACCAAAATGCTGTGACCATTCAAGTGTTGCAAGGTGAGCGTGAAATGGCTTCAGCTAACAAATCACTAGGTCAATTTAACTTAAGTGATATTCCACCAGCGCAACGTGGTATGCCGCAAATTGAAGTGACCTTTGATATTGACGCGAATGGTATTTTGCATGTTTCAGCAAAAGACAAAGCCACTGGCAAAGAAAACAAAATCACCATCAAGGCAAACTCTGGCTTAAGTGAAGCGGAAATCAAGCAAATGGAAGATGATGCCGTTAAATATGCCGATGAAGATCGCAAGCTACGTGAGCTAGTGGATGCACGCAACGCCGCTGACGGCATGGTGCACTCTGTAAAAAAATCATTAGCCGAGCATGGTGACAAGCTAGATGCTTCAGAAAAAGAAGCCATTGAAACAGCCATTAAGGATGTTGAAGAGGCTTTGAAATCGGACGACAAAGCCGAGATTGACGCTAAAACAGAGGTGTTAACCGCTGCATCACAAAAATTAGGTGAAAAAGTGTACGCTGAGCAACAAGCACAATCTAATACAGAAAGTGCTCAACCTAACCAAGAAAGTGAAAAAACGGTCGATGGCGATGTGGTTGATGCTGAGTTTGAAGAAGTGAAAAAAGACTAACGTCTGTGAAAGGTGAAAGGTGAATAACAGAGGTAGTACATGAGTCATGCAGTGTAATCACAAAGAGTTAAGGGCTTGGCAAACAGCAATGCGCTTAACTCAAGAGATTTATGCACTCACTTCAAGTTTTCCTAAAGAGGAGTTGTTTGGACTGAGCTCTCAAATGCGCCGTGCAGCAGTATCAGTACCCTCCAATATTGCGGAGGGTTCTGCACGTCAGGGCACTAAAGAACTTATTCACTTTCTGAGCATTTCATCTGGCTCACTCGCTGAGCTAGATACACAATTAGAACTCACTAAAACACTAGGTTATACTAGCGATATATCAAAAATACAGGCGACTTTAGACGAGGCAAGTGCTTTAATTCTTGCAGTGTTTAAGTCATTAAAAAACAAGTTGAAATCTTAACCATTTCACATTTCACTTTTCCCGTTTCACAAAAATTATGGCTGCTAAAAAAGATTACTATGAAGTACTAGGTGTAAACAAAGATGCTTCTGAAGAAGACATCAAAAAATCTTATCGCAAATTAGCGATGAAACACCACCCAGACCGCAACCCAGATAACCCAAACGCAGAAGAGCATTTTAAAGAGGCTAAAGAAGCCTACGAAATGCTCTCAGATAGCCAAAAGCGTGCCGCTTACGACCAATATGGCCATGCGGGCGTTGACCCTAGCATGGGCGCTGGTGCTGGCGGCTTTGGCGCAGGTGGCTTTGGTGATGCCTTTGGCGATATTTTTGGTGATATTTTTGGTGGTGGACGCGGCCAAGGTGGGCAACGCAACAACGTGTATCGTGGTGCTGATTTGCGCTACAACATGGAAATTAGCCTTGAAGATGCAGCTAAAGGCTCAGAAACTAAAATTCGTATTCCAGTGCAAGCTAAGTGTGAAACTTGCAGTGGTACAGGTGCTAAAAAAGGTAAATCGCCGACTAATTGCGCTACCTGTGGTGGGCATGGGCAGGTACGTATGCAGCAAGGTTTTTTTTCGGTACAGCAAACTTGTCCTAAATGTCATGGCGCGGGTAAAGTCATTAAAGAAGATGATAAATGTACTGCGTGCCACGGCGCTGGTCGCTTAAAACAGAACAAAACACTTTCAGTGAAAATTCCTGCTGGGGTGGATGAAGGCGACAGAATTCGCTTAACTGGTGAAGGTGAAGCAGGTGTCAATGGTGGGCCAACGGGCGATTTATATGTCGTGATTCACCTGAAACAACACGAGGTATTTCAACGTGAAGGGGGTAATTTGCATTGTGAAATGCCCATTAGCTTTAGTACTGCGGCGTTAGGTGGTGAAATTGAGGTGCCAACCTTAGGCGGCTCTGCCAGAATGAAAATTCCTGCAGAAACCCAAACAGGTGCTGTGTTTAGGTTACGCAGCAAAGGCATTAAACCACTACGCCAATCTGAGCATGGCGATTTAATGGTGCATGTGGTGGTTGAAACGCCCGTTAAATTGACCGAACATCAAAAAGAATTGCTGCAACAATTCAATATGAGCACACAAGCGGATGCGGGCAAACACAGCCCTAAAAACAAAAGTTGGATGGATAAAGCGAAAGAATTTTTCGGCTAGCCAGCTTTATGGTGAAGAATAATCCACTGGCTAAATACAATACCTAGCCAACTATGTACAGCCTACAAAAGTAGGCTGTTTTTTTGTTTATACACAAGTGGCTAATCTCATTTAAAATGGCGGTATGCCACCTCATATTTTAATTGTTGAAGACGAACCCGCCATTGCCGAAACGCTGATTTATGCTTGTAAAGAAGCGGGCATTACCACCACCCACCATTTGCTTGGTCATGAGGCGATTGCTGCAACGCAGCAAACGGATTTTGATTTTATTGTGCTAGATGTGGGGCTGCCCGACATGACGGGCTTTGACGTTTGTAAAAAAATACGTGAGACCTCGCAAATTCCCATTTTGTTTTTAACGGCTCGTAATCATGAGATAGACCGCATTGTCGGCCTAGAAATTGGCGCTGATGACTACGTCACCAAACCATTTAGCCCGCGTGAAATTGTTGCGCGCATTCATGCCATTTTGCGTCGCAGCCAAAAATCAGCCGTCGTAGCAGATTTATCTAATCATCAAAATCCGCTGTTTAATGTGGATGAAATCGCCAACCGCATTCAATATCGCGGGCACTACTTGGAGCTCACGCGTTATGAACTTTTACTGCTTAAAACATTAATTCAGCAGCCCAAGCGTGTTTATTCACGCAATCAGCTCATGGATATTGTCTGGGCCAATGCAGAAAATACGCTTGAGCGTACCGTTGATGCGCATATTAAAACCTTGCGGGCTAAATTACGTAGCATTGATATTACCAGTGAAGCCATAGTCACCCATCGCGGCATGGGTTATAGCTTACAAGCCTAATATTGTAATGAAAATCAGTTTAAAAATATTTTTGGGTTATTTTTTGCTGGTAGGGCTAGCCGCGTGGTTTATTCTTAATATTTTTGTGGAAGAAGTCAAACCTGGCGTTCGCCAAGTGACAGAAGATGCGCTAGTTGATACCGCCAATGTGCTAGCCGAACTCGCTACACAAGACATGAAAGCTGGCAACATTCAAAACGGTCACTTTGCGCAGAGCTTAGCCCAATACCAAATACGCGGCAAATCGCCTAATCAAAACCAAGCCAATATTTGGGGAATCCGCAAACAAATTGCAGATTACCGTGTTTATATTACCGACACTAAAGGCATTGTTATTTATGACTCCGCAAATTTAGCAGTTGGACAAGATTACTCAAAATGGAACGATGTTTACCTGACCTTACAGGGTAAATATGGCGTGCGCTCTAGTAAAGTCGTCGCCAATGATGAAAATAGCGATACCATTATGTATATTGCCGCGCCCATTCGCGATGGTAACCGCATTATTGGCTCGCTGACTGTTTCTAAACCAAACCGCGCTTTATTGCCTTTTATTGAGCGTGCACAAACTAAAATCATTCGTTGGGGTGCTTTATTACTGGCACTGTCATTAGCCATAGGCACATTATTTACATGGCGGTTTACGCGCAAAATTAATGCCCTACGTGATTACGCAGTGCGCGTGACCAAAGGTGAAAAAGTAACCCCACCAACCTCTAGCAATGACGAACTGACCGAGCTCGCTTACGCCATGCAAACCATGCGCACCGAGCTAGACGGCAAACTGCATATGCAACATTCTATTGAGCACTTAACACATGAGCTAAAAAGCCCCATGACTGCGATACAAGGCGCGCTAGAGCTGATTTCTCCAACCATGCCGCCAGCAGATCAAACACATTTTTTAAATCAAATTAAAACACAAACCAAGCGCGTACAAACCATTATTCAAAACATGCTTGGCCTTGCCTCACTAGAGCATCAGCAGCAACTCACGCATCTCACTACCGTCAATTTGGCTGACTTGATACGCCACCAAATTACACATATCACAGAAAAATCCACAGCTAAAAAAATACAGTTTCAAACGGCCGAACTCACCCCCATTACACTGCAAGCAGAAGCTTTCTTACTTGGGCAAGCTATTTATAACCTGCTCGATAACGCCATTGATTTTAGCCCTGAAAATAGCCAAATAACCATTGAAATATCGCAGCAAAACCAACAAGCCCAAGTGCGTATTGAAGATCATGGAATGGGCATTCCTGACTATGCCTTAGACAGGATTTTTGATAAATTTTACTCACTCCCACGTCCTGTAAATACAGCCAATGCTGGCCAAAAAAGTACTGGCTTAGGCTTAAATTTTGTGCTGGAAGTGGCCAAATTGCACGGTGGCAGTGTGTCATTAAGTAATCATGTTGAGGGTGGCGCCGTGGCCAATTTAACGTTACCCATTCAACATGAAAAGTGAGTGTGTCATTCTCGCGCAAGCGGGAATCCAAATTGACTTGATATATAGCGCTAAAAGGGGTTGGCATTCTAGACTATGCAATGGACAATATTTTTGATAAATTTTATTCACTGCCGCGTCCAGAATTTGCGATTAATGCTGACCAAAAAAGCACTGGAGTATTCTTATATTTTTGTTATTAAAATCATGTACTTAAATGATTTGTACTTAACGGTTTTGAATGCTAAAGATTAAGGTGTTTTGGCCATTATGCACTTGAAAAGTCAGTAGAGTAAACGTGTAAAAAATTAATTCATTCAAAGGGAATACAACATGACTCAACAAGAATTAGTTAATCTTATCGGCCTAAAAATTACTGACGACAAATTTATAGCACATTTTAGTGCTGTAGATCTTAAGTTACCAAAAAGCTGCACACCCAATAACAATTACAACAGTGTTGCGGATAAAGCAAATCAACTTGACTACTATCTTAGAATGGGAGTTACGAATGAGGCTTGTTACCCGCCAGTTAAAGAAGGCAAGCCAGCAAAATGGGCGACTTATCTTAAAGCGATTAGCTTGATTAACGAAAGCACTATCCATAAAAAAGCGGATACGAAAGAAACCTGCTTTTGGAATTTAACTCCACCGCCAACAGCAACATTAGCAGAAATTGAAGCCTATTTTGGCAAGCCAACGTGTGTTTCTGAAAAAAACAATACGATTTATTTTAGTAAAAAAATAAATAACTTAGTCGAAATTAATTGCCAAGTGAGCATACAAAGACAAGCTATGCGCTCGCTTTATCTCTCAATCGTGGAAGAACGTGATTTAATTAGCTATTTATACTTTAGAGATCTGCCCAAAGGCGCATCAGACATCTACGGTAGCGGTATGTCTGATCAAAATGCAATGTGCATGTTAATAAACTGGCTGCATGACAATAAACAACTGAGTGTTGGTGAAAATGTTAGTTTAAATGCTACAAAGCAAGACATATTAGCTTTTGTGCATCAGCAGCTAAAAGGAAAGCTTTGGCAAAACCAGTTAAAGAATCAGGATAGGCAATTTGCCAATTTTATTGCCGACGGCAAAACGGTAGAAAGTGAAAAAGGTGAAAAACTACGGTTTTTTCACAAGGAAACGATGCTGAAAGCTCTTGGAAAATTTGAAGAATACATGAATTTTAAAGTCCATTATGAAGCATTAGAAGCAGCTGGTAAAGAAACTGGCGAAGGGTATTGGGTACCGCAAGAAGCATTAATTCAAAGTATTGTTATTAATGCAGAAAACTACGCCTTATTTGCCAAAGAAATGGATGCAAGCTTGGCGCACTACAATCAGTTAATGCAATTAAAAGTGAATCGAGAAGCATATAACTTCGACTAAATCGTTTAAATTAGCAAACTTGTCAGGATAAAAAATGTTTGAACAAATAATACAACTTATCGGCTTAACAATTGACCACCCCACCATGCAGGAATTTTTGCTCAGTCACGGTTTTAAGTTGCCAAAAAAAACTGAAATCTCTGGTCGTGCCAGTGATCGTAGCTTTTGGATTGAACATAAAAAACTAGGGGTTAATTTACTGTTCAGCATCGATATTAAAAACCCACAATTCCCGCCTATAGCCGCAGATAAAAAAGGCCTGTGGAAGCCTGTTTTATCACACATTACTTTTACGAATAGTAAGCTAGATTATCCGCTTAATTTACAGTTTGGCCTGAGCATTGCAGAAACAAAAACCTACCTAGGTGAACCGCACTACAAAAGTAGTGATATTCACAAAATATGGCTAAATGAGGATGGCTGTGAGTCGTTTTATGGTTGGGTTCAGCCATTAGATGAAAACAAACAAATTCAACTGAGTGTGCGAATTAAAACTGAGGATGCACTGGATGAAATTGACGTTAGCATCAAGTATTTAACCCCAGTTTTAACCTTATTTGATGCTCTCAACAATCAAACCATTGACACTTTAGTGGCAGATAATCACCACTTCAATGAAGCCACCATGCTGTTAGCATGGTGCATACAGCATGAGTTTTATAGGGGCGAACCAAAAGATAACGCAATGATTAGCCAAGTAAAAGCGGGCAAGGCAAGTATTATTGATTATCTGCGCCAGCACCATCAAATGCATATTTATAAAGAGCAGTTTGCATCACAATTTCAAACTTTTATTCATCAATATTGCAATAACATGTCAGGGTTTGACATCTTATACGCAAGAGATTTTGCCTATTGCTTTTTAGATGAGCCAAAACTACGCCAAAATTACATGGGTGAAGCCGCAATTAATCAGCTAAAAAGCATTCAATATACTGATGAACATCAACAATTGATTTTTAAAATGTTAGATCAGCGTTTTGCAGAATTTATCCAACATGGTTTCGCTAAGAGTAGTCCAAACTTTCGGTAATGGTTTAAGTTTTAAATAGCAGATGCAATAGCTCGCCATGTTCGCTAAGCCAACAATATCAACAAAGTTTTTCATGCATGTTTAAATGAAAAACTCGCCTAGCGTATTAACACTAAGCGAGCGAATGTTACATAAAAAAGCGCTTTGCTTATAATCACTTGCGCACTTTTAGCACCTTATTTTTTAGCAGAAGCCGCTACCAACGCTTTTTCAATTTCCGTGTAGGGTTGTGCGCCTAGCATACGTTTACCATTTTCAAAAAACAGGGTTGGTGTGCTGTTTGCGCCAACTTTATTGGCAAGTACGCCAATTTTCTCTAATGGCACTTCGCAAGTGCCTGTTGTGGTTGGCAAGATGTCGCGCATAATCCAATCATCCCACGCTTTTACGCGGTCTTTAGCGCACCAAATGGATTTTGACTTTTCAGGAGAGTCTGGATGCAATTGCACAATCGGAAACAAAAAGGTATAAACCGTTACGTTAGTGATTTTTGAAAGCTCATTTCGTTCAAGCTTTTTGCAATATGGGCAATCCACGTCTGAAAACACCACTAATTTACGGCTACCATTGCCTTTTACTACTTTAATCGCTTGGTCTAGCGGCAAGCTGTTAAAGTCTATTTTCGTTAACTCAGCCATGCGTTCTTCGGTCAGATTTTTCTTGGTTTTAGTATCAACCAACACCCCTTCAGCAAAAAGATAGCTCATTTTTTCATCGGTGTAGATAATTTGACCACCCATAAACACTTCATATAAACCTGCAAAAGGTGTTTTGGTGACTTTTTCAACTTTAAATTTAGGGTAAGCCGCTTCTAATGATTTTTTCACGCTAGCTTCATCAGCAACAGCGAACGTTGCTACTGCGCCCAAAATAGCACCCAATATTGCAGTATTTACAAATTTTTTATACATATATATCCTTGAATTTTTAATCACATTTCCAACATAACCTACTAGTTTAAAGCGCAATGGCGTTTTCAATCAACATTTTTTTTATTCCCTGGTGGTTAGTCGCTTGCAATCCCCAATGCCTTACTTTTTTAATCACGGCATTTTGGCTTTCAAATAGTTGATACAAGCCATCTGTCAGTAATAACATATTCAGCATATCCACTTTGCGTTTGCGCGTATAAGCTTTAAGCAAACCAGCATCATTAATAGGCTGGTATGGATTTTTTCTCTGTAAAATTTCCATATAATCCATCACATCTCTAAAACCTAAATTCACGCCTTGGCCTGCCATGGGGTGAATTTTATGTGCCGCATCCCCCATAAACACCACACTGCCTTGCGTATAAACATCTGTTTTTTGTAACTCAAGGGGGAAAGCTGCGCGTGAGCAGATAATATCCAAATCACCTAGCAATACGCCACCTGCGGTTTGTACTTGCGTGGTAAATGCATCATCACCTAGTAGTAACAGATTTTCTGCCATGTTGGTTGACACCGACCACACGATGCTAATGGTGTTTTCAGGCAATGGTAACCACGCTAATATACTATTTTTACCCGCTTCATCTTGCGAAAACCATTGGCGAGCAACGTTACCATGTGATTTTTCCACTTTAAAATTAGCCACTATTGCTGATTGCGCATAAGGTTTAGTTTGCATCGGCAAATTAAGTTGTTTTCTCACCCAAGATTGACTGCTATCGGCCGCAATGAGTAAAGTGCTTTCGACAACCTGTCCATTTTCAAGCACTAGCCTTGTGTTTGTATCTGAGGTTTGAATCGACTGACATGGTGCATTAAAACAACTATGAATGCCTAACGATGCCACTTGTTTTAGCAAGGCTTGGCTTAAGGCGCTAGATTCCACAATAAAACCTAACTGGTCAGCGCTCACATCTTCAGCCAACAAATGAATGGAAGGGATCTTTTCATCGCCAAAAATTTCCATCGCCTGCATACGTCCAACACGTGCCATATCAACATGCTGCCACACACCAATACTCGCTAACCATGCAGCATTTTTAGGGCTAATTGCGTAAATACGCGCATCCCAATTAGGGTCGGCATACGTTATATTACTAGGCGTTTTTGCGTCTATAAGCAACACTTTTTGCCCAGCTTGGTGCATAGCCACCGCAGCGGCTAAACCCACCAAACCTGCGCCTACAATAGCAACATCTGTGTTAATAGTTTTACTCATTTGCCAAAGCTCATTTTACGCACCAAATGATTTTTGACTGGCTTTAAAACATCAAACAAGCCCAGCCCCGCACTGCGCATTGCGGGTAAACCCATAATATCATTTGAAAAAATATTGACTAAAAAGTCGGTAAACAACAAGCCATTTTTGGTATCTGTTTTGCGTTCAGCTTGATAGTTTTCTAGCATTTCTTTGCTACCTAATGGCGCAGTAGATTTAACAATATGTTTAGCCAGCACTTGCGCATCGCGAATACCCACATTAAAACCCTGCCCTGCTACTGGGTGCATGGTTTGGGCGGCATTACCAATCACCACTAAATGTGGGGTATCTACACTTTGTAATTTTGAAAGCTTGAGTGGAAAAGCAATGCGTTTTTCAACACTTAAAAAGCGCCCCACTCTATCGCCAAATTGGGCGTGAAATTGCGTTAAAAATTCGGCATCGCTTAAGGCTAATAAGGTCTCGATTGTTGCTTTTTTACCTGTCCACACTAATGAAAACTGATTAGCATGTTGGCGCTCACCATTAGGCAGCAAAGCCATTGGCCCTTGTGCTGTAAAGCGTTCATAAGCAATATTATTGTGTGGCAGTTCGGCACTCACCTTGCTAATAAGCGCGTCATGCCCATATTCTTTGGTATCACGCGTTAAGCCAGCGGCTTCTTCTAGGCTACGCCCGCCATCGGCTAACACCACCAAATCACTGGATAATTCAATGGTTTCATGATGACGTTGATAACGCACATTCGCCGTTAATGCGTTATGCTCAATGGCCTCGGCTGACGCTTCATCTATCAAGTGTATGCAAGAATATTCGGCTATCGCCGCATTCAGCGCAGCGGATAATGCGCCATAAGACAGCACATAGCCTAGTGCTTCTTGATGGCTATCTTGCGCCTTTAGCACACTGCGGCCAAAACTACCTTTTTGTGATACATGTATCGTGTTAATGGCGGTCGCTTGTGCGGCAACCGCTTGCCAAATACCTAAGCCATCAAAAATACGCTTGGTGCCATAAGACAAAGCCAATGCGCGCGTATCAAGATTTGCCGCACCTTGTTGACGGGCTTCAAGCACAGTGCTAGCCATATTTTGCTGAGCTAACAACAGCGCTAGCACCATCCCCACAGGGCCACCACCAACAATAATTACATTTTGATCATTCATAGTTTAACAAACTCTATCGTTAATAAAACTGTGTAATCGTTTCAAAACTACCACTTTCTGCATTAAAGAAAAGATAGGCCATGCCATCATCATGAAAATAGTTTGGGGCACTTATTTTTAGTTGCCCGATGAACAGCAGTGGAACGTCATTTTCAATCGGCCATTCAGCAGATTGTAGCCATCTTGGTGGTTTATTGGCATAGGGAAATGCTTTTTTTAACCGCTCTTTTATTATTAGTTTCTTTTTGCTATCGCTAAGCTCACTATCGTTTGGGATTATTTTTTCCATTAAAAACGCAAGTGGCGGGTCTACATGGTCAGGCAAAGCGCTTAAAATTAAGCGGTACACCTTACCATAGCGACGTGCAGATTTATATGGAACATCTACTAGTGTTAAAAAGTTTTCTATAATGCCCTCAGTATTGACCTGCCCACCGAGTGAGCTTAATCCTTGAAATAGCAATTGTTCATAAAAAGGTACTGTTTTATTAAGCCCATTTGTTGGGCCAAGCAAACTTTCCATTGCCTCACCCTCAAGTGCTTTTTCTAATATTTCAGCATCCAAATTTCCCTCAACAAATGCGACTAAAAGGTTCACTTGCTCTGCATACTGCTTTAAAGTGGCTGCTAAAATTTCGTTCATCGTAACTAAGCCTTTACCATTGTTAAATTAAGCATTTTCAGCCATCACGCTTTCAATCTCTGCAATCGTTTTTGGTGCAGCTTTGGTCAGTATTTCACAACTACTTTGTGTCACCAATACATCGTCTTCAATACGTATGCCAATATTCCAAAAATGCTCAGGCACGTTTACGGCAGGGCGAATGTAGCAACCTGGCTCTACGGTCAGCATCATGCCTGCTTCTAGCATGCGCCATGCACCTGATTTATGCTTATACTCCCCTGCATCATGCACATCTAAACCTAGCCAATGGCCTGTGCGATGCATGTAAAACTGCTTGTAATCGCCATTTTCAAGCACCGCCTCTTTGCTACCTTTGCAGAGCTTTAAATCAACAAAGCCTTGCGCTAACACCTCAAGTGCTGCTTCGTGTGGGGCGTTCCAATGGTTTTTAGGGTTCACTTTGGCAATTGCCGCCGCTTGTGCCGCTAGCACCAGCTCGTACACTGCTTTTTGTGCGCCGCTAAATTTGCCATTCACGGGGAAAGTGCGGGTTATATCACTGGCATAGCCATCTAACTCGCAACCTGCGTCTATTAACAATAAATCGCCATCATTCAACTTTGCATTATTGGCAATGTAATGCAGCGTACAAGCATTGGCGCCACCTGCTACGATGCTGGTATAAGCTGGCGCTTGCGCACCGTGGCGGTAAAATTCATGCAAAAATTCCGCTTCAATTTCATATTCCATTTTACCCGCGCGCACTTTTTGCATGGCGCGCAAATGCGCACCCGCCGCAATATTGGCGGAGCGGCGCATGAGGTCGATTTCATAAGCCGATTTATAAAGCCGCATTTCATCCACCAGTTTACGCACATCTGCAATGTCATCTGGCGCGCTGATGCCATTGCGCGCTTGGGCTTTCACTTGGTTGAGCCAATGCGTCACGCGTAAATCCCAGTTTGCATCTGCGCCTAAGCTGTAAAATAACTTCGTTTGGCTACCTAATAATTTAGGTAACATTTCGTCTAATTGGTTAAAGCTGTAGGCCTCATCAAAACCAAATTCGGCTTTTGCGGCTTCAGCACCATAGCGAAAGCCATCCCAAATTTCACGCTCACTATCTTTATCACGGCAAAATAAAATGGCTCTTGGCGCACTGCCCGCGATTAAAACCAATAGCGCTTCTGGCTCTTTAAAGCCTGTTAAATAATAGAAGTAGCTATCAAAACGATAGGGATAATGCGAATCGCGATTGCGGATAGCCTCTGGCGCGGTGGGGATAATAGCAATGCCATCGCCCATATTGGCGAGCAGTTTTTGCCTGCGTTGTTGAAATTCTTGTAGTTGAAAGCTCATGATTCCTTGACCTTTAATGCTGTATCTAGTTCACGCAAACGCACTGGTTTACTAACATCATGCCACGCGCTTATAAAAAGTAGTAGCGATACTGTGTCATCGCATTCAATGCAAGACTACTTACCAGTTTCTATGTTGATCAATCGTTAAAATAGCTTGCTGATCGGTCTGCCCGCGTTTTTCAGCGATTTCAGTCAGCACCTCTACAATAGCTTCGGCCTCAATAGTACCAATAAAGCTAAATTTATCATCTAGTTTATTGATGTCCATCACCGCTTTTTTTAACGCCTTTTGAATATCTTCTTCGATATTCGACATATCAAACTGCGTTATTATTTTTTCAATTTTTACAATACAGCTAGGTTCTACATAGTCTAACCATTCTTTAAAGTAGTGAGGGTTGATGGCAACTCGCTTCTTAAGCTTGCCTTTTTCCTCTTCTTCTATTGCCCAAATAATGAGTTGTATAGAAGCTGGAGATGCAGAAATTTGTACGTCATCTTCATTATAAACAACATTCAAAGGCAATGAAAATTGACGCGAAATAGCGGGGCTAAGATCAGGCGAAACAGGCGTATTACCAAACTTTATCAACGGATATTTATCTTTATAATCAAAATGCATCAGCGTTTCATCAAAACAAATGCGCGGTTCTTTATCCCACAAACCAAAATAAAATAAGGTTTTTTTCCAAATAAATTTGGGTTGATAAATATGGATTAAATCTAACTCATCTATTGCGCTTGGTAGCTCTAAAAAGGTTTTGTTCAACACCATCAAAAAATAACCAAAATTAAAGGATTGACCATATAGCTCTGTGGCATTCTCTGTGACATGAATCACCTGTAAAAAGTAGTATCGCTGACTGACTTGAATATAAAAAATATCCCCTAGTTGTATATTTTCAGCGGCGATTTTGTTATCACTCATTTTTGTGCTCTCAATATAATGTCTAATTCAGTTAAACGCGCTGGCGTACCAATATCATGCCACACACCTTGGTGATGCTGGGCTGTCGCTTGATTTTCGGCAATCGCTTGCCTTAATAATGGCGCAAGCTTTGCTGGCTCACCACGAGCAATATAGGCAAATAAGGCAGGATGATACACGCCCACACCTGAAAAAGTCAGCATTGGTTCACCCGTGTTTTTCAGTAAACCATCTTGAATAGCAAAGTCACCTTTTGGGTGCTGTGGCGGGTTGTTGACTAGCACCAAATGCGCACGAGGATTTTTAATGCCTCTGGAAGCCTCATTGTTATTGGCTTGCAGAGCAGCGCTTTGGAAGTCGATGTCTGTAAACGTATCACCATTCACTACTAAAAATGGTTTATCGCCCAATAACGGCAAGGCATTGGCAATGCCACCTGCGGTTTCTAGGGCTATTTTTTCGGGGCTATAGCTAATGTTAGCGCCCCATTGTGCGCCATCGCCCAATGCATCTTCAATTTGCGAGCCTAAATGCGCGTGATTAATCACAATCTCTTTAAAGCCTGCATTGGTCAGCCGTTCAATGTGCCAAACAATCAACGGCTTACCGCCCACTTTAAGTAGCGGCTTGGGCGTATGGTCTGTGAGCGGCCGCATACGCTCACCTCGCCCTGCGGCTAAAATCATGGCTTTCAATGTTTAAATGCTTTCAGCTTGAATATTGATGACATAAAAATACTACTGGCGGTATTTTAATCAGTTGATTTGAGTTAATACTGACTACGAATAACCATTTTGTTTTAGCAACAGCTCAAACCAATACCATAAGCCGCCAAAACTACCGAAGGCGAGTATCATGGTAATCACAAAAAATGGTTTGTCTTTTGACTCCATCTCTTTCCATGCGTTAGCGCCAGATGGCCGACAGAGCATGTAATAAAGCCCGAACACAATACAAAGCGGGGAAATCAACATGGCTTTATATGAATAATTCACTTGCTCTGCATGGTTAAGTATATCAAGCACTTTTAGATAAACGAAATAATAACCCATCGCCAAACCCATTACTGTCAGGCCAGCGCCCATTAGAAATTTCTTTTTTGCAGGGTCTCTGGAGAGCTTATTGTGATACATATTTTTATTGATTAAATTTAAATCTTCTTGTTCTTGCTGATTCATTACTTTACTCCCTCACTTTAGTTATTTCGCCTTCAGTATATAGGCCTTCTGCACCGTTAAGCCCAACCACGGTAAAACCAAAATCACCAGTCTTTGCCTTTTTTAACTCAAAAAGCTGTTTTAAGCCAGATGCGTTCACTGCTTTCACGTCACTTAGTTCATTTTCTGATTTTATTTTATCCAAGAGATAGGTCTTTTTCGTCTCCTTAACCACCTCAAATGACGTTACACCTTTACCTTTATCTTGACCTTGATGAAAATTCATATAAAGGTGCTCATAAGATAGCTGTATTTTATCGCCCACATGCAACACAACATCTTGCCTATTTTGCTCAGCCAATTTTCTTGCCGCACTATGCGCTTTTATTTTATCGTTAAATACAAAAGCCAACACAATGGTCAGCAGTAAAACACCTATCAATGCAATGGCTAATTTTGCTAACCACGTATAGTGCTTTGAGGTTTTTTCCAGCGTCGTCTCTTTGGCTGTTTTTAAATAGAACGCCTCAATATCGTCGGTCCAATCTGTCACAGCAAGGTCACTTTGGCATTTTTCACAACGTACACTGCCCGATGTTTTATTGGTCACTCCATAAGTGAACCAAACTTGCTCAATATGCTTTTGATAAATTGTCATCACCAAGCCGCCTTTTTGGTGACATTTTGGGCAGCTATAACCGCATCGCTGATGATTGACGGGAACATACTTTTCTTTGATTCTTATCACAAGCATTTTAAGTCCCAGTCAGTTTTATACCGCTATTTAATGGCCACTGATGCAGGCTATAAAACTCATTTATTGTGGCTCAACAATCCATCGAGTCAATCGTTGTGCAGTCGGTGCCACAACAGTAATAATCGGAAAAGCCACCACAAAAGCAAAGCCCCAAGCTTTTAGCCAAATATGCAAAATATTAGGTACGACACCCATATTAAATAGGCTAATCACCAGAGACATAATGCCCGACATCATAAATGACATAAAAAAGGCAAACACTAGTTTTTGATATTTCGTTGGTATCATTTTCAGTACCTTCTTATCACAAATTTTCATCGACTTTAGCGCACAAACTGGCATGTTAAAAATGCTTAAAAAATAGGCAATTTAAGTTGCACATTATTTAATCAGCCTGCAAGCCTCTCTGGATGCGGCTTCCAGAGGTGTTATTCTCGCTCGGAGCGAGAATAACGGATAGTTGATGGTTTTATAGTTAACAGCAATGCGATATTATTCGTTCAAAAGTCTCTCGCCAATTTTGGTTGGTCAACTAGAGCTTTAACAGCTTTTTATAATTAGCATCGGGGTGCTGGTCTTGCCCACTGAGCGCATCTAACAATCTTAACATCGGCCTTAACTCTGCATAGCGCTCACAGGTTTTACGTAAATAATCCATCACCATTGGCATATCTTTTAAGTAGCCATCCTTGCCATCGCGGTGGTAAAGTCTGGCAAAAATACCCAGCACTTTAATGTGACGTTGCGCGCCCATATATTCAAAGTCGCGGTAAAACTCGCTAAAGTCGGCTGGCACGGCCAAGCCCGCTTTACGTGCGTTTTGCCAATAGCGCACTAGCCAGTCAATGATTTGGTCTTCTTCCCAGCTAATATAAGCATCTTTAAGTAGCGAGGCTAAATCGTAAGTGATGGCACCATAAACAGCATCTTGAAAATCCAACACACCTGGATTATTTTCATTAGTAATCATTAAGTTACGTGAGTGGTAATCGCGGTGCACATACACTTGCGTTTGTGCGAGAATATTTTTATTGAGCAAGTTAAAGGTGTGGGTAAGCACGGCTTGTTGCTTAGCATCTAAAGACACATTGAGGTGCTGGGCAATGTACCAATCGGGGAAAAGTTGCATTTCACGTGTCAGCAAGCATGCATCATAATTAGGTAGCACATTGGGTTGGCTGGCGAGTTGCAGTTGAATTAAGGCATTGTTGGCATCGGCATATAGCTTGGGTGCGCTGGTGTTATTCAGCTGCGATAAATAAGTGTCGTTACCTAAATCATTCAGCAGTAAAAACCCTTTCGCTAAATCTTGTGCAATGACTTTGGGCACATTTAAACCTGCTTCACCAAATAATTGGGCAATACGCACAAATGGTTCGCAATTTTCTTGTGGTGGTGGCGCATCCATGGCAATTAAAGTTTGACCGTAATCGCCCTCTTCAGGCAAAAGCACCCTAAAATAACGCCTGAAGCTGGCGTCTGCCGAGGCTATGGTGATGGTAAAATCGGTTTGCGGTAGCGCTGTTTTTAACCAAAATTCAAGTTCTTGCTGTCTAATATCCACGACTGTCTTTCTATTGTTATATAATGCGATTTTATCACTAACAAATGTAACGTTTATATAAACTGTTAAGCTAAATTACTGGTGTCTTTCTTTTTTTCAAATAATATTATTGCCGTTTTGCGACTAACTTTATGCTAAAAACTCGCGCACATACCATGCTGCTACTTACTTTGCTTGCCCATGCAGTGAATGCGCAAGCGGCTGACGACGATGCGTTGAGTGCAGAAACACCCCAAGTAACAGAGAGTGAAGCACCTGTTGTGCTACCAACAGAGATTCCTGCTGGCTCAATTGAAGTTGAAGGTAATAAAATTGAGCTGCAATTAGATAAATCGATGCGCGCCATTGGCGATGCCGTCATTAGCCGTGGAACAAAAAAAATTAGCGGCGACACTATTAACTATGATCTACAAAATGACCTACTAGACGTACAAGGCAACGCACAAATTGATGTTGGCAATGCTAAGCTCAGTGGCCCTGCCCTTCAAATGCAGTTATTTGACAATGTTGGTGAAATGAAAAATGCCACATTTAGCATGTATCAATCAGCCAAACCCAAAGCTTCATCAATCATCATTAGCTCAGAGGCCTTTTCTAAAAGCTTAGGTAATCTACAAAGCCAACAAATTGGCGGTGATAGCGCTTATGCGATTAATGCTAGCGCGGCAGATGCAACGCTGAGCCCAACGGCTGAATTACGCAAAACAACAGGGCGTGGCGATGCAAAAGCCGTTCTTTTTGAAGGCCAAGACAAAAAACGCTTAAAAGGCGCGCGTTATACCACATGCGCAGCGGGTGTGGATGATTGGTATATTAAATCTAATGATTTAGAGTTGAACGACTTTACGGAATCAGGCATCGCCAAAAATGCCTATATTGAATTTAAAGGCGTGCCAATACTTTACACGCCTTGGATAGGCTTTTCTTTTAGTAATCAACGTAAAAGTGGCCTGCTCGCCCCATCTTTTGACACTTCAACCAAAACTGGTTTTGGCGTGACTATTCCGTATTATTGGAATATTTCACCCAATATGGATGCCACACTGGCCACGCGCATTTTAAGTAAACGCGGCGTGCAGTTACAGGGAGAATTTAGATATTTAGAAGAAAATTTTTCAGGTATCGATAATTTGGAGTATTTACCAAATGATAATCAAACTGCTAGTAATCGTTGGTATGCTAATTTAAAACATCAACAAAATCTTGGTCATGGCTGGTCTGCAGGTTTTAGTTATGAAAGAGTGTCTGATAATCAATATTTTTCTGATTTATCTACACGTATCACCACCACTAGCCGCGTGACGTTACCACAACAATTTAATGTGGATTATGCTGACGATACTTGGCGCTTTAATGGTATTGCGCAAAAATTTCAAACGCTAGATGGCATCTCTTACCCTTATGAGCGCTTGCCACAATTAACGCTCATCGGTAACCGCGACTATGGTTACTTTAATGCCAATTTATACACGCAACTGGTTGCCTTTGATGTGAATAAAGATGCGCCAGCTAATGTCACAGGCACGCGTTTTACCATTTACCCAAGCATTAGCTTGCCCATGACGAATACTTACGGTTACCTGACACCAAAAATAGGCGTTCATCACACCAGTTACAGCTTAAATAACGACCCAAATAACCTGAGCTCTGCTGACCGTACGCTACCCATTTTTAGCTTAAATGGCGGCTTATATTTTGACCGTGACTTTAAAATTGCCAACCGTGCATACTCACAAACGCTAGAGCCTAGAATGTTTTATGTGTACATCCCAAGTACAAAACAGTCTAATCTCCCAGTGTTTGACTCTAGCTTAAGCGACTTAAACTTCAGTAGCCTATTTAGTGAAAATCAATACACGGGTAATGACCGTATTAACGACGCAAACCAACTCAGCTTGGCACTCACTACTCGGTTCATAGAGTCTGCAACGGGTGTGCAGCGACTGTCAGCCTCTATTGGTCAGCGTTATTATTTTACCAACCAAACTGTTGACTTGCCAGGTGAAACCCTACGCCAAAGTAACAGCTCGGACATTATCGCAGGATTAAGCACCAATTTAAAAACGCACTGGAATTTAGATGCTTTTTGGCAATACAATACGGATAACTCAAACGCAGTACGGACCACGATTTCAAGCCGCTTTAACCCTGAACCTGGCAAAACACTTAATTTAAGCTATAGCTATCGCAAAGATGTTTCTGGCGCTGCTATCAATACGGGCATTAATCAAATTGACCTTTCTGCCCAGTGGCCACTTGGCAAAGGCTGGTATGGTGTGGGAAGAACCAATTACTCATTTTACGATAAACAGAATATTGAAACCATGTTAGGGCTAGAATACAATGCAGGTTGCTGGATATTTAGAACCGTGCTACAGCGTGTCACTACCGCAACTGCAGATACAAATACTGCATTTATGTTTCAGCTTGAGCTAGGTGGCTTGGCTTCTATCGGTAACAACCCATTAGCCGTGATTAAACGTAGCGTGCCAGGTTATGTTAGTACAGGTCTTATCCCTGACACACGTCAACAATCTTATTACGAGTAACTATTTTGCAAAAATTCACTAAGTACTTAACCATTTCCTTGTTGCTAGTATTGAGCTTTGCCGCAAATGCGGCAAACATCGCTAGAATGGATCGTATTGTCGCGGTTGTTGATCAAACCGTGATTACCGAGCAAGAGTTGGAGTCTCGCATAGCGACTGTGTCAGCACAAATTAGTAAGCAAGGGACCGAAATGCCTGCTAAAGACGTACTACGCAAGCAGATTTTAGAGCGTTTAATTTCTGACACCCTGCAACTGCAATACGCCGCGCAAACTGGCTTAAAAGTGGATGATGCCCAACTTGATAAAACCATTGAGCGTATTGCTGAACAAAACAAGCTTACTCTTGCACAGTTTGGAGAAACACTCGCCAAAGATGGTATCAGCATGCGTAAATTCAGATCAGACATTCGTAATGAAATCACCATTTCACGCTTACGTGAACGCGAAGTTGACAGCCGCGTTAATGTGACAGAATCTGAAGTGGATAATTACTTAACCAGCCAAGCTGCCGCTGGGGTTAGCCAAGATGAATTTGAAATTTCGCATATTTTAATTCGCACGCCAGAAGACGGCGCAACTGAGGGCATTAAAAAAGCCCAAACTAAAGTTAATGAAGCTTTGAAAGCGCTTAAAAATGGCGCAAGTTTTGCAAAAGTATCCGCTACCTATTCAGATACGCCCAATGCCTTAGAAGGAGGTAATTTAGGTTGGAAACAAGGCGCGCAAATGCCTAACCTGTTTTTAGAAGCCCTCAATAGCATGAAAATTGGTGATGTATCAGAAGCAATTCGTAGCCCTAATGGTTTTCATATTTTAAAGCTGACTAATAAGCGCGGTGGCAACTCGCCATTAGTCGTGCAACAAACCCATGCACGCCATATATTGATTAAAATCACTGAAATTATGTCAGATAAAGAAGCCAAGGCTAAGATTGATAACATCAAAAGTCGCTTAGATAATGGCGAGAAATTTGAAGTATTGGCGCGCCAGTTTTCTGATGATGGTAGTGCGTCTAATGGCGGTGACTTAAAATGGCTTAACCCTGGCGACACCGTGCCGCAATTTGATAAAGCCATGAACGAGCTGAAAGTGAATGAAATCAGCGCACCGATACGCACGCAATTTGGCTGGCATATTATTCAAGTGCTAGAGCGCCGTAACCAAGATATGACCAAAGAAGCCGCACGCTTAAAAGCACGCCAAGAAATTCGCACACGTAAGGCAGATGAAGCTTACCAAAACTGGATTAGTGAGTTACGTGACCGCGCTTATGTAGAGTTAAGGCTAGAAGATAAGTACTAAGCTTATCGTTTATTAAAAATAAGCTTTAAACTTACCGCTTAAAATATCTTAGTTTTAAACTTAATCACAAAAAATTAAAGCCACTAAGTCAGGCAAGGCGCGAACAAAAAATTGCGACGCCGCATATAATAGACATGTAAGGAGTAATTTTTTGTGAGCAACGATGCATGACAACGCAAATTGAATTTTTACTACCTAAAATAGCCATCACGGCTGGCGAGCCCGCTGGCATTGGGCTTGATTTATGCGCCATGCTGGCGCAACAAGCCCTTGATGCAAAAATTATTGTTATTGCAGACCAATATGCACTGCAACAACGCGCGCAAGCCTTAAACCTACCTCTCAACATTTGTGCAGATGAAGTGCCACATTTAGGCAATGGTGGCCTGCAAGTGATGCACCATGCGCTTGCCGAGCCTGCCGTTGCAGGAGTGCTTAACAAAAATAATAGCGCTTACGTACTCAATACACTGACCACAGCCGCGTTAGGTTGCCAAAACGGCACGTTTGATGCCATGGTCACTGCACCCGTGCACAAAGGCATCATCAATGATGCGGGCATTAATTTTACGGGCCACACTGAGTTTTTAGCCGAGCTCACCCATACGCCACAGGTGGTGATGATGCTGGCGGGCGGCGGCATGCGGGTTGCGCTGGCAACCACGCACTTAGCGTTAAAAGAGGTTCCCGCAGCGATTACCCAAGCAAATATAGAATCTACCCTACGCATTTTGCATGCCGATTTAAAGCAAAAATTTGGCATAGCCCAGCCCAAAATTTTTGTAGCTGGTTTAAATCCGCACGCGGGTGAAGGTGGCTATTTAGGCATGGAGGAAATTGAAATCATCAACCCCGTGCTAGAAAAATGTCGCGCACAAGGCATGGATTTAATAGGCGCACTGCCTGCTGACACCATGTTTTCCCCTAAAAATCTCAAAGTGGCCGATGCATTTTTCTGCATGTTTCATGACCAAGGTTTACCTGTGCTTAAACATGCTAGCTTTGGCACAGGCGTAAACGTTACGTTAGGCTTACCCATCATTCGCACCTCGGTTGACCACGGTACTGCATTGGATTTAGCTGGCACGGGTAAAGCGGAAATCGGTAGTCTATTGGCCGCCATCAACTTGGCTATTGCGCTGGCAAATAAAAACAAAAATACATGAAGCATATTGCAAAAAAACGCTTTGGCCAAAACTTCTTAACCGACCAAAGCATTATTAGCAACCTAGTCAACGCCATTGCGCCCCAAGCGGATGATGTCATGGTAGAAATTGGCCCAGGCTTGGGCGCGCTCACTCAGCCATTATTGCAACACGTTAATTTATTACACGTGGTAGAAGTTGACCGCGACATTATTGCGTGGATGCAAAAATTTTACCCCGCACAAAAAGTCATTATTCATAACGCTGATGTCCTCAAATTTGACTTTAACCAATTGGGCGAACGTATTCGTGTAGTTGGCAATCTACCTTACAATATTTCTAGCCCAATATTATTTAAACTGCTCGAAAACACCACACAAATCATCGACATGCATTTTATGCTACAAAAAGAAGTCGTTGAACGCATGGTCGCGGCGCCCTCTAGCGCGGCTTATGGTCGGCTTTCGGTAATGTTGCAATACCATTTGCAAATGGAGTATTTAATCACTGTGCCACCCGATGCGTTTGAGCCTGCACCCAAGGTAGAATCCGCCTTTGTACGTTGCGTGCCGCATGCCACATTACCCTTTGTTGCTAATGATGAAGCACAATTTGCTAAAGTGGTGTTGGCTGCCTTTGGTCAGCGCCGCAAAACGTTACGCAACACCCTTAAAGGCCTGCTAGATGATGACGGTTTTACCTATTTGCAAATCAATTCTCAACTGCGTGCGGAAAATTTAAGCGTGGAAAATTTTGTGCATATTGCTAATTTTTTAAGTCAAAAAACTAGCATTAAAATAAATTTAAAATAGCGCTTAAAATGCCCGAGAGAAAATAAGCGGCCTGTCAGCCAGTCTGCAGGCGGGTTGCAGAGCATCAAAATAATGTAGGGCAAAAATACAGTTTTTTTATCTTAAAAATGTATTTCCAAAAGAGGTTTTTATGCAAAAACCCTCTGCAGGACTTCTGCTATAATTATTGTTAAATTTTACTCACATTAACCACTAGGATTCTACCCATGCGACTTATTCTTCTTGGCGCACCAGGCGCTGGCAAAGGCACTCAAGCAACCTTCATTAAAGAGAAATTTGCTATTCCACAAATATCTACGGGTGACATGTTACGTGCAGCTGTTAAAGCTGGCACGCCATTAGGTTTAGAAGCGAAAAGTTTTATGGATAGCGGCGGGCTAGTGCCTGATGCCGTCATTATCGGCATGGTAAACGAACGTATTAAAGAAGCCGATTGCGCCAACGGCTTCTTATTCGACGGCTTTCCACGCACTATTCCACAAGCTGAAGCGATGAAAAAAGCAGGCGTTACGATTGATTACGTCGTCGAAATCGACGTACCAGACAGCGCCATTATGGAACGCATGACAGGCCGCCGTAGCCACCCAGCGAGCGGCCGCACCTACCACGTAAAATTTAACCCACCAAAAGTGGAAGGCAAAGATGATGTCACGGGTGAAGCCCTAGTGCAACGCCCTGACGATGCGCCTGATGTCGTGAATAAACGCCTGGTTGAATACCACGACCAAACTGAACCGCTCATTCAATACTATAGCAACTGGGCAAACAGCGGCACCGCTGGTGCGCCAAAACACATCAAAGTGAATGGCTTGGATAATATGAATGTCATTCGCGATAGCATTTTTACGGCACTTGCTTAAGCTTTCTTGCTTAAACCTTCTTGAAATCTTCACTAATACTAAGTAGGATTAGGCAAGAAAATATACGAATAAGTAGCCATAAAGGTTTGTTTTTTAACGTTGCCTGATTAGAAAGTTATTTTTTGGCAACACAATATAGCAGCTTAGCGGTTTAGGCAGATAATCTGCTAGACGGATGCTCGCAAAGTTAGAATGTCAGGACTTATCTAAACTGACAGAGGAGTAGTACATGAGTAAAACCGATAGCGCAATCACTAATGAGCCTACAAGCGGCTACCCAGTAATACGCCGCGTTAAAGCCAGCGCTATTATTGACTGGCTTCATGCTGGGGTAGTTGACACGCATCGTGGTGGCTGGGCCAGCCTCTTTTATGGGGTGTTTTTTGCTGCAACTGGCCTATTAATACATACCTTTTTTGCCGATAACTACTGGCTTTTGGCTGGCATAACCACAGGGTTTCTGCTACTCGGCCCTTTTCTGGCGATGGGGCTGTATGACCTGAGTCGGCGTATGGAGCTTGGAGAACCCCCGAAACTTATCCCTAGCCTCACTGCTTGGCTTCCAAACCTAATCAATATTAGTTTTTTTGCAGGGTTACTCATTATTGCCCTGCTAGTATGGACGCGCATATCATTTAGCATTTTCGGTTACTTTTTTAATAATGAATTTCCGACTTTTACGGATGTTGTCATCAATGTCATTAAGCTCAAACAACCCACTTTTACCCTTATCTATTTTACTATCGGTGGACTATTTGCCGCCTTTATCTTTGCCATTAGTGTTATTGCATTGCCGCTAATGCTCGACCGCAAGGCCAGCGCAAGCACTGCGGCTATGGCCAGTTTGCGCGCCTGTGGCCGTAATCCTGTGCCAATGCTACTGTGGGCGTTCTGTATCGTCGTCCTTATTGGATTTGGTTTTGCAACAAATTTTCTTGGTTTGATTTTAACGATGCCTGTGGCTGGTCACGCAAGTTGGCGCGTCTATAAAGACCTAGTCGAAACCAATCACCGTAAAGGCAACAGCACATAAGTAGCCTAGGTTAGCCTGCTTAAAACTTTAAAAACAAGACTAGGTTTTATTGTGAAGGTCTTATTGTTTATGAAAACATCCCCTTTTTACCTTAATAACTTTCAAGAAATTACTGCACGCGGTGGTAACACTTACGGTAATGATGGCTTTATTATTGAGGCCTGCACAACCTGTGGCTATCAATTTTTATATAATGATGAGGTTTGGGAGATTTATTTTCTGCCCAACGATTTGGCTAACGCTCAGTACGATTACGTGCAAGGCAACACGTTGCCACCTTGCCCTGGCTGCGGAACATGCAATTTTAAAACCAAGACTTTAACAGATGAACTCCTCATCAAACAAGGCCTTTGGGCTTGGGCAATCTAACTTACATTTCCACGCTTTATTAATCACGAAAATACCCCATGAATGACGACCAAAAACGCGCGATCAAAACGGCTAATGAAGCGCGCATTATCAAGCTAGGGCTTGGCGTTAATGACTGGTTACCGATTTTAGATACCCCTGCTTTACGGCCATTAAATGAAATTAAAGCGCGAATGTCAGTAATGAATGCTTTAATTAACATTGCATTTGATGCGCCTACCGCATTGATTAAGCAATGGCTAGAAAAACATCAACTCATCAGCCACTTATCTGCATCTGAAGTACAAATTATCAATACTGAAAATGCCGCTTTAACTGAAGATGCACTCATTGAACTTAACTGGTATTTAGAAAGTTTATGGGCATTGATGTGGGCAACAAACATGATTGATAGCCTTAACGTTGTGCAACATGTGGGCGACAATCAAGCAAGCCTATTACCTAATTTAGAGAAAAATGAAAGTAATCAAAAAATAGATAAAATTAACAGCATTCAATCTGAAACATCGCTTTACGCCATGTTAGATTATTATTACAGATTGCACTGGTTTTGCGTAAACGACCGACTCAACCAAGGCAAGCAGCAAAAAGTAAATGAAGGGCTAATTGTCGAGAGAAGAAAAGCACTAGAGTGGATTTTCAATCGATCTGGCGATTGGGATGATGTTGCGATGAACACTTAGTTCATCCATGTTCCGTGCTCAAATGCGGAATTTTTATCAAATCAACATGGTAAAGTGGCTTATACTTTTTCGGTCAAAACTTTTAGTCAGCGCCTTACAAACCATGACGTAGCCCCTGCTTCACGCTATAATTGCGCTATTATAAAAATCTTAAGATTAGCGCAACCATGCAACAACAATACCCATTTAAATTAGTAGAACAAACCGCGCAAGAAGATTGGGAAGTTAAGCAGACATTTGCGGCTTCAGAAATTTCTGATAAGCCTAAATACTACTGTTTATCGATGTTTCCCTACCCTAGTGGTCGTTTGCATATGGGGCATGTGCGTAATTACACTATTGGCGATGTGTTGAGCCGTTTTCATAAAATGAAGGGCTATAACGTCATGCAACCCATGGGTTGGGACGCGTTTGGCTTGCCTGCTGAAAATGCTGCGATTAAAAACAATACAGCCCCTGCAAAATGGACCTATGAAAATATAGTACACATGAAAACTCAGCTTAAGCAGCTGGGTTTAGGGGTGGATTGGAACCGTGAAATCGCCACTTGTAAGCCTGAATACTACAAATGGGAACAATGGTTATTTACTGAGCTTTTCAAAAAAGGGTTTATCTACAAAAAAACTTCAACTGTGAACTGGGATCCAGTAGATGGTACTGTACTTGCCAACGAGCAAGTGATTGATGGCCGAGGCTGGCGCAGTGGCGCGCTGGTTGAAAAACGTGATATTCCGCAATATTTCATGAAAATCACCGCTTATGCAGAAGAGTTGTTGAACGACTTAGATAAACTTGATGGTTGGCCTGAACAAGTTAAAACCATGCAGCGCAACTGGATAGGCAAAAGCTTTGGTTGCGAAGTAGAGTTTCCAATCATTGGTCGCCCTGATAATTTAACATTAGGCAACTTAAAAGTTTACACCACGCGCCCAGACACCTTAATGGGGGCAACTTATGTGGCCATTGCTGCAGAACATCCACTCGCCACGATTGCGGCTAGAAACAACTTAGCCTTAGCAGAATTTATTGCCGAATGTAAACGCGGTAGTGTGGCCGAAGCTGACCTTGCTACCGCTGAGAAAAAAGGCATGGCGACTGGCCTAATGGTGTCACATCCACTAAATGGCGAAAATATCCCAGTTTGGGTGGCGAATTACGTATTGGCAAGCTATGGTGAAGGCGCTGTGATGGCCGTGCCAGCGCACGATGAACGCGATTTTGAATTTGCTAAAAAATACCGCTTGCCCATCAAAACCGTCATCAAAAAAACCAATAAAGATGTTTTGCCCATGACGGAACACGGTATTTTATTTAACTCAAATGCCTTTGATGGTTTGGATTTTGAAAGTGCAAATTCAGCGATTACTGAAAAATTAAGCTCTAAAAATCTGGGCAAGCGTCGCACCCAATATCGTTTACGCGATTGGGGCGTTTCACGTCAGCGTTATTGGGGCTGCCCTATTCCCATTATTCACTGCGAAAAATGTGGTGAAGTGCCTGTGCCAGCCGAGCAGTTGCCCGTGGTTTTACCTGAAAATGTGGTGATGGATGGCGTGGGTTCACCCATCAAAAATGATCCCAATTTTTATGAAACCACTTGTCCAACATGCGGCGGTGATGCCACGCGTGAAACAGATACGCTCGATACCTTTTTTGAATCTTCTTGGTATTTCGCACGCTATGCCAGCTATGACAGCAACAACGCCATGGCCGATGCGCGCGCTAATTACTGGCTACCTGTTGACCAATACGTCGGCGGTATTGAGCATGCTATTTTACATTTACTTTACGCACGCTTTTTTAACAAATTGATGCGCGATGTAGGCTTAATTAAAAATGATGAGCCTTTTACCAACCTGCTCACACAAGGCATGGTGCTTAAAGACGGCTCAAAAATGAGCAAATCTAAAGGCAACACAGTGGACCCACAAGCACTGATTGATGCTTATGGTGCAGATACTGCGCGCTTGTTTATGATGTTTGCCGCACCACCAGAGCAAAGCCTAGAATGGGCCGACAGCGGTGTTGAAGGCGCGCATCGCTTTTTAAAACGCTTATGGAAAGCCACGTTTGACCATTTACAACTTGGCACGATTAACGCTTACACCGCTGGCGATTTAAACGCCGAACTCAAAGCTATTCGCTTACAATTGCATAGCACCATTGAAAAAGTAGCTGATGACTATGGCCGCCGCCATAGTTTTAACACCGCGATTTCAAGTGTGATGGAGCTGATGAATGCGCTCGCTAAAGTTGAGGGCACCGATATTGTGACTAGAAGCGTGCGTCAAGAAGTGTTACAAAACGTCACGTTATTATTGTCGCCTATCGTGCCGCATATTTGCCAAGCCTTATGGGCTGAACTTTGCCCAAACAGCCATATTTTAGAAATTAGTTGGCCAATAGCAGATAAAACCGCGCTGGTGCAAGACAACGTAGAATATATCATTCAAGTGAATGGTAAACTACGGGGCAGTATTTCTGTGGCCAAAACAGAATCTAAAGAAGCCCTTGAAAAACTAGCCGTTGAACAGCCCTTTGTGCAAAAGTATATTGAAGATACTATGGCCGTACGCAAAGTAATTGTTGTACCCAATAAGCTCATCAATGTGGTTGTAAATTGAATTAAATAGGATAGAAACCCATGAAAAAAATCGCCCAACATTACCTGCCTTTAAAAATTATCGGCTTACTTTTAATGTGCGCTACGCTGGCGGCTTGTGGTTTTCAACTGCGCGGAGCCGCAAACTTGTCTTTCAAATCCATTTTTGTGCAAGGCAATACCTTAAGCATTTCTAAAGAGCTCAACAAAGCATTTAAACTTAACGGCATTCAATTAGCGAGCAAAGTGGAGGATGCTGAATTGCAGCTCGAATTGCTCAATGAAAGCAGCGAAAAACGCATTTTAACACTTAGCGGTAACGGTACAGTGCGTGAATACGAGCTAATCTACATCATGACATTTAGAGCGCGCGACCCCGCACAAGAAACCTGGGGTGCTCCACAATCCGTACAATCACGTCGTGATTTTTCTTATAACGATAATGAATTGTTAGGTAAAGCTGATGAAGAAGCTACGCTAAATGCAGACATGCGTAGTGATGCCGTGCGTGAAATTATACGCAGGCTTTCTGCCATTAAAGTCACACCAAAATAGTGCATGCAACTATCCTCTGCCCAGCTTGAAAAACATCTATCGCAACAGTTAAAACCTTTGTATGTGCTTGTTGGCGGCGAACCACTGGCACAATGTGAAAGTTTAGATGCCATTCGAGCTGCAGCACGCTTGCAAGGCCTGGCCTTAGGTGGGGTAGAGCGCACGGGCTTAAATGTAGAACGTTATTTTAATTGGCAACAAATCGAAGCCTACGGGCAGTCCATTTCACTATTTGCCAGCTTACGTTTATTAGAAATTAATATTCCAAATGGTAAACCTAGTGTTGATGGCGGCAAAGCCTTACAAGCTTTAGTTAACAAACCGATACCTGATGCCACTGTGGTGGTTATTTTGCCAAAACTCGAGCGTGAAGCTAAAAATAGTGTTTGGTTTAATGCGCTTGAACAGCATGCTGTTGTCATCACCAATGATGAAATCAATGCCGCCAATTTACCCAAATGGATCGCCAGCCGACTAGCTACACAGGGCCAACAAACCAGCCCGCAAACCCTAGACTTTTTAGCCAACCAAGTAGAAGGCAACTTGCTTGCCGCGAATCAAGAAGTACAAAAACTTGGGCTTTTGTACCCCAAAGGGGAATTAACAGACGAAGCTGTACGTGAAGCTGTGTTGAATGTGTCACGCTTTGATGCCTTTCAACTTGGTGAAGCAGTATTGCTAGGTGACGCCGCCCGCACCGCACGCATTTTACAAGGCCTACAAGATGAAGGTGAAAACCCAGTAGCCGTGATGAGCCCGCTCATGTGGGTGCTAAGGCCACTGGTGCGCGTAAAACAAGCCGAAATGCGTGGCGAGAATATTCAAACCGCCATGACCAACGCCCGCATTTTTGGCGATAAACAAGCTTTAACCAAGCGTTCATTATCTCGCCTAAGCCTGCGCCAGCTTGAAGCCAGCTTACATAAATTAGCCGATATTGATAAAATCGCTAAAGGCGTCATGCTAGGTGACGCTTGGTTGGAAGTTTCTAGGCTTTGCTTTGGATTAGCAAGGGTGCGTGGGCGCTAATAAAAAAGTATAATCCTGCATGGAGAATTCACAATGAGCATTCAACAATACATGCAGCACATTGGCATTGAAGCGCGCAAGGCTTCACGCGCTATGGCAAGTGCTGACACCATTCAGAAAAACAATGCGCTTAACGCGATTGCTGGAGCAATTTTGCGTGAAAAAGATGCATTGTTAGCGGCCAATAAGCTTGATTTAGACGCGGCCCGCGCTAACGGTTTAGAGCCTGCGATGCTAGACCGCTTGGCGATTAGCGAAAAAACCATTTTGAGCATGGCTGAAGGTTTGCAGGAAATTGCCAGCTTGCCTGACCCTATTGGCGAAATGAGCAATTTTAAATATCGCCCAAGTGGTATTCAAATTGGGCAAATGCGTGTGCCATTGGGCGTGATTGGTATTATTTACGAAGCACGCCCAAACGTGACAGCAGATGCGGCTGGGCTTTGCATTAAGTCTGGCAATGCGGCGATTTTACGGGGTGGTAGCGAGGCCATTCATTGCAACCAAGCGCTGGCTAAACTGGTGCATGAAGGCCTGCAAGCGGCTGGCTTACCAACCACCGCCGTGCAAGTGGTAGAAACCACTGACCGCGCGGCAGTGGGTGAGCTTATTACTATGAAGCAATATGTAGATGTGATTGTGCCACGCGGCGGCAAGGGTTTGATTGAGCGTATTTCTAACGATGCGCGCATTCCTGTGATTAAGCATTTAGATGGCAACTGCCATGTGTATGTGGATGACGATGCCGACTTTGACAAGGCTTTACGCATTTTAGAAAACAGCAAAACGCAGCGCCTTGGCACTTGCAACACGGCGGAATCGCTATTGATTGCCCGCTCGGTTGCCAAAGAAGTGTTACCAAAATTGGCGGAAATGCTCACAAAACATGGCATTGAAATTCGCGGTTGTGCAGAAACTTGCGCGCTTGTTAGCCATGCCATTCCAGCGACCGATGAAGACTATTACACCGAATATTTAGCGGCGATTATTTCATGCAAAGTGGTGAGTGGATTAGATGAAGCGATTACGCACATTAACCAGCATTCAAGCCAACACACCGAAGTGATTGTGACGGAAAACTACACTAAAGCGCGCCGCTTCTTACGCGAGATAGATTCTAGCTCTGTGATGGTGAACGCCTCAACCCGTTTTGCCGATGGCTTTGAATATGGCTTGGGCGCTGAAATTGGCATTTCAACCGACAAACTACACGCGCGTGGGCCAGTGGGATTAGACGGCTTAACTTCGCTCAAATATGTGGTGTTGGGTGATGGGCACGTAAGAGACTAACCCAAACAGGCGATGCTTAGTAAAATACGTAAATGACTGCTGCAATCGGCATTTTAGGCGGCACCTTTAACCCCATTCATTTTGGGCATTTACGCATGGCGCAAGAGCTAGCAGAGCTGCTTAAGTTAAATGAAGTGCGCTTTATCCCATCTGCCAACCCGCCGCATAAGTCACCGCCTACAGTGTCGGCTGAACATCGTGCAGCCATGGTCGCACTTGCCATTGAAAATAATCCGCTATTTAAGCTAGACCAACAAGAGCTTTTAAGAATTGGTTCTTCTTATACTTTCGATACCTTACAAAACCTTAAAAACGAGCTAGGTGCACAAACTAGCATCACTCTTTTTATGGGCAATGATGCTTTTACAAAACTTAACACCTGGCATCGCTGGCAAGAGCTTTTAACTCTTTGCCATATTTGCTTGGTTGCAAGGCCAAATAGCGCTAATCAGCCAAAAGAAGGCTTATCTAAAACACTTGAAAGCTATTTACAAGCGCATTACACTGAGATGTGTGATGATTTAACGACGCATGAAAATGGATTAATACACATGCAACAAATAACGGCCTTAGATATTTCGTCAACAGCGATACGCGAAGCGCTGCAACATGGACATTCTGTACGCTATTTGCTACCCGAAAACGTGCTTAACTACCTACAAAAACATAAACTTTATTAACACCAACATTGAGGATTTGATGATGCTTATACAACATATTTCAAAAAAATTATCCCTAATACTCATTGTAACTTTAGCGTTAATTACCACCGCATGTGGCACTAATCCAGTTACCCATAAAAAAGAATTCCAATTTGTTTCGCAAAGCCAAGAAATTGCCATGGGTAAAGAAAATTATGCCCCCGCGCGGCAATCGCAAGGTGGTGATTACACCATTGACCCAGAACTCACCGCCTATGTACAAGGCATCGGCAAGCGCCTAGGTGCGGTATCTGACCGTCCAGACTTACCTTATGAATTTGTTGTGTTAAACGACTCTGTGCCCAACGCATGGGCCATGCCTGGCGGCAAAATTGCGTTTAATCGTGGCTTGCTCTATGAACTCAATAGCGAGGCCGAATTAGCCGCGGTGATGGGACATGAAATTGTCCACGCGGCGGCACGCCACGGCGCTAAAAGTATGGAACGCGGCATATTTATGCAAGGCGCAATGATCGCCGTGGGCATAGGCGCGCAAAATAGCAATTATGGCAATTTAATTGTAGGTGGTGCACAAGTGGGCGCAGCCCTTGCCACCAGCAAATACGGGCGTGATGCAGAAAGCGAAGCAGACCTTTACGGCATGCAATACATGAAAAAAGCTGGCTATGACCCGACCGCCGCTGTCATTTTACAAGAGACTTTTGTACGCTTAAGTGCAGACCGGAAAAGTAATTTTATTGAAGGTTTATTTGCCAGCCACCCGCCCTCACCCGAGCGTGTCGCCGCCAACAAAGCAACGTTAGCAAAAATTGGCGCAGGCGGTGAATGGGGCAAAGAAGCCTATGCTAAAAATGTGGCGAAAGTAAAATCTACCCAAGCGGCTTATAAAGCCTACGATGACGGCGTAAAAGCATTAGCCGCCAAAGACACCGTTAAAGCCACCGCTCTAGCCAAGCAAGCCATTAAAGGAGAGCCACGCGAAGCACACTTTCAAGAGCTATTGGGCGACATTGCCTTAACCGAGAAAAAACCACAAGAAGCCCTAGCCTATTACGGAAAAGCCATTAAATTACAGCCAGACTACTTTAAACCGCACGTGCAAAGCGGCATTGCCTTATTTAATATGGGCAGAAAATCCGAAGCAGAACCCTTTTTAAAACGCGCTAACGAACTGCTCCCCACCGCGCCTGGCCATACCTTACTAGGTGAAATTGCTGAAGAGAGAGGGGATATTGATGGCGCATTACAACATTATAGTGTTGCGGCAGGCTCGGATTCAGAGTACGGCAAAGAAGCCAACGCGCGTGGCGTGCGCATTGATTTGCCACGCAACCCCGCTAAATACATACAATCTGGTGCCATGGCAGATAACGCTGGCAATGTGTTTGCAGTCGTGCAAAATAGCACCAGTGTGCCCATTGGCCGCGTGCAAGTGCGTGTGGTGAAATACGATGCCGCCACTGGTCGCGCCGTTGGGCAAAGCGCGCCTATGTTGATTTCTGGTGGCGTTGCTCCAGGCAAACGCAACCAAATTGCCATTGGCGAACGCGTAGCAACACCACAAGAAGCGCAGCTTTATAAGGTGGTAGTAGAGGCAGCGGAATTGGCGAAGTAAAGCGTTAGAATTGGAGCGGTAATGTCATTAATTAAATGCAGTGAGTGTAACCATGAAATAAGTGACAAGGCCGCATCATGCCCAAAATGCGGCTTCACAAACAAACCTATGCAGCAAACATTCAGAAGGCCGATGTCAGTAATTGAGATTATAGGCGCCTTGCTTGCATTGGCATTTTTGGCGCTATATTTTTTTGGTGGTAAAGTTGCCCCAGCCACTCCAGTTCTTGCCACTGAAGATCAACCTGCAATTAAAGCAACTCTAATGGAGTTGAAACAAGCTTATGAAAAAAACACCGTATCAGCTGACATAAAATTTAAAGGGAAGCGTTACGAGTTTGACTGTATTGTAAGTGAAATAAACACCGATATTTTAGATAATCCCTATCTTATAGTGGACACTAAAGACGGTGTAATTGGGGCAAGTTTAAAATTCAAAAAAGATGAATTAAATTCACTTGCTGCTCTGAGTAAGGGAGATAGCATAACTGTTTCATGTGTTGGCGATGGGGATATTCTTAAATCTCCCAATTCAAAAGATTGTAAAATAATAAATTCAAATAACAATATTTCATCTAAAGATGTATCTTCCTCATTGACTCCACTGACAACAGTTGATTATATTGATAGCCGTGGAAATCAATATACATCCGCCGCTAACGCTAACGGCGTTATTCTTAAATCATCAGACATAATGATTTATTTAGGAAAATCTTGCGATGCCAGCTCTCCAAAGTATGGAAAAGGCACTTGGAGTTGGGCAAATGGTGGCTTTGTAGTGGAGTTTAATAATGCCTCTATTGGATTTCCCCGTCAAGAAATTAAGATTGACAACAATGGTGGTTGCAGTATGTAGCCATGTAAGGCGGGCAGATTCTGCCCACTCGTAACAAACTTTCCATACTCCTCTGCAACTCACCAACCTCACCCTGTCATTCTGAGCACAGCGAAGAATCCAGAGGTGTTGTACTTTACAATATAGCAACTGGATTCTTCGCCTAAAAAACTAGGCTCAGAATGACGATGGTGAGGGATATGTGATCATTAGAATGACTGCTTTTATCCAATTTTTTAACGTATATCATTTCAATGCCCTGCGAGCCGCATAGAATAAGGCTTGCAGAGGCTTAAAAATTTGTCGTACGAATAATACGCTTTAGCGCATATACTCTACAGGCATGACCCTAGCGGTTACTCGGGGGGATTTTTTAAGATTTTTATCTGTTTTTTAAAGCTGGCTATATTTTCTTCAAAGCCCAGTAACGTGGGCAGATTCTGCCCACGTGTAACAAACTTTCCATATTCCACCACATGGGCAAACAAGCTCGGATATTTCAAAATAGTGTCATTATTTTAATGACGGTGATGTGTTGGGCTTCGGCAAGCTCAGCCGAACCTAAGCATGCTGGTTAGTTCATTGACCTTAGCCGCCATAATGAAGTCATTTTCATGCAGGCCGTTGATTTTGTGAGTTTGGAATATAATCTTGCAATATCCCCATCCCAATGTGATATCAGGATGATGGCCTTCTTTCTCACATAACTCGCCGATTTCATTCACTAGCTTCAGTGCACTCATAAAGTCACCACCATGAAAACTCCGCTTCAGTTTTGTACCACTATCTAGCAGTTCCCAACCTGGTACCTGATTCAGGTATTTTTGTGCCTCCTGCATAGAAAGTGGAGGAATGCCACCTTGACATGGCTCACACTGTTTAGTCGTTAATGCTGGTTGTAACATGATGTCGCCCCTTATTAAATCGCTGCTAGCAGCTAAAAAATTATTAGAATTACAACTTAAAAAAGTATACCCTAGTACCAACTTCTGACTTTGTTGAGTTGTTAAAGTTCAGCCAATAGTTAGTAGCAAAGCTCAGCCAATATGAACTTTCTGTTTAGGTTGATCAAGCAAATAGAATTAATTCTCTATTCAGTAAACTTGTCATTGATTGCACTAATGAACGGGCCAAGTTTAGGCGGGCGCGCTTCAACATCGACTCTGATCCCCAATTTGCTCAGTGTATGGCTGCACACTGGTCCGATAGATGCAATTAAACTTCGATTGATACTTGCAAGCAGTTGCTGCGTTCTACCCAAGCTCTGCGCCAGAGTAAATAAGTTCTCTGCTTGCGATGCACTGGTAAAGCAAACCATATCAATGCTGTTCTGATCCAGTGCATTCATCAGATCAATCAGTGGCTGTGTATCTGGCATACTCCAACGGTAGGTGGCAATTTCAGTAATTTTCGCGCCTTTATCCGTCAATAATTGTTGCAATTCAAGATTGGTGTTGCCATAACGCTGTACTACAACTTTCTTGCCGCTGATAGTTGTTGTACCTAATGCGGCAATGATTTCATGAGTGGTGTAAGGGTCTTTTGCGCGCAAGTCAATGCGTACTTCCCGAGAGCGTAAAGCTGCAGTGGGTTTAGGGCCGCGCACTACAACTGTAGCCAGTTCAAGAAACCTTAATAATTTGCCAGTAAGATGCAACTGGTCTGTGGTAGCAAACAAAGCCTTAACCCCAACTCCAGTTTGAAATATAAAAATATCTGGAGCGCTTACATCCCAGCTATTGATTAATTCTGCGATATGCACAGGGTCAATATCGGGGATTTCAGCTAACGCAGGCGCTGAGAAAGGCTTCCCACCATTTTTTTTGACAATATCGGCAAGCTGCTCGCCAGAGCGGCTCTCTAAAATGGCAATGATTTTATTTTTCAACGAGATAGCCCCTAATAGTTAATTGTATTAATTTACCCATGATTCTGTCCAGTATAACGCAGTCATGTAGGGTGGGCAGATTCTGACCGCGTGTAACAAACTTTCCATGCTTATCAGCGTGGGCAAACAAGTCATCCCCACTACAAAGATAGCCATGCAAAATTGCGTATTTTATTCCACTTCTCACCCCATCTTATTTCGATGCTCTGCAAGCCGCCTAGAATAAGGCTTCCAGAGGCATAAAAATTTGTCGTACGAATAATGCACTTAAGCGCATATATTCTAAGGGCATGACCCTTGCGGTTACTCGTGCACTTTTTAAGTATTTTGCGCGTTTTTGATAACATCAAAAATAAGCCCCTTTTCACCAAATAATTGGCAATCAATATAATCTATAAGCATCTATTTTATTACTTAGCATATTATAATTTTACTTCTAATTTGATACGGAATTTTATGCGCAGGTCGCCAATTCAACTCAATGAAAAAAATAAGCATTAACTATGTCTATTTTTCAAACGATTGCTTTATGGCTGTATCGTAACTTTCTATCTTTTTTATTGATTGTGCTTATTCTTGCGCTTGGAAAATTTGTACAAGAAGAGTACAACACTTATGTTTCAAGCCCTATTAGTTTTGCCAGTATAGATAACACTATTCAAGAAATATCGCTTTTTATAAAAGATAAAAAATCTGAAGCTGAACAAAACAGCGGTTCGCTAAAGCAGGCTTCACTTAAAGAAATAACGCAAAAAATTGTTGCCATTGATCATGAAATCAAACAAAGACAAGCCAATCAACCACCAGATTGGAAACGAAAACTTGCCTATTTACAAGGTGATTTCGATAGCGCTAAAGGTGGCATAGAAATTGAAATACTCAACCAAGAGCTTACTTATTTAAAACAGTTACAAGCAATTTTAGAGTTCAGGCAAACGTTGCGAATTGATCAAATTAACCTTGAGCGGCTGCGGCTTAATCTTGTAGAGTCTAATCGTTTATTTAAAAATAATAAAAATGCGCAATTAACGCTGGAATATGATTACCCCATCCAATCTAAAATCCCCTTTACTGCGATTAATATTCAATTAAATCAACTTCAAAAAGCGCATATCAATTTAGAAAAAAAATTAATCAATGCGGCAAAAGTTTATAAAAATCAAAAAGTTAAATTAGCGCAAATTAAACCACCTCAGGAAGTAGCACCGTTGTTAATCGCAGATGATTCATTTAAAGTGATTACAGATCCTATCAATATTTTTTATGACGCGCAAAAAACAAAGTTTAATGACAACTGGTTTGTAAAGCTAAAATCTTACGAGACGGTGATACCCGCAGCATTCGCCATTTTAGTTTCTATCTTATTTTTTCCGCTAATCATTAAATCTTTTTTCTACTATATTGTTGCTCCTATTACCTCAAAACGGCCACCTGTTCGAGTATTAAAAAATGTATCGGGTAAAATACTTTGTAAAAACAACCCTGAGGGCAATCAAAATAGAATATCCGTTTCGGCAGTCTCACAAGAGGTACTAATTTCAGACGGCGAAGAGTTACTGGTGCATGCAGAATACTTACAAAGCACCTCACAACAAGGCTTGAAAGATACTAAATGGCTGATGGACTACAAATACCCACTGAGCAGTTTAGCATCAGGCATGTTTGCGCTCACTAGAATACGAGCGAATTCTAAAGAAGTAGATGAAACCTACGTGATTTCATCTTTAAAAGACCCGCTGATTGAAATTGGCATAATCACAATACCGATTGGTGCTGCTATTGTGCTTCAACCCCATAGTTTAGTGGGCATTGTTCAGCAAATAAATCACCCCGTTTTTATTTCACATCACTGGCGTTTAGCAAACCTTAACGCATGGCTCACTTTGCAACTTCGCTTTTTAGTATTTCATGGGCCAGCCACGCTCATTATTAAAGGATGCCGTGGCATTAAAGTTGAGCGCGCTGGATTGGGTCGAAATATCAATCAGGCTTCAACGATTGGATTTAGTGCTAATCTGCCTTATTCCACCACCCGATGTGAAACTTTTGTAGCGTACTTAATGGGTAAACAAGAGCTATTAAACGATCATTTTTCTGAAGGTGCTGGCTATTACATTTATGAAGAAATGCCCTATTTAGGCAAAAAATCAGGCATAACGGGGCGTGGCTTAGAAGGTATTTCTGACTCAATACTCAAGGTTTTTGGTATTTAGATGTGCACGAGTCAGATTGATTAAATTAAAAAAGAGTGGTGATGTACGGAAAGCAAAATAAAAATGTGGTAATGGGGACATGAGTTGAAAGAAAGGGACTTTTACTCCAATTTTCACCGCATCATATTTCGATGCTCTGCACCAGTACTTGGCATAATATAATAACCTTTTAATTTGATTCTAAATTTTAGGCACAGGTCGCTTGGTCAATTCAATGAAAAAAACAAACGTAGTGAGTAGGTTGGCGCAGAGCATTACGAAGCCCAACCAACAAGCTCGGATATTTCAAAATAGTGTTTTTGTTTTAAAGACGGCAATATGTGGGCTTCGTAAAGCTCAGCCTAAGCCCTAGACTAAACTACCGTGTAAATATGGCGGAATAAAATGATACAAGACGACTGGCAAAAATTTCGCGTCATCGCGCATAGATTTCGTAAGCAGGAAATTACTTTATCTAACTTTATGAAAGAGAGTGATATTTTCTTTTCTAAAGAGAGTGCACTCACAAAATTATGTAATATTTTAAATCACCAAACGGTGGATGATGTGGACTGGGCATTATACATTTTAAAAAACTCTTCCCTTAATAAGGAAGCTCTAAATTCCATTTTCCCATTCTTGTTACGAATTGCCATCGATGGTTCTACTCGAGTGATGGGTGAGGCTGGTGAAATATTAGAAGGCAATTATTATAAAGATGAGTCTATCAAAGATACTTTAAAAAATATTTCACTCGAATATAGAAATATCACAGATGATTTTGTTTACTGGCAAATAGCTAATACGCTTAAAAGACTTGGGTTTGGCAATCTATTAGAAGAGTTTCTCTCTTTTTGTAGAAACCATGACGACCAAAAAATAAAAGACTTTGTCGTTGATTTTCTAGCCCGTTGATTTTGCACTACTTGAGATGGTGAAAAGACGTTGATTGATTTAATTAAAAAGAGTTGTGATGTACAGAAAAAAATAGAAATGTGGTGATGGAAACTTGAATTTGAAAGAAAATGATAAAAAAAAGACATGGGCAGATCCAATTGATAGTTTTGTCATAGATTTTGATAACAAAGCTACCGCTGCAATTATTTCAGGGTTGGTAGTATTTTATTTTATTTATACCTTTTTGAGCACTGAGATTAAAAGCTCAATGAAAGGTTACATGCTAGACAATTACTATGGGCTTGGTAGTGCGCTAGTTTTTTTTAGTAGTGCACTTTTATATTTTTTAATTTGTTCCACTTTAGGAAAGAGAACTAATGGAAATAAATATGTGTTATCAAATAAATACTTTTGGGTAAAAAATAGCATTTATTTTCTTTTATTTTTGGCGCATATCTCTCTTGGTGTAATGTTGGGAATTTTTTTGTTAGCCATGTAGGTGGGCAGATTCTGCCCACGTGTAACAAACTTTCTATATTCTACTGCGTGGGCAAGCAAGTTGCCCACCCTACAAAAACCAGCATTTTCACCTAAAAATTTAAAGTAATTACGCTCAAAAACAGCTAAATTTCACCTCATCTTATTTCGATGCTCTGGAAGCCGCATACAGACTGGCTTACAGAGGCATAAATTTCTCTCGTACAATAATACGCTTTATTGCATATACTCTACGGGCATGATTCTTGCGGTTCTCAGGGGATTTTTAGCTGATTTTTTAAAGCTGAAATTGTGCGCTTTTTTGCCATTTCACCATACTCAAACATGGCGCATTAATACGTTGTTTTAAGTTGGTTACATTTTCTTCAAAGTTGGCAAATTGTCGGTTAATTCGTCTATCGCATTTCTGCGGCCTTATAAATAGCACTGCGTTCCCGTTTACCAACTGCAACCACTAATACGATTAACACGTCGTCATTCACCTGATAAACCAACCTATAGCCAATGCTGCGTAGTTTTATTTTGTAACGGTCTTCGTGTCCATGCAGTTTTGCTGAGGGCACTCTAGGTGTTTCTAGCCGTTCTTCCAGCTTTTTCTTGAATTGTGCCTGTATATTGCGGTCTAGCTTACGCCACTCCTTGAGAGAAACCTCTAAAAAAGCTAACTCATAGGTCATTTAAGCTAACCTTAATGACTTTTTCATTTGCTCGTGCATTCGCTAGAGCATTTAACTCTAAATCTTCTATTTTATCCATAAGCGCTTCATACGCCTTTGCTGGCACGCAATAAAATGCAGGTTCATTGCGATTGAGAATTGCAACGGCAAAACCTTCACCCATCGCCACTGTGCCCATTGGATTTTTCTTTAATTCAGAAACGCTTGCAGTCATTTCTGCCAATACTAAATGAGACATAACAATTCCTTTATAGATACTTTTAATAATACTAATTATAGCGCCATTAAAAGGTCTTTATTAGCAATATTCATTAGCTTCCGTTAAATTTTGTGGGTAACGCGTTGTTCACGCAGTGATATAAAGCTGAAATTGCGCGGGTTTTTGCCATTTCACCACACTCAAGCATGGCGCTGAAATGCGTTGTTTTAAGCTGGCTATATTTTCTTCAAACTCGGCTAGCTCAGGGTCAATTTGATTGGCGACCCACCCTACCAAGTTTAAGCCTCGCGCCTGAATGGCTTCCACTGTGAGCAAGGCGTGGTTAATGCAACCAAGCTTAACACCTACCACCAAAATGATGGAGATATTCAACGCTACTGCCACGTCCGCCAGTGTTTGCGTCGCGTTTATTGGCACAAAAAAGCCGCCTGCGCCTTCTACTATCACCACATCAGCTAGCTTTGTTAATTGCAGATATGCTTGCTGAATAACTGCAATCTGCATGGTCACGCCCGCTTGCGCTGCGGCAATATGCGGTGCAATGGCGGGGGAAAAACAGTAGGGGTTGATATGGTGTAGCGGCGCAGCGAGGCTGCTGGCGGCTTGCAAGGCTTGCACGTCTTCATTCATCAACGTGCCTTGCGCGTTGAAGTTTGCGCCTGATGCGATGGGCTTCATGCCAATTGTTTTAAAACCGGCCACCACAAAGTGTTGAATAAGCGCACTGGCAATGTAGGTTTTGCCTACATTGGTATCAGTGCCGATGATGAAATAAGATTTCATAGTCATATTAATAGTTGTTTTTGTAGGAGCGCAATTGATTGCGCGAATGACAATGTTAAATACCATCGCCTCGCGCAATCAATCGCACGCCTACCTTGGTTTAAAATTGATGGGTGAGACGCCCTCTTCAAACTTTACTTTGTCTTTACCGCGCCAAGCATGCCCGTAAACCACTTCAAATGTGGCAGGTAATTTGCCACCATTGCTTTGCCTATCGCTGCGAAATTGCTCGTAGCTAGCTTCTATCTTGTTAAGAAAACCTCGCCCATGCAAACCGCGCGTGCGGCCATCGGTAGCGTTATGTGCGCCGATGCTTTTCAGGTCGCGCATTACGCTTTTCACATCATCATAGGTCAAGGTAAAACGCTCAACATCTAGCACGGGCGCACTAAAGCCAGCCCGCACTAGTGCATCGCCAATGTCGTGCATATCAATAAAGCGGCTGACGCTAGTGTTATTTTCTTGCGTGGTGGCCAAGCGTAGCTCTTTCAGCGTATCAGGCCCAAAGGTGCTAAACATCAACAAACCCTCAGGCTGTAGCACGCGGTGAAACTCTTGCAAGGCGGCATCTAAATCATTGCACCATTGTATGGCTAAGTTTGACCACGCTAAATTAATGCTGTTATTTGCTAAGGGTAACGCTTCAATATCCGCACAAATTAAGCCGTTTTTATCGCTACTAAACAAATTTTTAACTTGCTTGATAAAGCCTGTGCTGGCGCACACATGGCGGGTTTTTTGTAGCATAGGCAGCGCAAAATCGAGCGAAACGACTTGCGCTTGCGGGTATTTTTTTTGCAAGGCAATGCTTGCCATACCTGTGCCACAGCCTGCGTCTAATATGGTTTTTGGCTCAAGCTTTACTAAGGCTAAGCGGCTCAGCATTTCTTCACGCACTTGCTTTTGCAAAACAGCGGCAGCATCATAAGTTTGTGCCGCACGACCAAAAGAGGCACGCACACGGGCTTTATCTATGTGATAGATGTCGTTCACTTTTGACCTTTGCGGAAAATATATTGATGCATTTTAACTCGTCATTCCCGTGAAAGCGGAAACCCATGTTGACTTTATATGTAGTGCTAAAATGGATTCCCGCTTTCGCGGGAATGACGGGTGGTGGGTAAGCTTATGTAAAATATCAACATTGATTGCCTCAAACAAAAAAACCACCATCCATTAAACTGGCTCTAAAAATTGAGTGAGTGCCTCAACAAACTGCGCTTGATGCGATAAAAATGGTGCATGCGCAGCCCCAGACATCACCCGTAAAAAGCCCGCTGGCAAGTTTTGCATCATCCAATGTGCGGCTTGTAAGGGTGCTAGGTTATCGCGGTCACCATGTATGAGCAATGTCGGCTTTCTTAAATTTTGCACTTCTTCACGCAAGTCAGTATCGAGTAACAGTTGCAGGCCGTGCATGATGGCTTGAGTATTGGCGGCTGGGCGCGCTAAAAATTTTTCGCGCAAAATTTTAATGGTTTTGCGGGCGTCTTTAGCGTTCATGCACTGCAAGGTAATATTTTGCAGCATGGTTTTTTGGTAGTCGTCATTCACCGCTTTGGCAAAATCATTAAACACGCGCGGCTGCACGCCAATTTCCCAATCAGGTTTAGTGACAAAACAAGGTGTAGTGCCAACCAGCACTAATCTACACACCATATCGGGGCGGTCTAGCGCTAAGCGCATCGCCACTTGCCCACCAAGCGACCAGCCTAAAATATCAGCATGGGCTGGCAAAGTAATAGCCACCTGCTCGGCTAAGGCGTATAAATGATAAGGATCAATTGGTCGGCTCATGCCCGCACCTGGTAAATCGACCAAGTGCAAAGTAAATTGGTTGCTCAGTAACTTTGTCATGGCGTGAAAAATCGCCCCATTGGAACCCCAACCATGAATCATTACTAAAGGTTTTCCTTGACCAACCACTTCTACATGCAAGCTCATGCTAGTGTCTTTTCTGCGGTTTTAAGGGCTGACACTAATTGTAAAATATCGTTTTGACTATGCGCAGCCGAGAGCGAAATACGCAAACGTGCTGTGTTAACAGGCACGGTGGGCGGGCGAATAGCGGGTACTAAAATGCCGAGTGTTTGCAAATACTTGCTCACGGCTACGGCTTTAAAATTGTCACCAATGATTAAGGGCTGTACCGAGGTGATAGAGGGCATTAGCTGCCATTTTTCAAGCTTTATCTCCGCTTTTAATAAAGCAATCAAGCCATATAAATGCGCGCGTAAATCATCCCCCTGCTCGATTAACTGCACCGATGCAGACAATGTAGCCGATAACGCAGGTGGCGCAGGCGTTGAGTACACATAGCTTTTTGCGGTTTGAATTAAATAATCAATCACCACTTGCTCACCCGCCACAAACGCACCTGCCACGCCCGCGGCTTTGCCTAAAGTAGCCATCATGATGATGCGCGGCGATTTCGCCATTTTTTCATGCACTTGAAAATGGCTTAAGGTGCCTGCACCGTGCTGGCCGAGCACGCCAAAACCATGCGCGTCATCAATATATAAATAGGCATCGTATTGTTCGCACAAGGCTAAATATTCAGGAATCGGCGCAATATCACCATCCATACTAAACACCGCATCAACGGCAATCATTTTATGCTTAGCGGTGCTGGCTTTAAGCAATTTTTTGAGTGCTTTTACATCGTTATGGGCAAAACGCTTAAATTCAGCCAGTGAATAATAGCCGCCATCATTTAAACAAGCATGGTTCAGCTTATCGGCAAAAATGACATCGCCACGGCCAAGCAATGCGCCTAGCACGCCAATATTGGCCATGTATCCTGTTGAAAATAAAAGTGCTGCTGGCAAATTTACAAACTTCGCCAACTGCTTTTCTAAATCGTCATGGTAACGATGATGCCCCGTCACCAGCCCAGAAGCACCACTACCCACGCCAGAGCTACCTGCCGCTTGTTGCATAGCAGCAATGAGTTTTGGATGATTGGCCAATCCCAAATAATCGTTACTGCAAAATGATAAATAGGGCTTGGTATCAGCCACAATATGCTCAGCTTGTGGCGAATCTAGCAAGCGTCGCTGACGCATTAAGCCGTCTTTTTCGCGCTGGTCTAGCGCTAATTGTAAAAATTTGAGCATGACAATCGATTCTGTAGGAGCGCAATTTATGACGCGAAAGCTCGGTTATATTAAATAGCGTGCAAGCCCAATTTTGCAAATAGCTTTTTATCAGTTTCTGCTTCTGGGTTGCTAGTAGTGAGTAATTTTTCACCATAAAAAATAGAGTTTGCACCCGCTAAAAAGCATAAAGCTTGCGTGCCTTCACTCATGCTTTGGCGGCCTGCTGATAAACGCACAAAACTTTTGGGCATGGTAATCCGTGCAATGGCAATGGTGCGTACAAACTCAAAGGGGTCTAGTTCTTCGGTGCCGTGTAGCGGTGTACCCTCCACTTGCGTGAGTAAGTTAATTGGCACGCTTTCTGGTGGGCGCTCCATATTTGCCAACTGCGCCAATAAACCTGCACGCTGATTGCGCGACTCACCCATGCCTATAATGCCGCCACAACATACGTTAATATCCGCTTCACGCACGCTATCTAGCGTATCTAAACGGTCTTGATAAGTGCGCGTGGTAATCACATCGCCATAAAACTCTGGCGCGGTATCTAAATTATGGTTGTAATAATCTAAGCCCGCTTCTTTAAGCTGCGCGGCTTGTCCATCTTTAAGCATGCCTAAAGTGGCACAGGTTTCTAGCCCCATTGCTTTCACTTCGGCAATCATCCTTAATACGGGTTCTAAATCACGTTGCTTTGGGCTGCGCCATGCAGCACCCATGCAAAAGCGGCTAGCGCCGTTATTTTTAGCTTCTCGCGCGGCGGTAAGCACATCATCCAAAGCCATCATCGGCTCGTTTTCTACCTCGGTATGGTAGCGCGCCGCTTGTGGGCAGTAGCCGCAATCTTCACTACAACCCCCAGTTTTTATGGACAATAAAGTACTCACTTGCACACCATTTGGATCAAAATTGGCGCGGTGCACCGTGGTGGCTTGATGCATTAAATCGTTAAAGGGCAAATCATATAAAGCCACAAGCTCATCTATGCTCCAGCGGCTAACTGTCGAATCTACTGTAGAGTCACATTGTTTGTTATGATGTTTCAAACTATCTGTGTTAACCACCGCTTGTGTTGTAGATTGCATCGAGTAAACCTTTAAATGAACAATATGAATAAAGCGTTATTATAAGCTGTAAAGTGAACTACAAACAACTCATTAACAACTGTGCAAAAATTAATCATTGGTTATTTTCAAGCCAGTGCGTGCTTTGTACCGCGCCTGTAAAAACTAGCAAAGGCTTATGCTCAGCCTGCTTTGATGCACTACCTTGGCACAACGCGCCGCAATGCCAGCAGTGTGGCTTACTTTCAAATCACCCAATTTGTGGGCAATGCCTAAAATCAGCACCTGAATTTGATGTCACGGTTGCCGCCTTACGTTATGCATTTCCGCTAGATGCACTCATGCAGCAATTCAAATACGGCAGCACTTTGCAAACAGCGCATTTGTTTGCCGATTTAATCAGCGCGCACCATGCTATGCAAAATCTAGATTTAATTATTCCCATGCCGTTGCACCCCAAAAGGCTTAAAGAGCGTGGCTTTAATCAATCCCTTGAAATCGCTAAATTATTAGCCAAGCAACAAAATATCCCAATAGATTACCACTGTTGCGCACGCACCAAATACACAGCGCCACAAGCCAGCTTGCCATTAAAAGAACGGGTGAAAAACATTAAAGGTGCATTTGCTTGCCATATAGATTTAACAGGCAAACGCATTGCGATAATTGATGATGTGATGACCACAGGCGCAAGCTTAAATGAGCTGGCAAAAACGCTCAAAAAAGCAGGCGCAGCGCATGTGGAATGTTGGGTGGTCGCGAGAACTTTACCACATGATTAACGCAGAAATAATGTTTGAAAAAATTGCTAATTAAATCAAATTAGCTCAAAAAAATCGCACACATTATTTCACCATCTCTGCAAGCGGCCTATAATGCGGCTTCTAGAGGCATAAAAATCGCTCGTACAAAATTAACGTTTATTTACCATCTTTGGCGCTAACAAAATGCAACCATAAATAGCCAATAATGCCTGCACTCATTGAGGCTAAAAGTACGGCTATTTTTGAAGCATTAATCATGGCAAGATCGTTAGCAAAAGCTAGGTTGGTAATAAAGATAGACATGGTAAAGCCGATACCCCCGAGCATGCCAGCACCCGCAATATGCTGCCACTTTAAGTCAGAGGGTAAGTTACAGATGCCTAATATCACGGCCAAATAACAAAAAGTCAGCACACCTACAGGCTTACCAACAAACAAGCCTAGCGCAATACCTGCGCTATTAATGCTTAACAAGCCTTGCAACCAATTTGGTTCAAATATAATACCCGTATTAGCTAATGCAAAAATGGGCAAGATAATAAAAGCCACAGGTCGATGCAACCAGTTTTCTAACCGATAAGATGGAGACGTTTGATCATCATCTTTCGCTGAAAATGGAATGGCAAATGCTAATAAAATGCCTGCAACAGTGGCATGTACGCCCGATTTAAGCATCAAAAACCACATCAATAAGCCGCCAATAATATACGGTAATACTGCCATTACTCTGAATACGCGGTTTAGCACGATAAGCAACACCCAAACTAAAAATGCACCTAACAGGTAGCTGATGGAAATTTTGGCGGTATAAAAGGTAGCAATAATCACAATAGCCCCTAAATCATCCATCACTGCAAAAGCCACCACAAATACTTTTAATGAGGCTGGAATGCGACTGCCTAACATGGCTAAAATACCCAGCGCAAAGGCAATATCAGTCGCCATCGGAATGCCCAATCCCTCTTGGGTGGGTGTCCCGTAGTTCATGGTTAAATGCAGCAAGGCGGGCATCGCCATGCCCCCGATAGCAGCGCAAATAGGTAACAATGCATTTTTAATGCTTGAAAGTTCGCCGATGTAAATTTCACGCTCAAGCTCTAGGCCTATCATTAAGAAAAAAATAGCCATTAAGCCATCGTTCACCCAATGCTCTATACTTAAGCCCAAAAAAGTGGCATGCCAAATACTTAAATAGTCCGCACCCAGGGTGGAGTTCGCAATCAGTATAGAAACCACTGTGCATAGCACAAGCACAATACCACTGGATTTTTCTGACTCAAAAAATCGATTAAAGGTATTTGATAGTAGCAATGCTTTAACTAACTTCATTTTCAGCCCTTATTCCATGACTACTTTTACATGTTCGGTGTTTGCTCTCACTTTAAGCCACGCTGTGATTTTATTCACATCGTCTTCATCTATTTTGCTGCTGGTTTTAATATTGACGATGAGATATTTTTGCCCAAGGCTTGTTTCATCTTTGCTCCATTGATGTGCATTTGACAAATATAGCTCAATTATTTGCGGATACTGCACACTCAATTCTTTTGATATCGCCTGCCAATTGGTTTTTTCAGCATTTGTGGCAGCTAATTGTGCTTTTAAATCACTAAGTTCTTTACTGCGCTGCGCTTGCATTTGCGCCTCCATTTGCGTTTGCTCTTGCAAATTATGTTGATATAAGTCTTGCACCACATTATCTTTAATGGCAGTGACATCTATGGCTTGCTCTTTAGCTTGATAAACCAATAGCTGCGCACCTGTTAAGTGATAATTGGATAATTTCTTTTCAATCTCTTGCAATTTAGCTTGCTTGACGATCTCACCAACCATGGTGATTGCAATCTCTTTTTTAACAGGATCAATTTTGTGATAGGTCACACTGGTTTGCGGAAATTTAAATTCTTGCGTAACAAAATGCTTTGCTTCGCTTGCAAACACTTCATTTTCCACCAGTTGATAGGCCAAGTAAACACTTGGTAACATCGTCACCAGAACGACCAATGATAGCGTACGTCGCACTTTTGTTTCAGTGCGCTCATCCACAAATTTTTTACGTTTTAGCTTTAAAATCCAAATAATTAACACTGCCGCATAGGCAATAAACACACAGTTAATTGAGTATAAATAAAATGCCCCAAGAAAGAAATGCCAATTGAGCGTAGCTAAGCCATAACCTGCTGTGCATAGTGGCGGCATCAGTGCAGTGGCAATGGCAACCCCAGGAATAATATTGGTTTTTTCAGAGCGGGTAGCACCAATAATGCCAGCTAAGCCACCAAAAATTGCAATTAAAACATCCCAAATCGTTGGGCTAGTGCGGGCGAGCAATTCAGATTGGGCATCAGATAATGGCGTGATGGCAAAGTACAAGGTTGAAACAAATAAGCCAATGCCAGTTGCAATGGCTAAATTACGTAATGACTTACGGATTAGAGTCTCATCGTATATTCCAACCCCGTAACCAACGCCCATGATAGGGCCCATTAAGGGTGAAATCAACATAGCGCCAATCACCACGGCAGTAGAGTTAACATTCAGCCCAATAGAGGCAATAAATATGGCGAAAATTAATACCCAAAGGTTAGTACCGCGTAGCTCTACCCCAGAGCGAATACTGGTATCAATGGCTTCGTCATCTGCTTTATCTTCGGTTAGACTAAAGCGATGCCTAATTGATCTGATGAATAGCTTATATTTCAACTCTTTCTTCATCGATTACCTCATAAAAAATGCCATTCACGAAAATTGTCCACATTTTAAACTACAACTAGATTGCAATGGTAAATTCAATGGTAAATATTGTCTGTTTGCGCAATATGCGTTATCGCAATCAATACATTTCAACTAAATAAACAAGCTTAACTTTGCATTACATTATTTCATTCCGCTGCGAGCGGCCTAGAATGCGGCTGGCAGCGGGATAATTTTTTCTCGCGTGATAATTGCATGTTAAATGCACTTAAATAAAAAAATTTTCGGTTAAAATACCCGCATGTTTCACATCGTCCTTTTTGAGCCAGAAATCCCACCCAATACGGGTAATATCATTCGCTTATGTGCCAATACAGGCGCGCAATTACACTTGGTGAAGCCGCTGGGGTTTTCGCTAGAAGATAAGCAGCTCAAACGTGCAGGTTTAGATTATCACGAGTATGCTAATTTACAGGTACATGATAGCTGGCAGGCTTGCAAGACTGCGTTAGATGGAAAACGCCTTTTCGCCATCACCACCAAAGGTAGTAGCAGTTATGTGCAAACGGCTTTTGAAAGTGAAGATGTTTTTGTGTTTGGCCCAGAAACACGCGGTTTGCCTGAAGAAATTCGTCATGAGTTTACACCCGAGCATCGTTTACGTTTACCAATGCTAGCCAATAGCCGTAGCTTAAATTTATCAAATTCAGCCGCTATTTTACTGTATGAAGCTTGGCGTCAAATTGGCTTTACAGGTGGCATTTAGCCTAGCTTATCCATAGCTTAGCTTACTTTATCTTAGTAGCCGTTTAGCGCTGTTTGAGCCATGTATATTAAATTGTATCTGGAACGTCTAAGCTTTGATGCCTCAACCACCCATGGGCACATCCATTGATTTAATTAATTGCTTCAGCCTTGAATTCATCTGTATATCTCGTACCTCTCATTACCTACTCTCCAGTTCAGTTTCGATATTATTGAAGGTCTATTGAATTATGGGAAGTCGAAAAATTAATTTTAGACCTAGTGTTAAAAATCGCTAATGAATAAGAATCACTTTATAAGAAATTTAGATTGATAATAGCTTTTAGGAAATGCTTATCCAATCTGATAGCTCATCCGCGTGCTCTTCTTCTTGAGCTAATATGCCTTCCAGCATTATTCGAGTTGTTGGGTCGTCATCGCCTATGTACCGAATCAGCGCGTGATAAGTGTCTATTGCAATACGCTCTGCCACAAGGTTTTCTTTAATCATATCTTTAAGTTCTAGGCATGCTGAATAATCTGCATGACTGCGAGATAATAGCGTATTGGGAGAAAAATCAGGCTCTCCGCCTAATTGCACAATACGCTCAGCAATTAAGTCTGCATGTGCAAGCTCTTCTTGAGCATGAATATTAAATTCTGCTGCAATCGATTTTGAATGGATGCCAGTCGCTGTAAAATAATGACGTTTATATCGCAAGACACAAACCAGTTCTGTTGCTAGCGAGTCGTTTAACAGCGCAATAATCTCGCTTGCATCACCTTGATATGAGGCTGTATGAGCACCTTCTTCAACATGTTTTCTAGCATTTTTTCTAATGCCTTCAATATCCAACTTAAATGGTTTAAGTTTTTGTTGTGAATTTGTTTTCATTTTTTCTCTCATTTCAATTTATTAATTTAATTTAATTTAATTCAATCAACCTATAACTTAGCTAATGCATAAAAAAGTAAATAACGACTAAAAGAAATGTAGGAACACCTAAAATCCACGCTAAAAAATATTTACTCAATTTAATCTCCTCACATAAAAAAATTTAACTTAGTAATTAATATGAGTCACATCATAGAATTTAAAATGCATTATGCTTATAGGCAAAAGTAGTAAATATTTGTAAGAAAATGCTGTCATCCGATTCCTACTTATTTTTGCAATATGTCTGATAGATGGACCTAGTCAATTAAATGAACAGGCATCCCCTCGATGTTGCTGTAATACGCAGTCTCATAATCTACTGGACTAAGCCAGTTGTTGGTTGAATGCCTGCGCACACGATTATAGTAACACTCAATGTATTCAAATATATGCTGTTGCGCCTCCTGCCTGGTTAAAAAACGTTCACCATAAACGGCTTGCTTCTTCAATGTTGCAAAGAAGCTTTCCGCCACTGCGTTATCCCAACAATTACCGCGACGACTCATGCTTTGTGTGAGTTTGTATTGCGTGATGAGTGAACGGTAATCTTTCGATGCATATTGCACCCCCTGGTCAGAATGCACCATCACACCTTCTGGTTTACCACGTGTGAGTATTGCAGCCTGCAAAGCATCACATGCTAGTTGACGGTCAATGCGTGTGCTCATCTGCCAGCCAACGACTTGGCGACTGTATAAGTCAAGCAGTACGGCCAGATACAACCAACCCTCATCGGTACGAATATAAGTAATATCACCCACCCATACTTGATTAGGCCGAGCTACCGTGAATTGACGGTCGAGCAAGTTTGGCGACGCACCATACTTATGATTGGAATCAGTGGTACGTTTAAATTTACGGCAACCTCTGGCACGCAGACCTAATCTCTGCATCATGCGTCCGACAGTACGTACACTCACATTGAAACCTTTTGCTTTAATATCAGCAGTAATGCTTGGCGCACCAGTACGTGCTTGATGAGAGTGGTAACTAGCGCTGACTGCCTCTTTAAATGCCAGTTTATATGTGTTTACTGGGCGATGAAGCCAAGCTCGGTAGCCACTGCGACTGACGCACAAGGCTTCGCACAGTGCTTTCATCCGATACTGGGTAATGTGTTGCTGCATGAACGTGTACTTTATCGACTTGGGTTGTTGATGAAGTACACGTGTGAGTATTCAATGGGTCAACGCAACAGTATATGATATTACCTCACATGGTGTTTTGTAACCTAGAGTTTTTCTTGGCCGCTCATTGAGCTCTAATGCCACTTTATCCAAGTCATCTTGTGAGTAGTGCTCTAATGGCGTTTTCTTAGGGAAGTATTGCCTGAGCAGTCGATTGGTATTTTCATTAGTACCGCGCTGCCAAGGGCTTTGTGGATCACAGAAATAAACTGCCATATCAGTGGCAATGGTAAAATTCGCATGTTTAGCCATTTCCATGCCTCGGTCCCAGGTGAGTGTTTTTCTTAAGTTCATGGGGAGCTTCATCATTTCACGCGTAATGGCTTGCACAACAGAATCAGTGTCTTTGCCATCCAAGTGCGCGAGTATCGTGTAACGAGAGTTACGTTCAACGAGCGTTGCAATGTGACTATTATTACTGCCGCTAATAAGATCGCCTTCCCAATGACCAGGCACTGCTCGGTCAATCGCCTCTGGTGGCCTATCTCTAATGGATAAGCCATTCACAATGCGGATTGTTCCTCTATCTCCACGCGTTGAATGCAACTTGGTATGACGCATTTTATGTCCATATCGTAGTTGCTTCATGAGTTCTTTTTTAAGCACACCGCGGGCTTGAAGGTAAAGGCTTTTATAGATGGTTTCATGGGAAATTTGCATGTCCTGATTATCAACCCAATGTCGAGATAACCAACCAGAAATCTGTTGCGGTGACCATTTGTGTTGAAGTTTCTCAGTAATGAAGTCGCATAAAGCTGGACTTGAAGCGAGCTTACATGGTTTAGGACGGCAGGCGTTTTGCCATGCTAGTTGGTCGGCGTTAGTGGCTCGATAGCAAGTTGTTCCGCCATGACGACTTAACTCTCGTGAAATCGTTGAAGGCGATCGATTCAATTTAGCTGCAATATTTCTAATTGAGCATCCCTGTGCAATGCCTCTAGAGATTTCTTCACGCTCTAGTAGCGTTAAATGCTGCTTTTTACGAGTATGTTGTGGTGGTGAGTATCCGCCATTGAGCCTAATAACACCAAATATCGTGCCAGGCTTAGATGACAACTCTCGTGCAATATCACTAAATCCAAGACCCTGACGCCATAACTGCCAGCACTCGCGCTGTTCTTCTTCTGTAAATGATCTTTTATCACGTTTTAACATACATCACTCCTTAACTTTTAGTTTAAGTATAAGTGTTGCGTTGACCCATTGAATACTCATGGGCCTTTTTTAGAATTTCGTTGACCTCGGTCAAGTGCGAAACCTGCTTTTCTAATTGACGTATGCGTTGCTGGTCGGTGCTCATCAATGCTGACTTAGCAACACCCATGCTTTTACGGTGATGAC